>NZ_CP054861.1:292500-975000 GCF_013459645.1 Martelella sp. NC20
GTTATCGCACTGATATTTCTATATATTTTAGTGACGTTCGTCCTCTTGTCCCGAGAATGACCGCCACAAGCGGACCAACGCGTGCGCCGCCAGCGGCCACAAATGACAGCGCCTTCAATATGCCACTTTCAAACCAGAGATTGCCGCCTGGGCGCGAGCGTGGGGTCCCGGCAAGAGAGGGTTTGCGGACGGCGCTTGCCGCATGTCCGCTTCTTCTGACCGCGAACACGGTTCGCAACTTTGTTCTTGATCGCTCCGGACGGCAAAACGGTTTGCCCTTTTCCGGACGTGCTCCACACAGGAGCCGCGACACCGATGGTCGTTTGACACAATGGCTGAATTTCGGCACATGAAAACGGGCGGATACGCAAACTACGATGCGAGACGACAGACCTATGAAAGTGAAAGACAACCCGGCGCGTTCCTTCGGCCGGCGAAACCCGATCGTGGTCGATGGCCGTTCGCCGCCGGCGCGACGTGCTGTTTCGCTGCGCTGGCTTGCCGGCGTCTGCCTTACGGGCCTGACCAGCACCGCGCTGATGGCGGTCGCGCTTTCGGTGGCCGTCGATGGCCGCGAGCGGCTTGCGATCCCCGCCTCAGCCTTCGCCAAGACCGGGCTCGACCGTCCCGATGCCAATGACAGCGCAGCCCGCGGCGCGCGGCTCGTACAGACCGCCGTCATAGCCAAGCCTTCCAACCGTCGCATCCTGCAGGTCCCGACGGCCGTGCGGCAGGGCGACAGCGACGTGATCCATTACGAGCCGTTTTCCGAGGTGAAAATGGCGCTTGCCGCCAATTACGGCGAGACCCCTTCCTATCCGGCCTTCGATCCCTTCGCCGTGTTTGCCTCGACCGCAACGCCGTCAGACCCCGAGCATGGCGCCGACGTGATTTATGACACCGATGTCCAGGGCGAAGTCGAGATCCGGTCCATCGCCTTTCCGATGACGCGGCCGGACGCTCCGTTCGCAGCCGATCTCACCACCGAGGAAATCGAAGCAACGATCCTTGCCAACGAGGCCTCGCTTCAGGACAGCGTCGGCGAAATTTCGATGCTGAGCTATGTCGATCCCGACCGGTTCGAGCCGGAGCCCAGCCTGTTGCCGCTCAAACCCGCCCTCAGCGCCCAGATCATCGATGAGAATGTTACGGTAAGCGCGCTGCAATCCATATTCACCCGCGATTTCAGCGACGACATTCTGCCGGTGCGTCAGGCAGTGGACACGGCCGCGCTGCTGACGGCGGCCGGCTACCCGCCGCCGCAGGCCAACGAACTCGGCCGGCTGATCCAGGAGGGCACGGGCTCGGCCACGCTCAAGGCCGGCGATACGCTGCGCATCGGGCTGTTGCGCATGGGCCGCAACATGCGCGTCGTCCGCCTCAGCCTCTATCGCAGCGGCGAGCATCGCATGACGATGGCGCTCAACGACAAGGGCCGCTTCGTCAAGGGCACACCGCCGGCCATGAGCGATGCGGTGGCCAATGCCACCGCCGATGAAACCGATCTGCTGCTCGGGTCGGCCCAGAAGCCGGTGCGTATCTATGACGGCATTTACCGGGCAATGCTGAGCTATGATCTGACCGAACAGATGTCGGCGCAACTGGTCAACCTGCTGGCCAGCAAGGTCGATCTCCAGTCGCAGGCCTCGCCGGATGATGCGCTTGAGCTGTTCTTTTCAGATGCCGACCCCAATGGCGGCGCGACGGCCGATTCCGAGCTTTTCTACATCGACGCAAAGATCAGCGGCGAGGATATCGCGCTCTACCGTTTCCGCGATCCGGACTCCGGATCGGTGGATTTCTACGACCAGGATGGTCGCAGCATCCGCCGGTTCCTGCTGCGCAACCCGGTGCCAAATGGCCGCTTCACTTCCGGTTTCGGCATGCGCCGTCACCCTGTGCTGAAATATGGCCGCATGCATCCGGGCGTCGACTGGGCAGCCCCCACCGGCACCCCGATCATCGCCGCCGGCGACGGCGTCGTCGAAAAGGCCGGCTGGGCCAGCGGATACGGCAACCAGACCATCATTCGCCACGCCAATGGCTACGAGACCTCCTACAACCACCAGAGCAAGATCGCCGGCGGCGTCAAGCCCGGCGCGCGCATCAAGCAGGGCCAGCTGATCGGCTATGTCGGCGCGACCGGCCTGGTGACCGGCGCGCATCTGCACTACGAAGTGATTGTCAACGGCACGAAAGTGGATCCGATGAAGATCCGCTTCCCGAACTCCGATGCGCTCGCCGGCGACAACCTCGCCCGCTTCCAGTCCGAGCGCGCCCGCATCGACTCTCTGCTCGGCAACGACAGCCGGGTCGCCTCGAACGCGAACTGAGCGGCGAATAGCCGTCTGACAAAAAAGGGCCCGCCGCGAAGGCGAGCCCCTTTCATCTCAGCAACGACCGATCACGCCACCTCTTCCAGCTTGCGGCCGGTTGTGAACATCAGCCGGTCGGAGCCGGCGTCGACACGCACATGGGTGCCGTCGGAGAGTTCGCCGCCCAGCAGCTTCTCGGCCAGCGGATCCTGTACCGCCGTCTGGATTACCCGCTTCAGCGGACGGGCGCCATAGGCCGGATCGTAGCCCTTTTCGGCAAGCCAGTTGCGGGCTTCCGGAGTCAGGTCGAGGACGATCTTGCGCTCCGACAGCAGCTTTTCGAGACGACCGAGCTGGATGTCGACGATCTGGCCCATGTCGTCGCGGCGCAGCCGGTGGAACAGGATGATATCGTCGACCCGGTTCAGGAATTCCGGCCGGAACGATGCCCGAACCACCGCCATCACCTGCTCGCGCGCCGCTTCGCTGTCCTCATGATCACCCAGCTGGGTCAGGAATTCCGCGCCCAGATTGGAGGTCATGATGATGATCGTGTTGCGGAAGTCGACCGTGCGGCCCTGGCCGTCGGTCAGCCGCCCGTCATCGAGCACCTGCAGCAGCACGTTGAAGACGTCCGGATGGGCCTTTTCGATCTCGTCGAACAGAACCACCTGATACGGCCTGCGCCGGATCGCCTCGGTCAGCGCCCCGCCCTCGTCATAACCGACATAGCCGGGAGGCGCGCCGATCAGCCGGGCGACGGAGTGCTTCTCCATGTATTCCGACATGTCCATGCGCACCATCGCGGTCTCGTCATCGAACAGGAACCGGGCGAGCGATTTCGTCAGCTCGGTCTTGCCGACGCCGGTGGGGCCGAGGAAGATGAACGAGCCGATCGGCCGGTTCGGATCCTGCAGCCCGGCGCGCGCCCGGCGCACCGAACGCGACACGGCCTGCACCGCCTCGCCCTGGCCGACGACCCATTTCGCCAGTTCGTCTTCCATCCGCAACAGCTTGTCGCGTTCGCCTTCGAGCATCTTGTCGACCGGAATGCCGGTCCAGCGGGAGACGACCTGGGCGATGTTGTCCGGGGTCACGACCTCCTGCAGGATCGAATCCGTGACGGTGTTGTCTTCCGACTCCGCCTCGATCAGTTCCTTTTCCAGCTTCGGGATCGTGCCATAGGCAAGCTCGCCCGCCTTCTGGAACTCGCCGCCGCGCTGGGCGATCGCCAGATCGTTACGCGCCGTCTCGAGCTGCTTCTTCAGATCGGCGGCCCGGTTGAGCTTGTTCTTCTCGGACTGCCAGCGCGCCGTCAGCGCATCGGCTTCTTCCTCGAGCGAGGCCAGTTCGGTTTCAAGGCGCGCCAGACGATCCTTGGATGCGGTGTCGGTTTCCTTCTTCAGCGCTTCCCGCTCGATCTTGAGCTGCATGATGCGGCGATCGAGTTCGTCGAGTTCCTCCGGCTTGGAATCCACCTGCATGCGAACGCGGCTTGCCGCCTCGTCCATCAGGTCGATTGCCTTGTCCGGCAGGAACCGGTCGGCGATGTAGCGGTTGGAAAGCGTCGCAGCGGCCACCAGCGCGCTGTCGGCGATGCGCACCTGGTGGTGCTGCTCGTATTTTTCCTTCAGCCCGCGCAGGATCGAGATCGTGTCCTCGACCGTCGGTTCGGCAACCATGACCGGCTGGAACCGCCTTGCAAGGGCCGCGTCCTTTTCGACATGCTTGCGATACTCGTCGAGCGTGGTCGCGCCGACGCAATGCAGTTCGCCGCGCGCAAGCGCCGGCTTCAGGAGGTTCGACGCATCCATGGCGCCATCGGCCTTGCCGGCGCCGACCAGCGTGTGCATCTCGTCGATGAACAGGATGATCTGGCCAGCCTCGGCCTGAACCTCGTTCAGAACCGCCTTCAGCCGCTCCTCGAACTCGCCGCGATATTTCGCGCCGGCGATCAGAGCGCCCATGTCGAGCGACATCAGCTTCTTGTCCTTCAGGCTCTCCGGGACGTCGCCATTGACGATCCGGAGCGCAAGACCCTCGGTGATCGCGGTCTTGCCCACGCCCGGCTCGCCGATCAGCACCGGATTGTTCTTGGTGCGGCGCGACAGGACCTGGATCGTGCGGCGGATTTCGTCGTCGCGGCCGATCACGGGATCGAGCTTGCCGTCGCGGGCGTCCGCCGTCAGGTCGCGCGCGTATTTCTTCAGCGCGTCATAGGACTGCTCGGCGCTGGCGCTGTCGGCGGTGCGGCCCTTGCGGATTTCGTTGATGGCCTGGTTGAGGCCGTTCGGCGTCACCCCGGCATCGGCAAGGGTCTTCGCCGTCGACGCGCTCTTTTCGATGACGAGCGCCAGGAGCAGGCGTTCGACGGTGACGAAACTGTCGCCCGCCTTCTTGGCGGCCTCTTCGGCGGTGCTGAAAACCTTGGCAAGCGGCTGGGCGAGATAAATCTGTCCGTTGCCGCCGGAAACCTTCGGCAGCTTCGCAAGGGCTGCGTCATTGGCGAGACGCGCCTTGGCGGCATCGCCCCCGGCGCGCGCGATCAGCGATGCCGCCATGCCTTCCGGGTCGTCGAGCAACACCTTCAGGATGTGCGCGGCGTCGAACTGCTGATGGCCCTCGCCCAGCGCATAGGTCTGCGCGGACTGCAGAAAGCCGCGAACCCGTTCGGAATATTTTTCGATGTTCATGTTTCATGCCTCCATTCCTCACCCTGCCCTTTATAAAGCGACCGAGCGATGATTCAGGTCAAACCCCCTCTGTTGAGGCGAGCTGATGACGGCGGCGTTTGCAGCCGCCATGAAGCAGATATGGTGCGGATTTCCGGGGTTTAAAGAGGCCGTGAAACAAATTCGTTGCAGATATGCAACAGGGGTGAAAGCCTCCAGAATCTCGTCTTTCTCCAAGCAGTTCCCCCTCACCGACGTCATCCTCGGCCTTGTGCCGAGGATCTAAGCACCTCTCCATGCGACTGGGGTCTCGGTGGCCGCTTTTCGTGGTGAACTTGCCCACCCGAACGCCAGCGCTGCTCGCGACCGGCGTGGATAGATCCTCGGGTCAAGCCCGAGGATGACGCCGAGAGGAGGAGAAGCGGTCGCGACGTTCGAACGAATGCGGTCCTCGATGACTGACCGCGGCACTGCTCAGCTATGGGCGAAAATGTCGGTTTCTTCCCAGCCGAGAAGATCGAGCTTTGCCCGTGTCGGCAGAAATTCGAAACAGGCGCTCGCAAGCTCCATCCGGCCATCGCGGATCAGCCTCTCCATCAGCTTGTCGCGCAGGCGATGGAGGTAGAGAACGTCGGAGGCGGCGTATTGAAGCTGCGCCTCGGTCAGTTCCTCGGCCGCCCAGTCGGAGGATTGCTGCGCCTTGGAAACGTCGACATCGAGCATTTCCCTGAGATTGTCCTTGAGCCCGTGCCGGTCGGTATAGGTCCGGGTCAGGCGCGAGGCGATCTTGGTGCAGAATACATTGGCGGTGGTCACGCCGAAGGTGTGGTAGAGCACGGCGATATCGAACCGGCCGAAATGAAAGATCTTCTGGCGGTCCGGATCGGCCAGCATGGCGGTAAGGTTCGGCGCTTGCCGCTGCCCCGGCGCGATCTGGATCAGGTCGGCGCTGCCGTCGCCTGGCGAAATCTGCACCACGCAAAGCCGGTCGCGGCGCGGAATCAGGCCAAGCGTCTCGCTGTCGATCGCGATCGCGCCGGTATAGCGGCTCGCGTGTTCCGCCGGAATATCGTGTTTGTGCACGCGGATCATGTCGCGCTTCTCCATAGCCTGTCATTCTGTCACAAACCGGGTTCATAGCGGATCGGCCGGCGCGACGATACCCAAAAACGCGGACCTCGCCGAGAACCTCCCCCCTGCGGCTGCGCGCAGGGGTGTTGTGCAATCGCGGCCGAGCGGCTATCGCATGAAGCAAAGCCCGACAAAGGCGGAACTACTCCGCTTCCTTCAGCGTATCCGGAAAGGACGGCCATGAGTCTGAAAAATCCCGTCCGCGCATTTTGGCAACGCCACCGCGCGCTTTCCATTGCCTTTCTGGCGGCCCTGATTCTGACGCTGGCGTTCGCGCTCAAGACCGTGCTTGCGGTCTATTACTGGCACAACCCGGCCCATCGCCAATTGGAGCTGAAGGGCTGGATGACGCTCGGCCAGGTGGCGATGGTGCACGATATCCCCGTGCACGAACTCGCCGGGGCGCTCGGCCTCGATCCGGAAAACAGCCGCCGCCTGCCGCTCTGGCAGATCACAAGAGAGCGCGGCGAGACGCTGGAGGAGTTGGAAGACCAGATCGCCGAAGCCCTCGACGACCACGAACGGGCCGGCGACGATGAATGAACAGTTTCTGGCGCTGGTTCCGGTCTACGGCATCCCGGTCATGGCCCTTATCGTGTTTCTGGGCTGCCTCGGCATACCGATGCCCGCCGCCGTGATCATGCTGTTTGGCGGCTCTCTCGCAGCCTCTGGCGATCTGCCGATGCTGCCGGCCATCGCCGCCTGTTTCGCCGCCGCAAGCACCTCCGACCAGATCGGCTACTGGGTCGGGCGCAAGGGCGGAGCGAAATATGTGGAGCGGTTCGCCGCGCGCGGCCCCAAACGCCAGCGTCTGGTTGACCGTGCACAGGACTATCTGGAACGGCGCGGCGTTCTCGCCATCTTCTTCACGCGCTGGCTGCTGGCCCAGTTCGGCCCCTATATCAACCCGGTCGCGGGCGCTGCCGGCATGCGCTGGCGCGCCTTTTCGGCCGCATCCGTCTGTGGCCAGATAATCTGGGTGTCGACCTATAGCCTTCTCGGCTTCATGTTCTCCCGCAACATCATCGCCGTCGCCCACGTCGCGGGCAATGCCACCGGCTTCCTCGCCGCCGGCGTCATTTCGCTCGCCCTGTTCTGGTACATCACCCGCGTCCTGCACTTTTCGATCAAGCGGCGCAGGCGCAGGCGCTACCTGAAGCCGCGCGGCCGGCGCGGCCAGCCCTGAGCGTCATCAAACCGCAGCAAAAACGTCATTCGATTGTTATCCCGTGGGACTATCGCGGAACGGCACTAACCCTTCCCGACGCTCTTTCAAAGAGGTTCCCATGCGCGCACGTCTCGCAATTCTCGCCGCCGCCACCTGCCTTGCAGGTGCTGCCAATGCCGCAACCATCTATCCGCTCGATCGCGCCACCGTGCTTTCGTCCTCGCCCTTCGATTTCAAGGTCGAACTCGACGCGGTCTATGACGCCGGCGATGTCGACGTAACCGTCAACGGCAAGCCCTATGCCGACGTCTTCGGCCATGAGGCAGAATTCGTCGCCGACGAAAAGGGCAAGAATGACGAGAGCCTCGGCTCGGCGTTGATCCTGCGCGATCTGGCCATTGCCGATGCCGGTGATTACACCGTTTCCGTCAAGGCCGGCGATGCCGAGGAAAAGACCGTGACCTGGACGGTTTACGATACCGCCGAAACCCCGAAGGCCAAGAACGTGATCTTCTTCGTCGCCGACGGCCTGTCCATGGGTCACCGCACGGCTGCCCGGATCATGTCCAAGGGCATGACCGAGGGCAAGGCCGACGGCCGTCTCCATATGGACGACCTCGACAGCATGGCAACGATCGGCACCTCCTCGACCCATTCGGTCGCAACCGACAGCGCCAACACCATGTCGGCCTACATGACCGGCCACAAGACCCGCGTGAACGCGCTCGGCGTCTATGCCGACCGTACGCCGGACAGCCTGGACGACCCGAAGGTCGAAACCATTGCCGAGGCGCTGCGCCGCCAGACCGGCAAGGCGATCGGCGTTGTCTCCACCGCCGAAATCGAAGACGCCACGCCGGCCGCCGTCGTCGCCCATACCCGCCTTCGCGGCGACAAGGCCGCTATCGTCGGCATGTTCTATGACGTCAAGCCGGAAGTCGTTCTCGGCGGCGGTTCTGCCTACTTCCTGAAGTCCGATGTCGCCGGTTCCAAGCGCAAGGATGACAACGACTATATCGCCATGTTCGAAGAGGCCGGCTACACGGTCGTCACCTCCGCCGACGAACTGGCTTCCGCCGAGAAGCCGGAAGACGGCAAGCTGCTCGGCCTGTTCCACACCGCCAACATGGACTCGACGCTTGACCGCGAATTCCTGAAGAAGGGCAGCGTCGAGAAATTCCCGAACCAGCCCGGCCTCGTGGATATGACGAAAGCGGCGATCGACCAGCTTTCCAGGAATCCCGAGGGCTTCTTCCTGATGGTCGAGGCCGCCAATGTCGACAAGATGTCGCATCCGCTCGACTGGGACCGCGCCGCCATCGACATGATCGAGTTCGACCAGGCCATCGGCGCCGCCATGGAATGGATGAATTCCAACCCTGATACGCTGATCGTCGTCACCGGTGACCACACCCACGGCGTCTCGGTGATCGGCACGATCGACGACGACGTCGAAGCCGACGAAATGCGCAACAAGGTCATGACCTATGACGACGCCGGCTTCCCGAACTATACGGACGAAAACGGCGACGGTTACCCGGATCAGGTCGACGTCTCCCGCCGCCTGGCCATGTTTGCCAACAACTTCCCCGACTATTACGAGACCTTCCGCCCGAAGATGGATGGTCCGTTCGAGCCGGCCGTGAAGAACGAAGAGGGCCGCTACGTCGCCAACGAGGCCTACAAGGATGTCCCCGGCGCCGTTCTGCGCACCGGCAACCTGCCCTATGATGCCTCGACCGGCGTTCACGCCGTCGATGACGTTCTCCTTCAGGCGTCCGGCCCCGGCGCCGAAGGCTTCAAGGGCTATATGGAACAGTCCGACGTCTACGGCGTACTGGCCGACGCTTTCGCTCTCGGCACCAGCCAGAAGCAGTAAGCTTCACGTTCGATACGGGACCGGGCGGGCTTCGCCCGGTCCTCGGACTGCTGACAAACCATGTTGCAGACAGTTTGAGTTTGCCTACCCCTCTGTCCGTCACCCCGGACCTGATCCGGGGTCCAGGGCGATGGAACGCCATACGCGCAAAGGGCCACCTGTTGATAGCCCTCGAAATTTGGCCCTGGATGCCGGGTCAAGCCCGGCATGACGGAAGTATCTGTCAAGGCCTTCGTCAACAAACTGGGAACCGGGCGGGCTTTGCCCGGTTCCGACCTCACGAACCATGAGATGAGAACCATGACTGCTCGTCCGCCCCTTTCCCGCCGCAGCCTGCTTGCCGCATTCGGCACGCTCGGCGTCGGCCTTGCCTGCCGTCCGGCCCTTGCCGCCACCGGTGAACTGACTTTCGACCAGCTCTACGGCTCCTTCAGCCCGCTCGGGCTCGAATTTTCCGACAAGGTGAAGGAACTGACCGGAAGCAAGGTCTCGATCCGAGGCTTCATGGCCCCGCCGCTGAAGGCGGAAGCGAAGTTCTTCGTGCTGTCGGAAATCCCGATGGCGCTCTGCCCGTTCTGTTCCTCGGATGCCGACTGGCCGGACAATATCATGGTCGTCTATCTCGACCGCAAGCAGACCTTCACCCAGCCCAACCAGATGATCGAGGTGACCGGCATTCTCGATCGCGGCTCCTGGGTAGACCCCGAGACCGGCTTCATCAGCCAGCTGCGCCTGCGCGACGCGCGGTATAGCAAAGTCTGAGGCCACCTCCTTTCGCCCACAAAAAGGTCAGTCCCGATGCTGCCTCTTTCCCTGACGGACATTGCCGTCACCTTTCCCGGCCTCGATGGCGCGGTGCTTTCGATACCACGGCTCGATATCGCCGCCGGCGAGCGGGTCGCGATCACCGGCCCGTCGGGTTCCGGCAAGAGCACTTTCGTCAACATCGTCACCGGGTTGGAGCGGCTCACGCATGGCCATGCCCGCTGGGGCGAAACCGACCTGTCGACGCTCTCCGAAAGCGGGCGGGACCGTTTTCGCGGCGAGAATATCGGCCTGATCATGCAGGATTTTCACCTTTTTCCGGCACTTTCCGCGCTTGAAAACGTGTTGCTGCCGGCAAGGCTTGCACGCGCGGCAGGTGAACAGCGCATCCGCCGCGCCCACGATCTTCTCGACCAGGTCGGCCTTTCCCGCCACGACCAGAAGACCGGCACGATGTCGCGCGGCGAGATGCAGCGCGTGGCGGTCGCCCGCGCGCTTTTGCGCGAACCCGGCATCATCGTGGCCGACGAGCCGACGGCAAGTCTCGACGCCGCATCGGGCGAGACCGTCGGCCGCCTGCTGCTGGAGCTTGCCGAGGGCAGCACGTTGATCGTCGTCTCACATGACCGGCGGCTGATCGCCCCGCTGACGCGCGAGATATCGCTGCTTGCAGGCAGCATCGCCAGCGACGAAAAGAGAGGCTGACCCGATGTTCCGTTTTATTCTCGCAGACCTTCGACGCCTCTGGGCCGGCTCCGTCGTCATCGTGATCCTGATCATGCTTGCGACAGCGCTCGGCGTCGCCGTCACGCTGGAGGAACGGGCGCTCAGGCTCGGCAGCGCCCGGGCCTCGGAGAAATTCGACCTGGTCATCGGCGCGCCCGGCAGCGAAACCCAGCTCGTGCTCTCCTCCGTCTTCCTGCAGGCCGCCGACCTGCCGCTGATGGATGGCGACATCCTGCCCGCGCTTCAGGCGGACCCGCGCGTGGCCTGGGCAGCCCCGATCGGCTTCGGCGATTCCTATGCCGGCTATCCGATCGTCGGCACCACGGCGGAATTGATCACCAACACCACGCCCGGTTTTTCCGATGGCGGCAATTTCACGCATCTGGGCGAAGCCGTGATCGGTTCGGCGGTCGACCTTTCGATCGGCGACACGATCAAGCCGCTCCACGGCACGATCGAAAGCGGCGGCCATACCCATGACGAGCTTGCCTATACAGTTACCGGAAAGGCCGACCCGACCGGCACGCCCTGGGACCGCGCCATCTTCGTGCCGATCGAGGCCGTCTGGGAAATCCACGGCATGGAAGCGCATGAGGCAGAGGAGCATGACGAGGCCGAACATGACGACGACCACGAGCATGACGAGGCTGAGCATGATGAGGAGCATCATCACCTCGACCCCGCCGCGCCGCTCGATGAAACCTGGCATGAGGGCGAAACGCCCGGCCTGCCCGCCATACTGGTGAAGCCGAAGTCGATCGCCGATGCCTATCGGCTCAGGCAGGATTACCGGGGCGACCACACGCTCGCCGTTTTCCCGGCGGAAGTGCTGACGAAACTCTACGCCACGCTCGGCGATGCCAAACAGGTGCTGGCGGCGATTGCCGCGGGCGCGCAGGTGCTCGTCGCCGCGGCGCTCATGCTCGTGACCGTCATTCACGTGTCGCAGCGAAGGCGCGAGATCGGGGCATTGCGCGCATTCGGCGCGCCGCGCGGCGCGGTATTCGCCATCGTCTGGAGCGAGCTCTTCCTGCTGGTCGCAATCGGCATCGCGCTCGGCTATGCGGCGGGCCTCGCCGCAGCGCTTGCGGTCGCGCGGTCGATCACGGCCGAACGCGGCGTGTCGCTTCCCGTCGGTTTCACCGCGGCCGATCTCGGCTCCGCCGCCGTGCTGGTGGCAACCGCCGCCCTGCTTTCCGCCCTGCCCGCCCTCATCGCCTATCGTCAGCCGCCGGCGGCCGCGCTGAAAAGTTAGCGGTTCAGACCGGAAGGGAGGCTTTCCGGCCACCCGCCGGGCTTGACACCGCACGAGCCGGGGAACAGTTTCGGAAAACGCGACACAAATCGCGCCGCCCGCCCGAAAGCCCCGCCATGCAAGAAATATTCAACAGCGTCATCCCGATCTTCGCCCTGATCCTGATCGGCTGGCTCGCCGTCAAATCACGCTATCTGCCGGCAGAGCATGCCGGCGTGATGTCGAGCTTCGTGTACAGGATCGGCCTGCCGGTGCTGTTGATGCGCACCATCGCCAATGCCGATTTCACCGGCGCCGATCCGCTCAGGATCTGGGCGGTCTATTTTGCCAGCGTGGCGATCGCCTGGATCGTGGCCGCCATGGTTTCCCGCTTCGTCTTCAACCGGGATCGCGTGTCTGCCGTCGTCATCGGGCTTTCCGGCACGTTTTCCAACCTTGCGCTGCTCGGCATTCCCCTCGTCAGCCACATTGCGGGTGAAACCGCGCTGGTGGCGCTTTCGATCGTGCTTGCGATCCACATGCCGGTGCTGATGGTCACCGCCACGGTGCTGGCCGAACGCGCCAAGGCGCACGAAGGCGGCGCCACCAGCGCCCCGGGACGGCTTGCAGCCACGGTGGGCTACAATCTTGCGACCAATCCGCTGGTGATCGGCCTGATCATCGGGGCGGTGATGAATTTCACCGGCCTCACGCCAGCGGGACCGCTCGCCACCGTCATCTCGATGCTCGCCGGGATCGCCGCTCCTGTGGCGCTGGTTTCGATCGGCATGACCCTCGCGCAATACAGGGTCGCCGGCAATGCCGGCCTGTTCTCGGCGATCACCGTTATCAAGCTCGCTCTGCTGCCGGCCCTGGTCTTCGCCCTTTCACACGCCTTCGGGCTGCCGCAGCCGATCATGGCCGGCCTGGTGCTCGGCGCGGCCTGCCCTGCGGGCGTCAACGCCTTCCTGCTTGCCGACAAGTTCGGCACCGGCCGCAACATCGCCGCCTCCACGATCACCGTCACCACCCTGCTCGGCGTGGTCACGGTCAGCCTGTGGGTGTTATTGCTGGGATACTGAGAGGCCAGAGGGTTATGCCCAATGGAAAAACGCGGCCGCAGCCCCGTTCAGACTACTGACAAAGCCCTCGCCAAAATCTTCCGTCATGCCGGCCCTGAGCCGGCATCCAGGGCCTTGTGGCAATGCCTTTAATGAGAATTTTCTTATGCAGCAGTCGTGTCGCCCCGGCTCAAGGCCGGGATGACGGCGAAACGGGAGGCAACGCCGTAATCGCTCACGAGGGTTTGTCAACAAACTGACGGGGCCGAAGCCCCGTCATTTTCGCTATTCGCTCTTTTCAGGCTGCTCGACATCGGCGGAGCCGGGCGGCGTGGCCGTCGCGCCCTCGGCCGGTTCGGCGGTCGCCTCCTGAGGCTCGGCGCCGGCTTCAGCCGCAGCGGCGTCATCTTCGGGCGGCGGTTCGGGGAAAGGCACCGGATCGTTCGACATCGTGGCGAGATAGGCGATCAGGTCGGCGCGATCCTTGTCGGATGAAAGCCCGGCAAAGCCCATGGCCGTGCCCGGAACATCCTTCTTCGGCGCCTTGATGAAAACGTTCAGGTTCTCATAGGTCCACAGCTTGCTGCCGCCCTCGGAAAAGTCCTGCATCGCGGCGGAATAGGAGAAGCCCTCATGGCTGGCGACCGGACGATCGACGATGTCCCAGAGGTTGGGGCCAACCTTGTTCGGCCCCCCCTCCGTGTCGGTGTGACAGGCCTGACAGCGCTTGAACACGCGTTCACCGGCTTCGGCATTCGCATCGGCGAGCAGGACCGCGATCGGCGTCTCTTCCACGGCAGCCGGAGCGCCGCCGCCCGGCGCCTCGACGACCTCGATCGCGAAACCCTCCTTTTCAGGATGGTGCGGGTCGAAGATCGCTTCTGAGATGAAAGATACCGTCATCAGGACGAAGACCGTCCCCAACAGGGCCGCAAGGACCATATTGAGATTGAATTTCATTGCGTTGCCGCTCCCCTTCCGTCCAGCCTCTCTACCGGACACCTTGCATTCTTGCAGAACCTATGTCTTTTGATGCCGCGATGCAACGCCGCATCGGCATGCATACCGGCCCGTCAGACTGTCAGTGGCAAATTAACGGAGAGCTTGCAAGTGGCGATCGTCAAATCCGATGAAACGATCATTCTTATTCCCGCCCGCATGGCTTCCAGCCGCCTGCCCGGCAAGCCTCTGGCCGATATCGCCGGCCGGCCGATGATTGTTCATGTGGCCGAGCGCGCGCGCGAATCAGGCATGGGCCGGGTGGTCGTGGCCGTCGATGACGAGGCCGTTTTCGAGGCCGTCGAGAAAGCCGGCTTCGAGGCCGTGATGACCGGCATGACGCACCAGTCCGGCTCCGACCGCATCCACGAGGCGCTTGGCAGGGTCGACCCCGGCGGCAAGGCACAACTGATCGTCAACGTTCAGGGCGATCTGCCGACCCTTGATCCCGCCCTCATCAAGGCATCGCTCGCGCCGCTTGCCGACCCCGCGGTCGATATCGCAACGCTGACGGTGGAGATCACCGACGAGGCCGAAAAGACCGCCTCCCAGGTGGTCAAGCTGGTCGGCTCGCCGGTCGGCCCATCGAGACTGCGCGCGCTCTATTTTACCCGCGCGACCGCGCCCTGGGGCGACGGGCCGCTTTATCATCACATAGGACTTTATACCTATCGGCGCTCCGCCCTCGAACGCTTCGTCGCGCTCCCGGTCTCGCCGCTCGAAAAGCGCGAGAAGCTCGAGCAGCTGCGCGCGCTGGAAGCCGGCATGCGCATCGATGCCGAGATCGTCAAGACCGTGCCGCTCGGGGTCGATACCGCCGAGGACCTCGAAAAGGCGCGCCGCATTCTCGAAAGTGTCAGATCATGATCATGAAAACCAATCGCATCTCGTTCCAGGGCGAATACGGCGCCAATTCCGATATGGCCTGCCGGGACATGTATCCCGACATGGAGCCGCTGCCGTGCAAGACCTTCGAGGATGCGTTTCTGGCGGTCGAAAACGGCGATGCCGATCTGGCGATGATCCCGATCGAGAACACGATCGCCGGTCGCGTCGCCGATATCCACTACCAGCTTCCCGATTCGCACCTGTCGATCATCGGCGAATATTTCATGCCGATCCGGTTCCAGCTGATGGCGCTGCCGGGCGTGACGCTGGACGATATCAGGACCGTGCACAGCCATATCCACGCGCTCGGCCAGTGCCGCAAGATCATCCGCCGCAACAAGTGGAACGCGGTGATCGCCGGCGATACCGCAGGCGCTGCCATGCTGGTGAAGGAAACCGGCGACCGCACCATGGCGGCCCTTGCCCCGCGCCTTGCCGCCTCGCTCTACGGGCTCGATATCCTGGCCGAAAACGTCGAGGACAGCGAAAGCAACGTGACCCGCTTCGTGATTCTTTCCGACAAGGCGAAACGGGCCGAGCGCAACGGCCACGACCGCACGATCGTGACCACCTTCATCTTCAACGTCCGCAATATTCCGGCAGCGCTCTACAAGGCGCTTGGCGGTTTTGCCACCAACGGCATCAACATGACCAAGCTGGAGAGCTACCAGATCGGCGGCAAGTTCATCGCCACCCAGTTCTATGCCGATATCGAGGGCCATCCCGACGATCCGGCCGTGGCGCGCGCGCTGGAGGAACTCGATTTCTTCACCGAGCAGGTGCGCATCCTCGGGGTCTATGAAGGCCACCCGATGCGCCGCCACCTGCAGACGCTGGACGACATGGCCTAGTGGTTTGATTCCAACGTTTGGAACCCTCGGTTTCGTGCGGTGATGATGTCCTCGGGATCGGCTTTCCAGACAAATGGCTTGGGACAGTCAGCATTGTATTCGCGCACGAAACGGTTGATTGCGGCCTGCAGATCGACGACGGAATGGAAGACCCCGTATTTGAGCCTTCGCCGTGTGAGTTTGGCGAAGAAGCCCTCGACGGCGTTGAGCCAGGAGCAGGATGTCGGGGTGAAGTGGAAGGTCCAGCGCGGATGGCGGGCGAGCCAGGCGCGGACCTTGTCCTTTTTGTGTACGGCGTAATTGTCGAGGATGACGTGGATGGCCTTGTCTTGCGGCACCTCGCGCTCGATGCGGTTGAGGAAGCGGATGAACTCCTGATGGCGGTGGCGCTGCATGTTCTGGCCGATGACCGTGCCATCCAGCACGTTGAGCGCGGCAAACAGAGTGGTGGTGCCGTGGCGCTTGTAATCGTGGGTCATGGTGCCGGCACGGCCCTTCTTCATCGGCAGTCCGGGCTGGGTTCTGTCGAGAGCCTGTATCTGTGATTTCTCGTCAACCGACAGCACCACGGCATGGGCCGGCGGGTCGACATAAAGACCAACGATGTCGGTGAGCTTTTCGGCGAAGGCTGGATCGTTGGAGAGTTTGAACTGCCTCCAGCGATGCGGGCTGAGACCGTGAGCCTTCCAGATCGCCTGAACCGTCGAGGCCGCGATGCCGGCGACCCTGGCCATGGCGCGCAGCGTCCAGTGTGTTGCCTCGTGCGGCGGCGGTTCCTGCGTCAAGCGGACGATCTCGGCAACACGCTCCGGCGGGACCGGCGCCTTGCCGGGTGGCCGGGACCGGTCATGAAGCAGGCCGTCGACGCCCTCATGCATGAACCGCTCCTGCCAGCGCCACACACAGGTTTTCGACTTGCCGGTCTCGGCCATGATCGCCGAGGTGCCCAGACCATCGTCGCTCAGAAGGATGATACGTGCCCGCCAGACGTGCTTCTGTGGGCTGTTCGGGGCCGCGACGATGGCGCTCAATCGCTGCCGGTCGTCGGGAGATACCGTAAAGGAAATGTTGCTGCGCATGCCGCAGACTCGCACATCTCAAAGCGGTTGGGAATCAACCAACGGACTCCTTTGATCCGATCAATCCACTAGAGTCTGTCAGGTTCAAATCGAACCAGACAGACTCTAGATTTATTTGTTTTCGTTTGTCTTTTCGGGAAAACCGGATTCCACTTTTCCCAGACAAACTCTAGCGAATTTCGCCCCGGACGGGTCCGCCGTCCTGGGCTTTGCAGCCTCAGCTATCCGGCTGGCACACGCGAATGCGGTGGCCATCGGGATCAGTGACCACGAATGTCGGGCCGAAAGCGGCCGTGACCAACGGCTGGATAACGGTCAGCCCATCCAGCTTCACCCGATCATACAACGCCTCGACGCCGCCCTCACCGGCCGCCATGATGCCGATTTCGGACGATCCCGGCCCGCCTTCAGCCGGCGGATGGGCCGTCGACTTGCGCCACAAGCCAAGCGTCAGTCCGGCATCAGTGGTGAGCGATGAAAAGCCATCGGAAAGCGCCATCGGCTTCAATCCGAGAAAGTCGGCGTAAAATCGGGCGCTCGCCTTCGGGTCTTCGACATAGAGAACGACAAGGTTGAAAGGAAGTGCGGTCATGGGTATCTCCTTCGTTTGCGGGAACGAGGAGACCCTTAATGCCTGCCGGTGACAGGTTCTGTCAGCAGCCTTCAGACATAATTCATCGTCCGTCGCCATTCGGCAAGCAGCACCGCGCGGCGTTTCGGATAGCGCTCGCCGGGCTCTGTCAGGCTTGCGATCCGGTCGGTGCGAAAATGCCGGAAATCCTGCCGCAACTCGCACCAGCCGAGAACGACGCGCACACTCTCGAAATAGGCAAGACCGAACGGCCAGATGATCCTTCGGGTGATCGCGCCGGCCTCATCGCTGTAGCCGATCTCGAGCTTTCTTTCATGGCGGATCGCGCTTCGGAGCGCCGGGATATCGGCCTTCTCCGCGGCAAGGGCGCGCGGACCGATGATCAGCGCCGTTTCGTCCACCATATCAGAGAGGCCGGGCGGCAGCACGGCCGTAATCTTGGCAAGCGCGGTCTCTGCGGCGGCGGAAAGCTTGGCGTCCGTTGCCTTGGCCACCCAGCGGCTGCCAAGCACCAGCGCCTCGATCTCCTCCTGCGAGAACATCATCGGCGGCAGCAGAAAACCGGGTCGCAGCACATAGCCGACGCCCGCCTCGCCCTCGATCGCCGCGCCCTGCGCCCTCAGGCTCGCGATATCGCGATAGAGCGTTCGAATGCTGATGCCGAGTTCACCGGCAAGCCGCGTGCCCGCAACCGGATAGCGATGGCCGCGCAACACCTGCAACAACGCCAGCAGCCGTTCCGAGCGCGAACCCGCCACTTCTATCGCCAGTCGAGGAAATCGCGCACCAGACGGAACGCGATCGCGCCTTCCGCCGGCGCGTTGATGCCGTCGGGATGCGTTCCGTCGACAATCGCGGCAAGCTCGGCGCGGGAGAACCAGCGACAGTCTTCAAGCTCGGCATCATCAGGTATGATATCGAAGTTTTCGGCCCTGCCATAACAGCCGAGCATCAGCGAATGCGGCATCGGCCACGGCTGGGAGGCGTGGTAGCGCACGGAACCGACGCGAATGCCGGATTCTTCCAGCGTTTCGCGCCTGACCGCGTCCTCGATGGTTTCGCCGGGCTCCAGAAAACCGGCGAGGCAGGAATAGCGGCCTGCCGGGAAATGCGGGCTGCGGCCGAGCAGCACCCGGTCGCCCGCCTCGTCCACGATCAGCATGATCACCACCGGGTCGGTGCGCGGAAACATCATGTTGCCGCAGGCCGTGCATTCGCGCCGGAAACCACCGGCGGCTGACCTTGATGGAGCCCCGCAGCGCCCGCAAAAGCGATGATTGTCGGTCCAGGCATTGAGGCTGACGGCGAGCGCGAAGGCGCCGAGGGTCGCCTCGCCCAGCAATTGCTCGCTATAGGCCGCGCGGGTGGTCAGCACCTTCAGATGTCCCGGAAGCGCTTCGGGATCGAGGCCGAGCGAAATCGAGATCAGCGGCGCGCCGCCCGGATCGCGCCCGAGCAGGATCGCGCTTTCGGGATCGGGGGAGAGCCCGGCCAGTTCGTAACGGGCAAAATAGGGATCGAGCACCTGGCGTTCATGCTTGACGATCGCCTTGCCGGCGGCAAAGCCGAAAAACCGGGCATTGGGCTCGGCGGCGGCCTTTTCCAGCGTCTCCTCGTCGCGGTGTTCGCTGTCGCGGATGATCCGGCAGCCGGCAAAGGCGGTCAGCGCGCTCGGGTCCTCATGCGGCCCGGCCTTGTGGAACTGTGATGTCATGAGTGTGCCATTGCCTCTGTAATCCTGCGCGCCAGCGCTTCGCTATCGTCCTCGGGCCGCGGCTCGGGCGTACCGTAGCCCCAGACCGGGCCCGGCCAATTGGCATCGCCCGCAAACCGGGCAACGATATGGACGTGGAGCTGGCGCACGATATTGCCGATCGCCGCGACGTTGATCTTGGCGGCGCCGGTAACGCCCGAAAGCGCCTTTGCGGCCTCGTTGACCTCGAAGGTCAGCATGGTCTGGTCGAGGGGCGCAAGCTGGAACATTTCCGTGATCCCGACGCGTTGCGGCACGGCCAGAAGCCATGGCCAGCGCGCATCGCGCATCAGCCGCAACTGGCAAAGCCCCAGATCGGCGATGGCCATGCTGTCCCGCTCGAGACGCGGGTCGATCTGAAATTCCTGCATGTCGTTCCTTCGTGATCCTCGATTCCATTTCTATCAAATGACGAGACGACGGCAAACGCTAATCCGTTCCGCCGTTGCGTCCGGCAGTCCTCCAGCCAGATTTTTTCGCCGCCACGCTTGCATTCACCGGCCGAATTGACGATATGTCCGGGCGGGAGGCTGGTGGTGGACGTGCCACTCGCCAACCGGGTCAGGTCCGGAAGGAAGCAGCCCCAACGAGCTGTGTACGGGTCATCGTGCCGGCCTCCCACCTTGCAGCCGGACCGCCGGTTATGACATTTCCTGTGTATTTTATCGGTAGTCTTGCCCGGCTTTCCCGTGACAGGGAGGCCGGCCGTCGATATCCTTGACCGTGGCGGCGCAAAGCGGCCGCAACATCACGTGGGTGGCAATGGCCGATAGCGAACATCAGCGCGAAAAAGATGCCGGATACCGCGTCCTGGCGCGCAAATACCGTCCCAAGGACTTCTCCGACCTGATGGTCGGCCAGGAGGCGATGGTGCGCACGCTGACCAACGCCTTCGAGACCGGCCGCATCGCGCAGGCCTATATGCTGACCGGGGTGCGCGGGGTCGGCAAGACGACAACCGCCCGCATCCTCGCCCGTGGCCTCAATTACAAGACCGACGCCGTCGACAAGCCGACGATCGAGCTGAAGGAGATCGGCGAGCATTGCCGGGCGATCATGGAAGGCCGCCATGTCGACGTGATCGAGATGGACGCCGCCTCCCATACCGGCATCGACGATATCCGCGAGATCATCGATCAGGTGCGCTACCGGCCGTCGACCGCGCGCTACAAGGTCTATATCATCGACGAGGTGCACATGCTCTCCAACCAGGCCTTCAACGGCCTGTTGAAGACGCTGGAAGAGCCGCCGGAGCATGTGAAATTCATCTTCGCCACCACCGAAATCCGCAAGGTTCCGATCACGGTGCTGTCGCGCTGCCAGCGATTCGACCTGCGCCGCATACCGGCCAGCGATCTGGTGCGGCTGTTTTCGACGATCTCCGCCAAGGAAGGCGTGACGGTCGAGGACGAGGCGATCCAGATGATCGCGCGCGCCGCCGAAGGCTCGGCCCGTGACGGGCTGTCGCTGCTGGACCAGGCGATTTCGCATGGCAGCGGGCGGGTGGAGGCGAGCGCCGTGCGCGCCATGCTCGGCCTTGCCGACCGCGCCCGGATCGTCGATCTGTTCGGCCATATCGTGAGCGGTGATGTCGCCGCAGCCCTTGCGGAATTTCAGGCGCAGTATGAGGCCGGGGCCAATCCGGTGGTCGTGCTCAACGACCTTGCCGATTTCACCCATCTGGTGACGCGGCTGAAATATGTGCCGGAAGGCGCGGAAGACGTGTCGCTGAGCGAGATCGAGCGCATGGAAGGAACCGGATTTGCCCAAAAGATCGCGGTTTCGGCGCTTTCACGCATCTGGCAGATGCTTTTGAAGGGCATTCCCGAGACCGAAAACGCCGCGCGGCCGTTCGGCGCGGCCGAAATGGTGCTGATCCGGCTGGCCCATGCCGCAAGCCTGCCCTCGCCCGAGGATGCCGCCCGCAGGCTTCTGGCGCTGGAGGAGGGCGGAGGAGCGCCGGCCGCCACGCCCGCAAGTTCGCAGCCCGCCGGCCGTCCTCAGGCATCCGCCGGACACGCCGGCGGCACAAACGCCGTTGCCACGCACAGATCCGAGGCATCGCCGCGACCATCGGCCACCGTGACCATGCTGCATCCGCAAAGCGCAGAGGCCCGCGCACCGGAAATGACGCCTGCGCCAGACGTTGCCGAAGACGAGCGGGAGCCTGCCCCCGAACCGCAAACGACCTCCGCGATCAAGTCGCTGCAGGACATCACCGACCTTTGCTCGAAGAACCGCGCGATCAAGATGCGTTCGGAGATCCGCAATTTCGTGCGGCTGGTGCGTCTTGAACCGGGCCGGCTGGAGGTCAACCTCCACCCCGGCACCTCCGCGACTTTCCTCAACGATCTCGGGGCGAAGCTTAGGGAATGGACCGGCGAAAGCTGGTTCGTCAGCCTCAGCAGGGAAGCCGGCGCGCCGACGCTGCTGGAGGCCGAGGAAGCCGAGCGCGAGCAGCGTTTCCGCGATGCCCGCGAGGACCCGGACATAGCGGCGATCCTGAAATTCTTCCCCGGCGCGGAAATCCGCGACGTCCGGGTGCGCGCCGACAGCGAGGCCGGCGATACGGCCGAAAGCGACGCACCCGACGCCGCCGTCAACGAAGACGGCGACGTGTTGCCGGAAGACGATATAGACGAATAGAAATCAACGATAACAACCAAGGAGACGACATGCGCGATCTGATGGGCATGATGGGCAAGGTCAAGGAAATGCAGGCCAAGATGGAGCAGTTGCAGGAAGATATTGCAGCAGCGCGCGTGGAAGGCGTGTCCGGCGGCGGCATGGTCACGGTCGAAATGACCGGCAAGGGCGAATTGCTGTCGATCAAGATCGACCCGACCCTGCTTTCCGGCGACGATGCCGAAATGCTGGAAGACCTGATCGTCGCAGCGCACCGCGACGCCAAGGATCGCGCCGATGAAAAGGCGCAGGAAATGACACAGGAAATCACCGCCGGTCTGCCGATCCCGCCCGGCATGAAGCTGCCGTTCTGAGGACAAGACCATGACGCTCGGCGCGCTCGCCCTGTTCGCCATCACGCTGTTCGTCGCCGCCGGTTCGCCGGGGCCGAGCGTTGCGGCACTCGTTGCCCGCGTCCTGTCGCGCGGGCACCGCGACGTATTGCCGTTTCTGGCGGCGATGTGGCTCGGAGAGGCGCTGTGGCTGACGCTTGCGGTGTTCGGTCTGGCAGCCGTCGCCACCGCCTTCCACGGCGTGTTCGTGGCGATCAAATGGGCGGGGATCGGCTATCTCGTGTGGCTAGCCTGGAAAATGTGGTTTGCCGAAACGGAAACCGCCGGCGCGGAACTGCCGCAGGCAACCTCCGGCTGGAAGATGTTCCTGACCGGCATCAGCATCACCATCGGCAATCCGAAAATCATGATGTTCTACGTGGCGCTGCTGCCGACGATCCTCGATCTCGGCAGCGTCACAGTGGTCGGCTGGGCGGAACTGACCGTCACCCTGCTGATGGTGCTCGCCGTCGTCGATCTTTCATGGGTGTTCATGGCCTCGAAGGCCCGAGGGCTACTGAAAAGCCCGCGCGCGATGAAAATCGCCAACCGCCTCAGCGCCGGCATGATCGGCGGCGCGGCCGTGGCGATCGCGACGCGATAATGATTCCATTGCAAGCCGCAATCAGTTAAAGCGCCACCATGGCAAAGCGTGTAACCGGCCCCGAAATCGAAAAACTGATCCAGCTTCTGGCGAAGGTGCCGGGGCTTGGGCCGCGTTCGGCGCGGCGCGCGGCACTGCACCTGATCAAGAAGCGCGACCTGCTGATGGGCCCGCTTTCAGGCGCGATGCAGGATGCCTATGACAAGGTCAAGATCTGCTCGACCTGCGGCAATGTCGATACATCCGATCCCTGCACCATTTGCACCGATCCGACCCGCGATCAGGGTCTCGTCATCGTGGTCGAGGATGTCGGCGATCTGTGGGCGCTGGAGCGGGCGGCGGCGCTGAACGCCGGCTATCACGTGCTCGGCGGCACGCTGTCGCCGCTCGACGGCGTCGGCCCGGACGACCTTTCCATCGCCGCCCTTGTCGACCGGGTGAAGACCGGCGAGGTCCGCGAGCTGATCATCGCCGTCAACGCCACGGTCGAGGGTCAGTCGACGGCGCATTACATCACCGACCAGCTCGACGGCCTCGACATCAAGGTGACCCGGCTTGCCCATGGCGTGCCGGTGGGCGGCGAGCTCGATTATCTCGACGAGGGCACGCTGGTGGCGGCGCTGAGGGCGCGCACGAGCCTGTAGCCTCGCCGCCGCGGCCCCTTCCCCGCCTTACCGACCGGCGGTCTCCACCAGTTGCACCAGGTCTTCACGGCCTGTCCATTGCAACGCGCTCCAGCCGAACGCCCTTGCCGCCTCGATATTCCTGAGCTGGTCGTCCACCAGAATATGGTCCGGCCGGGCAAAGCCGCTCTTGGCCTCCGCTGCTTTGAAAAACGCCGGATCCGGTTTCTTCGCGCCCACCGCCGCCGAATAGACGATGCCGTCGACGCGATCGGCAAGCTTCAGCCGCGCCATCAGGTAGTCCGCGCGCAGATGCTCCTGATTGGTGGCGAGAAAGATGCAGGTGCCGCCGGCGCGCAGCCGGTCGCAGGCGGCAAGCACATTGGGGTCAATCGCCGAATCGCGCTCGAACCAGTAGGCCAGGAAATCATCCGGCGAGACCGGGGACCCGAGCGCCGGCATGCACTCTTCCAGCACGTCGCGCAGCGCCTTCGTACCCTCGACGATCTCGGGCCAGTGCGGGATGAAGAAGTGGGTTTCGAGCAGCTTCGGGTCGATGCCGAGATCGCGTTCGATATCGCGCTCCCAGCCGTCAGGCGTATTGATGATGACGCCGTCGACGTCGAGCATCAGGCATTTGTTCATGTCCGCTCCCGCGCAATGTCCGTGCCCGTCATACCCTGCCATATCATCGCGGCAAAGCCCGGTGCTTGACAAACCAAACATATCCACTATTCTGGATTTATGGATGAAACACAGACAATCACGGCGCTGGCGGCCCTGGCACAATCAACGCGGCTTCAGACCTTCCGACTGCTTGTGGAAAGCGAACCGGACGGCATTGCCGCCGGCGAGCTTGCCCGAAGGCTCGACGTTCCGCAAAACACCATGTCGGCGCATCTGTCGACGCTGACCCGCGCGGGCATCGTCGTCGGTGAGCGGCAGGGACGCTCAATCATCTACCGGGCCGAACTGGAACGCTTCCGCGCCGTCGTGCTGTATCTGCTACGCGACTGCTGCGGCGGCAATCCGGATCTCTGCGCGCCGCTGATCGAAGGACTTGCACCTTGTTGCACCAATGCCGGACACGCCCACGAGGACAACCGAAATGACCGACCAAACCTATAACGTTCTGTTTCTCTGCACTGGAAACTCCGCCCGCTCGATCATGGCCGAATCGATCATGAACAAGGAAGGCGCCGGCCGCTTCCATGCCTTTTCCGCCGGCAGCAAGCCCAGGGGCGAGGTCCATCCGCTGGCCCTTGAGACCCTCGGGACCATGGGTTATCCGTCGGAAGGCTTCCGCTCCAAAAGCTGGGACGAATTTTCCGGGCCCGATGCCCCCGCGATCGATTTCATCATTACCGTCTGCGACAATGCCGCCGGCGAGAGCTGCCCGATCATGCGCGGCAGCGGCAGGCGCGCCCATTGGGGCGTCGAGGATCCCGCGAGCGTCGAGGGCACCGAAGACCAGAAACTGCGCGCCTTCGCCCAGACCGCGACCTTCCTGAAAAGCCGGATCATGGCGTTCCTCAACCTGCCCCACGAAACCATCGACGCCATGGCGTTGGACGCCCGCATGAAGCAGATCGGCGCCATGGACGGCACGACCGACAAGAGCGCGAAGGCCAGCTGACATGTCCACTTTCGAACGTTATCTGACCGTTTGGGTGGCGCTGTGCATCGTCGCCGGCGTTGCCCTCGGCCACGTCTTCCCGGCGGCGTTCCATGCCATCGGCGCAATCGAGATCGCCAAGGTCAACCTGCCGGTCGCCGTCCTGATCTGGCTGATGATCATTCCGATGCTGCTGCGCATCGACTTCTCGGCGCTCGCCGAGGTCGGCCGCCACTGGCGCGGCATCGGCGTCACGCTGTTCGTCAACTGGGCGGTCAAGCCGTTTTCCATGGCGTTGCTCGGCTGGCTGTTCATCGGCTGGCTGTTCCGGCCTTATCTGCCCGCCGACCAGATCGATTCCTATATTGCCGGGCTGATCATTCTGGCAGCCGCCCCCTGCACCGCCATGGTGTTTGTCTGGTCGAACCTGACCCGGGGCGAACCGCACTTCACGCTCTCGCAGGTGGCCCTCAACGACGCGATCATGATCGTCGCCTTCGCGCCGATCGTGGCGCTGCTGCTGGGCCTGTCGGCCATTACCGTGCCATGGGGCACGCTGGTGCTGTCGGTCGCGCTCTACATCATCATTCCGGTGATCATTGCCCAGTTGATCCGCCGGGCGCTGCTGGCGGGCGGCTCATCCGCGCGGCTCGACGGTCTTCTGGCGCGGCTGCAGCCGGCCTCGCTGGTGGCCCTGCTTGCGACGCTGGTGCTGCTGTTCGGCTTTCAGGGCGAACAGATCATTGCACAGCCGATGATCATCGCGCTGCTGGCCGTGCCGATCCTGATCCAGGTCTATTTCAACTCCGGCCTTGCCTATCTGCTCAACCGGGCAGCAGGCGAGCAGCATTGCGTGGCGGGCCCCTCGGCCCTGATCGGCGCCTCGAATTTCTTCGAGCTTGCCGTTGCCGCCGCCATCAGCCTGTTCGGGTTCAACTCGGGCGCGGCCCTTGCCACCGTTGTCGGGGTGCTGATCGAGGTTCCGGTCATGCTCTCCGTGGTGTTCATCGTCAATCGCAGCAAGGGCTGGTATGAGAGCGGCGCGGCGGTTTCCCGCAACGCCGAACGCGGCAACCTTCACCGCCCGAGCAGCGAATCCAGCGCCTCGTAGCTGACCGGATTGTCCGGGCACAGGCCAAGACCGCACTCGGCAAGCGTCGACACGCCATTGCCGAGCGCCATCGCGGCGAACAACACCACGGCGACAAGGCCAAGCCCGGACAGTTTGCGCGCGGGCGCTGTCGCAAACCCGCCGAGAACCAGCATGATTGCCGAGCCGAACACGACCACCGAGAACAGCACGAAGGCCCAGGTGTAGAAATGCAGGCCGAGAAAGGGATCGCCGTAGCCGCCGGTGCCCGGCACCACATGAAGCGCGACCTGGCGCAGCGCCGCAATGGCGCCCGCGACCGCGCCAAGGATCATCAGCCCGTAATGGCGCGGTTTCACGCCGAGGATGACGTTCAGCGCCAGGCCGACGCCGACCAGCACGAAGCCCGCGCGCTGCAGCAGGCAGAGCGGGCAGGGAAGCTCGCCCTCTGCAAACTGCGCATAAAAGGCAAACAGCAGCACGATCGAAATCGCGACAAGCGCGAGCGCATTCAGAAGATTGGCAAGTCGTTCGCTCATGACGTCCCTCACAGTCCCAGATCAAGGGTATCGGTGGCGTGGAAACGGTACAGCACGAGGACCGTGACCACCCCCAGGATCGTGACGGCCACGGCCGCCCCCTGCCTGCCGCGCGCCGCCAGGTAGAGCGCCGCCGCACCCATGAAGAACGGTAAAGCCATCATCTCGAAAATTCCCTCTGATCGATGTTCCTGTAATCCATGGCAGGCTTTACCGGTTCGGGCAAGCGAAGGCGCAGACCAATACTGGCAACAAATTGCAGCAACCGATTCCCCTTTGCCCCGATCTGGTTTAGGCATAGGCGCAACCAAACCCGCTGCAAGAGACATTCCATGACCCTCCGTAAAGCCCATGAACTCCCCTACAGGCCGAATGTCGGCGTGATGATCCTGAACCGCGCGGGCCAGATCTGGCTGGGACGCCGGCTCTCGGAAAACAATTCGGAAGCCGACGGCTCGCCGCAGCTCTGGCAGATGCCCCAGGGCGGCATCGATCCGGGTGAAACGCCGATCGCGGCGGCCATCCGCGAGCTTTACGAGGAGACCGGCATCAGGTCGGTGGAACTCATCGCCGAATCCGCCGGCTGGATCAATTACGACCTGCCCGACCACCTGATCGGCATCGGCCTGCGCGGAAAATTCCGGGGCCAGACCCAGAAATGGTTCGTCTTCCGCTTCCTGGGCGACGACGGCGAAATCACCATCGATCCGCCGCCGGAAGGCCATGAACGCGAGTTCGACGCCTGGCAATGGGTCGATATCGAAACCCTGCCCGCACTGATCGTCGCCTTCAAGCGCGCGGTGTATGAAAAGGTGGTCGACGAGTTCCGGCATCTGGCCGGCTGATACACAACGAAAAAGGCCCGGAACAAGCCGGGCCTTCGAAAATCATGCGAAAATGCCTGAGAAAGCTTACTCGGCCTTCTCGCTGGATTCCGCGTTGAGCTGCGCGTATTTCGCGTCGCCGAGCGAATCCAGCAGTTCGAGCTGCGTTTCGAGAAAGTCGATATGACCTTCCTCGTCGATCATCAGTTCCTCGAACAGTTTCATGCTGACGTAATCGCCAGCCTCGTGACAGATGTCGCGGGATTCCTTGTAGGAATTGCGCGCTTCATATTCGCCGGCGAGGTCGGATTCAAGCACTTCCCTGACGGTCTGGCCGATTCGCAGCGGAGCCACGGTCTGCAGATTGGGATGACCTTCGAGGAAAATGATGCGGTCGATCAGCTTGTCGGCATGGTGCATTTCCTCGATCGACTCGGCCCGCTCCTTGGCGGCCAGCTTCGTCAGACCCCAGTCTTTGACGAGACGGTAATGCAGCCAGTACTGATTGACGGCGCCGAGCTCAAGAAACAGAGCTTCGTTCAGCCGTTCGATAACCTTTTTGTCGCCTTTCAATATCCGCTCTCCTGTTCTTTTGGTGGAACTCTTTGAGGCGGCTCAAAAAATCACAGATTTCCGCTTCGGTCGAGTCACGATTCTTATGGTATGACTCGGTTGTGCGGACAATGATATCGGCGACATTCGGGAAACATCCGCAGCAGCGGCCACGCTTGGCCATGCGGTGATACACTTTCGCGGGAACAACAAGCTGCCAGCAGTCCTCGTCGAGCAGTTCGACGATGGTCTGTTCAATTTCCTTCTGGGTAATGAAATTGCAACTGCAAACCAGCATGCTTCCACCATTGACATTCGTCTCTGATGAGAGGTGTTGTGCTAAAGGCGAGGCTGATTGTCAAGATTAAACTGCCGGCCCGGTCTCACAAAGGCTTGAACCGCGCCCAAGGTCAATTGCTCGACAAATGGAGTCAGTTGGCCGCGGCAAGCGCGCATGGGTCGATCCCATAGGCGGGCGCGCATCCGGCCTTTCCCGCGGCAACGCTGCCGGGAGCGGCCAGTGAAGCCGCCATGATCATCAATGCCGCGCCTGCGAACAAAACAGCGATAGACTTACCCATCGTTCCAGAGACCTTTTTGATACGAACCCGCTTGATCATCTTCGCGATGACTTTTCAATAAACAGTAAAGGCGCAACTACTGTGACAGGTTCCGGAATGTGGCGAAATTTTGTGGAAATGTGCGCGGGATATGCACCCGCGCCATTATTCCGTCAAGCGGTTTTCCCGAACTGGCCGTGCTGACGGTACTGAACGAGGTAAGTTTGCAACACCACCTCAAGCTGCGCCGGACGGATGCCGAGGCCGCTGAGGGTGCGCCCCTCCGCTTCCGCCTCGTCGGAGACGATATTGTCGGCCTTCAGCAGCTTGACCTGATCGGCCGTCAACGGCGGCGCAACGAACGGAATGAGGCCGGCGATGCCGCCGAACAGTGACGCGAGGCCGAACGGCATGGAGAGGAGCGCCCGCTTGCGGCCGGTCACCTTCAGCACCAGTTCGAGACATTCGCGGAACGTCAGCACATCGCGGCCGCCGAGTTCGTAGACCGTGCCGGCCTGAAGCTTGCCTTCGACGGAGCGCGCGATCACTTCGGCAACGTCTCCGACATAGACCGGCTGGAACTTCGTCTCGCCGCCGCCGATCAGCGGCAGGATCGGCGAAAGCAGGGACATCTTTCCGAACTTGTTGAAGAAATCGTCCTCGGGGCCGAAGATGATCGAGGGCCGCACGATCACCGCATCCGGACAGATCTCGCGGATCGAGGCTTCCGCCTCGCCCTTGGAGCGGGCGTAATCGGAGGGGCTGTCAGCATCGGCGCCGATGGCGGAGACGTGGGTGAGCCCAGCCCCTGCGGCGCGGGCAGCCTCGGCCACGAGGCGCGCGCCCTCCGTCTGCACCGCATCGAAGCCGTTCTTGCCGCTTTCAAACAGGATGCCGACGCAATTGACGACATGGTCGGCGCCGTGCACGGCGCGGCGGACCGAATCTTCATAGCGCAGATTGGCCTGGATGAAGGTGATCTGGCCGACATTGCCGAGCGGCTGGAGAAACAGCGCGAGATCGGGGCGACGGACCGCGACGCGGATGCGATATCCCCGTTTGGCGAGCGCCCGGACGACATAGCGACCGACAAAACCGGAACCGCCGAAGACCGTGACCAGCGGGGGGATGTTCGATAGCGTCATGGCAAGCCTCTAGTTTGGATGATCGCTTTCCCTTAGCCCAATCTCCGCCCAAGGTGAAGGGACAAGACGTCGCGGCGGTTAATATCATACCACCGAAAACGGCCCTGCGTGGCCCCGGCGGCGCAGGCATCAGCCGTTCGCGGCCTCCAGCATCTCTGCCTGGATATCATCGACAATCCGCCGAGCGGCGGCTTTCGGGTCGTCGGCATTGACGATCGGACGGCCGACCACGAGATGGCTGGCGCCGGCGGCGATCGCCTTACGCGGCGTCATCACCCGCTTCTGGTCGTCGGCAACGGAGCCCGCGGGACGGATGCCCGGCGTCACCAGCGCCATTTCGGGGCCGATCACACCGCGCACCAGCCGGGCTTCGGCGGCCGAACAGACAACCCCGCCCATGCCCGCCTCGGCCGCCTGACGGGCGCGCCTTTCCACAAGAGCGGTGGCGGTAACGTTATAGCCGGCTTCGATCAGGTCTTCATCGTCCATCGAGGTCAGTACGCTGACGCCGAGCAGGCAGAGTTGCGAGCCGGCCGCCGCCGCGACCGCCGCGCGCATCGCCTTCGGATAGGCATGCAGCGTCAGCATCGTCACCCCCATCTTCGCGATGCTCTCGACGCCCTTCGCAACCGTGTTGTCGATATCGAGGAGCTTCATGTCGAGGAAGACCTGCTTGCCGTCCTCGGCCAGTTCGCGCGCCAGCGAAAGCCCGCCGGCGAAGACGAGCTGGTAACCGATCTTGTAGAAGGAAACGGTATCGCCGAGGGTTTCGACCATGGTTTCGGCCGCGGCCACGGTTGGAACATCGAGGCTTAGGATGAGGCGATCGCGTGCAGGCATGTCATGGCTCCTTCGTCTCGTTTCACCGCGACTGAAGTCGCATAAAAACGGCCGCGCGCAAAGCGAAAAAGGCCCGGGTCTGCGGCCGAGGCCTCCGTTAAACCCGCATCGGCATCAGCACGTAGAGCGCATTCTGGTTGTCGGTGTCGCGCACCAGCGTGGGCGAGCCGGCATCGGCGAACAGGAACACCGCCTCGTCGCCGGTGAGCTGGCCGGTGATGTCGAGCAGATATTTGGCGTTGAAGCCGATATCCATCGGCTCGCTGTCATAGCCGACGGCAAGCTCGTCCGTGGCGCTGCCCGAATCGGGGTTGTTGACGGTGAGCGTGAGCTGGCCTTCCGCAAGCGACAGCTTGACCGCGCGCCCGCGTTCGGACGAGACGGTCGAAACGCGGTCGACGGCCCTGGTGAAATCGGCACAGTCGATGCGCATCTCGCGGTCGTTATTGGCGGGAATCACGCGCTGGTAATCCGGGAAGGTGCCGTCGATCAGCTTCGAGGTGATGATCACCGACCCGATGGTGAAGCGGATCTTGGCATCGGAAACCTCGACCGCGACGATCACGTCGGGATCATCGAGCAGCTTCTGCAGTTCGCCGACCGTCTTGCGCGGAATGATCACGCCCGGCATGTTTTCGCAGCCCGACGGTGCGTCGATCTCGGCGCGCGCCAGGCGGTGGCCGTCTGTCGCAACCGCGCGCAGTTTCAGCGCCTTGCCCTCGGCCATGGCGTGGAAAAAGATGCCGTTCAGGTAGTAGCGCGTCTCCTCGGTCGAGATCGCGAACTGGGTGCGGTCGATCAGCATCTTCAGATCGCTCGCCTTCAGCTTGAAGGCGTGGCTGAACGCGCCGGCGGTCAGATCGGGAAAATCCTCCTGCGGCAGGCATTGCAGCGAGAACTTGGATTTGCCCGAGGCGACCGAAATCGTCTGGCCGTCCGTGGCGGTCGCAAGCGAGACCTCGGCGCCATCGGCAAGCTTGCGCACGATTTCGTAGAGCAGATGGGCCGGCACGGTGGTCGCGCCCGCCTGCTCGACCATGGCCGCCGTCTTCTCGGTGATTTCGAGATCGAGGTCGGTCGCCTTCATCTCCAGATCGCCGCCCTCGGCCTTGAGCAGGACATTGGAGAGAATCGGAATGGTGTTGCGCCGCTCGACCACGCGATGCACGTGGTTCAGGGACTTCAGCAGGTTGGATCTCTCAAGCGTGATACGCATGACTTTCGCTTTCACTCTTATTACGCGGACGGCGACGGGCATGCGCCGCAGGGGCGCAGGCGGGCTGACAAAATGACAGCAAATCCGGCCCGATTGCAAGGGGCGAGCCGCCCTCCATCCCCAGTGATTGCAGGCTGGGCCTTTCCTCCCCTTGCGGCCTCCGCTGCGCCATGGTCAAACGGACGGTGAAAATACCGGGAAAATGACGATGGACGACAACAGCAATCGGTTCGAAATCGCGGGCCATTCGATCGAGGCGCGGCCGCTCTCGCCGGCGCTCTATCTGGTGGCGACCCCGATCGGCAATCTCGGCGACATCACCATCCGCGCGCTGGAGACGATCGCCGGCGCCGATATTCTCGCCTGCGAGGATACCCGCGTCACCCGCAAGCTTCTCGATCGTTTCGCGATCCGCAAGCGGCCCTATGCCTATCACGAGCACAACGCCGAAAAGGCGGGCGAAAAGCTGATGGAGGCCCTGCGCGCGGGCAAGACCGTGGCGCTGGTTTCCGACGCCGGTACGCCGCTGGTTTCCGACCCCGGTTACAGGCTGGCGCAGCATGCGATTGAAGAGGGCATCGCCGTGGTGCCGATCCCGGGCGCTTCCGCGCCGCTTGCGGCCCTTGTGGGCGCGGGCCTGCCGAGCGATGCATTCCTGTTCGCCGGTTTCCTGCCGAGCAAGGACAAGGCGCGCCGCGACCGGCTTGCCGAACTGGCCGAGGTGCCGGCAACGCTCGCCTTCTTCGAATCCCCCCACCGCATCGCCGCCACGCTTGAGGCGGCAGCCGATGTGCTTGGCGGCGAGCGGCCGGCCGCCGTCTGCCGCGAACTGACCAAGACCCACGAGACCTTCCGGCGCGGAACGCTTATGGACCTTGCGGAAAGCTATCGCGGCGAGACGGTCAAGGGCGAGATCGTGCTGCTGATCGGCCCGCCGCTTGCCGAGGCGGCCCCGGAGGCCGGCGACGTGGCCGCGCTGTTGGAGGCGCTTGCCGCCGATATGCCAACGGCCAAGGCTGCCGCGGAGGCGGCAAGGCAGACCGGCCTGCCACGCAAGGATCTCTACCGGCAGCTTCTGGCAATGAAGAATGGCTGACGCGCCGAAGAAGCGCCGGAAGGCCGAACGGCGCGGCCGCTTCGCCGAAGGCGTCGCGGTCCTCTATCTGCGGTTCAAGGGCTACCGCATTGTCGCCACCCGTTACAAAACCCATGCCGGCGAGATCGATATCATCGCCCGAAGGGGCGATCTGGCAGTCTTCGTCGAGGTCAAGGCGCGGCGCGCGGCGCAAGTGGCGGTCGATGCCGTGACCCCTTCCGCAATGCGCCGCATCCGCGCGGCCTCGGATGTCTGGCTGTCGCGCCAGGCCGACGCACACCGGCTGTCGCAGCGCTACGACATCGTCGCCTGCCTTCCGGGCCGGCTGCCGCGGCATTTTCCCGACGCTTTCTGACCCGGAACCCGCGGTTTAACAATTCTGCAACAAAACCGTCGTCTGCCCGTCACAGCACGGGGCTACCCCGGCGATCATCATCGCAGCCGATGATTTTCGAACCGGGGAATTTGATCATGAAGAAATTCGTTCTGGCCGCGCTTGTCGCCGGCCTTTCCACTTCGAGCGCTCTCGCCGCCACCGACATCACCTGGTGGCATGGCATGGGCGGCAAGAACCAGGAGATCATCAACGAGATCTCCAAGCGCTTCAATGAAAGCCAGGATGCCTGCAGCCTGACGCCGGTTTCCAAGGGCACCTACGAGGAAGCGCTTGCTTCCGGCATCGCCGCCTTCCGCTCCGGCGAACAGCCCAACATTCTTCAGGTGTTCGATGCCGGCGCTGCCACCATCATGAACGCCAAGGGCGCCGCCGTCCCGGCTGAAGACCTCATCAAGAACGCCGGCTACGACTTCAACCGCGAGAACTTCATCGAGGGCGTACGCTATTTCTACGCTGACGCCGATGGCAAATTCGTCGGCATGCCGTTCAACTCCTCGGCTCCGATCATGTACATCAACACCGAGGCTTTCGAGAAAGCCGGCGTCGAGCCGCCCAAGACCTGGGAAGAGTTCGAGGCCGTCGCTCCCGCCCTCAAGGATGCCGGTTACATCCCGCTCGTCCAGTCGCAGTTGACCTGGGAAATGACCGAGAACTTCTTCTCGCGCAACAATCTCCAGTTCGCGACCAACAACAACGGCTATGACAGCGTCGAAGGCACCGAAATCCTCGTCAACACGCCTGAGCATGTCATGATGTATGAGAAGCTCAAGGAATGGTACGACGAAGGCTATTTCGGTTATTTCGGCGCCGGCTGGTCCGACAACCAGAAGCCTTTTGAGGAAAACAAGGTAGCGCTCTGGGTCGGCTCTTCCGGTTCCTTCGGCGGTCTCCAGAGCACCGCCCAGATGCCGTTCTCGGCGACCTTCCTGCCCTATTGGAACGCGATCGACGGCGCCGGCACCAACTCCTTCATCGGCGGCGCGGCGCTGTTTGCCCTTTCCGGCAAGTCCGACGACCAGAACAAGTGCACCGCCGACTTCTTCGAATTCCTGACCTCGCCGGAAATCCAGTATTTCTGGCACAAGTCCACCGGTTATGTTCCGGTCACCACCGCCGCCTATGAACTGGCCAAGGAAGACGGCTGGTACAACGAACAGCCGGTTGCCGAGGTCGGCATCCAGCAGCTGTCGCTGCCGGGCGGCGAATGGTCCAAGGGCTACCGCATGGGCTTCTACCCGCAGATCCGCGAAGTGATGGAACGCGAATACAACAAGATCTTCGCCGGCGAGACCTCGGTTGAAGATGCGATGGCAACGATCGAGCAGGAAGGCAATGCCCTTCTCGCCCGCTTCGCCAAGACCGCGACCAATTAAGGGGCCTACCCTTGTCGCTGACGGTCCGGGGGCTAACGCCCCCGGATTTTGGCGCATCCAGGGAGGATGTGAGGGCTACCGTCCGAAGCCGGCGATTTTTTGCGTTTAAACCCGCATCAGGTTCCCGACTTCACGATGAGCGACCACCTTTCGGCTCGTCATGCTCGGGCCTGTCCCGAGCATCTAATCACCTCCGTCGCGAGAGGAGTGAGCGTGTCCGGAAGCGTCGCCTCGCACGCCGTGCTCTAACCCGCATACGCCCGTCGTGCGGTTGTGTGCTTGGATCCTCGGGTCAAGCCCGAGGATGACGCCGGTGGGGCGGGAGCGCGAACGCTCCGACCGTAACAGGAAAACACTATGAAGCGCGTCCAGTTCTCATCGCCCCTGCTGCCCTATCTTTTCGTGCTGCCGCAGATGGCGATCATCGTGGTCTTCTTCTACTGGCCATCGGCGCAGGCGATCCGTTCGTCCTTCTTTCTCGAGGACCCGTTCGGTTTCGGCGAGACCTTCGTCGGTTTCGACAATTACGCCGATGCGCTGACCTCCTCCTACTATCTGCATGTCGCGCAGTTCACCGTGATCTTCACCATCATCGTGACCTTCCTGTCGCTCTCGCTCGGGCTGCTGCTGGCCTCCAAGGCCGATGACGTCATCCGCGGGTCGAGCAGCTACAAGACGCTGCTGATCTCGGTCTATGCGATCGCGCCGCCGGTTGCGGGCCTCCTGGGCATGATGTTCTTCGACCAGCATATCGGCCCGTTCGTGAAGTTTGCCTCCTGGTTCGGCTGGGACATGAAGGTCGGCATCGACTATTACGACACCGCCTTTGCGATGATCACAGTCGCGGTATGGAAACAGATCCCTTACAATTTCATCTTCTTCCTGTCCGGGCTGCAATCGATCCCGGTGTCCGTGCGCGAGGCGGCGGCGATCGACAACCGCTCGCGCTTCGGCCGGTTTTGGACCGTGACGCTGCCGCTTCTGGCGCCGACGGCGTTCTTCCTGCTGATCATCAACATGACCTATTCGCTGTTCGACACGTTCGGCATCATCGACGTGATCGTCAAGGACAAGGCCGCCAACAACCCGATCACGCTGGTCTACAAGGTCTATATGGACGGCTTCCGCGGCAATGATATCGGCGGCTCGGCGGCGCAATCGGTGATCCTGATGATCATCGTCCTGGCGCTTACCTTCTTCCAGTTCCGCTTCATCGAGCGGCGCGTCCACTACAATTGAGGCCGGCGCCATGCACAGAACCAAACTGATCGACCATATCATTCTGCTGTTCGGCGTGTTCATCATGATCGGCCCGGTCTTCGTGGCGTTCATGACCTCCACCCACAATGCGCTCGACGTTCATATGAACGGCCTGCAGGTGAGCTGGGGCGGCGATTTCGTCGAGACCTACACGGAACTGTTAACCCGCAAGGGCGGCTTCACCGGCGAGGTGACCGGCGCGCGCATGGTGATGAATTCCTTCATCCTCGGCATCGGCTTCGCCGTCGGCAAGATCGTTCTTTCGATGCTGGCCGCCTATGGCCTCGTCTATTTCCGCTCGCGGTTTTCGACGCTGTTCTTCTGGATGATCTTCACCACGCTGCTGCTGCCGCTCGAAGTGCGCATCCTGCCCTCCTACGACGTGATGACCAAGCTTGGCCTGATCAACACCTATACCGGCCTGATCGTGCCGCTTCTGGCATCGGCCACCGGTACGTTCTTCTTCCGCCAGTTCTTCAAGTCGATCCCCGATGAACTGCTGGAAGCCGCCCGCATCGATGGCGCCGGGCCGATAAAATTCTTCATCGACATTCTGGTGCCGCTGTCGAAGACGATGATCGCCGCGATCTTCATCATCATGTTCGTCTATGGCTGGAACCAGTATCTGTGGCCGATGATCATGACCAATGACGAGAGCTTCTACACGCTGGTGCGCGGCATCAAGCAGATCCTGCTGGTCTGGGTCGGCTCCCAGATCCCCGAATATAATCAGGCCTTCGCCCTTGCCGTGCTCGCCATGCTGCCGCCCGTTCTGATGGTGGTGATCTTCCAGAGCTGGTTCATCAAGGGCCTGACCGAAAGCGACAAATAGGAACAGCGACGATGTCAGCAATCGAAATCTCTAAGGTTTCAAAGATCTATGCCGGCGATCAGCGCGCGGTCGACGCCGTCGATATCGTGATCGCCGATGGCGAGTTCATCGTGCTGGTCGGCCCGTCCGGCTGCGGCAAGTCGACCCTGCTGCGCATGGTGGCGGGCCTTGAGACCATCACCGAGGGCGAGGTCAGGATCGCCGGCAAGGTGGTCAACAAAAAGGACCCGGCCGAGCGCGATATCGCCATGGTGTTCCAGAACTACGCGCTCTATCCGCACATGACGGTCTACAACAACCTCGCCTACGGCCTGAAAAATCGCGGTACGCCGAAGGCCGAAATCGAGGAACGGGTCGCGGAAGCCGCCCGCATGCTGGAGCTTGAGCCCTATCTGGAACGCAAGCCGCGCGCGCTTTCCGGCGGCCAGCGCCAGCGCGTGGCCATGGGTCGGGCGATCGTGCGCAAGCCCGCCGCCTTCCTGTTCGACGAGCCGCTGTCGAACCTCGACGCCAAGCTGCGCGTTTCGATGCGCGGCGAGATCAAGCACCTGCAGAAGCGTCTCGGCACCACCTCGATCTACGTCACCCACGACCAGCTTGAGGCGATGACGCTGGCCGACCGGCTGGTGGTGCTGAACGGCGGCAGGATCGAGCAGATCGGCACGCCGCTCGATGTCTATCACAAGCCAGCCTCCACCTTCGTCGCCAACTTCATCGGCTCGCCGGCGATGAACCTGGTTGAGGGCAAGCTTACTGAAGGCCGGCTCACGATCGGCGACAACAGCATGCAATTTTCAAGCGCGCCGCCCGCCGATGGCCCGGTCACCGTCGGCATCCGCCCGGAAGACCTGCAGCCGACGACGGGCGCCGGCCTCAAGGCCCGGCTCGACTATGTCGAGGAACTCGGCGCCACAAGGCTTGCCCATTGCCTGACCGGCGGCGAGCGGCTGACCGCGGCCCTTTCCCCCGAGATACCGCTTGCCGACGAACTCACCTTCGCGGTGTTGCCGGAAAAGCTGCATTTCTACGACCACGCCACCGGAAAGCGGCTTTCGAACGCCTGAGCGTTGCCTGCGATTGCCAAGGGGCGACGCGATCACTAAATATCGTGTCGCCTTAACCGAACCGGGACACACTTTTCATGGCCGCAATCAAGAACGTCGCCGTCCAGATGGACCATATCTCCACCGTCAAGATTGCCGGCGATTCGACCTTTGCCATGAGTCTCGAGGCCCAGAACCGGGGCTACCGGCTGTTTCACTACACGCCGGACCGGCTGAGCCTGCGCGACGGCAAGGTGTTTGCGAGCGTCGAACCGATGACGCTGCGCGACATCGAAGGCGATCACTATACCCTCGGCGCGCCGGACAGGATCGATCTTTCGACCATGGATGTGGTGCTGCTGCGCCAGGACCCGCCCTTCGACATGGCCTATATCACCGCCACCCATCTGCTGGAGCGCATCCACCCGAAGACGCTGGTGGTCAATGATCCGGCCTGGGTGCGCAATTCGCCGGAGAAGATCTTCGTCACCGAATTCACCGACCTGATGCCGCCGACGCTGATCACCAGGGATGTCGGCGAAATCCGGCGTTTCCGCGAGGAGATGGGCGATATCATCCTGAAGCCGCTTTACGGCAATGGCGGCGCGGGCGTGTTTCATTCCACCCGCGACGACCGCAATTTCACATCGCTTCTGGAAATGTTCGCACAGATGTTCCGCGAGCCCTATATCGCACAGGCCTATCTGCCCGCCGTGCGCAAGGGCGACAAGCGCATCATCCTGATCGACGGCGAATTCGCCGGCGCGATCAACCGGGTGCCGGCCGAGACCGACAGCCGCTCCAACATGCATGTCGGCGGCCGAGCGGAGGCCGCCGAACTGACCGAGCGCGAGAAGGAAATCTGCGCCCGTATCGGCCCTTCGCTGAAGGAACGCGGTTTTATCCTGGTCGGCATCGATGTCATCGGCGACTATATGACGGAAATCAACGTCACCTCGCCCACCGGCATCCGCGAGGTCAAGAAATTCGGCGGCGCCGATATCGCCAGCCTGATGTGGGACGCGATCGAGAACAAGCGCCTATGAGCGCTGGCCAACAAGCGCTTCCTGCGTGAGACGTGCGCGGACCTCGCTCTTTTGCGCGTCGATCATGCCCGAAATCAGGAACAGGTCGACAAGCCACCAGATGCCCCAGGCGCCGAGCATCACGAAACCGATCATGAAAACGGTCGTGAGCCAGCCGACGACATAGAGCAACAGCATGGCAATGCCGGAGCCCGACCGGCCAAGATAGAACCGGTGGGCGCCGGCCCAGCCCACGAAAAACCACAGCAGATAGGCCGCGGCGGGAGACTTCGCGCTGTTGGTCACGCGCTGCTCGATCAGGATTTGTTCTTCGGTCGTCAGTCCCATAGCGGCCCCTTCAAGACAGTCGCAAGAGATGTATCCACGGGTTTCGCGATTGTCCATAGCCGGCCAAGGCCGGGGAAGATGAAAAGTTCTTCTTTTGTTCTTGCATGTAAACGGGAATTGTGGAATCCTTGCAACCTGAGGGTACGGGCAAGCGGGCGGGATGGTCATGGTTTCACGTGTTCATACGGTAGCATTTCAGGGCATTGAAGGCGTTCCGGTCGACGTGCAGGTCATGGTCGCGCCCGGCAAGATCGGCATGCAGATCGTCGGCCTGCCGGACAAGGCCGTCGCCGAAAGTCGGGAACGGGTGCAGGCGGCCCTGCATGCCACGGGCCTTGCGCTTCCGCCCAAGAGGGTGACCGTGAACCTTGCGCCCGCGGACCTGCCAAAGGAGGGCTCGCATTTCGATCTTGCGATCGCGCTCGGACTGATGGCGGCGCTCGGGGCCATTCCTGCCGATGCACTTTCCGGCTATGTGGTGATCGGCGAACTGAACCTCGACGGCACGATCGCGAGCGTTGCCGGCGCCCTTCCCGCCGCGATTGCCGCCAACGCGCTCGACAAGGGCCTGATCTGCCCGGCCGATTGCGGACCCGAGGCCGCCTGGGCAAGCGCGGATATCGATATTCTGGCGCCCAAGAGCCTGATCGGCATCGCCAATCATTTCAAGGGTACGCAGGTGCTTTCCCGACCGCATCCGGCGGTGCGCGCGGCCGCACTCGATCTGCCGGACCTTGCCGACATCAAGGGGCAGGAGAGCGCCAAGCGCGCGCTTGAAGTGGCCGCGGCCGGCGGGCACAACCTTCTGATGGTCGGCCCTCCGGGTGCTGGAAAATCCATGCTCGCCGCCCGGCTGCCCTCGATCCTGCCGCCGCTTCTGCCGCAGGAACTGCTCGACATGTCGATGGTCCACTCGATCGCCGGCAAGCTCGCCGGCGGCAGATTGTCGGACCGCCGGCCCTTCCGGGCACCGCATCATTCCGCAAGCATGGCCTCGCTGGTCGGCGGCGGGTTCAAGGCGCGGCCGGGCGAGGCCTCGCTCGCCCATCACGGCGTGCTGTTCCTCGACGAATTTCCGGAGTTCTCGCCGCAGGCGCTCGATGCGCTGCGCCAGCCGCTGGAGAGCGGCGAATGCGTGATCGCGCGCGCCAATCATCGCGTTTCATATCCCGCCGCCTTCCAGCTTGTCGCGGCGATGAACCCGTGCCGTTGCGGCATGGCGGGCGAGCCCGGCCATAGCTGCGCGCGCGGACCGCGCTGCGCCGCCGACTATCAGGCCCGCATATCCGGCCCGCTGATGGACAGGATCGATATCCGCATCGACGTGCCCGCCGTCAGCGCCATCGACCTGATCGGCGCCAAATCGACCGGCGAGGCCAGCAGCGCGGTCGCGCGAAGGGTGGAACGCGCCCGCAACGCCCAGCGCGAGCGCTTTGCCGCGCTCGACGTAACGGCGACAACGGTCAACGCCCGCTGTTCGGCGAACCTCATCGAAAAGCTCGCCGAACCCGATGCCGCGGGTCTTGCGCTGCTGCGCGAGGCGGCGGAGAAGATGCGGTTTTCCGCGCGCGGCTATCACCGCGTCCTCAAGGTCGCCCGCACGATCGCCGATCTCGACGGCAAGGCACAGGTCGGCCGCATGCATATCGGCGAGGCGATCGCCTATCGCGTCGCAATGTCCGAGAGGACCGGCGCCATCGCCTGATGGCGGTCGCGCGGCGTGACGCTCCACCGCCGCGCATCGGCCCCGATACGACGGGCCCAGGCTCCAGGCTCCAGGCTCCAGGCTCCAGGCTCCAGGCTCCAGGCTCCAGGCTCCAGGCTCCAGGCTCCAGGCTCCAGGCTCCAGGAAATTCCCATTTCCGCCCTTCCGCCAACCATTTTCCTCATCTTCCCGCGCGGCGCTAGGCTTGTCTGAACGCAGCCCGCGAAGGAGATTTTCATGTCGGATGCAACATCGAAGCTGGGCCTCCCCTTTATCCTGCCCGCCCAGGCGCAAAAACACGTTACCCATAACGAGGCGCTGCAGCGCCTCGATGCAATCGTTCACCTCCTGATCGTCGGAGAGGACGCGACCCCGCCGGAAACGCCCGCCGACGGCGTCTGCCATCTGGTCGGTGCAAGCCCCGGCGGCCTGTTTGCCGGCCACGCCGGCGACATCGCAATCTATCAGGATGGCCTGTGGCAGTTCGTTGCCCCTGCGGCAGGCTGGTCGGCCTGGTTTGGCAGCGATGAGGCATGGCGCATATTCGACGGTTCCGGCTGGGTGACGCCGCCCGCCCCGAATGAGGCGGTGTTTGCAATGGTCGGCATCAACGCCACGGCGGATGCGACCAACCGCCTTTCGGTCGTGGCGCCCGCGACGTTGCTGAATAATGCCGGCGCCGGCCACCAACTCAAGATCAACAAGGCGACGCCGGCCGACACCGCGTCGCTGCTGTTCCAGACCGGCTGGTCCGGCCGCGCCGAGATGGGCCTTGCCGGCACCGACGGGTTTGCGATCAAGATCAGCCCGGACGGCTCGAGCTGGTTCGAGGCCCTTCGCGTCGCCCCCTCCGGCGCCGTCATCATGCCCGAACGCCCGCTGGCGCGCGTAGCGCTTGCCGCCGGCTCAACGCTGATCGACACCCCGACCGCGCTCGGCTTCGACACGCTCTATACCGGCCAGGGCGGTTTCTCCCTCGGCTCGGTCGTTTCCGGCGGCGGCCTCACGCTGTTGTTTCCGGTCAGCGGCTACTACGCGATCACCCTCAATGTCGCAGCAAGCGCAAGCGATGCCTTTTCGGTTACGCTCGAAAAGAACGCCTCGGAAAACGTGGTGATCGTGCGCGGCGGCGCAACCGGCGGAACCGAGGTCACCCTGTCGGCAATCGCTGTCGGCTATTTTGCCGCCGGCGACGACGCCCGTCTGGCATTCACCGGAGAAGCAACCTACAACCTCGGCTACGGCGCCACCGAAGTGGTCGCGATGCTGGTCTGAGTGCACACGGCGCTTGAATGCAGTCCGCAAACAAGGCTATCTCTCGGAAACGCGCATTTCGCGGTCAGGTACAATCGCCTGACTGCGAAATGCGGTAAAACCAACAGATGGAGCGGGCTTTCGTCAAAGGCGGATCCGCTCCGGACAAACGCGGTGAAGAAAGGGCAAGCCATGGCGGGCACGGACTGGCGGAAGAGTTTCGATCTCAAACACCCTTCGCTGAAACCCCTGTGGGTGCGCATCCTGGCCGTGGTGCTGTGCGCAGGCTGGGCTGTCGCCGAATTGTTTATCGGCTCCCCCTTCTGGGCGATCCCGTTCGGCGCGGCGGCCGCCTATATGGCCTACATCTTCTTCCTCTCGCCCGACCGGCATTATTTCAGCACCAAGGATACCCCCGGCGAGTGAGGAGCTTCATTCGCCGCAGCTCAGCGCGTGGAAATGGTCGCCCCAATCGGTGATCGCCACCTTGAAATAGCCCTCTCCGGCAAAACGATGATCCCCGCCCCAGGTCAGCCTGCCGCCGTCGGCCATGCCGCGAAGATAGATCACGCCATTTTCGGTCTTGAACGGCAGTATCGCACTCGCTCCCCCATCGACCTCTCCGGACACCGTCGCGAACGGCTGATCCTTGCGCGCGGCGATCGGGCGGTAGCGGGCGACATAGCTGATCGGCCGGTCACAGGCATTGGCCAGTACGAATGAGATGAACGGCGCGTAACCGGCTTCCGCGACGCGGAAATGGCCGGGCTGAAGCCCGGTGATGATCCGGCCGATCCCCTCCTGTTCCGCCTTGCCGATATAGCGGCCGCGGCCCGGGCCGAGATAGATGCCGACAATACCCGAGGCCGAGCGGATGGCGGCGCCGGCGGCGCCCTCCGGCAAGCTACAGGACAGCGGCATCAGATCGCCGGCCTCGATGGAAAGCGCCGCGCAACTGACGCTCGTCATCTGGCCGCCGGTGACGGCGTCATAGAAAAGCGCGTCCAGCCCGTCATTGCCGGCATGGCCGTAGTGAAAGCCCGTCTCCGATGTGACCTCGGAAAAGGCAGGCTGTCCGTCGATCACCTCGACGATCGCAAGCTGACTTTCCAACGCTCCGCCCGGCCCGAACGACGCATCGGCGGCCGGTAGATAGACCCGCCGGACGAAGCGCCGCGCGGCGGGAATATAGCCATCATCAAGGTCGATGCGCGGCATGATCTGCCGGTCCCGGAACGGCGCGCCGGTTTCCGGATCGATCACGCAGGACGCCGCCGTCAAGACATGGCGCGGGCCGATGACCGTGCCGGTGCAGACAACATCGTCCACCCCGGTGACGATCGCGGCAAGGCTCCGGTCCCTGACCCGACCAGCATCCACCGGCTCGACAAAGGTCGCGGCCGATGCCGCGGAAAAGAAAAACCAGCCCGCGAAAAGCAGGTACAGGAAGACGGGCAACCGCGATATCCGCCTATTCATTATTCTGCTCCCCGCCCGACGGCTTCTGCCAGCCCTGCCCGGCATGGCTTTCCCGATCACGTTCCATGGCGGCCATGATCGCGTCGGCCTCGCTGCGGGCCTGCTCATAGGCTGCGTCATCGCCCTGCTTCAGCCCGTTCGGCAGGTGTTTCAGCCGCTCAAGCTTGCGCAGAAGCGCGATCGGCACCCCTCGGCGAAAGGCTGGTTCCAGGTATTTTTCCGGGTCCTCGCGCATCGCATCGACCTCGTAGCCGAAACTGCGCGCCACGCCGTCGAGCAGCCGGTTGACCGCCTCGGCGGCCGCCACCGCGCGATTGCGCATGTTGTTTTCAGCCAGAAACGCCATCAGTTCGTCCGCCGACCACGCCGTCTCCAGGATCGTCACCCCTTCGGGACGAAGCTCGCCCTGCCAGACCGAACGCGCCGTATCCGGCGCAAGCCACGCGTCCTTGTTGATGCCGCTCAGCCAGATGAAGGTCTGGCCCCAGTCCGGCCGGGTTGGCGCGCTCTCCGCCCATTCGCCCGGCGCGCCGGGCGTTGCGATTTCCTGCGACACGCCGACATAGGCATTCTGCCCGGGCGCGTAAAACCGGAACATCAGTTTCACGTCAAGGGGTTGAATGCGCGGAGCTTCCTCGGGTAGCGCCGTGCCAGTCGCATCTCCCGGCGACCAAGCCTGCACCGTGCCCGGTCCGAATGTCGGCAACAGATAGCGCCAGTCCTCGATCTCGTAGCGAAAACGGACCGTCAGCGCCGGCGCGTCATTCTCCAGCGCCATTTGCAGATCCGCATCCCATAAGAGACTGGTTGTCGACGGCTCGTCCGCCGGCGACGCTGAAGGGGTGAAGCTCGCGCTGTAGCCCTGCCCCCGCGCCTCGACCAGACGATTATCGTCGGCGCTCGCAGCTGCCGGCAGAAAAAGCACGAGCCCGCCCAGCAGCAGAGACGTTATGTATCGAGCCATAGCTCGAACCTTTCCTGCTGTTCGTCCGAAATGAAAAGCCTGCGTTTGCCCCCGAGCGGCTCCAGGCCGGTGCGCGCGCCGTAATAACCGTCAGTATCCCCGCTGTCGGAGCCGAGCGGCATATATGACAGCGCAAACCAGCCCACTACGCCGAAAAGCACAAAGGCGATGACGCCGCCGCCGAGCCACAGCAGGATTTTGCGCGGGTCCCGTTTTCGCGTCTGGCGTGGGGTGGCATCCCACACCTCGTCGTCGACATCATCGTCCCATGCCGGAACCGCCGGTATCCCGGCTGGCTGCGGGGCCGGGCGCGCGCGTTCGTGAAAACCGAGTTCGATTTCAATCAGGCTTTCGGGCGCGCCCAGATGATCGCCGGCCTCATAGGGCGACGAGAGCGCAAGGCCGCTATGGGTCGCGCGAATCCTCAACTGCCTTCCGTTGGCGGTGGCGAGATCGTAAAGCGGATCGCCTGCCACGATCGCGTCACCGCGCTTGAAATAGGACCGTTCCACCCGGACCGGATAATACTCGTCTCCGGCCGGGGCCTGCATGATGACACGCGACATCTGATCTCCATCCCCCGGCCGATCAGGCCTCAAGGGCAATCCAACACTTCCCGAGCATATTTCGGTGCCCCGACAATGCTCCTGCTTCGCTTTCGCGCAAAGCCTGCGGCGGCCTGCGCTTTCACCGCACGTTAGAGCCCTTCAGGTTGAAATGAAACCATTTCCGATTTGCTGTAAAAATTTCGCTAATAGAACAAAGATCAGAGCAGCGGCCTGCGGCCAGCAAGCGGCTCCAAGACGGGGAAGTCAGCCGGACTCAGTCTTCGAGCGGGCGGGCTTCGGAGGCCAGCATGATCGGCACGCCATCGCGGATCGGATAGGCGAGCTTCGCCTTTTGCGAGACAAGCTCCTGGCGCTCGCCATCATAGGTCAGCCGTCCCTTGGTCAGCGGGCAGATGAGCAGTTCGAGCATCTTGGGATCGATCCCGGCTTCCTTGGCGATCATGGCTTATCCTATTGCAGCCGGTCGCCGGGATCGCCGGCAAGCGCGAATTCGATGATCGCGATGAACAGCGCCGCCCGCGCCTTGAGATCGGGCGCTTCCAGCAATGCCTGTTTTTCAGCGGGGCCAAACGGCGCCATCATCGACAGCGAATTGACGAGCGTGAGATTGCTCGCCTGCTCGATATGATCCCACTCGGTATCGAGCCCCTCGGAATCGAGATAGTTCCGGAAGGCCCGGATAAGACCCGCCCGGTCCACGCCATCGTCCTGGCCCTCGGAGTTGAGATCGCCAAGGAAAGGGGTAATGGCGAAGCTGCGGAACGGCCGTGTCGTTTTCAACTCGTCGATCAGACGCACACGGCAAATGCCGGTAAGCGCCACCAGATAGCGCCCGTCGCCGGTTTCCGCAAAGGAAGTGATCCGCCCGAGACATCCGATACCGGAAACGGGCGTATCCTCGGTCACCGCAAGCGTCTCGTCGTGGCGGGAGGGCTGGACCATGACGATCAGCCGGTTGCCGGCGATCGCCTGATCGACCATGGCAAGATAGCGCGGCTCGAAAATATTGAGCGGCAATTGCGCGTATGGCAGCAGCAGCCCGCCCGTCAGCGGAAACACCGGAGCGCTCTCCGGCAGATCCTTCGCGGTCAGATAACGGGCATTGCCAACCTGCATGGCGATATCGTCCTTCAGGAAAAGAGGATGGTCGAAAGCCTCCGGCGCGCGGAAATCGTCGCCGGGTCCTTTGGTCCCCAGGCCTCGAAAAACGCGACCAACTGCCGGCGCGCGCCATCATCGTCGAATTCGCGATCCTTGCGCATGATGATCAGCAACTGCTCGGCCGCCGCCTCGCGCTTGCCCTCGGCATTCAGCACCTTGGCAAGCTTCATACGGGATTCATGATCGTCCGGATTCTGGGCAAGGGTATGTTCGAGCGCTGCCGGATCGCCGAACTTGCGCGCTTCCTCGATCTGCTCGATCTTGGTCACGAGCGCCTTGATGGCGTCATCCTCGCGCAATTCCTCCGGCACCTGCTCCAGCACCTGACGGGCACGGTCGAGCTGGCCCGCGGCCACCATGCAGCGTCCGATCCCGGCCAGCGCTTTCGGGTTTTCAGGATCGGCCTGCATCACGGCGGCGAAAAGCTGTCCCGCCTCCTGCAGCTTGTCCTCGGCGAGCAATTGTTCTGCCTGATCGAGCGCGCCGGCGATTTCGGCCTTGCGATCCTGCTCGGACGGGCTGTTCTGGGAAAGCTTGTCGATGAATTCGTTGACCTGGCTTTCCGGCACGGCGCCCATGAAGCCGTCCACCGGCTGACCGGCGGCAAATGCGATGACGGCGGGGATCGACTGGATGCCGAGCTGGCCGGCGATCGACGGGTGATCGTCGATATTCATCTTCACCAGCTTGACCTTGCCGGCGGCGGCCGTCACCGCCTTTTCGAGCACGGGGCCAAGCTGCTTGCACGGGCCGCACCAGGGCGCCCAGAAATCCACAAGCACCGGCTGGCTCTTCGATTCCTCGATGACGTCCTTGGCGAATTCGGCGGTGGTCGTGTCCTTGATCAGCCCGCCGGGGGGCGTCGCGCCATTGACGGCGCCATCGGCCGAAACACTCATCTGGCCGCCGAAGGAACCGCTATAGGGGTTGTCAAATCCGCTCATCACTACTCTCTCCGTATGGCCGCGCCGGCCGCATCTTTGTTGGATGTAAGATCGTGTGTCACACCGTTACTTTCAAGACAACCGGCTCGTGCCCGGTCGCCCTGATGAAGCTCAAGAGATCATCGCGCCCGATCGAGGTCGTGGCGGTATTGCGCAGCGGGTGGCAGTTGATGATCGCGTTCTCCATCAGGCTCTCGTCCAGAATGAAGGTAACCTGGCGCTGATCGTCATTGATGGCGCAAAGCGCCGTCACGGAACCGGGCTCGACGCCGAGATAGTCCATCATCGGTTCCGGCTTGCCGAAGGACACACGACCCGACGCCCCGATCAGCGTGTGCACCGTCTTCAGGTCGACGGTGGCATATTCTTCCACGGTGAGCATAAAATATCGGCTTTTCTTGTCCTTCACGAACAGGTTCTTGGTGTGACCGCCGGGAATTTTGGCGCGCAGATCATCGCCTTCCGCCACGGTGAACACCGGCCGATGCTCGTGATTCTGATAGGAAATGCCGAGTTTATCGAGAAAGGCGAACACGTCATCGGACGTCTTGGTCATCAGGGCTGTTCCGTTTTCGAATTGGTGCCTGTTTCAGCACCAAATGGCGGTCAATGCAACAAAGGCGCGGGAGGCAAGCCCGTGCGCCGCTGCATTTTCGGCCGCCAACAAGCCGCATCCCGGCGATGCGCTTCGTCTTTTTGCCGGGCGGCAGCATTTTGCGGAGGCGCCCTCCGCCATTCCGGGTTCCGCCTGCCGCCGCAAAAATCACGTAATATATTGAAAAACAAAAATTTTCCGGGGGAGACAAAAAAATGCGCAATTCCCGCGATTTCTCTGTTGCATTTGAAATCCGCTTGGGCCATATACGCCTTCGTCGTCGCCGAGATGACATATCCGGTCTCCGATTTACCCCCGGCCGGATTTCACGAGCGGGTGTAGCTCAGGGGTAGAGCACAACCTTGCCAAGGTTGGGGTCGGGCGTTCGAATCGCCTCACCCGCTCCAGTTTCTCCAAGAAAATCATAGACTTCCGCCGATTCGCCATAAGGCGGATTTGCTGCGTGAATTCCCGGTCGCCACCCTGTCGCCACGACGCTGGCAAAACGGATCATGCGTGGAAAGCGCCGGATACGGTCGCCGGCTCCCTGCCGCCCGGAAGGTACAGTCGCAACGTTGACTTCTCGTGATGGGTGCACAGGACGATGCCTGGCGATACCCGCAACCCGCGCGGAAAATCTCCGGCCGGAAGCCCGAAAATCCTGGTTACCAGAGCGTTACACTCGCCTTAGGCAAATTTTAAAAGTGTGGCGCTAGGTTGTGAGCGTAGGTTGTGAGTTTTGTAGAGAGTACGATGACCGAGCTAGCCCGCGTTCGCGCAAAATATGTCATAGGTCCCGACGGCAGTCCGCTGACCGTTGCCGACCTGCCCCCTTCCAATACGCGGCGCTGGGTGATCCGGCGCAAGGCAGAGGTGGTGGCGGCCGTGCGCGGCGGCCTGCTGAGCCTGGAGGAGGCCTGTGAGCGATACCGCCTGACGGTGGAGGAGTTCCTCTCCTGGCAGGCCTCGATCGACGATCACGGCCTTGCCGGCCTGCGCACCACCCGGATCCAGCAATACCGCAACTGACCGGCGCGACATCGCGCCGCCCCGCGGGTCCCGGCTGACGTCGGACGACCCGCGCGCTTCCTTTCGGCCCATCTCATCGCGAAGGCACTTTCGACTCGGCAAGGCAGGATCGCCGCTGCATGAATGCCGGCTTTTTCCAAGAACGGCCAGAGCGTCGGGCGAAAAAGTGGAATCCGATTTTTCGTTAACCCGACGCGTAAAAATAGAGAATCTAGAGCGTCGGAGCGGAGGCCGGACTTCCGAGAACCCGATCCGCCAACGAAAGAAGACGACGGCGCCGCGCGATTTCAAGCACTCACCCGCTGCTCTTTGCGGAAACTCTCCAGCATTCAACGATACCAGATCACGCCCGCCAGGGGCCGAAAAACCAAAGGCCGCATCGTGACGATGCGGCCTTTGGTTTTGACGGATCCCCTCGACACGCCCTCAGGCGCGCTTGCGGCCCGCTGCGTCACGCACCTCGATGGCGGCGGCGCGCTCATAATCCAGTTCCATCTCCGCAAGATCGGCCTCGGCCCTGTCGCGCTGCTGGCGCAGGTCGGCGACGGAGACGGCCAGATTGTCGGCGCGCTGGCGCGCCGATTTGGCAAATGTCGAATATGCGAAATGCCCGGGGTCGGTGATCCCGGATTTCTTTTCCTCGGCGGCGATCTGCTGCATCAGTTCGCCGGACATGCGGGCGAACTCATCCATCATGAGTTGCAATTGCTGCAACTGCCGCTTCTTTTCCTTCACCTGAAACGCCTTCAGACGCAACAGACTGTTTCGTGCCTTCATACGCAAAACTCCCCGGCTGACGAACGCGTAGCGGATCGGTCCCCCCTCGGCTTCTGATTCGCACCAAAATTGATTAACGAAATCGAAATCGCGGTAACCTTTCGTTTACAGTCATGTCCGATCATAGCCGTCAGGACTTAAGGGTCGGTAAACCGCATTATCGGATTCAAACAAAAACTAGCGAGTCAGATGAGTCACTTAGCAGACTTGGTTAATCTTTTTTATCGGCAATCGGTCTTAAAAAAATACAATAAAATCAATGCCATTCTAATGTTCATTAATATCTTCTGTCCGTCTTGCCAAAAAGAATCAGAATTTGTTAACCATTAGATGGCAGCTTCCAAATCAGGTCATCACTGAGTCCGTATCGCGTCGGGGGCGACAACAGACCTTTCACAGCGGCGGTTCAAGGGGAAAGACATGCGGGTTCTTTTAATCGAAGACGACGGCGCCACAGCACAGAGCATCGAACTGATGCTCAAGAGCGAAAGCTTCAACGTGTACACCACGGATCTGGGCGAGGAGGGCGTCGACCTCGGCAAGATCTACGATTACGACATCATCCTTCTCGATCTCAACCTGCCGGATATGTCCGGCTATGAAGTGCTCAAGGCGCTTCGGGTTTCGAAGATCGCAACGCCGATCCTCATTCTCTCGGGCATGTCGGGCACGGACGACAAGGTGCGCGGTTTCGGCTCCGGCGCCGACGATTATCTGACGAAACCCTTCCACAAGGAAGAGCTGGTCGCCCGCATCCACGCCATCGTGCGCCGCTCCAAGGGCCATGCGCAATCGATCATCTCCACCGGCGACCTCGCCGTCAATGTCGATGCCAAGACCGTCGAGGTCGCGGGCCAGCGGGTTCATCTGACCGGCAAGGAATATCAGATGCTCGAGCTGCTTTCGCTGCGCAAGGGCACGACGCTGACCAAGGAAATGTTCCTCAATCACCTCTATGGCGGCATGGACGAGCCGGAACTGAAGATCATCGACGTCTTCATCTGCAAGCTCAGGAAGAAGCTCGCCAACGCCGCCGGCGGCACCAATTTCATCGAAACGGTCTGGGGCCGCGGCTATGTGCTGCGCGAGCAGGACCAGCAGGAAATGCAAAAACGCGCCTGACGCGTCTCACCCTGCTGAACAAAGCGCGGCGCCCCGGCGCCGCTTTTTTTGTTTACGGGCCGGCCTCATCGGTGGTCTTCTCGCTGAGCGGTGCGCAGAGAAGCCGCAGACGGCTTTTCAGCATGTCGATCTTGAACTTCGCGGCCGCGACGGTGGTTTTCGCCTTTTCGACATCGACATTCGCCGCGCATTGCGCCGGATCGGCATTCTGCCGCTGGTTTTCCGCCCGCACCAATGCCGCGCTTGCCGCCGCCAGATCGCTGTCCGCCGCGGCAATGCCCAGTTTCAGCGAAGCGAAATCACTCATGAAATGGCGTCGGTTGTCGCGCGCGCCGATAATCGTTTCCAGCAGCGTCAGCCGGGCATTCTGCGTCATGCGCAGCGCATCGCCCTCATCGATCAGCGGCAGGACGTAGGAGACCAGGAACTGCAGATTGAGGCCGCCGGTCTGGGTCATGAAACTCGGGATCGAGGTCTTGAGCTTGGTGAGGCGCGATTGTCTGGCAAGGTCGAGCTGGGCCGCGGCAGCCTCCACCAGAAGGTCCTCCAGACGCTTCTTGCCCGAGTTCGCAAAACAGGCTTCCGCATCGTCGTCCGTCACCGACTGATAGCCGGAAAGCGCCGAGAGCACGGAGCGCTCCGGCGCCACGCGATAGCCGCCCTCGGCAAGCCCCGCCAACCCCAGCACTTCATCCCGCTTCGAATCGAGCGAGCGCGACACCGCATCGGCCTCACGGCGGGCGGCGGCGACCTGATCCTTGAGCGCTTTCAGTTCCTGCGGCGTCGCGTCGCCGTCCGCAACCTCCATCGCCACATCACCGGCTCGGCAAGCCAGCCCCCTTTCCTTCAAAAGGGCATTGCGGCGCCTGAAGTCGAGCGCCGTATACTCATTGTAGGTGTTGAAGAGATTGGTCGTCGCGGTGCGCTGGGCGATCTGGTATTGCACCGGGATCAGGCGGCCGGCGACCTTGACTGCGGGCTGGTCGAGGCGCAGCAGGGCCTTCGAGATATCCCAGTTCACGCCGAGCACGATATTCGAAACGCTGGCGACATCCGCCAGATCGTCGCCTTTATAGGTGGAGATCTGGCGCGCTTCGGCGCTGATGCGCGGCAGGCGCGCGGATTTCACCTTGTCGAGTTCGAGCATCGCCCGCGCCCGGCTGATGCGGGCGCGCATGAAATCCTTGCCCCGGCTTTCCGCATTCGCGAGCAGGTCCGCCGGCCCGAGCGCCGCGCCATCTTCGGGCGGTTCGGGCGGCGGCGCGGCAAGCTCCTGCGCCATCACGTCGATCTGCTCAGCGGTTTCCTGCAACTGATGCGAGGCGCAACCGGCAAGCGCAAGCCCGACGCCAGCAAGAACGCCCATGCCCACCCTGGCTGGCCTAACGTTTCGCAAGTTTCGATCAATCAAGGCCGACATCACCCGGTTTGAAGCCGGAAAGGAAGCGGTCTCCGGCGATTGCGCCCCTCGAGTCCCGCTGACCGCTTATCCAGGTGACCACGACCGGTTGTGCGGGTGCGAATGATTTCTCCGGGAAACAGCGTCATGCCGTCAGGCATCGGGCTGTCCATGCGCGCGAAAGCGGCGGTGACCGCCGATAAAGGCACAGAAATTTGTGGATATCTCACGGCTGGTCTCTCCCTCAGAAACTGACGGGAAAATTGCAGTTCTGGCTTCGGAGGAACGCCTTGGACGGCGACTTGTTTCCGCAAAAGCCGAACTACGATCGATTCAATGGCGTGAGAGTGAACCTAAAGCTTGGCAAAAATGGGATGTTACCCGCTGCACCGCAAAAGAGATTGGAAAGCGCCGCTCAGACCGCCGGCTTGGCCTCGAACACGACCTCGCCCTCATTGACCACGAATTCGATGGCCATGCCGGATTCCTCCGCCAGCAATGCAGTGTAATAGGGCTGCACATTGTGCGAGGTGATCGGCTCTTCCATCACGCCGCCATAGATGCGGGCGAAATCGGCCGGCATCTGCACGTAATTGCCGCGGGTGCGGATGATGAAGGCGAAGATGTCGCCCGCGGCATCGAGGCCGACATCGATGGTGCCGCCGCGCGGGATCGTGGACTGGGCCACCAGGAACAGGTTCAAAAGCAGTTTGACCCGGTTCTTGGGAGCATTGATGCGCGGGCCGCTCCAGTTGAGCGTCATGCGCTTGCCGAGCCCGATCAGATCGCGCGCGGCCGTCTCCGCCTCGCCGGTGTCGAGCGGCGTATCCAGCGTGCCAGAGGCGCCGAAGGCGATGCGGGCAAATTTCAGGTGAACCGTCGCAGAAGCCGTGCTCTGGCGGATGAGCTGCAGCGCGTCCTCGTCCATCCCGCCTTCATCCAGCAGTTCCAGCCCGTTTCCGGCGGCCCCGATCGGATTGACGACATCGTGGCAGATGCGGCTTGCGAGCAGGGCCGCAAGATCTGCGCCGCTCAGGGTCAGGTTCGGGTTCTTCATCGCGTCCACCATTCTTCAGATCGGGCCTTCAGATCGGGCAGCCATTGGCCGCCAATGTCTTTTGCTGTTATCGCCGCGCCATGGCAAGCGATAATCGCGTTCCCGGAAATTCCTCTCATTTGGTAAATCCATTGTTAAGGGGTATGGCCCACAATGTCCGCCAAAAGACCGCTCTTCGCCGGATTGCCGCTGTCAGGCATGTGCGACGCGCGCGGATCAGACCAAAAGCAACAGGAATGGAACCGCCATGTTTGCCAGAAAAGCCGCAAGGTCCATACAGACACTTGTCTTCGCCCTTTGGATGGTGGCGCTCGCCATCGTTCCGGCCGGAGCGCAACAGCAGGCCCAGCAATCCGACACGTTCTCGCCGGATGAGGTCGTCGCCGCCGGCAACACCTTCTTCGGCGAAGCGAGTTCGGGCCTGGCCCAGACGCTGCAGAACGCCTTTTCCAAATACGGCCTGCCCAATGGCTATATTCTCGGAGCGGAAGGGTCGGGCGCCTTCATCGCCGGCCTTACCTATGGCGAGGGCGTGCTCAACACCAAGAATGTCGGCTCCCACAAGGTGTTCTGGCAGGGACCGTCGCTCGGCATCGATTACGGCGGTGACGGCTCGCGGGTGATGATGCTGGTCTACAATCTGCCCTCGGTGCCCGATCTCTATCATCGCTATGGCGGCGTCTCGGGCTCGGCCTATATCGTTGCCGGCTTCTCGATGCAGGTCTACAAGTATCGCGATGTCATTCTGGTTCCGGTCCGCTCCGGCATCGGCGCCCGCCTCGGGATCAATGTCGGCTATCTGAAGCTGACAGAGAAACCGACCTGGAACCCCTTCTGACCGGAGCGCAGGATTGGGCGACTTGAAGCGCGAAATCGAAACCCGATACGCCGCGATCTGCAGCCAGGTGGATGAGGCCGCCGGCTCGGACCGCGAGGATGATGCGCTGCGGGCGGCCTTTGCCGAGCTTGCGGCCATGATGATCGCCTACCAGTACCGGGAGGGCGCGCGCGATGCGCTGCAAGCCGCGCTCTCACGCGATCAGGGCCGGAACGCCAACCGGACCAGCCTTGCCGAACGCGCCCGCGCGCTGATCGACGCCAACCGTTAGCCGATACGTCCCCTGGCAAGCGCAAGCTGATAGAGCGCGATCGCCGCCGCATTGCCGACATTGAGGCTGTCGAGCCCCGGAGCCTGCGGAATGCGCACCGTGCGGAACGCGGCCATGATGTCCGCCGGAAGCCCCTCGCCTTCCGTTCCGAGCACGAGCGCCACCCGTCGTCCCGGAGAAACGCGGTGGAGCGGTTCGCCGCCGGAGGGCGACAACGCGAGAACATCGAAGCCCGCCCGCGCGAGTGCCGCAAGGATCGCCGGCCCGCTGTCGCCGCGCGCCCAGGGCATTTTCAGCACCGACCCGACCGAAACCCGCAGCGCCTTGCGATAAAGCGGATCGCAACTGGTCTCGTCCAGCAGCACCGCATCGGCCCCGAGCGCTGTGGCATTGCGGAAGATGGCGCCGGCATTGTCATGGTTGGAAAGGCCGATGCAGACGACCACAAGCGCATCCTCCGGCAGCGTCGCGATCAGGTCTTCCGCAGCCGGCCGGCCGGTGATCCGCCCGAGAGCCAGAACCCCGCGATGCATGTCGAAGCCGGTGATCGCGTTCATGACGGCGGCATTGCAGGTAAAAAGCGGCACATTGTCCGGATAGGCTTTGAGCACGCCCGCAATACCCGCCAGCCGGTTTTCCAGCACAAGGATGCGCTCCGCTTCAAACCGCGCGGCGGGCGCCTCGGAAAGCACCCGCAGCACCACCGTGCCCTCGGCGATGAACAGGCCCTGCCGCCCGACCAGATCCTTCTCCCGGATCGCCCTGAACGGCGCGACCCGCGGATCGTCCGGATCTGTGATTGCGATTGCCGGAGCGGCCATCTCAGTCGAAGCGGATTTCGACATCGGCGGCCATGCGGCCGGTATGGAGATCGAAGAGATAGAGCGTCTGCTCGCCGTTTTGCTTGATGCCGTAGATCAGCGCCTGACCGTCGCCATAGCTGATATCGGCAATCTGGAAACCGCGCGGCAGGTTCGCCGTCAGCGCCCTTGGCGCATCCGCGGGCACGATCGCGCCGGTTCTTCCGGCGACCTGGCCCTCGTCCGGCCGGCTCATCACCTTGTAGAGGATCGCGCCGAACACCGCCATCAGCGAGACGATCATGATCAGCGCCGAAACGACCTGCAATCGCAGCATCCGTCGCCGCACCAGCTCGACTGCGGGATCGAGCGGCTTTTCCTCTTCTTCGTCTTCGATGCGATGTTGCGACATTGTCCATTGCTCCGCGGGCCGGTTTCGCTTAACAAGCGCGGACCGCACTTGCAAAGTTCAGATGACAGACGACCCGTTTAAACAAACACAGGCCGATAGAAAAGACTTTCTCGTCCCCGAGGGCACGAAAGAGCGTCTGGACGCTTTCATAGCCCGCGCGATGGGCGACGGCGTGTCGCGCACCCGCGTCAAGGCCCTGATCAATGCCGGCGCCGTTTCGATCGCCGGCAAACCGGTCACCGAACCGAGCCGCAAGGTCAGACCAGGCGAGGCCATCACCCTGATCATGCCCGAAATCGAGGACGCCGAACCGGAAGGCGAGGACATTCCGCTCGAAATCCTGCACGAGGACGACGACATCATCGTCATCAACAAGCAGGCGGGCCTCGTGGTGCATCCGGGCGCCGGCAACTGGACCGGTACGCTGGTCAACGCGCTGATCCATCATTGCGGCGACAGCCTTTCAGGCATTGGCGGCGTCCGGCGTCCCGGCATCGTCCACCGCCTCGACAAGGATACCACCGGCGTGATGGTGGTCGCCAAGAACGACGCCGCCCACCACGCGCTCGCCGCCCAGTTCGCCGATCATGGACGAACCGGGCCGTTGCAGCGCGCCTACAAGGCGCTGATCTGGGGCCGGCCGAGAATGCTGCAGGGCACGATCGACGCCCCGTTAGGACGCGCGCCGGACCGCATCCGCCGGGCCGTCAAGCCGGCCGACAGCGCCGATGCCGATTTCGCCATCACCCACTACACGGTCGAACGCCGCTTCGGTGAAAAGCAGGATGGCAGCGCGCTGGCGAGCCTGGTCGAATGCCGGCTGGAGACGGGACGGACCCACCAGATCCGCGTTCACATGGCTCATATCGGCCACCCGCTGATCGGCGACAACATGTATGGCGCCGGCTTCAAGACCAAGGCCAATTTGCTGCAAGAGCCGGCCGCCTCGCTGGTGCGCGCCTTCCCCCGCCAGGCACTCCATGCCGCCCTGCTGGTGATCGAACACCCGACGAGCGGCGCGGAAATGCATTTCGAAGCCCCCCTGCCCGCCGATATGGCCGCCCTCTGCGCGGCCTTTGAGGGCTGAGCGCCGGCCACGGCCGTAAACATTCCAGTTGATGGAGTGTTTATCGCTTGAATCTCTTGAAAGCCCTGCCTGCCATACTTAAATCGGGTTTTCCCTCCAGAAAATCGATGGATCGGGTTGCGGGGCCTCGCCCCGGTAATCGCCGTTGATCTGATGAGGATTGCAACACCAAGGGGGTGAAAGCATTGGCCAATACGCTTCCCAGCATTCGTGCCGGAGAAAACGGTCTCAACCGTTATCTCGAAGAAATCCGCAAATTCCCCATGCTCGAACCGCAGCAGGAATACATGCTCGCAAAGCGGTATCAGGAGCATGACGATCGTGGCGCCGCCCACCAGCTCGTCACCAGCCATCTGCGCCTCGTCGCCAAGATCGCCATGGGCTATCGCGGCTACGGGCTTCCCATCGGCGAGGTCGTGTCCGAAGGCAATGTCGGCCTGATGCAGGCCGTCAAGAAATTCGACCCCGAACGCGGTTTCCGGCTGGCCACCTACGCGATGTGGTGGATCAAGGCCTCGATCCAGGAATATATCCTGCGCTCGTGGTCGCTCGTCAAAATGGGCACCACCGCCAACCAGAAGCGGCTGTTCTTCAACCTGCGCCGCCTCAAGGGCAAGATCCAGGCGATCGAGGATGGCGATCTGAAGCCCGAACAGGTCACCGAAATCGCGACCAAGCTGAATGTCAGCGAGGAAGAGGTGGTTTCGATGAACCGCCGGCTTTCCGGCGACGCCTCGCTGAACGCGCCGATCCGCGCCACCGAGGGCGAATCCGGCCAGTGGCAGGACTGGCTTGTCGACGACCATGACAGCCAGGAAGACATGCTCGTCAATCAGGACGAGCTCGAAAACCGCCGCGACATGCTGTCTTCGGCTATGGATGTGCTGAACGACCGTGAAAAGCGGATATTCGTCGCCCGCCGCCTCGCCGAGGATCCGGAAACGCTGGAATCGCTTTCCGGCGAATTCTCGATCTCGCGCGAACGCGTGCGTCAGATCGAGGTCCGCGCTTTCGAAAAGGTCCAGGACGCCGTCCAGAAACAGGTCGCCGCCAACGCCAAGGCGGTCCGCGCCGTGCGCGAGGGCGTCGACGACTGATTTATCCGGAAATATCGGCACGTGAATGAACAGAGCCGCGGCGGGAAACTGCCGCGGCTCTGTTTGTTGACAAACCTGTCCCCATACACTTCCGTCATCCTCGGGCTTGTCCCGAGGGTCTAACCACGTCTGGTTGCGACAGGCGTATCGGGATAAATATTTAGGTCAAACAAACCTTTATGAGAAACCAGCACCGCTCGTTTGGTGGCGTGATTGGATCCTCGGGTCAAGCCCGAGGATGACGCCCGTGAAGAGGATAGGTTTGCCGTCAGTTGTTGTCGCCGATGTCGCCGAGCGCCTGCCATTCCTGGACGGCGCGGTCGAAGATCGCCATGCCGGTCGTGCCCTTTTCGAGCGTCAGCAGCGCCCGGCGACCGTTGCGATAGGTAATCGGGATATCGATCCAGTTGCGCTCGGCAAGCAGCGCCAGGTTCTGCCCGCGCGCCTGATCGAAATCGTTCAGCGCCAGCATGTAGAGATCGTCGGTGATCTTGGCCGAAACCGCGATCAGCGGATCGCCCCGGGCAGCTTCGGTGTTCTTCAGCGAGATACGCTGGACATTGTCGATCGCGCCGCCCTGGAAATTCTCGCCGACCGTGAACGAAATATCGATGAGATGGCTTGCCGGCAGGGAGGAATCGTCATTGCGGCGGAAGGTGATCACACCGGAAAGCCCCGCCTCCGGCACGTTCATGACGCCCTCGATCACCGGTTCGGACACCGCCGTGCCGGTGTTCTCCTGCTTCAGTTCCCAGGCAACGGTTCCCTGATAGGCAGACGGCACCGACTGGCCGAGCTGCTCCTCATAGAGATACATCTTCTGCGCGGCGCCAACCGGCGGCGCGGGTGCGGCAACGTCCTGCGCGGCACCGGACGAGGCCGATGCGCCGGAGGTCTGGTTTGCCACAGTGCGCGCCGGCCCGGCGCTTGCGCCTGCGGCAGGCAGGCCCTCGTCAACCTCGGTGCCATCCGGAAGCAGCCGCTGGGTGAATTGCTTCTCGCCCGCCGCTTCGCCTTCCGCCGGGGTTTCTTCCACCGGGGTCCCGGCGGTTTCCGGTTCGGCCGCCGGCGTGGTCACGGGCTCGGCCGGCGTCTCGCTGACCTCGTCGCCCGGCTCAACCAGCGCCGTCAGCGTGTCACGGCTATCCCAGACGAAATAGCCGCCGATCGCGACGATCGCCAGAATGACGACAGCGGCAATCGCAAGGCCGATGCGTCTCGCCCCGCCGCCCCGTCCGGCATCAACCTCGTCGCCATCGCGACCGTATCCGGCGGCGCGCTCGTAGTCCTCATAGCTCTGCTCGTCCGGTTCAAGCCCGAGGAGGTTGTCGACATGGGCCCAGTCCTTTTCCGAAACGGGCCGCGCACCTGTGGAAACAGCCGGCTCAGCGGACACCGCGTCGGCGGGCGCCGCCTCATAGCTCCAGTCGTCGTAGTCGGCGCGGTGATCGTCGGACTCGACCACAACCGATCCGGAATCGCTTTCCTCGTCATCCTCCGGCGTATCGAAGGAATAGGAGGTTTCGTCCTCGGGTTCGGACGCACGCTCGTAGACGACCCGATCGGGGCGGTTGACCGCCTCGAACGTCGCCCCCTGGAGGAAGCCCGACGTCTGCGGCGGTTGTTCCGGCTCGGGTTCCGGCTCGAATTCAGCCTCGGGTTCCGGCGCGACCTCGTCGGCGGGCGGCTCGTCATATGGCTCTTCGGTCGGATATGGCTCTTCGGCGGGCGCTTCCGGCTCGGCATAATCCTCGACCGGCGCCTCGTCACCAAAAGCCTCGACCTCCGCGATCTCCTCTTCATCGGAGGGCAGGGCTACGGCGAAATCGCTCTCGACCTCCGCGATCGCGGCATCGATCTTGTCGATCTGCCGCTTGATCATGGCTTCCGGCGGCGGCGGATTCATGTTTTCCATCTGCCGGACGACAGCCGAGCGCGCCTTGTCGTAGACGCGGGCGCGCAATTCCGGAGATTGCTCCGGAAGGCCTTCGACCGCGCGCCGAATGACTGCTGTGAAATCCGCCATGAATCACCCCTATTGTGCGGGTCAGTGCCGCGACAATACTACGATTTTTTCTTAATCTTCAAATGGATCGGTCACGAGAATGGTATCTTCGCGCTCAGGACTTGTGGATAGAAGCGCCACGGGTGCTCCTATCAGTTCCTCAACCTGGCGTACATACTTGATCGCCTGGGCCGGCAGGTCCGCCCATTTGCGCGCGCCGACGGTTGATTCCTTCCAGCCTTCCAGCGTCACATAGATCGGCTTGACGCGCGCCTGGGCGCCCTGGCTTGCCGGCAGCGCCTCGACCCGCTCGCCGTCCAGTTCGTAGGCGACGCAGATTTTCAGCTCATCGAGACCATCCAGCACATCGAGCTTGGTGAGCGCGATGCCGGTGATGCCGTTGGTGGCGACGGCCTGGCGCACCAGCACCGCATCGAACCAGCCGCAGCGGCGCTTGCGCCCGGTGACCGTGCCGAATTCATGACCGCGCTCGCCGAGGAAATTGCCGATCTCGTCGTGGAGTTCGGTCGGGAACGGTCCCTCTCCAACGCGTGTCGTATAGGCCTTGGTGATGCCGAGCACATATTCGAGCGAGCCCGGCCCCATGCCGGAACCGGCCGCCGCCTGTCCCGCGACCGTGTTCGACGAGGTCACGAACGGATAGGTGCCGTGATCGATGTCCAGCAACGTGCCCTGCGCGCCCTCGAACAGGATACGCGCGCCGGCGCGGCGCTTCTTGTCGAGCAGCAGCCACACGGTTTCGCGGTAGGGCAGAACCTGATCGGCGACGGATGTCAGTTCATCCATGATCGTCTTGTGCTCGATCTCCGGCGCGCCGAAACCGCGCCTGAGCGCATTGTGATGCGTCAGCAGCCGGTCGATCTTGGCGGGCAGGCTCTCCAGATTGGCAAGGTCCATCAGCCGGATCGCGCGGCGGCCGACCTTGTCCTCATAGGCCGGGCCGATGCCGCGCCGCGTGGTGCCGATCTTGGTGCCGGAATTGGAGGCGGCGTCCTCGCGCATGCCGTCGAGCTCGCGGTGGAGCGACAGGATCAGCGTCGCATTGTCGGCAATCCGGAGGTTTTCGGGGCTGATCTTCACCCCTTGCGCTTCCAGCCGGCCGATCTCGGCGATCAGCGCATGCGGGTCGACGACGACGCCATTGCCGATGACGGCGAGCTTGCCTTCGCGCACGACGCCGGAGGGCAGCAGCGACAGCTTGTAGCTCACACCGTCGATCACCAGCGTGTGGCCGGCATTGTGGCCGCCCTGATAGCGCACCACGATATCGGCGCGCTCGGAAAGCCAGTCCACGATCTTGCCCTTGCCCTCATCGCCCCATTGCGAACCGACCACTACAACATTTGTCATATCACCTACCTGGAATTCCTAGTCTGAGCCGCAGCATCTATAACCATACCGTTGTCATATTGCGATCCCCTGCAACCCCGCACCGCAAATTTTCTCGTGACAACAGCATGGACGACAGACTATGCCGAGCTGAAACAGATTGATGCATGACATGAAAACAGCAACAAACGCCCTGCAATGGCAGGCCTATCTGCTTTTGACCATAACGGCATTCCTTTGGGGCGGAAACATGACAGCCGGCAAGCTGGCTGTGGGTCATGTCTCGCCGATGGTGCTGAATTCATTGCGCTGGGGGATCGCGGCCCTTGTCATCGGACTGTTCTCGATGCCGCAAATCCGCAAGGACTGGCCGGTGGTGCGCAGGAACTGGCCCGCGATCCTGGCCTTCGGCGCGGTCGGCTATACCGCCTACAACGCCTTTCTGTATTCGTCGCTGAAGCTGACCTCGGCGATCAATGTTTCGATGATCCAGGCGATCCTGCCATTCTGTATCCTGGTCATCAATTTCGCGCTGTTTCGCACCCGTTCGACCATGCTGCAGATGACCGGCTTTGTGCTGACGCTTGCCGGCGTCGCGGTGGTTGTGTCGCAAGGCGAAATGCAGAAGCTCCTTCATCTCGACCTTCACCTCGGCGATGTGCTCGCTCTTTCCGCCGCCCTTTGCTATTCCGGCTACACCGTCTGCCTGCGCTGGAAGCCGCCGCTGGACTGGCGGGTCATGGTGATGTCGTTCTGCTGCGGCGCCGTGATTGCCTCGCTGCCGCTGACAGCCGCCGAAATCGCTACCGGGACGGCGATTTTTCCCCATGATGCGATCGGTTTCGGCGTCGTGCTTTATGCGGGCCTGTTTCCATCGCTCATCTCGCAGGCGTTTTTCATGCGCGGCGTTGATATTATCGGCCCCAACCGCGCCGGCATCTTCATCAACCTGATCCCGGTGTTCGGCACCATCATCGCCGTGGCCCTGCTCGGCGAGCAATTGGCAAGCTTCCACGCGTTCGCCTTCGTTCTCGTCCTCGGCGGGATCGCCGTTGCCGAATGGGGAAAGCCGAAGCCGGCCTGAAAGCGCCCGCAAAAAGAGAGCGGCCGGAACGCAAAACGATGCTTTTGCCGGACACGCCCTTTGCCTAAACCTGTCAGAGACGCCGCGTCGTAAAGCGGCGGAAACATCAGACAGGTGAGACATGGCCAAGCGCTTCTACTGGAATGAACTGACGAGCCCGGAATTTTCAGCGCTTGACGCCGACCGGACGATCGCGATCCTGCCGATCGCCTCCACCGAGCAGCACGGCCCCCATCTGCCGGTCGCAACCGACGTCGCGATCGCGCGCGGCATGCTGGATACGCTTCAGGAAAATATTCCTGACGATCTCGACGTTCTGGTGCTCCCGGTGCAGGAAATCGGCAAGGCCAACGAACATGTCTACGGCCCCGGCACGCTCTCCTTCGGCGCCGACATCCTGATCCCGGCCTGGACCGCGATCGGCGAAAAGGTCGCCGAAACGGGCCTCAGAAAGATGATCATCGTCAACAGCCATGGCGGCAATCTCGATGTCATGCACATTGTGGCGCGCGAGCTGCGGGTGCGGTTCTCGATGGCGGTGGTCTCCACCCAGTGGGGCCGCTTCGGCCACCCCGAAGGCATGATCAGCGACGAGGAGCGCGCCTATGGCATCCATGCCGGTGAGGTCGAAACCTCGCTGATGCTGCATTTCCGCCCGGAACTCGTGAAGATGGAACATGCGGAAAACTTTGCGTCGCTCGCGAAATGGCAGAAGGAAAACACCCGCCATCTGCAGCCGATCCCGCCCAATTCGCTCGCCTGGATCGCCCACGATCTCAACCCCAAGGGCGCCGTCGGCAATGCCAGCGCCGGCACCGCAGAAAAGGGCAAGGCCATCGCAAGGCATCAGATCACTGGGTTTATCGAGCTGATCGAGGATTTGCGGGACTATCCGCTGGACAGGCTTTATTCGCCGGCGTGAGCGGGTATGCGGGGCGGCAACACCTCGCCCCACAATCTCTCCCCCTGAGGGCAGGGCCATTGCATATGGGGAGAGCGGCTTGCTCCAGATACTCTCTCCCGCTTGCGGGAGAGATGCCCCGAAAGGGGCAGTGAGGGTGATGCAGCATATCGACCCGTGAGGGCGTTCGCGGGGTTGGGCTCCCCCCTCACTGTCGCTGTCGCGACATCTCTCCCCTCCGGGGCGAGAAGATTGGGGGGCTGTACAGCGAAGTCATATGCAATAGCCCTGCCTTTGAGGGGGAGATGTCGCGAACGCGACAGAGAGGGGTAAGGGCATAAGCCGCATACTCCGTGCTCCCGGAAAGAGTTCACCCCTCTCTGCCCCTCTCGGGGCATCTCTCCCTCAAGGGGAGAGATTGATGGCGGCTACGCTTTTGCTTCATATCAAGTTTCGAATGAAACGGTCAGGCAGCCCCCCCTACTGCGGCGTCTCCGGCAAGTGGCGGCGCTGTTGCAGCGTCGCGATCATCGCTGCCAGTTCCTGCAGAAGATAATCCACGAACAGGCTGGTTGCCGCATCTAGCGGCGCGCGGGCGCGGGCGAACAGTTTCATCGGCTGGTGGCGCACATGCGGATCGGCGACCGGGCGGAAGATCAGTTCGCCCCGGCTGCACTCATCATAGACATCGAGCGGATTGAGGAAGGTCAGGCCGCTGCCGCGCTTGACCAGTTGTTTCAGCATTTCCGAGGAATTGGTCTCGACCACCGGCTCGATCGGCAGCGGCAGCGGCGACAACATGAGATTGATGATATTGCGCAGGCTGGTGCCGGTCTGCGCCAGCACCAGCGGCTCCTGAACCACATCGGCGACATTGACGCGCTCCTGTTCGCCAAGCGGATGGCCGGGTGGCAGCACCGCCCCGATCGGCGCGTCGAATGATGCGACCGTGCGGATGCCGGGCGTTGGCGGAATGTTGAAGCCGAGGCCGAGATCGACATCGCCGGTGACCACCGAGGCGATCGTGGTATCGCCGATATCGGAGCGCAGGTGAATGCGGATGCGCGGGTTCTGGGCCACGAAGCGGGCGATGATTTCCGGCAGCGGCCCGGCCGCAAGCCCGACGGTGGTGACCAGCGTGACCTTGCCGGCCTGCGGCATTTTGAGCGCCCGGATGCGCGCTTCCAGCCGGTCATAGCTTTTCAGCACCTCGCGGACATGCTCGACGCACATCTCGCCGGCCGCCGTCAGCCTCAGTCCGCGCGGCAGCCGCTCGAACAGCGGCGCGCCGAATTCCTCCTCCAGCGCCAGGATCTGCCTGTTGACCGCCGAGGAGGCGACATTCAACCTTTGCGCCGCCTTGCGGATCGATCCGCAACGGGCGATTTCATCGATATATTGCAGCTTTCGGGAATGCAGCATGGGGGTTAAACTTGCCTCGGATGACCAAATTTTACGCAGTGCGACTACAATTACATCATTCCCGCAACCTGTGCAAAAAAGGCAGCGATGCGCACGAAAATTGATACTTCTCAAACAGCAGTTATACCGCTCAAATACCAATCATAAGGCTTCAGCAAACGCGAAGGGGAACGAACATGTCAATTCAATCGAGGATGGGAGGGCTTGCGGCTCTTACCGGTCTGTCACTGGCCGGTCTGTCGCTCGCCACAGCACCGGCGCTTGCGCTCGACGAGGTTTCCTACGGCACCAACTGGCTGGCCCAGGCCGAGCATGGCGGCTTCTACCAGGCCGTTGCCGACGGCACCTATGAGAAATACGGGCTCGACGTCACCATCGTGCAGGGCGGGCCGCAGGCCGCCAACCGCGCGCTTCTGATCGCCGGCAAGGTCGATTTCTACATGGGCTCGCCCCAGGGCGAGTTCGATGCCGTGGTCGAGGACATTCCGCTGATCGATGTCGCCGCGATCTTCCAGAAGGACCCGCAGATCCTGATGGCCCATCCCGATCAGGGCATCGAGGAGTTCGCCGATCTCGCCAAGCTGCCGACTATCTTCATGGGCAAGGACGGATTTCTGTCCTATTTTCAGTGGATGAAGGCCAATTTCGACGGCTTCGACGACGCCCAGTACAAGCCCTATACCTTCAACCCGGCCCCGTTCATCGTCGATCCCCAGTCGGCACAGCAGGGCTATCTGACCTCCGAACCCTATTCGGTGGAGAAGGAAGCGGGCTGGACGCCGAAGGTGTTCCTGCTCGCAGACAGCGGCTACTCGCCCTATTCGACGATGATCACCGCCCAGCAGAAAATGGTCGATGACAATCCCGACCTCGTCCAGCGCTTCGTCGATGCCTCGGTTACGGGCTGGTACAATTACCTCTATGGCGACAACACGGCCGCGAACGATCTGATCAAGAAAGACAATCCGGAAATGACGGATGAGCAGATCGCCTATTCCATCGAGAAGATGAAGGAATACGGCATTGTCGTGTCCGGCGAGGCCGAGGACGGCGGCATCGGCTGCATGACCGATGAACACTTCAAGACCTTCTTCGACGACATGGTCGATATCGGCCTGTACGAAGCAGACCTCGACTATACCAAGGCCTATACGACCCAGTTCGTCTGCAAGGGCGTTGGCAAGGACCTGATGAAATAAGTCGAAACGCGCTTTCTCCGCCCCGCCTCGTCGCGGGGCGGCCAGTTTACTCATTCAGGAAAACCGCATGGCGCCCGCCGAGGCACTGTTACAAAAGCCGCTGGTGAAGCTGGAGCATGTCACCAAGATCTTCTCCAACGGCACGATCGCGCTCAAGGATATGAGTCTGACCGTGTGTCAGGGGCAGTTCGTCAGCCTGCTCGGGCCGTCCGGCTGTGGCAAATCGACGGCGCTCCGCATCATGGCCTCGCTCGGCGACGTCACCCGCGGGGCGATCGACTGGCCGAACTCGCGCATTTCCGCCACGGGAAAGCCGGAGGGCGATATCAGCTTCGTGTTCCAGGAACCGACGCTGATGCCGTGGGCAACCGTGTTCGACAATGTCTACCTGCCGCTGAAGCTGCGCGGCAAGTCGAAATCGGGTGTCCGCGACGAGATCATGGCGGTGCTTGCGACCGTCGGCCTTGAGGATTTCCCCGATGCCTATCCGCGTGAATTGTCCGGCGGCATGAAGATGCGGGTCTCGATCGCCCGCGCGCTGGTGACGAAGCCGAAGCTGCTGCTGATGGACGAGCCGTTCGCGGCCCTCGACGAGATCACCCGCCAGAAGCTCAACGACGATGTGCTGCGGCTCTGGCATGCGACCGGCATTACCGTGATCTTCGTGACCCATTCGGTGTTCGAATCCGCCTATCTCTCCAACCGCATCGTGGTGATGCGGGCGCGGCCGGGACAGGTATTCGACGATTTTCCGCTGGATACCAGCCAGGAGCGCGACGAGAGCTACCGCACCTCCGAGGAATACCGGCTCGCCTGCGAAAAGGTTTCCCGCTCGCTTCAGGGCGCCATTCAGGCAGCGGGGGGCGACCACTGATGAGCGATATTGTCGAAACCAAAGGCGAAACCACGGACGATACCTATGCGCCCCCCGGTTTCTTTGCCCGCAACGGCGAAACCATCCTCAGGATCATCATCCCGATCGGCGTGCTGGCACTGCTGATCGCGCTGTGGCAGGCGATCGTGGTCATCTACCAGACCCCGCATTATATCCTGCCCGGCCCCGCCCTCGTCGCCGAAGCCTTCATCAAGGACTGGGGCACGCTGGCACCCGCACTCTGGGTCACCACCAAGATCACCTTCATCTCGCTGGGGCTGGCGCTTGTCGGCGGCGTCGGCATTGCGGTGATCATGGTGCAGTCGCGCTGGATCGAGACCGCGCTTTATCCCATCACCGTGATCCTGCAGGTGACGCCGATCGTCGCGATCGCGCCGCTGATCCTGATCTACACGCCGACCACGCAGGTGGCGCTGCTGATCTGCGCCTTTCTGGTGGCGTTCTTCCCGATCCTGTCCAACATGGCGCAGGGGCTGAAAAGCGTCGACCACAATCTCCTGAACCTGTTCGAGCTTTACGGCGCCTCGCGCTGGCAGACGCTGATCCACCTGAAACTGCCGGCATCGCTGCCCTATTTCATGACGGGCCTGAGGATCGGCGGCGGGCTGGCGCTGATCGCCGCCGTGGTCGCGGAGTTCGCGGCAGGCTCCGCCGGCGCCGGCTCCGGCCTTGCCTTCCGGCTGCTGGAATCGCAATACCGGCTCAACATTCCGCGCCTGTTTGCGGCCCTTTTCATGCTTGCCTGTCTCGGCGTCGCCATCTTCGCGCTGACCTCCTTCATCGCCTGGCTGTTCCTGCATCGCTGGCATGAAAGCAGTCTCAAGAGAGAAAACTGATGACCGGCTTCGTCACGCTTCCCGAGGCCCCGGCCTTCGTTCTCAAGAATGCCACCGTGCCGGCGATCTGTCTCGACAACGCCTCCGGCTTCGAGGCGCGGGAGGGGTTGGTGTTGGCGGATATCACCGTCGAAAACGGCAGGATCGCCGCCATCTCGGCCCCGGGCACAGCACCCGCCGACCTGCCTGCTGCCGATCTTCGCGGCGGCATGGCATGGCCGACCTTCACCGACATGCACACCCATATCGACAAGGGCCATATCTGGGAGCGCCGCCGCAACCCCGACGGGACCTTCATGGGCGCGCTCGAAAACGTCCGCGCCGACCGCGAGGCCAACTGGTCGGCCGATGATGTCGCCGCCCGGATGGAATTCTCGCTGAAATGCGCCTTCGCCCACGGCACCGGCCTGCTGCGCACCCATCTCGACAGCCTGCCGCCCCAGCACGAAATCTCTTTCGAGGTGTTCTCCGACCTTCGGGAAAGATGGGCGGATCGCATCGAAGTGCAGGCCGTGGCGCTGTTTGCCATCGACATGATCTTCGAGCCGTTCTTCGACGGTCTGATCGCGCTTCTGAAGCGCCGTGGCGGACTGATCGGCGGCGTGACCCAGATGCTGCCGGACCTCGATGCCCGCCTCGACCGCCTGTTCCAGGCCGCAGGCGAGGCCGGCCTCGATATCGATCTCCATGTCGACGAGACCGAGGATCGCGAGGTGCTGACGCTGAAGGCGATCGCGGACGCCAAAATCCGCAACGGCTTTGCGGGGGCCGTCACCGTCGGCCATTGCTGTTCACTGGCGCGGCAGGATGAGGAGACGGCGCGGCGCACCATAGAGCGCGTCGCCGAAGCCGGGATTGCGGTGGTGTCGCTGCCGATGTGCAACATGTATCTCCAGGACCGCCACCAGGGGCGCACCCCGCGCTGGCGGGGCGTGACGCTGTTCAAGGAACTCGCCGCCGCCGGCGTCAAGACGGCGGTCGCCTCCGACAATACCCGCGATCCGTTCTACGCTTACGGCGATCTCGACCCCGTCGAGGTGATCCGCGAGGCGGTGCGCATTCTCCAGCTCGACCATCCGCTGGACGACACCGCCCGCACCATCACCCGCACCCCCGCCGATATTCTGGGAAGACCGGAGCGCGGCATGATCGCCGTGGACGGCCCCGCCGATCTGGTGCTTTTCAGCGCGCGCCGCTGGAGCGAATTTCTTTCCCGTCCGCAGGCTGACCGCATCGTGATGCGGAATGGCATGGGCATCGACCGCAGCCTGCCGGATTATCGCGAACTTGACCCGCTGATGGATATGTGAACATGCCCGACTATCAACAGATCAAGGCCGAACTGGAAGGCATCGCCGTTGAGGACAATCCCAATCTGGTCATCCGCAAGAGCCGGGACTTCTACTGGTACTCGCCGATCCTCAAGGCCCAGCTCGAAAATGTCACCGGCGACCTGATCGTCTCACCCGCAAGCGAGGACGAGGTCATCAAGGTGCTGAAGGTCGCCTTTCGCCACGATGTGCCGGTGACCGCGCGCGGCGGCGGCACCGGCAATTATGGCCAGTGCATGCCGCTTTCGGGCGGGATCGTGCTCGACATGACCAAGATGAACCGGATCAGGGAAATCCATCCCGGCCGGGTGATCACCGAGCCCGGCATCATCTGCGCCCAGCTCGACAGGGAGCTGAAAGAAAAGTCAGGTCAGGAACTGCGCTTCCACCCCTCCACCACCGGTCAGGCGACCCTTGGCGGCTTCATTGCCGGCGGTTCCGGCGGTGTCGGCTCGATCCACTGGGGCGGTCTTCGCGATCTCGGCAATGTGCTGCGCCTCAGGATCGTGACGCTCGAGGCCGAGCCGCGCGTGATGGAGCTGACGGCGCGCGACCTGCTGAAGGTCTCCCACGCCTACGGCACCAACGGCATCATCACCGAGGTCGAGATGCCGCTGGCGCCGGCCTATGACTGGGTCGATATCATCGTCGGCCACGAGAGCTTCATGGATGCGGTGCGCTTTTCCGACCGGCTGGCGAAATCCTCCGGCATTCTGGTCAAGGAAATCGCCCCGATCGCCGCCCCTGTGCCGCATGCCTTCTTCACCCGCCACAAGCCGTGGCTGAAGGAGGGCGAGGCCGTCACCGTGGTCATGGTCGCCCCGCATGCGCTAGCCCCATTCGAGGCGCTGGTGAAACTGATGAAGGGCGAAATCCGGTTCCGCGCCGATCAGGAGGAGAACCTGCGCGGCATACCGCGCGCCTATGAGCTTGGCTGGAACCACACCACGCTGCGCGCGCTGAAGATGGAGCCCGACGCCTTCACCTATCTTCAGGTGCAGTATCCCGGCCCCGACCATGTCGAAAAAGTGCGCGAAATGACCGCGCTTTTCGGCGACGAGGTGATCGGCCATCTGGAATTCCTGCGCTTCGACGGCGCGGTGCAATGTTCCGGCCTACCGCTGGTGCGCTACACCACGCCGGAGCGGCTGGAGGAGATCATCGAAATCCACGAAGCCCATGGTTGCCCGGTGTTCAATCCGCACCGCTACACGCTGGAGGAAGGCGGCATGAAGCAGACCGACGCGTTGCAGCTCGCCTTCAAGAAGGAAACCGACCCGAAAGGCCTGATGAACCCCGGCAAGATGATCGCCTGGGAAAACCCGGATTTCGATTTCAAGGCGGGCAGGAATTTTCTGTTCAAGGGCCTTGCAGAGAGCGGAGCGGAGTGAGATGCGGGTCCTCGTTCTGTTCGCCCATCCCGTGGAAACCAGCTATGGCGCGGCGCTTCACCGGCAGGTTGTCGAAAGCCTGACGAAGGCCGGCCACGAGGTCGATGATTGCGACCTCTATGCCGAGAATTTCCAGCCGGTGCTGACCCGCGAGGAACGGATCGGCTATCACGACTATCCGGAGAACACCGCGCCGGTCGCCTCCTACGTCGAACGCCTGCAAAAGGCCGAGGCGCTGGTGATCGTCTCGCCGATCTGGAATTTCGGCTATCCGGCGATCCTGAAAGGCTATTTCGACCGGGTCTGGCTGCCGGGCGTATCCTTCGCTCTTGAGGATGGCACGCTGAAGCCGACGCTGCGCCACATCACCAGAGCGGCGGCCGTCTTCACCTATGGCGCGACGCCGATGCGGGCGTTCCTGGCCGGCAATCCGCCGAAGAAGATGATCAGGCGCGTACTGCGCGCCCAGATCAGGCTCGGCGCGCCGGTGCGTTTCATGGCCCATTACGACATGAACAATTGCACCGACGCGACCCGCGCCCGGTTTCTCGACAAGGTGAGATCGGCGATGGAGGCTTTCTGAGTATAATTGGATTTTTGTTTTTTCTTGTTAAGAGATGTAGCTTTGCTAATCTGAAGAAATGACACACTCATATGTCGCATACATCGATGAATCTGGCGACGAAGGCATCGGAAATTTTCGCGAGCCGGGCAAGCGCGGAGGAGCATCAAAGTGGTTGATTCTATCTGCGATTGTTTACAGATTTCAGAATGATCTGGAAGCTGTGCGCTGGAGAGACGAAATCGTCGCCAACATGCCCAAAAAGAAAACGCGCACTCTTCACTTTGCGGATATGAATCATGGTCAGAAACTTTTGACCGTTAAGAGTTTATCAGCGTTACCCGTTCGCTGCATTAGCGTCATTGATTACAAACCATTAGTTCCTGACAGTGTGTTTGAGGAGAAAAACCAACATTACTTCTATTTGACCCGATATCTTCTAGAACGATTATCATGGCTCTGCCGTGATCTACGCCCGACAGTCCCTGAGGGAGATGGCAGGGTAAAAATAACGTTCTCTAGACGTGGTGGGATGCAATACGACGATTTCCGAGAATATCTTCGACACCTGAAGCGGGATACCCAGAACGATATCCGAATTCATTGGCCAGTTATCGACATCGATAGTATCGATGCCAAAGATCATTCTAAGTTGGCTGGCTTACAACTTGTAGATTCCGTCGCGTCCGCCGTCGCGAATGGGCTGGAAATAGACATTTACGGAAACTGTGAGCCCCGCTACGCGGAGACACTCAAACCAATAACTTATTGCCGCAAACATAACTATTTCAGTTACGGAATGAAATTTATTAAGCCACTTCAAGAATTAAAGCCACACCTCAACGAAGAACAACGACGCACCATTGACCTATTCAAATGAAATGGTAGCCCCCCGGCCCATAATTGCGATCGCTCGCCTGCAGACTTTCGAATGCTTTGGGTTTGTCCGGCGCATGGCTACCAAGATCAATATAAACTTTTCTTTGAAAGAATCAACCCCATCGTTGAAAATCACAATTATTTTTCAGTACCTTAAGGAGTTCCACTAACTCATTGAATAGAATCCATTTTTATCCAATACGACATAAAAGCCTTCCCCAAAAGACCCGCGCCCGGTTTCTCGCCAAGGTGAAATCGGCGATGGAGGCTTTCTAGCCTTATCGCCCTTTACATCCCGTCTCAGTGCATTAGGTCTAAGGCTATTCCGCCGCTCTCGGGCTTTGCGGGATAGCGCATTGGTTTAGCCACGTACTACGTTCGCCACGATGCGTATGTCTGTAATCCCGGGCTGTTCGGCGCAGCGAAGCGCTGGGCAATCGGGTATGTAACGCGCAGGAACGGAGCCGAACGAGCATGCACGATCTGACCACCGCCGACGAAACCCGCCTTCGCAAGCTGCGCGGCAATGTGCCGGTCAATGCCGTGCTTCATGTCTGGTTGAAAGCCGTGCACCCGCATGCGCCCGCCGAACTCAGGCTCTCGCTCAACGACCGGGTTTTCGGCAATGTGTTCGTGCAGAATTCCGAGGAATACGAATTCCGGATGTTCTTCGTCCCGCATGGCGGAGAACTCGAATGCGCTTACGATCCCGAAACCACCACGATCTCGGTCGCCTACTGGTTCACCGATGCCAGGGTGCTGGAAGAAGGCATCACCGTGTTGCGCACCCATGCCGCCAATGCGCCGGCGCCGGCGCCGGGTTCCTATCACTTCCGCCCGCCCTTCGGCTGGATGAACGATCCGAACGGCTTTGGGCGGTTCAACGGCTCGGCGCATCTGTTCTATCAGCACTATTCGCATGGGCTGAAATGGAACACGATGCATTGGGGCCACGCGGTATCGGATGATTTCCTGCACTGGCGGCATCTGCCGATTTTCCTGTTTCCCTCCGAAGATCTGGTTGCCAAGCCCGACAAGCGCGGCGGCGCGTTTTCCGGCTCGGCGATCCCGCTTGAAAATTCCGCTGGTGTGAGGGTGTTCTTCACCGAGCACATGATCGACCGCGCCCCCGAGCGCGAAATCCAGATGGTGGCGATCTCGCAATCGCTGATCTTCGCGGGCGCGGCCAAGCCGCTGATCGACACCCGTCCCGACCTTGAAGGCCTGACGCTCGACTTCCGCGACCCTTACGTATTCCGTGGACCCGACGGCTACTGGAAGATGCTGCTCGGCAGCCGCTTGGGCGAAGAGGGCGTCGTGCTGCTCTACCAGACCGCGGATGTGACGGCGGCGGGCGGCTGGGAATTCGTCTCCGTCCTGCATTCGGAAGGCCGGTTCAACACCCAGGTCATCGAATGTCCCTGCCTGCTGCCGCTCGACGGCCCTGCGGGCGACCCCACCACCCATTGGGCGCTGATCTGCGGCCTGATGCACAGCCACCACGAGGAAACCGGGCGCAAGAACCTGACCACGGCGACCGTCGGCAAGTTCGACGGCACGACGTTTGCCCCCGAATTCGAGCAGGAACTCGATTTCGTCACCGACAATTACGCCTTTCAGGCCTTTATCGACCAGGGCACGCCGGTGGGCATCGGCTGGCTTGCCAACTGGGCGGATGCGGCACCCGAGATCGATTTCCCGACGGCGATGACGCTGCCGCGCAACCTTGTCTATGACGCCGCCGACGACACCCTACTGACGCCGCCGATCGAAGGCGTGGAAGCCCTGCGTGACCACCTGATAGATGAAACGGCGCTTTCGGACGGCGATCTGGTGACGCTCGAAACAGGGCAGGCGGAAATCGTGATCGAACTCGACGGCCCGGCCTTCGAACTCGATCTCTATCACAACAATATCGAGATCGTGATCACGCTGGACGAGGAAGGTCTCAGCCTGATCTATCGCGATGACGCCGAAAAGCCGACGCCCCGCTATATCGCGCCCGGCGCGAAGCCGAGCCATATCCGGATCTTTCTCGACATCGGCTCGGTCGAGGTTTTTGCCGACAACGGCCGCTGGACCGGCACCAAGCGCATCGCCGGTTTCGACCCGGTCCATTCAATGCGGCTGCGCCACGGTGACGTCCGATCGGCGAAGGTGTGGGCGCTGGCGCTTTGAAGCCGCGGCTTCAGGCGGGAAGACAGATCAACGCCGGCCGGACAATATCTCGCGCCCTATCCGGCGTGATCCTCGGCCTTGCCCCACGGCTGTCCGGTTTAAAGTTGTGTTCTATATCCCAGCCCCGATGTTCCCTTTTATGGGTTACCCTTTTCGTCGGGACTCAGAATTGAGCGGAACCGCCGCCGCTCACAATCTCCCCCCTTGAGGGGGAGATGTCGCGAAAGCGACAGAGAGGGGTGAGCCCTCTCAACGGACTCAGAATGCACGGCTTGCGCTGCACCCCCCTCTGCCCCGGTCGGGGCATCTCCCCCTCAAGGGGGGAGATCGATGACCGCCGGCTCAGCATGAGGCGTCGGCGCAGCGGAGAAGCCAGAATTATAGCCATTTCAACTACTTATCGGCAGAATCCGGATTCAAACCGGACAGCCGTGGGATTGATCCGAGAATCCAAGCACTTCGACATGGTTCGTCAAGCCAGCATCAGCTGATCGTCATCGATCTCGGTACCGGCCGCGCGGCCGAAGCGTTCGAGCAGGTCGGAAACCTTCAGCTTCGAGCGCTCCTCGCCGGCAATGTCGAGCACAATCTGGCCGGCATTCATCATCAGTGTGCGGGAACCGTAGGCGAGCGCATCCTTCATCGAATGGGTCACCATCAGCGTCGTCAGCCGGCTTTCGCCCGCGATCTCCGCCGACAGCGACAGCACCTTGTGGGCGGCCGACGGGTCGAGGGCGGCGGTGTGCTCGTCAAGCACCAGGATCTTCATCGGCAGCAGCGTCGCCATCAGCAGGCTGACGGCCTGGCGCTGGCCGCCGGACAGCGCGCCGATCGGCGTCGCCATCCGGTGTTCGAGGCCGAGGCCGAGCTTTTCCAGATGTTCGGCGAAGAGCTGCTTCTGACCGCGCCTGCCGAGCGCGAGGCTCAAGCCCCGCTTCTTGCCGCGGGCTGCGGCGAGCGCAAGATTCTCCTCGATCGACAGCGACGAGCAGGTGCCGAGCCGAGGCTCCTGGAACACCCGGCCGACGAGGCGGGCGCGCTTGGCCGCCGGCCAGTCGGTGACGTCGTTGCCGGCAAGGTGGATCGTGCCGGTATCGGGCTTCGCCGTGCCGACGACGGTCGACAGCAGCGTCGACTTGCCGGCGCCGTTGGAGCCGATCACGGTGACGAACTCGCCCTCGGCGATATCAAGCGAGATGCCGCGCAGCGCCCGCACTTCGGTTGCCGTTCCGGCATTGAAGGTGATGTGGATATCCGACAGTCTCAACATCAGTCCTGCCCTTCGTCCGGTTGCTGGGCGCCGCGCACCAGCCTGAAATTGAACAGCGACTTGCGCCCCTTCTTGCCACGGCTCTGGGAGAGCACCACGGCGACGGCGACCACGACGGCGGTGATCAGGTTCAGGTCCTGCGGCTTGATGCCGATGAAGCCGGCGGAAAGCGCGAAGGCGATGAACAGGCGATAGACCACCGCGCCGATGACGCAGCCGAGCGTCGCCAGAAACACCGTGCGACGGCCGAGAATGGCCTCGCCGATGATCAGCGCCGCTAGCCCGGTGACGATGGTGCCGACGCCCATGGTGACGTCCGCGACGCCCTGCATCTGCGCGAACAGCGAGCCGGCGAGCGCGCAGAGCGCGTTGGCGATCGACATGCCGAGCAGCGTCATCGCGCCGTTCCTGATGCCCTGGGCTTCCGCCATGGCCGGATTTTCGCCGGAGGCGCGCAGGCCGAGGCCGATCTCGGTCTTCAGGAACCAGTCGATGATCAGCTTGGCGCCGATAGCGATGATCAGCAGCAGGATCGTGTTGCTCCACAATCCCGCGCCCACCAGATCCTCGAAGCGGGAAAACACCGTGTCCTGGCCATAGACCGGCAGGTTCGGCCGGCCCATGATCCGGAGGTTGATCGAAAACAGCGCGACCATCGACAAAATGCCGGCGAGCAGGTTCATGATGCCGAAACGGACATTCAGCAGCCCGGTGACGAAGCCGGCGGCTGCACCCGCCATCAAGCCGAAAAACGTCGCGATAAACGGATCGATGCCGTGGATGATGGCGGCGGCGGAAACCGCCGCGCCAAGGGGAAAGCTCCCATCCACCGTCAGGTCCGGAAAGTCCAGCACCCGGAAGGACATGAAGATGCTCAACGCCACGAGAGCGAAGAGCAGGCCGGTCTCAAAAGCTCCGGCGAGCGCGAAAAGCGTCATGTTTACTCGATGACCTTCGCGGCGCTTTCAACAACATCGGCGGGGACTTCAATACCCATGGCCTTGGCGGCCTTGAGGTTCAGGAACAGGTCCTGATTGCCGGGAACGACGACCGGGATATCGGCGATTGCCGTACCTTCAAGGATCTGAGCGACCATGTCACCGGTGACCCTGCCCATTTCGGCATAGTTGAAGCCGAGAGCCGCGACCGCTCCGCGTTCGACGGAATCGGTGTCGGTGGTGAACACCGGCAGCTTGGCGCGCTCGCCGACGGTGACGATCGCTTCAAGCACCGAGATCACCGAATTGTCGGTCGGCAGCAGGATCGCGTCGGCCTTGCCGACGAGGTTGCGGGCCGCATCCGGCACCATGGTCGACTGCGAGGCGGGGCTTTCGACGACGGTCAGGCCGAGTTCGGCCGCGCCGGCCTTGATCTCGTCGACCTGCACGACCGAGTTGGCCTCGCCCGGATTGTAGATCACGCCGATGGTCTTGACGCCCGGAACAAGCTTCTGGATCAGTTCCAGCGCCGGCTTCGGCGGCTGCTTGTCGGAGGTGCCGGTGATGTTGGCTTCCGGCTTTTCCGGGTTCTCGATCAGGCCGGCGGCGACCGGGTCGGTGACGGCGGCGAACACGACCGGGGCGTCGCCCATGGAATTCTTCAGCGCCTGGGCGGACGGCGTCGAGATGCCGACCGAGACGTCCGGCTTGATGCCGGCGAATTCATCGGCGATCTGGCTCTGCGTCGTCATGTTGCCCTGCGCGGAGCGGGCGACGACCTTCAGGTTCTCGCCTTCCTTGTAACCTTTCTCGGCAAGGCTCTCGATGATGCCTTCGCGCACGGCGTCAAGGGCGGGGTGTTCCACGATATAGGTGATGGCAACGGTTTTGGTGTCCTGCGCCACCACCGGCGCGGCAAAGCCGGCAAAAGCGGCAAGCGCCGCGGTGGCGAACACCGTCTTCTTGAAGTTGAGCATTTCGAAACCCCCTGTCAGGATTGTTCTTTGCGCGAATTGATCACGCGCGGCAGTTTGGCCTGTGCCAAAGCGCCGGTCAACGCCGGAACCAAGCCGCTTGCGACTTTATTTGCCGGCGCTGCCGCCAATATGACAATCCCGCAGCCGGGCCGGATAGGCGACCTGTGACCCGTCCGGCTCGCACCCGTCAGGTAATCTGCAGCGTGCCCTCGGCGTTCATCAGAAGATCGACGACATCCGGAGCGGTGATGATCTCATAGGCCGGATCCATGTCTTCCGCGCTGAATCCGTTATGTTTCATGCATGCGCCGCAGACGGCGATCTTGCCGCCGCCCTCGCGGAACTTCGCGAGAAGGTCTGAAACCGGCTCGAACGGCGCGCCGATATCGATGCCGTCGGTCGCGCCGGGCTTGCCCAGTTCCACGGCCTCGACCATCAGGATGATCGTGGCGCTGTGGCCCTTCAAGAGCGCATTCAAAGCGGTGGTAAACGCGACCGTGACCTTGTTCGGATTGGATTTGCCGTCAAATATTGTTGCAACGAAAGCTGTGGTTTGCATGTTGGGGGCCTCCTTCTGCCTTTCCTGGAATTGGTGAGACCTCATTACTATACAAGTGCGACAATTGTCGCAGGCAACGGACGGGAGAGAGAGACGCATGGCGCAGGGCGAAATCAGACTCGAGCCGGGCTGGAAGGAGCGGCTTCAACCCGAGTTCGAAAGCACCTACATGACCGGTCTGCGGTCTTTTCTTGTGGATGAAAAGCGGCAGGGGCAGGTGGTTTTTCCCAGGGGAGAGGAATATTTCCGCGCGCTCGACCTGACGCCGCTCGACCGGGTGAAGGTCGTCATTCTGGGACAGGACCCCTATCACGGGCCGGGACAGGCCCACGGGCTGTGCTTCTCCGTGCGTCCCGGCGTGCGCACGCCGCCCTCGCTGGTCAATATCTACAAGGAACTCGCCGCCGATGTCGGGTTTCAGAAGGTCGACCACGGGTTTCTGGAGCACTGGGCGCGGCAGGGCGTATTGCTTTTGAACTCGGTGTTGACCGTGCGTCAGGCCGCTGCCGCATCCCATCGCGGCAAGGGCTGGGAAGAATTTACCGACGCCGTGATCCGGATCGTCAACGCGGAATGCCCGCATGTGGTGTTCATGCTCTGGGGCGCCTATGCCCAGAAGAAGGCCGGTTTCGTGGACACCAAGCGGCATCTGGTGCTGAAGGCGCCCCACCCCTCCCCGCTTTCCGCCCATAACGGCTTTTTCGGCTGCCGGCATTTTTCCAGGGCCAACCAGTTCCTGCTGGAAAACGGCATCGAGCCGATCGACTGGCAATTGCCGAAAAACCCCGAACAAAGCTGAAAAAGCTGGTTTCGGACGCTTGCCGCGCCGGGACCTTCAACACATCTAAGCGCTACAACACAGCCGCGAACGAAAACCCAGGGAGATATCGATGTCGCACCACAGGAAATTCTTCATCAACGGCGCCTGGGTCGAACCGGATCGGCAGGAAACGCTGGATGTCATCAATCCGGCGACCGAGGAGGCGATCACCGCGATCGCGCTCGGCCAGGCATCCGACGTGGACAAGGCTATCAAGGCCGCGCGGCGCGCATTCGACAGCTTCTCGCGCACGACGCGCGAGGAGCGCCTGGCGCTGCTGGAGCGGGTGCTGGAATGCTACCGTGCGCGCGCCGACGATCTGGTCGAGGCCGTCATGAGCGAGATGGGCGCGCCGGTCAGGCTGGCGCGCGGCGCGCAGGTTCCGGTCGGCGCCTCCCATATCAGCAATACCCGCAAGGCGCTTGAGACTTTCGAATTCTCCGAGGAGCGCAACAAGGGCCTGATCGTGCGCGAGCCGATCGGCGTCTGCGCCCTGATCACGCCGTGGAACTGGCCGCTGAACCAGATCGCGGCCAAGGTCGCGCCGGCGCTGGCCACCGGCTGCACAGTGGTGCTGAAGCCCTCCGAAATCGCGCCGCTTTCGGCCATCATCTTCGCCGAGATCATGGAGGAGGCCGGCGTTCCGCCCGGCGTCTTCAACCTCGTCAACGGCACCGGTCCGGATGTCGGCCAGGTCATGGCCGGCCACGAAGACGTCGACATGGTCTCGTTCACCGGCTCGACCCGGGCCGGCATCATCGTCGCGAAAACCGCGGCCGACACGGTCAAGCGCGTGTGCCAGGAGCTTGGCGGCAAGTCGCCGAACATCGTGCTCGACGATGCCGACCTTGAAAAGGCGGTCGCAAGCGGCGTGCGCTCGTGCTTCCAGAATTCCGGCCAGTCCTGCGATGCGCCGACGCGGATGCTGGTGCCAGCCGCCAGGCATGAAGCGGCGCTGGAGATCGCCAGAAACACGGCGCTTTCCCTCAAGGTTGGCGACCCACGCCAGGAGGATACCGATCTCGGCCCGGTCGTAAGCCGCCAGCAATACGACAAGATCCAGGGGCTTATCGAAACGGCGATTGCCGAGGGCGCGACCCTTGTCGCCGGCGGCCCCGGCCGACCCGACGGCATCAATCGCGGCTATTACGTGAAGCCCACCGTCTTTGGCAATGTCGACAACGCCATGACGATTGCCCGCGAGGAGGTCTTCGGCCCGGTCTTGTCGGTGCTGTCCTACGAGAGCGAGGAGGAAGCGATCGAGATCGCCAACGACACGCCCTACGGCCTTGCCGCCTATGTGCAGTCGAACGATATCGACCATGCCCGCGATGTCGCGACACGTCTTCGGGCCGGCAATGTAACGATCAACGATCCGGACTGGGACACCGCCATTCCCTTCGGCGGCTACAAGCAATCCGGCAATGGTCGGGAATTTGCCGACTGGGGCATGCATGATTTTCTCGAAATCAAGGGGATACGCGGCTACACGGCTTAAAATTCCCGAAAGAGACGCTACATTGGGGCGCGCCCGGCTGTGGCTTGACAGCCGGGCATTATTGCGATCATGGGTCATGGCAATTTCGGAGACGGTTTCATGAAAAAGAGCATCAACCCACACGGCGTGCGCAAACCGTTCGGAAATTACAGCCACGGCCTTTACGTGCCGCCCGGCGCGGGGCTGCTGGTGACGTCCGGCCAGCTTGGCATCGGCGCGGACGAGGTCATTCCGCGTTCGGTCAAGGGACAGGCGGAACTCTGTTTCGAGGCGATCAGCAAGATACTCGCGGAGGCCGATATGAGCTTTGCGGATGTGATCCGCATCAACGGTTATGTGACGATGCGCGAGGACTTTCCTGCCTATATGGAAGTCCGCGACCGCTTCATTTCCGATCCCCTGCCGGTCTCCACGCTGCTGATCGTCTCAGGCTTCACCCGCGCGGAATTTCTGGTCGAGGTCGAGGTGACCGCGGCCAGGGTCGTTTGAACCCGACTTACCCCAAAGCCCGGAGCGGCGCATGACAGAGATTGCACTTTCGACGGCACGGATAATCGCGGAAGGCGCGCTCGAGCATGCGCGCAAATCCGGTTTCAAGCCGATGGCGGTTGCGATCGTCGATGCCGGCGGCCGGCTGATCGCCTTCAATCGCGATGACGGCGCGGCGCCGGGCCGGTTCGAGCTTGCGCTTGCCAAGGCCAGCGGCTGTGTGATGCTCGGCGTCAGCGGGCGCGCGCTTGCGGCGCTCAACGCGTCAAACCCCGGCGTCGTCACCGCGGCTGGCGCCGCCTTCGGCGGCAAGCTGTTTCCGGCGGCCGGCGGCGTTCTTCTGATGGATGGAAACGGCGCGGTGATCGGCGGGGTCGGCGTCTCCGGCGATGCGCCGGATAATGACGAGAAGGCGGCGGTGGCGGGCATCGAACGCGCGGGCCTCGCCTATCAGGCCTGAAGCGGCAACCGCCCCTGTCACGGGATCAATCAACCGCCTCCGCCACCAGCGCGCCGCGCGCGGCGATGACGCGGGCGGAAAGCGCTGCGGCCTGCCCGATGGCGTCAGTGAGGCTTTCGCCCCGTGAAAGCGCCGCGATCAATCCGGCGTTGAAGCTGTCACCCGCGGCCGTGGTGTCTACGACCTTTGCAGCCGGCGTCGGCTGGAAGGTGATCGCGCCGTCCGCGCCTGATTGGGCATGGATCGTATCGACGCCGTTCTTGACGATCACCGACTTCACGCCGCTTGCCCGGTATCGCGCGATCGTGGCCTGCGGGTTTTCATCTCCGAACGCCGCGCTATCCTCGTCAAACGATGGCAGGACCATGTCGCTGATTTCGGCGGCCCTCATGATGGTCTCGGCCATCACTTCGCGCGAGGGCCATAGCCTGAGGCGCATATTGGGATCGAAGGCGATCACCGTGCCCGCCCTGCGCGCCTCAGCCAGCACATCCAGAAGCGTCCCGTGATCGGCCTCGTCGACCACGGCCATGGTGATGCCGGAAAACAGGACAAGCTCCCTGCCCCGCACGGCAGCCTCCAGTGCCGCTCGATCCGCCGCAAGCCGCTTGGCGGCGGACTGGCCGCGCCAGTAGGAAAACGAACGCTCGCCATCCTTCAACGCGATCATGTATAGCCCGACCGTGCGATCCGGGACACGGCGGACGCTGCCGGTCCCGACGCCCGATTTCTCCATGAAGGCGAGCATCTCGTCGGAAACCGTGTCCGTGCCGACGGCGGTGAAATAGTCGACCGTGGCATCCTCGGGCAGAAGTCTCGCCAGATACCAGGCGGCGTTGAAGGTGTCACCGGCAAAGCCGCGCATATAGGCGCCATCGGTGCGCGGCGCCATCTCGACCATGCATTCGCCGATACTGAGGATGTTTTTCATTCTTGGTCCTGATCGAAAAGGTTAGGATTGTCCTCATGGATACGCTCTATGCTGGCGGCGATCCGGGAAAGGTGATGGCGGGTCGCCGCAACCGCGGCATGCGCGTCGCGCGCCCTGATCGCGCTGACGATATCGCGATGCTCGGCCAGTGCATCATGGGCCGTGAAGGACAGCGAGAGGAAGCGGATGCGATCCATGTGGGCCTTGTGCTCCCGGATCAACGTCCAGGCGTAGTCATGGCCCGCCAGCGCGCAAATCCGGTGATGAAGCGCATCATCCAGGCGGTGAAAACCCATGCGGTCGTCGGCCTCCACCGCCTTGCGCTGATTATCGAGCAACCCGTCAAGCATGGCGAAATCGGCGTCCGTGCCCATTTCCGCCGCAGCCGTAACGGTCGCCGCTTCCAGCGCGGTACGAATGAAAAGCGCCTGCATCACCGCCTCGACCGAGATCGGCGACACCAGCGTGGCGCGCTGCGGCCGGACCAGCAGAAATCCGCGTTGCGAGAGCCGGTAGAATGCATCGCGCACCGGCTGGCGCGAGACGCCCAGCTTGCGGGCGACCTCGGCTTCCGACAACTTCGTGCCCGGCGGCAGATCATTCTCGATGACCTGGCGATAGAGCCTGTCATAGATGAGATCGGTCACCGTTTGCCGGGTTTGTTCGATACTGGCTGTCACGCGGGCTCCGTGAAGAGAATTCGCATACTAACATATTAGAGTCGCGGCCAAATGCAAAGCGTCAGGAAGCCGTACATGCCCCGTTGGGGCCATCCGCCGACTGGAAGCAGGCAGGTGCGCATTCATGCCAGCCTTGTTTTGTCCGCAGTTTGGGAAGAAAGCGATGAGCGCCGTTCACGCGGTGAAGGACATGAACACCGGATTAACGTAAGTTTCATCGCACATTAACGATAAGCTTCTTATCTTACTCATGTATTTACCTCTTTGATTACAGAACCTTAATAAAAGTTGTAAATTGGAGTCAGGTATATTGCATGCAAGCTTGACGTGTGCCACAAATAGCCATCGAACGAAAGGACATCCCATGACAGTCACCAATTCAGGAGCGCTTGCGCCGCAACTCAACGAGTTGCTGAACGGCGAAATGGAGGCCGCGCGTTTCTATTTCCAGGCCGCCGCCTGGTGCAACCAGCGCAACATGGCCGGTTGCCAGGCCTTTCTTCTGGCGCAGGCCACCGAGGAACTGGACCATATGCACCGCTTTCTGGCCTATCTGTTCGACCTCGACTTCGCGGTCAGGATTGCCGACATGCAGGCCCCGAAAATCGAGGCGCAGACGCCGCGCGAGCTGTTTGCGGCCATTCTCGAAACCGAAAGGAAAGTGACCCGCAACATCTACGCCGCCACCACCCGCGCCGAGGAGGAAGGCGACCACGCCACCTTCGAGTTCCTGCAGTGGTTCGTGCGCGAACAGCGCGAGGAGGAAACCCTGTTTTCCGCCATCCTCGACAAGATCGACCTGATCGGCGACGGCCCGCATTCCAATTATTTCATCGACCGGGAAATCGGTTCTTCCAGAAAGGAATAGCGATGAACGATCCGACCATGGAGACGGCGCTGGAGGGTCGCATCGTCTCTCTTGAAAGCCTTCAGCCCGGCGAAAGCGGCATTGTCGAGATCGTCGAGGCCGGCAGTTTCGAAAACGGGCTTTCGGTGCGGCTGCGCGCGCTCGGATTGAGCAGCAGCCATCAGGTTTCCATGGTGCGGCGCGGATGGTTCGGAGGCCCGCTCGTGGTGCGCGCCGGAAAGGCCACCGAGATCGCCATTCGCCGCGCCGAAGCGGAACTCGTCAAGGTCCGCAAGATCTGAAAGCCTTGCAGCCCGCGCGTCCAGCACGGGCTGCAACACCGAAAGAGGCCGCAAAGGCACATCGGATCAGTCGCTGAACTGAAACGCCGGACAAGGGCCGACCGCCCTGCCTGATCGGGAACGGATATTTTCGATGAGCCACTGCGCACCCGCTGAAGCCAATTTCGACCGCAACGACATTCCACGCATCGCCATGATCGGCCAACCCAACACCGGCAAGTCGATGCTTTACAACCGCATTACCGGCGCAAGCGCCTATGTCGGCAACTGGCCCGGCATTACCGTCTCGCTTTCCAATGCACGGGTAAGCCTTTCCGGCCGCGAACTGGAGTTCGTCGACCTCCCCGGCATTTACGATCTCGAGGGTTTTTCCGAGGATGAAACGGTCGTTGCCGACTTTCTGAAGACCTATGCGGTCGACCTTGTCATCATCGTCATCAATGCCAGCCAGATCGACCGCCAGATCCTGATGCCGTTGCAGGTCAAGCAGCTCGGCCTGCCAGCCGTCGTCATGCTCAACATGGCGGATGAGGCCCGCAAGGCCGACATTCAGATCGATACGGAAGCGCTTTCCGTCCGCCTTGGCCTGCCGGTTCACCTCATCAGCGCCAAATATGGCGAGGGCTATCCGGAGGCGATCGCCAGCGTTGACGCCGCGCTCGCCGCCCGCGCCGACACGCCCCCCGCCCTTGCCGATTATGAAGGGCTGCGCGCCACGCTGATGAGCGAGGAAACCCTTGCCGAAACGCTTTCCGGCGCCGTCGTCTATCCCGAAAACCCGCCCGAGACGCTGACCGCGAAACTCGACCGCTTCCTGCTGCATCCGGTCTTCGGCCTGCCGCTGTTCTTCGCGGTGATGCTGTTGGTCTTCTATATCGTCTGGATCATCGGCCTGCCGTCGCAGGACTGGGTCGGCGCGATCACCGGCTGGATCCAGAGCCGCATTCTCGAACCGGTGCTCGACCTCGGGCCGGGATGGCTGAAGAACTTCGTCATCAACGGCATCTGGCTCGGCGTCGCCACTGTCGCATCCTTCGTGCCGCTGATCATGCTGTTCTTCTTCTGCATGGCGGCCGTCGAGGACAGCGGCTACCTGTCGCGCGCGGCCTATCTGATGGACACCTGGATGCGCCGCATCGGCCTCGACGGGCGTTCCTTCGTGATGCAGATGATGGGCTTCGGCTGCAACGTGCCGGCGCTGATGGGAACGCGGGTGATGCGCTCGCAGCCCCTGCGCCTGCTGTCGATGCTGATCATCCCGTTCTCGCTGTGTTCGGCGCGGCTGGCGGTGTTCGTGTTCATCATCGCCGCCGTTTTTCCGCCGGCACAGGCTCCGCTCGTGCTGTTCTCCTTCTACGTCATTTCCTTTGCCGCAGCCTTTCTGGCAGCCGCCATCTTCAGCCGGTCAAAACAATTCAAGAATACCGAGCCCTTCGTTCTGGAGCTTCCGCCCTACCGGGTTCCGACCATCCGTCAGGTCTGGCTGCGCGGCTATGGCGAATTGCGCGAATTCCTGCACCGGGCGACCAATTTCATCATCATCGGCACGATCGCGGTCTGGTTCCTCACCAACTTCCCGACCAACGCCACCGGCCTCGACACCTGGGGCGGACAGCTCGGCGAACTGCTGCAACCGGTCATGGCGCCGATCGGCATCAATCCCTATCTGACGCTGGCGCTGATCTTCGGCTTCATCGCCAAGGAAGTGGTGATCGGGTCGCTGTCGACCATCTACGCCATGTCCTCCGGCCTCGTCGCCCACCAGATCGCGACGACGGTGTCGCCGGCCGCCGCCTATTCCTTCTGCCTGTTCTGCCTGCTCTACACGCCCTGCCTGACCACGGTCGCGACCGTGAAGGCGGAAAGCCGGTCATGGTGGTTCATGATCTTCTCGCTGGTCGTCTCGCTGATCTATGCATGGCTGGTCGCCTTCGCCTTCTACCAGGGCGCCCTTCTGCTGGGCTGGAAATAGGAGCGGGCGATGAACAGGCTTTTGAGGAACAAGACCCTTCTCGCCGTCTGCGCCGTCATCGCGGTCATTGTCGTCAGCGCGCTGACCTTTCTCGAGGGAACGGCCGCGCATGATCCGGCGCGCCGTTACGAAGATATGCGCGCCGATCTCGCCACAGGCGATTTTCGCGCTGCCAATACCGAGGCCTCGGAAATCGCCCTGATCCTTGCCAACCGCACCAATGAAGGCTGGCTCGGCAGGGATGACGTCGACCGCCTGCCCTGCGCCGATATCCTCTATATCGACCGGCTGTTTTCCGAAGCCTCCGGCGGCAGGTTCGGGCTTTCGGCCCAGCGGGATGTGCTGGAAACCCTTCCGGCGGGCGGCGCGGACGGCGCACGCCTGTCGGAAACACCGGATCGGCTTGTCGCTTTCGGCGATGCGGTCGGCTGGCGCAAGAACGGCGAATGGCTGACCTATGATGCGATGACATTCTCGCCCGAGGACGCGCCCAAAGGCCATCTGCCGGTGTTCAAGCCTGAAGACGGGATCCGCGCGCCGTTCAAATCCCGTGACGGCCGACCACAGACCGGCGGCGCGCTGTTCGATCTTCTGGAACAGAGGCTCGGGCAATGCGCGACGGCGGCGGCCGGCTGAAGGCAGCGGTTCGCCCATCCCGGACTTGCGCTACGGATGCGGAACCGGAAAACCGTGACGTTCGGACAGGACGGCAAGGATCGCATCCTTGTCGGATACGAAGGCGTGGCCTTCATGGATGCCGGTCTGTATTGGCGAGGTCGCGCCATCGGCGAGCACCAGCAGGGGCAGAGACTGGTTTTCGATCCCCGCCAGAGCGATCGCCTCGAGACGGGGACGCGGCCATGCGATGCGCTCGACGTCGAGACGGGCGGCAAGCGCCGGGAAGGAAGCCAGAACCCCTTCCATCAGCGCACAATGCCAGCAATAGAATATCCGGCCGGGATAGGCGGGATCCGCAAACCCCGGTGACAGAAGAACAAGCCTGTCGCGCTGCATCGCGAACCCTCCGTTGCGGCCCCTCTCTAGCACACAGCCGAGCGGCCGGCGCCGCTGCCACAAAACATTCTCTTTCGTTTTCGTCAAAATGTGTGTATGAGCGCCCCCATGAGTATCGGGCGCCTCCTCCCAAAGCATTGACTGCGCCCCAGCCCCAGAGATTTTACACATGGCACTTCGCAACATCGCGATCATCGCGCACGTTGACCATGGCAAGACGACCCTTGTCGACGAGCTTCTGAAACAGTCCGGCTCTTTCCGTGAAAACCAGCGCGTCGACGAACGCGTGATGGACAGCAACGATCTCGAAAAGGAACGCGGCATCACCATCCTCGCCAAGGCGACCTCGGTCGTGTGGAAGGATACCCGCATCAATATCGTTGACACCCCCGGCCACGCCGATTTCGGTGGCGAGGTCGAGCGCATCCTGTCGATGGTGGATGGCGCCATCGTTCTGGTCGACGCCGCCGAAGGCCCGATGCCGCAGACCAAGTTCGTGGTCGGCAAGGCGCTGAAGGTCGGCCTCCGCCCGATCGTCGCGATCAACAAGATCGACCGCCCGGATGCCCGTCCGGACGAAGTCGTCAACGAGGTGTTCGACCTGTTCGCAGCGCTCGACGCCACCGACGAGCAGCTCGACTTCCACATCCTTTACGGCTCCGGCCGCGCCGGCTGGATGGGCACGAGCCCGGAAGGCCCGAAGGATCAGGGTCTTGGCCCGCTTCTCGACCTGGTCATCGACCATGTTCCGGCCCCGACCGTCGCCGAAGGCCCGTTCTCGATGATCGGCACGCTTTTGGAAGCCAATCCCTATCTCGGCCGCATCATCACCGGCCGCATCAACTCCGGTTCGCTCAAGCCGAACCAGGCGGTGAAGGTTCTCGGCCAGGATGGCAAGACCGTCGAGACCGGCCGCGTCTCCAAGATCCTCGCCTTCCGCGGCATCGAGCGCCAGCCGATCGATGAAGCGCATGCGGGCGACATCGTCGCGATCGCCGGCCTTTCCAAGGGCACGGTTGCCGACACGTTCTGCGACCCGGCCGTCACCACGCCGCTGACCGCCCAGCCGATCGACCCGCCGACCGTCACCATGTCGTTCATCGTCAACGATAGCCCGCTTGCCGGCACCGAAGGCGACAAGGTCACGAGCCGCGTGATCCGCGACCGCCTGCTCAAGGAAGCCGAGGGCAATGTCGCGCTGAAGATCGAGGAAGCCGAGGGCAAGGACAGTTTCTACGTCTCCGGCCGCGGCGAACTGCAGCTTGCCGTGCTGATCGAGACCATGCGCCGCGAAGGCTTCGAGATCGCCGTCTCGCGTCCGCGCGTCGTGATGCACAAGGATGAGGAAACCGGCCAGTTGATGGAACCGGTCGAGGAAGTCGTCATCGACGTCGATGAGGAACATTCCGGCATCGTCGTGCAGAAGATGGCCGAACGCAAGGGCGAGATGGTCGAACTGCGCCCGTCGGGCGGCGACCGTGTCCGGCTGGTGTTCTTCGCGCCGACCCGCGGCCTGATCGGCTACCAGTCGGAGCTTCTGACCGACACGCGCGGCACGGCGATCATGAACCGCCTGTTCCACGCCTACCAGCCCTTCAAGGGCGAGATCGGCGGACGCAACCAGGGCGTTCTCTTGTCCAACCAGTCGGGTGAAGCCGTGGCCTACGCCATGTTCAACCTGGAAGATCGCGGCCCGATGATCATCGAGCCCGGCGACAAGGTCTATGCCGGCATGATCATCGGCATCCATACCCGCGAGAACGACCTCGAGGTCAACGTCCTGAAGGGCAAGCAGCTCACCAACATCCGCTCCGCCGGCAAGGACGAAGCCGTCAAGCTGACCCCGCCGATCCGCATGACCCTCGACCGGGCGCTGTCGTGGATCCAGGACGACGAACTGATGGAAGTGACCCCGAAGTCGATCCGGCTCCGGAAGATGTATCTCGACTCCAACGAACGCAAGCGCTTCGAAAAGTCGCGCGCTGCGGGCTGATCGGTCGGAGATACGAATTTGAGCAAACCCGGCCCATGTGGCCGGGTTCTTTTTTGCGCGGATGGGAAACCATACCAACGGGCATTGAAAATGACTCAGTTTGTTGGCAAAGCCTATCCCTCTCTCCGCCGTCATGCTCGGGCCTGTCCCGAGCATCTAAGCACGCATCTACTCGACAGGCGTCTCGGACGAAAAGTCAGTTCAAATACAATCCTTTACGGGCCCTTACGAAACGCCAACGCCGCTCGTGCGGGACCGTGGTTAGATCCTCGGCACAAGGCCGAGGATGACGTCCGTAAAAAGGATAGCTTTGTCAGCAGTCTGGGTCATTGAGAATGACTGTTGGCAACACACATGCGCCGGCACAAAAAATCTCCGCAGATCGGCGGAGATTTTTGCATTGCGGAAGGCTCAGGCGGCGCGGCGAAACGGCTTGACGCGGGCGGACGGGATTTTCCTGCCGGTGGCGACAAGAACGCCCGCAGCGCCCGTAAGCCAGCCATCCTTCAGCTCCAGGCCGAGAAACCTATGCCGTTCGAACGGGCCGGGCATCACCAGGTGATGGGCCTTGTCTGCCGAAAAGCCGAAGCGGGCGTAATATTCCGGATCGCCGACCAGCAGGATCGCGCCGTGGCCGCGCTCGCGGGCGGTCTCGATCGCGGCGCGCATCAGCGCCGCGCCCACGCCCTTGCCGGACAAGCCCGGCTCGACAGCCAGCGGGCCGAGCAGCAGTGCGGGCAGGCCGCGCCCTTCTGCGCAAATGCCGGCGTCGACGTGCCAGAGGCGCACCGTGCCGATCAGCGCGCCGTTGTCATCGCGGGCAACGAGCGCAAGCCCATCGGCCGGCAAACGGTTGCGGCGCAGTTTTTCGGACGATTTCTTCTTCCGCATCGGGCCCATGGCGCGATCGAGCAGCGCCTCGCGGGCGCGCCCGTCAATATGGGCCTCTTCGGCAATCACAAAGGACTGAACAGCGAACTGAACGGCGATTTCAGCAACAACCGGGGCCATCGGAACATCCCCCCAAATTTAAGGTGCAGCAAAATGGCCGGAGGCGTCGGAACGTCCGGCCGGTTCACCCCGGCGCGGCCTTCGAAGCCGCACCGGTTCGCGAAAGGAGAAAATCCTCAGATGACGTAGGACCTCAGCGGCTCGAAACCGTTGAAGGCGACCGACGCATAGGTCGTGGTGTAGGCGCCCGTACCCTCGATCAGAACCTCGTCGCCGATCGTCAGCGTGATCGGCAGCGGATACATGTTCTTCTCGTACATCACGTCGGCGCTGTCGCAGGTCGGGCCGGCGAGAACGCAAGGCTCCATCTCGTCGCCGTCGCGCTCCGTGCGGATCGGGTAACGGATCGCCTCGTCCATGGTTTCGGCGAGACCGCCGAACTTGCCGATGTCGAGGAACACCCAGCGATGCTTGTCATCGTCGGACTTCTTCGAGATCAGCACGACTTCCGACTTGATGACGCCGGCATTGCCGACCATGCCGCGGCCCGGCTCGATGATCGTGCGCGGGAGCTGGTTGCCGAAGTGACGCGACAGAGCGGCAAAGATCGCCTGACCGTAGGCTTCCGCCGTCGGCACGTCGCGCAGATACTTGGTCGGGAAACCGCCGCCCATATTGACCATCTGCAGGTGGATGCCCTGCTTGGCAAGCTGGGCGAACACCCGCTTGGCGTCGGAAAGCGCCGCGTCCCAGGCTTCGACCTTGGTCATCTGCGAGCCGACATGGAAGGATACGCCGTAGCTTGTGAGGCCAAGCTGATGGGCATAGACCAGCACGTCGACGGCCATGGCCGGGACGCAGCCGAACTTGCGCGACAGCGGCCATTCGGCGCCTTCGCCATCGGTCAGCACGCGGCAGAACACCCGGGCGCCGGGGGCGGCACGAGCGATCTTTTCGACTTCCTCATGGCAATCGACGGCGAACAGGTTGACGCCGAGCGCATGGGCGCGGGCGATATCGCGTTCCTTCTTGATGGTGTTGCCGAAGGAAATGCGGTCGGAGGTAGCACCTGCTTCCAGCGCCATTTCGATTTCGGCGACGGACGCGCAATCGAAGTTGGAGCCGAGGCTGGCGAGCAGCTCAAGGATCTGCGGCGCGGGATTGGCCTTGACCGCGTAGAAGATGTCGCTGTTGGGCAGCGCGCGGCGGAAGGCGGTGTAGTTGTCGCGCACGATTTCGCGGTCGACAACCAGGCACGGCCCTTCGGGACGGCGGGTGCGGAAGAATTCGGCAATACGCTCGGTGGTCATTGTTAACCCCTTCTGAAGCATTCTGATCCGGAGTTTTTCCGGATGACAAAGGGCGCATCGACCCGCGCACGATCCCGGCCGGTGGAGACCCCGGGGAACGATTGCGGCGAACGCTCAAGTGTGAACCACCCCTGATGACAAGGATGATCCGGCTTTGTCTGCCTTGGATTGGTGGGGGTAACCCGCCGCACTTCCGGCAATGATGGTATGTGCCTCTTTAGTACCCCGGCCGATGGAAAGCTGGGAGACACCAGAAAGGCCCGCACCGTCGTTGCTTCAAGATGTCCTCGCTTGACCGGTTGGCCGGGAAGCGACTGGAGGGGTTAGTTCCAGGTACCTTACCGTGACCCTCACCATTCGAGAGTTCGGCGGACACCCACAGGCACGCGCGACTTTGGGCAACCGGAGAGATATTGAATCCGGCCTTGAAAATCAAGTGGCGCACCCCAAAATTTCCCCCGGCATCCCGTTGAAGATGCTATCTGATTGACAAAACTGAAATAAATTTTTCTCGAGCCCTTTTGAGGAGCGGCAATGGACACTTTGACGAGAATGCGGGCCTTCATCGACGTGGTCGAGGCCGAGGGTTTTTCCTCCGCCGCCCGCAAAACCGGCCGCTCCAAGGCGCTTCTGTCGAAATATGTGCGTGAACTGGAGGATGATCTCGGCGTGCTGCTTTTGAACCGCACGACGCGCCAGTTCTCGCTCACGGAGGCCGGACAGCTCTATCATCGCCGCGTGATCGACATCATCCAGGACGTCGACAACCTCTCCGATACCGTGCGCGCCAATAATTCCGACCTGCGCGGCAAGCTGCGCGTTTCGGTTCCGCGCACCTTCATCGATGCGCCGGTCGGCCGGTCGCTGCTCGATTTCACCGCCGCCCATCCCGACCTGTCGCTGGACATCGTCGCCGAGGACCGGTTCGTCGATCTTGTCGAGGAAGGCTACGATATCGCGATCCGGATCACCAGCCTGGAGGACTCCACGCTGATCGCGCGCAAGCTGTCGGACTTCAAGTCGTTGATCTGCGTCTCGCCGACATGGCTTGCGGCGCTGGACCGGCCGCTGGAAAAGCCCGCCGATCTGGCGCATGTGCCGTTCCTGGTCGACACCAATCCGAAATCCCACGGCTCGCTCAGGTTCAGGAACCCCGAGGATGGCACGGTCTATACCGTGCCGATCCACGGGCCGGTCTCGGTCAATTCGCCGATCGCGACCATGCGGGGCGCGATCGCGGGGCTGGGCGTGGCGCTGGTGCCGGATTTCATCGCCCGCGAACCTGTCGCCTCCGGAGCGCTCGTCACCCTTTTCGACGACCATCTGCCGACCAGCGCGGCGATCTACGCGATTTACCCTCACCGCCGCTATTTGCCGCAGAAGGTGCGCACCTTCGTCGATTTCCTGTCGAAATGGTTCCCCAGCAACTGCACCGAAGCCGGCCCGAAAACTGCGCCGTAAAACAAAGCGCCGGCGGCCTTCTCACATCAGTTCATACGGCAGGAAATGCCGCTGGTTCTGGTCGACGGTGATCTTGCGCTTCAGCGGCGGCACGGCGCGGCTCAAGCATCTGGTGCGCTCGCAGATCCGGCAGGAAATGCCGATCGGGTTGAAGGCGGCGCGGTTTTCGGCGTCGAGATCGTCGGCATAGACGAAGGAGCCGGCATAGGAAATCTCGCAGCCGAGCGCGATCGCATAGGTGGGCTTGGGCGCAAAGAACCCGCCGCCGCCCTTGGTGATCTGGGTCGCGAGACAGAGATAGCGCGCGCCATCCGGCGTTTCGGCAAGCTGGCGGATGATCCGGTCGGGCTGTTCGAAGGCCTGATGGACATTCCACAGCGGACAGGCCGCGCCGAAACGGGCGAATTGCAGCTTGGCCGCGCTGTGGCGCTTGGTGATGTTGCCGGCGCGATCGACCCTTGCGAAGAAGATCGGCACGCCCTTCTGGCCGGGGCGCTGAAGCGTCGAAAGCCGGTGACAGACCTGCTCCAGCGAAGAGCCGAAGCGCGCCGAGAGCAGTTCGATATCGTGGCGCAATTCGTGGGCGGCGGTCAGGAACTTGCGATAAGGCATCATCAGCGCGCCGGCGAAATAATTCTGCAGTCCGGCCCGGCAGATATCGATCGCCTCGGGCGAGCGGAAGCCCGCCTCCGCCGCGATCCGGTCGATCAGATCAGCCGCATGCAACTGCCCGATCTGCAGGGCCATCTGGAAATTGCGGGTCGATGGCGGCACCGAGGCGTTGATCGCAAGCGTGCGCTGTTTGGGGTCGTATTGCCGAATCAGCGCGCTTTCCGGGCCGATACGGAGCACCCTGACGCCGTGGGTCTTTTCGAGATGACCGGCAAGCAGCGCGGCGTCGTCGGCCTCGCCGATGCCGATCCCGGCGGCAAGCGTCTCCGCCGCCATGTCGAGGTCGTGAAGATAGTTGTCGACGAAATGGAAGAAATCGCGCACTTCCTCATAGGGCGTCGCCTCCAGCGGGCTCGCGCGCGAAATCGTGTCGTCGAAGCTTGCAAGCTGCTCGTTCATCCGCCGGTAGGCCTGATGGGCGGCGACCAGCGCATGGGCGAAGCCGGGGGCGTTCTGGACCACGAGTTTCAGCTCCTGCAGCCCTGGCGTATAGTTCTCGAACACCGGATCGGTCAGCGCCTCGGTGAGCGCCGACAGCAGGCGATCGCCTTCTCCTGACGACAACTCGCTGAGATCGAGCTGGAATTTCTCGGCCAATGCCAGCAGCACGGCGGCGGAAACCGGGCGCTGGTTGTTCTCGATCTGGTTGAGGTAGCTCGTTGAAATGCCGAGCCGTTCGGCGCACTGGCTCTGCGTCATGTTGCCATGAAGCCTGATGTCGCGCACCTTGCGCCCGATGAAGAGTTTTCCTGCGGCCATGTTTGCAATTTCGCAATTTCAGATTTGCCATTTTATAATTTAACAAACTCACGCGTTCAATCATATTCTGCGGTTCGGCTTTGCGATATGGCCACGGTTCGTCCGGCAATGGGGAAGAGGCATGCAATCAGTTCTGGAACAATTGGAAAGCCGTCGCGAGGAGGCCCGTCTCGGCGGCGGGAAGCGGCGCATCGACGCCCAGCACGCCAAGGGCAAGCTGACGGCGCGCGAGCGCATCGAGGTCCTGTTCGACGAAGGCTCCTTCGAAGAATACGACATGTATGTCACCCATCGCTGCGTCGATTTCGGCATGGCCGGCCAGAAGGTGCCGGGCGATGGCGTCGTCACCGGCTGGGGCACGATCAACGGCCGTCAGGTCTATGTGTTCTCGCAGGATTTCACCGTGCTCGGCGGTTCGCTGTCGGAAACCCATGCCCAGAAGATCTGCAAGATCATGGATATGGCGGTCAAGAACGGCGCGCCGGTGATCGGCCTCAATGATTCCGGCGGCGCGCGCATTCAGGAAGGCGTCGCCTCGCTTGCCGGCTATGCCGAGGTGTTCCGCCGCAATGTCGAGGCCTCCGGCGTGATCCCGCAGATTTCGGTGATCATGGGGCCGTGCGCCGGCGGCGCGGTCTATTCGCCGGCGATGACCGATTTCATCTTCATGGTGCGCGACAGCTCGTTCATGTTCGTCACCGGCCCGGACGTGGTCAAGACCGTCACCAACGAGGTGATCACGGCGGAAGAACTCGGCGGCGCGGATACCCATACGAAAAAATCCTCGGTCGCCGACGGGGCCTATGAAAACGATATCGAGACGCTGGAACAGGTCCGGCTGCTGTTCGATTTCCTGCCGCTCAACAACCGCGAAAAGCCGCCGGTGCGCCCGTTCCATGACGATCCGGGCCGCCTCGAAAAACGCCTCGACACGCTGATCCCCGACAGTTCCAGCAAGCCCTACGACATCAAGGAGCTGATCCATGCGCTGGCGGACGAGGGCGATTTCTTCGAGCTTCAGGAGGCGTTCGCGCGCAATATCGTTACCGGCTTTCTGCGGATCGAAGGCCAGACCGTCGGCGTCGTCGCCAACCAGCCGATGGTGCTGGCCGGCTGCCTCGATATCGACTCGTCCCGCAAGGCGGCCCGCTTCGTGCGGTTCTGCGATGCCTTCAACATTCCGCTTTTGACGCTGGTCGACGTGCCGGGCTTCCTGCCGGGCACCGGCCAGGAATATGGCGGCGTCATCAAGCACGGCGCGAAACTGCTGTTCGCCTATGCCCAGGCGACCGTGCCGATGGTGACGCTGATCACCCGCAAGGCCTATGGCGGCGCCTATGACGTGATGGCCTCCAAACATATCGGCGCCGATATCAATTATGCCTGGCCGACGGCGGAAATCGCGGTGATGGGCGCCAAGGGGGCGACCGAAATCCTCCACCGCGCCGATCTCGGCGATGCTGAAAAGATCGCCGCCAAGGTGGCCGAATACGAGGAGCGCTTCGCCAACCCCTTCGTCGCCGCCGAACGCGGCTTCATCGACGAGGTGATCATGCCGCATTCCTCCCGCCGCCGCATCGCCCGCGCCTTCGCCTCGCTGCGCAACAAGCAGGCCGCGACGCACTGGAAGAAACACGATACCATTCCGCTTTGAGGCCCGCAGTCATGATCAAGAAAATTCTTATCGCCAATCGCGGCGAAATCGCCTGCCGGGTCATCAGGACGGCGAAGACGATGGGCATTGCCACCGTCGCGGTCTATTCCGATGCCGACCGGGATGCGCTGCATGTGAAGCTGGCGGACGAGGCGGTGCATATCGGCCCGGCCCCGTCCAACCAGTCCTATAACGTCATCGAGAATATTCTTGACGCGATCCGTGAAACGGGCGCGGATGCCGTGCATCCGGGCTATGGCTTTCTTTCCGAAAACCCGCTCTTCGCCGCCGCACTGGAGAAAGAAGGCGTCATATTCATCGGCCCGCCAGTGGGCGCGATCGAGGCGATGGGCGACAAGATCACCTCGAAGAAGCTTGCCGCAGAAGCGGGCGTTTCGACAGTGCCGGGTCACATGGGCCTGATCGCGGATGCCGACGAAGCGGTGAGGATTTCCGACGAAATCGGCTATCCGGTGATGATCAAGGCATCGGCCGGCGGCGGCGGCAAGGGCATGCGCATTGCCTGGAATGCCGCCGAGGCGCGCGAGGGCTTCCAGTCCTCGAAGAACGAGGCCAGGAACGCGTTTGGCGACGACCGCATCTTCATCGAGAAATTCGTGACCGAGCCGCGCCATATCGAAATCCAGGTGCTCGGCGACAGGCACGGCAATTGCCTCTATCTCGGCGAGCGCGAATGCTCGATCCAGCGCCGCAATCAGAAAGTCATCGAGGAAGCGCCCTCGCCGTTCCTTGACGAGACCACCCGCAAGGCGATGGGCGAGCAGGCGGTGGCGCTTGCCAAGGCCGTCGGCTACCATTCCGCCGGCACGGTCGAGTTCATCGTCGACGGCAGGCAAAACAAGTTCTACTTCCTCGAGATGAACACCCGCCTTCAGGTGGAGCATCCCGTGACCGAACTGGTCACCGGGCTCGATCTGGTCGAGCAGATGATCCGGGTCGCCGCCGGCGAGAAGCTGTCTTTCGGCCAGGACGATGTCGCGCTCAAGGGCTGGGCGATCGAGAGCAGGCTTTACGCCGAGGATCCCTATCGCAATTTCCTGCCCTCGATCGGCCGGCTGACGCGCTATCGTCCGCCGCAAGAGGGGGCCTATCCCGATGGCTCTCTGGTGCGCAACGATACCGGCGTCACCGAGGGCGGCGAGATCTCGATGTATTACGACCCGATGATCGCCAAGCTCTGCACTCACGCCCCCGACCGCGCCAGCGCGATCGATGCGATGAGCGATGCGCTCGACAATTTCGAGGTCGAGGGCATCGGCCACAATTTGCCGTTTCTGTCGGCGGTGATGCGCCAGGAGCGGTTCCGGTCCGGAAAATTGACGACGGCCTATATCGCGGAAGAGTTTCCCGACGGCTTTGCGGGCGTTGCTCCCGACGACCATGCCGCGCGCATGCTGGCGGCGGTTGCGGCGCTGATCAATTACCGGGTTCAGGACCGCGCCGCGCACATCTCCGGCACCATCGACAATCACCGCCGCGCGATCGGCGCCGACTGGGTGGTGACGCTTGCCGGCCACGCCTTCACGCTGACGATCGCCGCCGGCAGCATGGCCACGATCACCTTTGCCGATGGCAAGACGTTGAGCGTTGCCAGCGACTGGCTGCCGGGCATGAGCCATGCGCGCTTCGATTTTGATGGTCGCGCCGCCGGCATCAAGGTCGATCTGAAGGGGCCGGCGATCCGGCTGCGCTGGCGCGGTATGGATGTCATGGCGCGGGTGCGCTCGCCGCATGTTGCCGCCCTTGCCAGACTGATGCCGGAAAAACAGCCGCCGGACACGTCGAAAATGCTGCTCTGCCCGATGCCGGGCGTGATCACCGCGCTGTCGGTCGCAGCCGGCGATACGGTGGAGGCCGGCCAGGCGCTGGCAACCGTCGAGGCGATGAAGATGGAAAACATCCTGCGCGCCGAAAGGCGCGGCGTAGTGAAGGCCGTTGCCGTCGAGACCGGCCAGAACCTCGCCGTCGATGAAATGATCATGGAGTTCGAATGATGACCGGCGGGAGGAAATGACGATGTCGAACGACAAGACCATCGCGGACTGGAAGGCGCTTGCCGAAAAGGAGGCGAAAAAGCCGGTCGAGGACCTGACCTGGAACACGCCGGAAGGGATCGCCGTCAAGCCGCTCTATACCGCGGAAGACCTTGACAGCATCGATCACCTCGGCAGTCTGCCGGGCTTCGCCCCGTTCGTGCGCGGTCCACGCGCCACCATGTATGCCGGCCGCCCCTGGACCATCCGCCAATATGCCGGCTTTTCGACGGCGGAGGAGAGCAACGCCTTCTACCGCCGCAATCTCGCCGCCGGCCAGCAGGGCGTCTCGGTCGCCTTCGATCTCGCCACCCATCGCGGCTATGACAGCGACCATCCGCGCGTGGAAGGCGATGTCGGCAAGGCCGGCGTCGCGATCGATTCGGTCGAGGACATGAAGATCCTGTTCGACGGCATTCCGCTCGAGGCGATATCGGTATCGATGACGATGAACGGCGCGGTGATCCCGATCCTGGCAAGCTTCATCGTCGCCGGCGAGGAACAGGGCGTTTCCCGCGACAGGCTCAGCGGCACCATCCAGAACGATATCCTCAAGGAGTTCATGGTCCGCAACACCTATATCTATCCGCCCGAACCCTCGATGCGGATCATCGCCGACATCATCGAATATACCGCGAAGGAAATGCCGAAGTTCAATTCGATCTCGATTTCCGGCTATCACATCCAGGAGGCGGGCGCGACGCTGGTCCAGGAGCTCGCCTTCACGCTCGCCGACGGCCGCGAATATGTCCGCGCGGCCATCGCCAAGGGCCTCGATGTCGATGCATTTGCCGGGCGACTGTCGTTCTTCTTCGCGATCGGCATGAATTTCTTCATGGAGGCCGCCAAGCTGCGCGCCGCGCGTCTCCTGTGGACGCGGATCATGGAGGAATTCGCGCCCAAAAAGGCATCCTCGCTGATGCTCAGGACCCATTGCCAGACCTCCGGCGTGTCGCTGCAGGAGCAGGACCCCTACAACAACGTCGTCCGCACCGCCTATGAGGCGATGTCGGCGGCGCTTGGCGGGACACAGTCGCTGCACACCAATGCCCTTGATGAGGCGATGGCGCTGCCGACCGAATTTTCCGCCCGCATCGCCCGCAACACCCAGTTGATCCTGCAAAACGAGACCGGCGTGACCAGAGTGGTCGATCCGCTGGCCGGTTCCTATTATGTCGAGAGCCTGACCAGCGAGCTTGCCGAAAAGGCCTGGGCGCTGATGAGCGAAATCGAGGAACAGGGCGGCATGACCGCCGCCGTTGACGCCGGCCTGCCGAAAAAGCTGATCGAGGAGGCAGCGACCCGTCGCCAGGCCGCCGTCGACAAGGGCGAGGAGGTGATCGTCGGCGTCAACAGGTTCCGGCTTGAAAACGAGGAGCCGATCGAAACGCTCGACATCGACAATTCGGCGGTGCGGGCCGCCCAGATCCGCCGGATCGGCGAGACCCGCCGCCAGCGCGACCCGAAGGCGGCGGAAAGGACGCTGGCCCGGCTTGCCGAGGTCGCGAAGACCGGCGAGGGCAATCTTCTGGAGGCAGCCGTCGAGGCAGCACGGGCGCGCGCCACCGTCGGCGAGATTTCCGATGCGATGCGGGAGACCTTCGGCAGCTACGCCGCAACGCCGAAGGTGGTGCGCAACATCTATGGCGCGGCCTACAAGGACGATCCGGAATACGCCGTCATTACCGAACGGCTGAAGACCTATGTCGAGACGAAGGGCAAGGCCCCGCGCATTCTGGTCGCCAAGCTCGGCCAGGATGGCCATGATCGCGGCGCCAAGGTGATCGCTTCCGGCTATGGCGACATCGGCTTCGACGTCATTGCCGGCCCGCTGTTCCAGACGCCCGAGGAAGCCGCCGATCTCGCGGTCAGCGAGAAGGTGGACATCGTCGGCATGTCGTCGCTTGCCGCCGGCCACAAGACGCTTGCCCCGCAACTGATCGCGGCGCTGAAGAAGCGCGGCGCCGACGAGGTGATCGTGGTCGTCGGCGGGGTCATTCCGCGCAAGGACTACGATTTCCTGTTGGAAAACGGCGTCGCCGCCGTCTACGGCCCCGGCACCAACGTGCTCGATTCCGCCAATTCGCTGCTCGACCTCATCGAGGGCAAGAGGCGCAACAGATAGAGGCCCGCATGATCACTCGTCTCAATCACGTCGCCATCGCCGTGCCCGACCTTGCCGAGGCGGCGGCGCGCTATCAGACGCTGGGTGCTGCGGTCTCCGAGCCGCAGGACCTGCCCGAACACGGCGTCACCGTGGTGTTCGTCGTGCTGGAAAACACCAAGATCGAGCTGTTGCATCCGCTGGGCGAAGGCTCGCCGATCGCCGGCTTTCTGGACAAGAACCCGAGCGGCGGCATCCATCACCTCTGTTTCGAGGTGGAGGAGATCGGGGCGACCTCGGAGAAGCTTGATGAACTCGGCATCAGGATACTGGGCGACGGCAAGCCCAAGACCGGCGCCCATGGCAAACCGGTCCTGTTCGCCCACCCGAAGGATTTCCAGGGCGCGCTGGTGGAGTTCGAGCAGGAATAAATTCCTTGGTTGCCGACAAAGGCCACCGACAAAATCGCTCCCTCTCCCACCGTCACCCCGGGCTTGACCCGGGGCCCAGGGCCACACGACGGACACTGACGATGACACTCATATCGCGAAAAACTCTTCGAATCGCCCTGGATGCCGGCTCAAGGCCGGCATGACGGAGTTGAGAGGAGAGCGGCACGATGTCCGACAGGATTTGCCACAGCGGCGAGGAAACAATTCCCTTTTCGGCAGACCTCTCCGCAAAGCCCCCCAATCTTCTCGCCCCGGAGGGGAGAGATGCCCCGAAAGGGGCAGTGAGGGGCGAGTCCATCCCCGCGAACGCCCTCACGGAATGACATGCTGCTTCACCCTCACTCCCCCTTTCGGGGGTATCTCTCCCGCAGGCGGGAGAGAGTATTTGGAGCAAGCGGCAAGGCCCGGAACCCTGTTCCGGCCCCGCGTCACACCCCCGCCAGCGCCTCCAGCGTCCGGATCAGCGCGGAATTGTCGAGTTCGCCATCGCCGCGCGCGACCGCCGCGTTCATCAACTGCTCGGTCGAGGCGGCGTTGGGGAGCGACAGGCCGATCTCGCGGGCGGCGTTGACGGCGAGCGCCATGTCCTTGCGTTGCAGCACCATGCGGAAACCGGGCTCGAATGTGCGGTTGATCATCCGCTCGCCGTGGATTTTCATGATCGGCGAGCCGGCAAAGCCGCCCATCAGCGCCTCGCGCACCTTGGCCGGGTCAGCGCCTGCCTTTTTAGCAAACAGCAACGCCTCGGAAACGGCCTCCACCGTCAGCCCGACCACGATCTGGTTGGCGAGCTTGGCGGTCTGGCCGTCGCCCACCGGGCCGATATGGGTGATGGTCTTGCCCATCGCCTCAAACAGCGGCCTGCCGCGGGCGAAATCCTCATCCGAACCGCCGACCATGATCGTCAACGTCGCATTCTTCGCCCCGATATCGCCGCCGGAAACCGGGGCATCGAGATAGGAGCAGCCGATCGCGGCCAGCTTTTCAGCGAATGCCCGTGTTGCCATCGGCGAGATCGTGCTCATGTCGATCACCATCTTGCCTTCGCCGAGGCCCTCGGCCGCTCCATTCTCGCCGAACAGAACCGCCTCGACATCGGGGGTATCCGATACGATCGTGATGACGATCTCGGCGGCTTCGGCGACCGCCTTCGGCGTGTCGCAGGCCGTCGCGCCCTTTTCGACGAGGAATTGCGAGACTGGCTTCACCCGGTTGATGAAGAGCTCGTGTCCGGCGTCAATCAGGTTCGCCGCCATCGGGCGACCCATCAGGCCGAGGCCGATAAATCCGATTTTCATGAAACTGTTCCTTCGCGATAGTAGAGACCTTGTCACGGGTTCTCCCAACCTATAGCACGCGTTCGCATATCCGCACCGGACGCGGGCAAATTTTCAGGCGATGACCGGCAGGCCGATCCGGGTTCGCGAAAACAAAAGCCGGTTTCAGGCCGAAGTTCGACCGCAATTTTCCACAGAAGCAGCCTCGATGCGAAGGGTTTTCTTGGCGCAAATTCGCCACTTTTCCTAATCTCCGCCTCACGATCCTTCCATTCAGCAGATTGGTTCATTTCATGAAGAAGACCCTCCTCGCCGCGCTCGGCGCCGCCCTGATCCTCACCGCGCCCGCCAAGGCCGATCAGGTGGAAATCCTCAACGTCTCCTATGACATCGCGCGCGAACTCTACGCCACGATCAACCCGGCCTTTGCCGAATACTGGAAGGCCGAGACCGGACAGGATGTCGACATCAAGCAGTCGCATGCCGGCTCCTCCAAGCAGGCCCGCGCGATCCTGCAGGGGCTGAAGGCCGATCTCGTCACCTTCAATCAGGTGCTCGACGTGCAGATCCTGGCCGACAAGGGTTTTGTCGCCGCCGACTGGCAGCAGGCGCTGCCGAACAATGCCTCGCCCTATTATTCGCTGCCGGCCTTCCTGGTGCGCAAGGACAATCCGAAGAACATCAAGGACTGGGACGATCTTGCCCGCGATGACGTGCAGCTCGTGTTCCCGAACCCGAAGACCTCGGGCAATGGCCGCTACACCTATCTCGCCGCCTATGGCTACGCGCTGGAAAAATTCGGCGGCGATGACGCCAGGGCGCGCGAATTCGTGGGCGATTTCCTCGGCAATGTCGCCGTGTTCGATACCGGCGGCCGCGGCGCCACCACCACCTTCGTCGAACGCGGCATCGGCGACGTGCTGATCACCTTCGAGGCGGAAGTGGAAAACATCCGCGCCCAGTATGGCGAGGACGATTATGAACGCGTCGTGCCCTCGATGTCGCTGCTGGCCGAATTCCCGGTCGCCGTGGTCGACAAGGTCGCCAGCGAGCGCGGCACGGAAGAGGTTTCCAAGGCCTATCTCGAATTCCTCTACAGCCAGCAGGGCCAGGAAATCGTCGCCTCCTTCAACAACCGCGTCCACAATCCGGAAGTGAAGGCCGAATATGCCGACAAGTTCCCGGAGGTGAAGCTGATCACGGTCGAGGACGTCTTCGGCGGCTGGGCTGATGCCAACGAGACCCATTTCGCCGATGGCGGCGTGCTGGATCAGATCCAGTCGGCGCGGTAATCGTGGCGAGGTCTTCAACCCCTGACTGAGCCGGATAGCATGGCGTAACGCCAATCTCGGCCTCACCGCCCCAATCTCCCCCCTTGAGGGGGAGATGTCGCGAAAGCGACAGAGAGGGGTATGGGACGTAAGCTGCAAACACCGTGCTATCGGACAGGGTTCACCCCTCTCTGCCCTGCCGGGCATCTCCCCCTCAAGGGGGGAGATCGGCGTGTGGCGAGGGCATACCAACTCGCTGACGCCTGAAGCGACCCGGTGCAGGCGAAACGCTTTGCCGCCGACAAAACCCCGTGTTCAACCCGACAAGAATTGCTATAGCCTCCGGCATCACCTGCAAAAGGCCGCCATGACTTTCATTATGACGACTGCGACCAGACGCGCGAACCGCAGCGTCATGCCGGGTTTCGGGCTGACGCTCGGGACCACGCTGCTGTTTGTCGCCCTGATCATCCTGTTGCCGCTCTCCGCGCTGTTCTGGCAGATCGGCCAGCTCGGGTTTGCCGATTACTGGCGGATCATCTCCAATCCGCGCACGCTCGCGGCCTTTAGGGTCACGATCTCGGCGGCAGCCCTTGCGACCGTGTTCAACGCCTGTTTCGGCCTGCTGCTCGCCTGGGTGATCGTGCGCTACACCTTCCCCGGCAAGCGGCTGCTCGATGCGCTGATCGACCTGCCGTTCGCGCTGCCGACGGCGGTTGCCGGCATTGCGCTGGTGGCGCTTTACGACCGCAATGGCTGGATGGGCATGCTGCTTTCCGAATTCGGCATCAAGGTCGCCTATACCTGGTGGGGCATCGCGCTGGCGATGACGTTCACCTCCGTGCCTTTCGGCGTGCGCACGGTGCAGCCGGTGATGGAAAGCCTGAGCGTCGACCTCGAAGAGGCGGCCCAGACGCTCGGCGCCACCGATTTCCAGGTGTTCCGCCATATCGTGTTTCCGCAGCTGTTTCCGAGCTTCATCATGGGCGCGTCGCTCGCCTTTGCCCGTTCACTCGGCGAATTCGGGGCGGTGATCTTCATTGCCGGCAACATGCCGTTCAAGACCGAGATCACCTCGCTGCTGATCATGATCCGGCTCGATGAATACGACTTGCCGGCCGCAAGCGCGATCGCCGGCACGGTGCTGGCGCTGGCGCTCGCCGTGCTGATCCTCGCCAATATCGCCCAGAACCGCGCCGCGCGGCACATGTCGAGGGGAGGCTGAGCCATGACCCATCCGCAAGTCAGAGCCCTGATGCGCAGACGCCGGATGAAAAGAACGGCGCTGGTTGTCGTCGCCGTCGCGTTTGCAGCCCTCGTCATGGGCCTTCCGAGCCTGGCAATCTTCGTGCGGGCCTTTTCGGAAGGCATCGGCGTCTATGCCTCGGGCATTATCCAGCCGGAAACGCTGCATGCGATCAAGCTCACCGTGATCACGGCGCTGATCGCGCTGCCGGTCAACATCGCCTTCGGCATATGCGCGGCCTGGGCCGTTACCCGCTTCCGGTTTCCGGGCCGGCGGGCGCTGATCACGATCATCGAACTGCCGTTCTCGATCTCGCCGATCGTCGCGGGGCTGTGCTATCTGCTGGTCTACGGCTCCACCGGGCTTGTCGGCAGCTATGCCGATCAATACGGCATCCAGCTGATGTTCAACCTCACCGGCATCGTGCTTGTCTCGCTGTTCGTCACCTGCCCGTTCGTCGCCCGCGAGGTGATCCCGTTGATGGAGGTGGTCGGACGCGATCAGGAGGAAGCAGCGCTTACCCTTGGCGCCAGCGGCTGGCAGACCTTCCTGCATGTGACGCTGCCCAATATCCGCTGGGCGCTGCTCTATGGCGCGATCCTGGCGAATGCCCGCGTCATCGGCGAGTTCGGCGCCGTCAGCGTCGTCTCCGGCAATATTCGCGGCGAAACCATGACGCTGCCGCTGCAGGTGCAGTTGCTCTATGATGATTACAACGTGACCGGCGCCTTTGCCGCCGCCACCATTCTGACGGTGATCGCCGTGATCACGCTGGTCCTGAGATCGGTGATTGAATCACGCCACCCGCAAGCGCACTGAGCCCTCAAGCGCACTGAGAAAGACCGACAATGGCCCTCACAGTCGAAAACATTTCCAAATCCTACGGCAAAAGCCGCGTGCTCGACCGCGTCGACCTCGATATCCGCCCCGGTGAGTTCGTGGCGCTGCTCGGCCCCTCCGGCTCCGGCAAGACCACGCTGCTGCGCATCATTGCCGGCCTGCAATTTGCAGAAGAAGGCCGGCTCACGATGGATGGCGAGGACATTACCGGGCTTGAGGCGCGACTGAGGCGCTTCGGCGTGGTGTTCCAGAGCTATGCGCTGTTCGAGCACAAGACGGTGGCCGAAAACGCCGCCTTCGGGCTCAGGATGCGACCGCGGTCCAGCCGCCCGTCACGCGCGGAAATCGCCACGCGGGTGCGCGATCTTCTCGACATGGCGGAGATCGGGCATCTGGCCGAGCGCTACCCCTCGCAGCTTTCCGGCGGCCAGCGCCAGCGCGTGGCGCTGACGCGCGCGCTGGCGATCGAGCCGCGCCTGCTGCTGCTCGACGAGCCATTCAGCGCGCTCGACACCAAGATCCGCAAGGGTTTGAGGGGCGCGCTCCGCGACCTGCAGAAAAAGGTCGGGATTTCCGCCATACTGGTGACCCATGATCAGGAGGAGGCGTTCGAGATCGCCGACCGGATCGCGGTGATGTCGGAGGGCCATATCGAACAGTTCGGCACGGCGGAGGAATTGCTGCGCAGGCCCGCGACGCCGTTCGTTGCGGAATTCCTGGAGGGCATGAGCAACTACCAGAGCCAGGGCGCCGGGATCTGATGAGAGCGCATCCAGGAAAAGTGGCCACCGGTTTTCCGTCCGGACGCGCGAAAAGACAAGCTATCCTGCCATCGAGGCGGCAAACAGCGTCAGGCCCAGAAGCGTGACCAGCAGCGCGCCGCCGATTTCGATGCCGTAGCCGATCCGGGTCGCGCGTCTGGAGCCGGGACCGGCAAGGCGGACGGCAAGCCCCTTGGCCGACACGGCAATGATCGCCAGCACCGACACCGTGATCGCGGTTCCGATCGCCATGGCGAAGACTGAGGCGATGCCGCCGAGGATCAGCCCGTTCAAAAGCGCGAAGGTCAGCACGATCAGCGCCCCGGAGCAGGGCCGCATGCCGATGGCGAGAATAGCCGATCCGGCGCCCTTCCAGTCGAATTCCCGGCCCCCGAGCGCCGAGGGCTCCGGCATATGCACATGGCCGCAGCCGCAATCCGGGCCATGTTCGTGATCGTGCCCGTCGTGGTGGTGGGCATGATGGTCATGCGCATGGTGGTGCTCGTGGTGATCGGCGTGATGGTCATGCGCCGCGGCAGGCGAAAACAGGATCGCCCGCGACTTGCCGTAGAGCAGCCACAACCCGAAACCGGCAATCAGCAGAAAGCTGGCGCGCTCCATGTAAAGCGTCGCGTCACGCATCGAAACGGCGGTGCCGCGCAGGAACAGGTAGGCCGTCCCCACCAGCAGGATCGCCGTCACTCCCTGCGCCAGCGAGGCCAGCAGAGAGATCAAAATACCGCGCCTGAGTTCGGTCTCATTGGCAATCATGTAGGAGGAGATCACCGCCTTGCCATGGCCGGGACCGGCCGCATGGAACACGCCATAGGCAAAGGAAAGGCCGACGAGCCCCAGCACCTTCACCGGGTCGTCCCGCATCGCCTTCAGCGCCGCCGTCAGCGCCCGGTAGAATTGCTGCTGATACTGGTTTATCTTCAACAGCACCGGTTGCAGCGGCCCGAAAGAGGTGGAGAACGACGGTTCCGACGAGCCGATGCCGAGCGGCGAAGCCGAAAACGACTTCGAACTCAGGCCGAATATCATGTAGGCCACCAGCGCCAGAAGCAGGATAAGCGCGATCGGGCGGATCAGTCGGTGCATGTCAGGTCCAGGCGGGTTGCAAACAGCTTGCTCATGTCTGTCGGGTCGTTGAAGAAAGCCGCCGTCAGCGCATCGCTGTTTTCGGAGATGATCTCATCGGGATCGGGCCGCACGACCGCGGACCTGCAGCGCTCGAACGCCTCGCCGACCGTCACCAGATCCTCGTCGCGCTGGAAGTCGATCGCGGTGTACATGCTGGCGTCGTAGATGCCGAAGGTGAGATGGCCGGCAAGCCTGACCGGTCTGGAGGGCTTTGCCGAGAAGATCAGCAGCAATTGCCCGTCCACCATGTCGGCGTGGATGACGTCGGGCTCGGCCAGCGGCACATCCTCGCCATTGTCGCTGATCTGGGTGTAATAGCCATATTCGGCAAGCGACTGCCGCACGGTTTCGCCGATATCCGTCAGTTCCTTGCCGGTCAACTGGTTATCCATATTGGCGTCGTAATCGAGAATGACGGACGAGGAGAAGAACTCGTCGAAGCGCCAGACATTCTGCAGCGCGGTGACATTGCCGTCATCATCGGCCACCACTTCAAGCCGCGCATCGACGAAGACATGCGGGTGGGCGCTGGCCTGCGAGGCCACGCCGAGGCAGAAAAGGGCAGCGATGCTCAGGCTGTTGAGGAACTTCATTCCGTCTCATTGGAGCAAAACTGAGTCAGAAAAAAGCCCTTATTCGCAGATTTTGGCGCGGTTGCGACTTCCGTCGCGCGAAAGCTTTGAGAATCGCAACCTTGCCGCCCTTCCCACGCGCCTCCGTCATGCCGGGCTTGATCCGGCATCCAGGGCTGTGTGGCAACGCCTCTGCGACAGATTTTTTTATGATGCATCCGTCGCATCGCCCTGGATCCCGGCTCAGGGCCGGGATGACGGTGGGAAGGGCGGCGTCGACAAGAAACAGCGCGCCCCTCGGTAAAGGGGCGCGCCTCGTCGAAATCAGCGCAAATCAAGCCGCGCTGTGGTTTTCCTCAGGCACCGACGGCGCGCCGGCGATGATGATCGGCACCAGCAGATCGCCCCACCGGCCGCCGCCATGGTGGCGGGCCGAGCGGATGATCTCGACCGATACGCCGGCATCGACCGCGCGCATCACCGCCTGGTTCAGCCGGTGGAGATCATTGGCGACCATGCGGATGGCGGCCTGCTGTTCGGCCGACATTTCGCCGGATTGCGCCTCGGCGCGCTCCTTGACGTTGAGTTTCGGTGTCATTGCGTTATCCTCCCTTGCCTATTCGGCTGCCTCGAATTGCGCGGTTTCGGTGGAGCCCCCCATCGCCGTGGTGGAGCCGGCGCCGCCGGTGATCGCCATCGACACCGCATCGAAATAGCCGGTGCCGACCTCGCGCTGGTGGCGGGTCGCGGTATAGCCGTGGCGCTCTGCCGCGAATTCCGCCTGCTGCAGCTCGCTATAGGCCGCCATCTGGCGCTCCTTGTAGCCGCGGGCGAGCTCGAACATGCCGAAATTGAGCTGATGGAAGCCCGCCAGCGTGATGAACTGGAACTTGTAGCCCATGGCGCCGAGTTCGCGCTGGAAGCGGGCGATATCGGCCTCGTCGAGGTTCTTCTTCCAGTTGAACGACGGCGAGCAGTTATAGGCCAGAAGCTTGCCCGGATGCGCCCGATGAACGCCCTCGGCAAAGCGCTTCGCCTGTTCCAGATCGGGCTTCGATGTCTCGCACCAGATCAGGTCGCAATGGGGCGCATAGGCAACCGCGCGGGCGATGCAGGGCTCGATCCCGTTCCTGACCTGATAGAAGCCTTCCGGCGTGCGCCCGGCATCGTAATCGACGAAGGGCCGGTCGCGCTCGTCGATATCCGAGGTCAGAAGCTTGGCGGCTTCGGCATCGGTGCGGGCGATCACCAGCGTCGGCACGCCCATGACGTCGGCGGCAAGCCGAGCGGCCGTCAGGTTGCGGATATGGGCCGCCGTCGGGATCAAGACCTTGCCGCCGAGATGGCCGCATTTCTTTTCCGACGCAAGCTGGTCCTCGAAATGGACGCCGGCCGCCCCCGCCTCGATATAGGCCTTCATGATCTCGAACGCGTTGAGCGGACCGCCGAAACCGGCCTCGGCATCGGCGACGATCGGCGCGAACCAGGTGTCGACGGAAAGCCCCTCGCCTTCCGCAACCTCGATCTGGTCGGCGCGCTGCAGCGTCTTGTTGATGCGCTTGACCAGTTCCGGGCCGGCATTGGCCGGATAAAGCGACTGGTCCGGATACATTGCCGAGGCGGTGTTGGCGTCGGCGGCGACCTGCCAGCCGGAAAGATAGATCGCCTTCAGCCCGGCGCGCACCATCTGCATGGCCTGATTGCCCGACTGGGCGCCGAGCGCGTTGACGAAATCCTCGTCATGGATCAGCGTCCACAGGCGCTTGGCGCCCTCCTCCGCCAAAGTGGCGCGGATCGCCATGGTGCCGCGCAGGCGGGTCACGTCCTCGGCGCTGTAGGGCCGTTCTATCCCGTCAAACCGGCCCTCGACCGCGCCTTCGACAAGCTTGTAAAATTCCGACATATCTTTCTCCTCACTTCACTATTCCCAGCAACCTCGATCCGAGGCATTTGCTGTCGCTGTGACAGGATTAACGGTATTACTTCGAGTAATCCATTGAAATTGGCTTACATCCGCACGAAATCGGGTTATACTGTCGGTCGCTTTACAGGATGCCTCTGTAAATCAGTAAATATTGTAAAAGGATTTCTCGCGTGGCGGAAAGCAAGATATTCGCGGGTCCCCGGCTGCGCAGGCTGCGCAAGCAGATGGAACTGACGCAGACCGCGATGGCCGACGCGCTGTCGATCTCGCCCTCCTATCTCAACCTGATCGAGCGCAACCAGCGGCCGCTGACGGTGCAATTGCTGCTGAAGCTCGCCGCCGTCTATGACGTCGATATCGCCTCGCTGCAGGGGACAAGCAGCGGCACGATCGGTCAGCTCAAGGCGGTATTCGCCGACCCGCTTCTCGCCGGCGAGCTCCCTGGCGATCAGGAACTGATCGAGGTGGCCGAGGCCGCCCCCAATGCGGCCATCGGAATGATGAAGCTCTACCGCGCCTATCAGGAGCAGGCCGCCCGCCTTTCCGACCTCACCGCGCTGCTGGCCGAGGAGGGTCGCCCGACACATCTCGCGGGCCGGCAGCTGCCCCACGACGAGGTGCGCGAGGCGCTTTCGCGACGTCCATGGTATTTCGACGCCCTCGACCGCGCCGCCGAGGCGCTGCACGCGGAGCTTGCGCCGGGCGATGAAATCTCGGCCGCGCTCAAGGAATGGCTGCGCAACAAGCACGGCATCGCCGTCCGGGTGCTGCCGCCGCATGCCATGGTCAATCTCGGCCGCCGTTTCGACCGTCACACCATGCGGCTGTTCATCTCGGCGCGGTTCTCGCCCCATGACCGCCAGCGCGAAATCGCGATCGAGGCGGCGCTGCTGGCCTTCCGGCAGGAGATAGCCGCGGTGATCGAGGCGCTTGCGCTTTCCGGCGACGAGGCGCGGCGGATCGCCCGGTTCGAGCTTGCCCGCTACGCCGCCCATGCGCTGATAATGCCCTACGGCCCGTTCGTGGAGGCCGCCCGCAGGGACCGGTTCGATCTTTCGCTTCTGGCCGGGCGGTTCGGCGTGTCGTTTTCACAGGCCGCGACCAGGCTTGTCAGCCTGCAACGGCCGGACAATACCGGCCTGCCGTTTTTCGCCATGGAAATCGATGCGGCCGGAAACATCCTGCGGCGGATCGGCGAGGGCGGCTTTCGCGGCGAATGCCCGAGGCTCGACGTCTATGACGCCTTCGCCAGAGCCGGCCGGCTGATCATTCAGCGCGCCGAGATGCCGGATGGCGCTGGGTTCCTGGTGGTGGCGCGAACGGTGGAGGGACCGGAACCGGCGTCGGGCGAGCGGCCGCATCTGACCGCGCTGCTACTCGGCCTGCCCTACGCGCATGCCGCCGCGACGGTCTATGCGAAGCCGGAAGAGCCCGCCACGCCCATCGGCCCGGTCTGCCGGCTTTGCGAGCGGATCGGCTGCCTGTCGCGCGCCGAACCGCCGGTGACCAAGCCGCTCGGCCTCGACGAAATGGTCGCAGGCCTGTCGGCCTTCGATTTCCGCTGATCGCCGGCACGGATATTCGATCCTCGACCTGACGGAGCTTGTCGGCACGATCTTCGAAGCCGAGACCCGGACCGGATGTGAATAGAGCAGAGGGACACATCGAAAATGTGTGTAACTATAATCGTTACACAAAATGCAGAATTTCCCTGAAACATTTACACCTGTCCGGCACTCCCGTTATAGACGCTCCAACCAGAACACGCTTGGAGGAGCGCATGACCCGCATTTTCACCACACTCGCCGCAGCCACGCTTGTCGCCGGCCTGATCGCCGCGCCGGCGCTTGCCGCCCCGCGCAGCGATGTCGTTGTCGGCATGGGGATCGAGCCGACCGGGCTCGACCCAACCGCCGCCGCCCCCGTCGCGATCGGCCAGGTGGTCTGGAAGAACCTGTTCGAGGGACTGGTGACGGTCGATGAGGATGGCGATATCGCCCCGCAGCTTGCCGAGGAATGGGATGTTTCCGAAGACGGGCTGAGCTATACGTTCAAACTGCGCGAGGGCGTGACCTTCCACAACGGCAAGCCGTTCACCGCAGAAACCGCGAAATATACGATCGACCGCATCATTGCGGCAGACAGCGTCAACCCGCAGAAGGCGCTTTACAGCGCGATCGACGCCGTCGCTGCGCCCGACGATCATACATTGGCGCTCACCCTTTCCCGCCCCGCCTACGACCTTCTCTACTGGCTCGGCTTTCCCGCCGCCGTGATGGTGGAACCCGACAGCGAAGCGACCAACGCCACCGCTCCGGTCGGCACCGGCCCGTTCGAATTCGGCGAATGGAAGAAGGGCAATCAGGTCACGCTCTCCCGCAACCCGGATTACTGGGGCGAAAAGCCCGCGCTTGAAACCGTGACCTTCCGCTTCATTTCCGACGCGCAGGCGCAGGCCGCAGCGCTCACCTCCGGCGGGGTCGATGCCATACCGGAATTTGGAGCCCCCGAACTCGTCAGCACGTTCGAGACCAATGACGCCTTCAAGGTCGTGCCGGGCACCACCGGCATGGAAGTGGTCGCCGGCATGAACAATGCCAGACCGCCCTTTGACGACGTCCGGGTGCGCCAGGCGCTGATGATGGCGATCGACCGGCAGGCGATCATTGACGCCACCAATTCCGGTTACGGCACCCCGATCGGCAGCCATTTCTCGCCTTCGGATGCCGGCTATGAGGACCTGACCGGCGTACTGCCCTACGACCCGGACAAGGCGAAGGCGCTGCTTGCGGAAGCCGGTTATGGCGATGGCCTGCAGTTCACCATCAAGGCGCCGAACCGCGGCTATGCCGAGCGCGCGGCGGAAATCATGCAGGCCTATTTCGCCCAGATCGGCGTCACGGCGACGATCGAATCCTCCGAATTTCCGGCGAAATGGCTGCAGGACGTGTTCAAGGACACCAATTACGACATGACCATTATCGGCCATGCCGAGCCGCTCGATATCGGCATCTATGCCCGCCATCCCTACTACTTCAACTATGACAATCCCGATTTCGACGCGACGATGACGGCGATTGCCGATGCGACCAGCACCGAAGAACGGCTTGCCGGCTACAGGAAGGCCCAGGAAATTCTCGCCGGGGACGTGCCGGCGCTGTTTCTCTATGCCTGGCCCAAGATCGGGGTCTGGAACGCCGATCTCGAAGGGCTGTGGGTCAACGAGCCGGTGCCCTCCAACGACATGACCGGCGTGCACTGGAGCAAGTAGACCGTGTGGAAAACCCGTCCGGCGGTGCGGCGCATCGCCGGCAATCTTGCCTTTATGGTCACAAGCCTGCTGGCCGTCTCCTTCATCATCTTCGCGGTGATGGCGGCGGTTCCGGGCGATCCGGCGGAAATCATGCTCGGCACTTCGGCGGCCCCCGACACGCTTGCAGCACTTCGCAGCCAGCTCGGCCTCGACCAGCCTTTCCTCCTGCGCTACGGCGACTGGCTGGCCGGCCTCCCGCGCGGCAATCTCGGGCTTTCCTACACCTATTCGACGCCGGTTGCCGAACTGATCGGCGAACGCCTCGCCGTCACCCTGCCGCTGGCCTTCTACGCCGTGGCGCTGTCGCTGCTGATCGCCCTTCCGCTCGGGGTCAGCGCCGGGGCCCGGCCGGGCGGACCGGCGGATATCGTGGCGACATTCTTCTCCCAGATCGGCATTGCCGTGCCCGGCTTCTGGATCGGCCTGCTGCTGATTCTCGGCGTGGCGCTGACGCTCGGCTGGTTTCCGACGGGCGGGTTTCCGGGCTGGCAGGCAGGCTTCCTGCCCGCCATCAACGCGTTGACGCTGCCGGCGATCGCGCTTGCCATCCCCCAGGCCGCTGTGCTGACGCGGGTGACGCGGACTTCCGTGATCGAAGTGGCGCGCGAGGATTTCGTGCGTACCGCGCGCGCCAAGGGCGCAAGCCGGATGCGGGCGCTGTGGCGTCATGTGGTTCCGAACGCGCTGATCCCGGTCGTCACCATGCTCGGCATGCAGGTCTCGGTGCTGATCGCCGGCACCGTGCTGGTCGAAAACGTGTTCACCCTGCCGGGCCTTGGAACGCTCGCCTATCAGGCGCTGTCGCAGCGCGACCTGATCGTGATCCAGAATGTCGCGCTGTTGTTCGCCGTCATCGTCATGGGCCTCAATTTCCTGGTCGACACGCTTTATGCGGTGATCGATCCGCGCCTGAGGGCGGCGCGATGAGACGCCTGCCGCTGATCATCGGGGCCACGATCACAATCGTGCTGGTCGCCGCCGCGATCCTCAGCCGGTTCTGGACGCCGATGGATCCCGCCGCGATCAACATTGCCGTCCGCCTGAAGGGGCCCGGCCCCGGCGGCCTGTTCGGCGCCGACCAGTTCGGCCGCGACGAATTGTCGATGATCATGGCCGGCGCATGGACCTCGCTGTCGATCGCGTTTTCCGCGGTTGCGATCGGGGGCGCCGCCGGCGCGGCGCTCGGCATGGCGGCCGCCGCAAGGCGAGGCGCCGCCGAGGCCGCGATCATGCGCGCCAACGATATCGTGTTCGCCTTCCCGCCGGTGCTGTCGGCGTTGCTGCTGGCCGCGGTGCTGGGCGGCGGGCCGGCGACCACCGTCACCGCGATCGCGCTGTTCATGGTGCCGGTGTTTGCCAGGGTCTGCCGGGGCGCGGCGCTGCGGATCTGGGCGCGCGACTATATCCTCGCCGCCCGCATGGCCGGCAAGACCGGGTTGACGATCACGCTCGAACACGTGCTCCCCAACATCGCCGCGCAGATCATCGTGCAGGTCGCGATCCAGACCGGGCTTGCGATCCTCACCGAGGCGGGCCTTTCCTTCCTGGGCCTCGGCGTCGCGCCGCCGACGCCAAGCTGGGGGCGGATGCTGGCCGATGCCCAGACCTATCTCGCGACCGCCCCGCATCTGGTGCTGGCGCCGGGCCTTGCGATCGCCTTCTCCGTCCTCGGGCTCAATCTCCTGGGCGACGGGCTTGGCCGGCTGACCGATCCGCGCGAGACGGCATGATGCTCGATATCCGCGATCTCACCATCAGTTTTGCGGACCGACGCGGCGGGCGACGGGCGGTGGTGCGCGACCTCGACCTGTCGCTGGCAAAGGGCGAAACGCTGGGCATTGTCGGTGAAAGCGGTTCGGGCAAATCGGTGCTGGCCTTGTCGGTGATCGGCCTGTTGCCGAAGACGGCGCGGGCGGAAGGCGAAATCCTGCTCGACGGCGAAAACCTGCTGGCGCTGCCGGAAAGACGGCTCACCCGCATGCGCGGCGCGGAAATCGGTATGATCTTTCAGGAACCGATGACCGCGCTGAACCCGGCCATGACCGCCGGCAGCCAGATTGCCGAAGCGCTCCGGCTGCACCGCCCGCTGTCACGGACTGAAGCCAGGGCGGAAGCGCGACGTCTGATGGACATGGTCCGTATCCGCGATGCAAGCACAAGAATAAATTCCTATCCGCACGAACTCTCCGGCGGCGAGCGCCAGCGGGTCGGCATCGCGATCGCGCTTGCGCTGAAACCGAGACTGTTGATCGCCGACGAGCCGACCACCGCGCTCGACGTCACCGTGCAGGCCGAGATACTGGACATCATCGACGATCTCGTTACAGAACTCGGCATCGGCCTGATCCTGATCTCCCACGATATCGGCGTCATCGCGCGGATGGCGGATCGGGTTTTCGTGATGCATGACGGGCAACGGATGGAACAGGGGGAAACCGAAAACGTGCTGCGCCATCCCGCCCACGCCTATACCCGCGCGCTGCTGGCAGCCCTGCCCCGCCGGGTCCGGGCAGGACTGGAGGCCGGATCATGACCGCGCTCATCGAAACCGACGGACTGACCCGGCGCTATGGCGAGCGCACCGCGCTGGACGGAGTCTCGATCGCCATGGAGCCCGGCGAAATCCTCGGCATTGTCGGCGAGAGCGGGTCCGGAAAATCGACCCTTGCCCGGCTGGTCATGGCGCTCGACCACCCGACCGCCGGCAGGGTGCTGTTTACCGGCACCGACCTGTTTTCGCAGTCGTCGGGCGATCTCCGCAAGATGCGGCGTCATTTCCAGATGGTGTTTCAGGATCCCTACAGCGCGCTCGATCCGCGCCAGACGATCGGCCGCATCGTCGCCGAACCGCTGGCGGTTGACCCCGATGCCCCCACCGGCAAGGCCCGGCGGTTGCGGGTTGCCGCACTTCTGGAAGAGGTCGGGCTGAAGGCGCGGGATATCGACCTCTACCCCCACGAATTTTCCGGCGGCCAGCGCCAGCGGATCGCGCTCGCCCGCGCGCTGATCACCCGCCCGAAACTGCTGGTCGCCGACGAACCGACCTCGGCACTGGACGTGACGGTGCAGGCGCAGATCCTCAGACTGATCCTCACGATGCGCGCCGATCACGGCGTCTCGGTGCTGCTGATCACCCATAATATCGCCGTGGTCGACGAGATCTGCGACCGCGTGGTCGTGATGCGGGCGGGCCGCGTGGTGGAGGAAGGGCCGGTCCCCCAGGTGCTCGACAATCCGCGCGCCGCCTATACAAGCCGCCTGCTTGCCGCCGAGCCGACGCTCGCGAGAATCGGGCGCGGCCGGCGCGTATGAAAAAAAGCCCGGCCTGGCTTGCGGCCGACCGGGCAATGCGGCTTTGGCCGCGAGAGAGAATGCTGAACTGGTGTGCCGCCCATAGCGTTTCAAGAAGATGACGAAATTGTCATGTCTGGCGGGCGTGGTCCTTGCCGGTCACGGGGCCGGGAAACGCCGCCGCCGGACTGCGGTGGGCGGGAGCACGTCCCATTTCACGCGTTGAAACGCATCGTCATCGGATTGGCCGAAGATGGACAATCCGGCTAGCCTACATCATGCAGTTTGGGAGAACCGCATCGCGTTTGAGGGGAGGAACACATGAGGACATTGCTTAAAACCATCGGGATCGCCGCCGCCGGAGCGATCTGCGCCGTGCTTGGCCCGGCAACCGTCGCCCAGGCCAGGGACTGGCCGAACGACAAGCCGATCCGGATCGTCTTTCCGTTTCCGGCGGGGCCCGATTTTCTGGTGCGCATGATGGCCGCCGATCTCGAGGAACAACTCGGCCAGACCGTTATCGTCGACAACAAGCCCGGCGCCGGCGGCACGATCGGCATGGCGTCGGTCGCCCACGCCAAACCCGACGGCTATACCTATGTGGTCGGGTTTCCCGGCCCGTCCGCAAATTACACCAACACCTATACCGGCCTGCCCTACGCGCCATTGGAAGATTTCGACTATGTCAGCCAGATCACCCATGGCGACATGGTGGTGGTGGCGCGGGCGGATTTTCCCGCCGACGATCTCGGCGAACTGCTGGACTATGCCAGGGCCCATCCGGGCGAGGTCAGCGCCGGCAATCCGGGCATCGGCTCCTACGGCCACATGATCGAACTGATGGTGAGCGAACAGGCCGAGGCCGGCCTCAAGATCGTGCCCTATCAGGGAACCTCGCCGATCCTCGTCGACCTGTTGTCGGGCAGCCTCGATATCTCGATCGACTTCCTGTCGGAGGCCTATACCGAACACCTGAAGTCGGGCAGCATGAAGGCGCTCGGCATCGCCTCGGCGGAACGCAACCCCGATTTCCCGGATGTCCCGACCTTCCAGGAGGCCGGCGTCGATCTGGTCGCGCCGCTCTGGTCCGGCGTTCTTGCGCCCAAGGGAACGCCCGATGAGGTGATCGCGGCGATGAACGAGGCAATCGCGACCTTCCTGGCCAGCGAAGAGGCGCAGGAGGCCTTCGCCAGGAACTACCAGCGCGCGACCTCGTCGACGCCGGAGGAACTGCAGGAAATGGCAGTCCGCGAGGAAGCCACCTGGCGCGATATCATCAAGAAGTACGATATCCGCAACAACTAGGACGTTTCCGGGAGGGTGCCCGTTTGGCTACTCGCCCCTCCGGGGCGAGAAGGTTGGGGGGGCTGTGCGGCGAGGCCATATGCGGTTCCCGTTGTATAGAGCAGGATCAACGCCGGGGTTAGAGGGGCGCGGCAATTCGCGCTTCATTCCATCGGGCCGCACGCAGCAGGTTTAAGACGCAGGAGATCGACATGAGTGGAGGCGGTGCGCGCGGGAAAAACATCATCTTCTCCGGCATATTCCTGGTCATTTCCGTCGCCATGGGCGGCTATGCGCTGACGACCATGAACATGGGCACGCTGGACAGAATGGGGCCGGCCTTCTTTCCGGTCGTGCTGTCGGCAATCCTGGCGGCGCTTTCGCTGATCGTGCTGTTTCTGCCGGCGCCGCCCGAGACAGAGCCATTTGTGATGGCGCCGCCGCGCGCGACCCTGATCATCATCGTCTGCCCGATGATTTTCGGCTTCGCCATCGAGCCTTTCGGCCTGCTGATCGCGGTCTTCCTGTCGATCTTCGTGTCCTGCCTTGCAAGCCAGGTGACGACATTGCGGCAGGCCGCGCTGCTTTCCGCCGCCTTCAGCCTGTTCTGCGTACTCGTCTTTCACTATCTGCTGAACATGACCATTCCCCTCTGGGGTTTCGTCTTCACGGGTTGATCCATGGACCTTTTCGCGCATCTTTCTCTCGGACTGGAAACCGTCTTTCAGCCCATCAACCTGCTGTTCTGTTTCATCGGGGTTTTCCTCGGGACGGCGATCGGCGTTCTGCCGGGCATCGGGCCGCTCGGCACCATCGCCATCCTCCTGCCGGTGACCTTCGGTTTTCCGCCGGAGGCCTCGCTGATCATGCTCGCCGGCATCTATTACGGCGCGCAATATGGCGGCTCCACCACCGCCATCCTGATCAACCTGCCGGGCGAGGCCTCGTCGGCGGTGACCGCCATTGACGGTTACCAACTGGCCCGCCAGGGCAAGGCGGGCACGGCGCTGGCGCTGGCGGCGATCGGCTCGTTCGTCGCCGGCTGTTTCGCCACGCTGCTGATCGCGATCTTCGCGATCCCGCTGACAATGCTTGCGCTCAAATTCACCCCGCCCGATTATTTCTCGCTGATGGTGCTGGGGCTGGTGGCGTCGATCGCGCTTGCCCATGGATCGGTGTTCAAGGGCATCATCATGATCGTGTTCGGCCTGCTTCTCGGCACGGTCGGCACCGATCTTTATACCGGACAGGCGCGCTTCACCTTCGGCAATTACGATCTGGCCGAAGGCATACCAATTCTCGGCTTCGGGGTCGGCATCTACGCGTTGGCCGAAATTCTCAAGGGCCTGGAGGACGAAACCCCGCGCGAGCCGCTCAAGACCAACATCTCGGCCCTGCTGCCGAGCCTCCGCGACCTCAGGGAGGCCGGTATGCCGATCCTGCGCGGCACGCTGCTGGGATCGTTTCTCGGCATATTGCCGGGCGGCGGCGCGATGCTGTCGTCGTTTGCCTCCTACATGGTGGAAAAGCAGGTCTCGAAAAAGCCCGAGACCTTCGGCCGGGGCGCGATCGCCGGCGTCGCCGGGCCGGAATCGGCCAATAATGCCGGCGCGCAGACCTCGTTCGTGCCGATGCTGACGCTCGGCATTCCGTCCAACCCGCTGATGGCGCTGATGGTCGGCGCGCTGATCATCCAGGGCATTACGCCCGGACCGAACCTGATCAACGAGCAACCCTCGCTGTTCTGGGGCGTCATCGTTTCGATGTGGATCGGCAATCTGATGCTGGTCGTCCTCAACCTGCCGCTGATCGGGCTCTGGGTAAAGCTCCTGAGCGTGCGCGCCAATTTCCTCTACCCCGCAATCGTCGGCTTTTCGGCCATCGGGGTCTATTCGATCAACGAAAATCCGTTCGATCTGATCGTCATGTCGGTTTCGGGCGCTGCCGGCTACACGCTCAGCAAGCTCGACTGCGAACCCGCTCCGCTGCTGCTCGGCTTCGTGCTGGGGCCGATGATGGAGGTCTATATGAGACGCACCATGCTGCTTTCGGGCGGCGATGCCGGCGTGTTCTTCACCAGCCCGATCAGCCTGGGGCTTTTGATCGCGTCCGCGATCGTGCTGGTGATCGTGCTGATACCCTCGGTCAACCGCCGCCGCGCGGAAGTGTTCGTGGAGGAGGACTGAACGCCAGCCCATAACAGCCAATGACACGCGAACGCAGCCTGCTTTGCCCCGTCTTGTGCTCACGCGTTCAGCACACTGCCCATTAAAAAGGCTTCCATTTCGAGCCCTGCGTTTTTTGCATAGGGGCAATGCTGTTACCCCCCTGCCTCGTGCCGCGCAGGCTCTGTATATATCCAATCAACAACAGCGCACCGAACACACGAAAGGAGCCGCAACATGAACATTCAACGCTCGTTCAACAACTGGCTCAAGTATCGCGAGACCGTCGCCGAACTTGGCCGCATGAGCAATCGCGAACTTTCCGACCTCGGTATCAGCCGCGCTGATATCCGTCGCGTCGCCCGCAAGGACGCGATCTGACAGAGCTTTCGAAGGGTGCTATCCTCCTCCCGGCCCCCTTCGATCAGGATCGGCGATCCTCCTCCTCCTCCCAAGTCGCCGATCTCCACGATGACGCCCACCGGATCCTCCTCCCCCGGTGGGCGTTTTCATGTGCGCGAAATCCTGAAGCGTTTGGCGCAAGAGCGCGTCCCGGAAAAGCGGACCGACATTACGGATAAAGATAAAGCCGGTCCCAGGCCTTGCGCGGGATCTCGTTGCCAATCTTGAAACTGAAAGACTTGATCGCCAGTTCATCGCTCGCCGCCGCGCAGTGATAGGACAGCTTGTACCAGTGGCCATGGGAGCGCATGGCGGCGCCCGGCGCGTCCAGCGTGGTGCCGTTCACTTTCGTCGGCGCGAAGGTGTAGGCAATCACCTTGTCGGGGCTCATGTCCTTGCGCGCTTCATCAATCCGGCCCATCGCCTCGATATCGCAGCGCTGCTCCAGCTTTTCCTCGGGATCCAGCCGGTCGAGCTCGTTTTCGACCCGCTGGTTGATTGCAAGGGCCGGCGTGGCAATGAGCGTCAGGGTTATCAGCGCGAGGAAAGCCTTGGTCAAATCCATATCTCCGATCGTGAATTTTGTTTTTTCGCGCCTGCGGACGGGCCATCCGGGTTTCCCGGAAGCGCTTTACATGTTTTGAACACAGAGCAACCGAATACGGCAAGTCTGAGGCCCAAGCTTGATGTCGCTCCGCGCGCCACCTATCTTGCGCCGACATGACTTACCCGAAAGGCCTGCCCGTGACCCCCTTCAAGACGCTGCCCGATGCTCCGAAAGCGATCAAAAAGCCCCTCGACGATACCCGCCACGGCAGGACCCGCACGGATGACTATGCCTGGCTGAGGGCTGAAAACTGGCAGGCGATGTTCAAGGACCCCGCCATCCTCGAACAGGACATCCGCGCGCATCTGGAGGCTGAGAACGCCTATATGAAAGCCGCGATGGCCGACACCGAGGCGCTGCAGAAAAAGCTCGTTGCCGAAATGCGCGGCCGCATGAAGGAGGACGACAGTTCCGTGCCGATGAAGGAGGGCCCCTATGCCTACGGCACGGCCTTTCACACCGGGGCCGAACAGCCCTATTTCTTCCGCATACCGCGCGATGGCGACGTCAATGACGAAAGCCTGCGCGAAACCCTGCTCGACGGCGACAAGGAGGCCAAGGGCAAGGCCTATTTCGATCTTGGCGGCTTCGACCAGTCCACCGACCACAGCCGCGCGATCTGGAGCTATGACGACAAGGGATCGGAATTCTACACGCTGAAGGTCCGCGACCTTGAAAGCGGCAAAGAACTTGAGGATCGCATCGAAAATACCGGCGGCAGCGGCGTCTGGGCGCCGGACGGCAGGAGCTTCTTCTATACCGAGGTCGATGAAAACCACCGCCCCTCGAAGGTCTTCCATCACGTGATCGGCACCAGACAGGCTGACGACCGGCTGGTCTACGAGGAGAAGGATCCCGGCTTCTTCGTCGGCATCTCGGGCTCGCTGCTCGATGATTTCATCTATATCGACATTCACGATCACCAGACCTCCGAAGTGCGCATCATCCCGACCTCACGTCTCGACGCCGCGCCGGAAATCGTGGCGGAGCGCGAGACCATGGTGGAATACGACGTCACCGAGGGCGGCGATGTTTTCTATATTCTGACCAATGACGGCGGGGCCAAGGATTTCAAGATCATGGAAGCGCCGGTCGCCACGCCCGGCAAGGCGCACTGGAAAGAAGTCGCGCCGCATCAGCCGGGGCGGCTGATCCTGGCCCATATGGCCTTCGCCCGCCATCTGATCTGGCTGGAGCGCTTTGCTGGCCTGCCCCGCATCGTCATCCGCGACCGGGCAACCGGCGCGGAACACGCCATCGCCTTCGATGAGGAAGCCTATTCGCTCGGGCTTCAGGGCGCTGCCGAATATGACACCGACACGATCCGCTTTTCCTATTCTTCGATGACGACGCCGAGCCAGCTCTATGACTACAACATGGCGACGCGCGAACGCACCCTGCTGAAAACCCAGGACGTGCCCTCCGGCCATAACCCGGACGACTATGTCACCCGCCGCATCCAGGCAAAGACCGCCGATGGCGAACTGGTGCCGGTCAGCATCGTCTATCGCAAGGATACGCCGCTCGACGGCACCGCGCCTGCCCTGCTTTACGGGTACGGCGCCTACGGCATTTCGATTCCCGCCTCGTTTTCCACCAATTGCCTGTCGCTGGTCGATCGCGGCTTCGTCTATGCCATCGCCCATATCCGCGGCGGCAAGGACAAGGGCTTCGCCTGGTACGAAAACGGCAAGATGGCAAACAAGAAGAACACCTTCTCCGATTTCATCGCCGCCGCCGATGCCCTCGTGGCCGAAGGTTTTACCGGCCACGGCAGGATCGTCGCCGAGGGCGGGTCCGCCGGCGGCATGCTGATGGGCGCGATCGCCAACATGGCGCCGGAGAAATTCGCCGGCATCATCGCCGGCGTTCCTTTCGTCGATGTGCTGACCACGATGCTGGACGACACGCTTCCGCTGACGCCGCCGGAATGGAACGAATGGGGCAACCCGATCGCCACGCAGGAGGCCTATGACTACATCGCAAGCTACAGCCCTTACGACAATATCGACGCAAAACCCTACCCTGCCATTCTGGCGCTGGCCGGCCTTACCGACCCCAGAGTGACCTATTGGGAGCCTGCAAAGTGGGTGGCAAAGCTGCGCGAGGCCACCACCGGCACGGCGCCGATCATGCTCAGAACCAATATGGACGCCGGACACGCAGGCGCGTCCGGACGGTTCCAGCGGCTTGAGGAAATCGCGCTGGAATACGCCTTCGCGCTGAAGGTTTCGGGCAAGGCCGAAAGCTGAGGATCGGCCTCGCACGCTGCCCCGAGCGGAACCAACAGGCTTCGCCGCACGTTTCATGTTCTCGCAGGAAGGGGCGGCGCTGAATGAAGTTCGAAATGTCAAAGGGCTGGTGGATTGTGCTCCAGGCCACGCGTCAGGTGTGGTTTGTCGCCTCGCTCTACTGCGTCGCCGCTGTGCTGACCGCCCTGCTCGGCGTGATGGCCGACCCCGTCATTCCGAAAAGCCTTCAGGACATTATCGGCCGCGGCGCGGTCGACAGCCTGCTGACCATCATCGCCACCAGCATGCTGTCCGTTCTGGTGTTTTCGCTGAACACGCTGGTCCAGGCCTCGACGGCGGCCGCCAGCAACGCCACGCCGCGCGCCGTCGGTACGCTGTTGCAGGACCGGATAGCCCAGTCGGCGCTTTCCACCTTCCTCGGCGCCTTCATCTTCAGCCTTGTCGGCCTGATCGCGCTCAACACGTCGCTCTATGGCGGCGGCGGCCGGCTGGTGCTGTTTGTCGCCACCATCGCGGTGATCGTCCTGATCGTGGTGACGCTCGTGCGCTGGATCAACTATCTCGGCCATCTCGGCCAGATCACCAAGACGGTCGCACAGGTCGAGGCGGCCGCCACCCCCTCGATGGAGCACTATCGCCGGGCTCCCTATCTGCATGCCCACCCGCAGAAGGACAAACGCCCCGCCGGGCTTGACATGATCGAGCACGACAAGATCGGCTATCTGCGGTTCATCGACGTTCCGGCACTCGATGATATCGCGGAGCGGCTCAAGGCGAACATCCACGTGCTTGAGCGTCCGGGCGCCTTTGTCACGCCGGGCCGCCATATCGCCGGGATCGCGCTTCCTCGGGAAAGCGCGACCGATGAGGAGACACGGCAAGCCCTGCGCGGCGCGTTCACCGTCGGCAATGCCCGCAGCTACGACCAGGACCCGCTTTACGGCCTGACGGTGCTCTCGCAGATCGCCATGCGGGCCCTGTCGCCCGGCATCAACGACCCGGGAACCGCCATCGATGTGATCGGCAATCTCGTGCGGATCATGGCCTCGGGCAGCGAGGCCGACGCGGACGTGCGTCACGGCCGCGTCTTCATCCCGGCCATTGAAACCGACGATTTCTTCGATGCCGCTTTTACGGGCATTTCCCGGGACGGCGCGGACAAGGTGGAGGTCGGGCTCCGGCTGCAGCACGCTTTCGGCTCGCTGTCGCTGCTTCCCTTTGAGGGTTACGGCGCGAATGCGCGCAGCTATTCCGCCCAGACGCTGGACCGTGCTCGACAAATGCTCGATTTCGAGAATGATATCAAACGTCTCGAAGCATCGGCCAGAAAAGGCCATCTGACGGGCTGAGGCGGGAACATTCCGCTGCCGTCGTCGTTACCTCTACTGGTCCGCTCCGATTTCGGGGCGGCTTTCCATGTCTGCGGACGCGCGCCGGAACCGTCCGCCAGAAGACACGCGTGAACTGTACGGGGACCTGTTCCATGCTTATACTGACGACATTCATCTTCGCCGTGATCGGCCTGTTTCTGGGCGGCGGCGGCATCTGGCTGATCACGCTTGGCGGCAGCTGGTTTTATCTGATCGCGGGCGCCGCCTTTCTGGCGACCGCTGTTCTTCTGCTCATCCGTTCGGCGCTGGCCTACTGGGTCTATGCCGCCACCATTCTCGTGACGCTGATCTGGGCTTTGCTCGAAGTGGGCCTCGACTGGTGGCAACTCGGCGCGCGCGGCGGTCTCGTCGTGCTGCTCGGCCTGTGGATGCTGCTGCCCTGGGTTCGCCGGCCGATCCTGCGCGATGAATACGGTTTTCCCGAAAAGGTCCCGGCCGCCCGTGCCGGCCCGTGGCCGCTGGTCGCGGTCATCGCCGCCTCGATCGTCGTTGCGGCGGTATCGCTGTTTACCGAACCGCATGCGATCGAAGGCTCGCTGCCGGGCGCGCGCAACGCAAGCGCCGCAACGGCGGACCGTGTGCCCGCGAGCGAATGGCATGCCTATGGCCGCAGCGAAAGGGGCCAGCGCTGGTCGCCGCTCGACCAGATCACGCCCGACAATGTCGGCAGTCTTGAGCTTGCCTGGCAGATCCAGACCGGCGACATGAAGGGGCCGAACGATGTCGTCGAGACGACCTATGAAAACACGCCGCTGATGGTGAAGGACACGCTCTATGTGTGCACCCCGCATAGCTGGGCGATGGCCTTCGATGCCAGGACCGGCGAGCAGAGATGGAAATTCGACCCGAAGGTTCCGGTCGACGGCAACCGCCAGCACCAGACCTGCCGGGGCGTGACCTATTACGACGACCCCGACATCGCAGAGGGCGAGCGCTGCAAGGAACGGGTTTATCTGCCGACCTCCGACGCCCGCCTGATCGCGCTCAACGCCGCGGACGGCACGGTCTGCGAGGATTTCGCCGACAACGGCACGCTGCGCCTCCAGACCAACATGCCCTACAAGACGCAGGGCTACTACTATTCGACGTCACCGCCGCTGGCGATTGGCGGCAAGATCGTGGTCGGCGGCTCGGTCAACGACAATTACTCGACCGACAGCCCCTCCGGCGTGATCCGCGCCTATGATATCGACACCGGCGAACTGATCTGGAACTTCGACACCGGCAATCCGGACCGGACCGCGCCGCTCGGCCCCGGCGAGACCTATACCAAGAACTCGCCCAACAGCTGGTCGGTGATGTCCGGCGACAGCGAGCTCGGCCTGATCTACGCCCCGATCGGCAACCGCACGCCGGATCAGATCGGCCTCAACCGCTCGCCCTCGGTCGAGAAATATTCCTCCTCCGTCGTGGCGCTCGATGTGGACACCGGCGAGCCGGTCTGGAATTTCCAGGGCGTCCACCATGACCTTTGGGACATGGACGTGCCCGCCCAGCCGGCGCTTCTCGACCTCACCATCGATGGCGAGACCGTGCCGGCGCTGGTGCAGGCGACCAAGCAGGGCGAGGTCTTCGTGCTGAACCGCGAGACCGGCGAGCCGATCCTGCCAGTGAAGGAGGTGCCCGCGCCGCAGGAGGGCGGTCTTGCGGGCGAAAACCTGTCGCCGACCCAGCCGGTCTCGGCACTCTCCTTCAATCCGCCAAAACTCACGGGCAAGGATATGTGGGGCGCGAGCCTGCTCGACCAGTTGGTCTGCCGGATCAAGCTGAAGCAGTACAACTACGAAGGCCGCTACACGCCGCCATCGGAAAACGGCACGATCGTCTATCCCGGCAATTTCGGCACGCTCAACTGGGGTTCGGTCGCCGTCGATCCGGAACGGCAGGTGATGTTCGCCATGCCCGTCTACATGGCCTATACCTCGACGCTGGTGCCGAAGACGACGCCCGGCGTTCCGACCCAGGGCATCAATTCCAACAATGGCGCCGATTACGCCGTCGCCTTCTCCACCCTGCTCGGCCCGCTCGGCGTGCCCTGCCAGGCGCCGCCATGGGGGTATGTCGCGGGCGCGGATCTGACGACCGGCGACATCGTCTGGAAACACAGGAACGGCACGATCGAGGACATGACCCCCATACCGTTGAAGATCAGGATGGGTGTCCCCGGCATCGGTGGCCCGATCATGACCCGGGGCGGCGTCGCCTTCCTCGGCGCGACCATGGACAATTACATCCGCGGCTACGACGTCACCACCGGCAAACAGCTCTGGGAAGCCCGGCTTCCCGCCGGCGGCCAGGCAACGCCGATGACCTACGAAACCGCGGACGGCACCCAATATGTCCTGATCGTCGCCGGTGGCCACGGCTCTGTCGGCACCAAGACCGGCGACTATATTCTGGCCTACAAGCTGCCGGAGGGATAGGATAGGCCCGCTGGCGGCCCCGCCAGCTTGGCAAGGGCGTACCGGTATTTACCCGAACGCCCTTTCCTTCCGGCAATTTGTCCGGATATTTCCCTGATTTGCGGTTGCCCTTCTCCCGAGGGTTTCCTATGTAATTCGCAAGCGTCAATTTATTAAATGAGGAGTATTGAACATGGCTTTTGAACTTCCCGAACTGCCTTACGCCTACGACGCCCTCGCGCCCTTCATGTCGGCCGAGACGCTGGAATTCCACCACGACAAGCACCACAACGCCTATGTGACCACCGGCAACAAGCTGGCAGAAGAAGCAGGCCTCGGCGGCTTGTCCGTCGAAGAGGTGATGGTCAAGGCCTACGGTTCCAACCAGCCGCTGTTCAACAATGCCGGCCAGCACTTCAACCACACCCATTTCTGGAAGTGGATGAAGAAGGATGGCGGCGGCACCAAGCTGCCGGGCGCGCTCGAAAGCGCGATTTCCTCCGATCTCGGCGGTTACGACAAGTTCAAGGCCGATTTCATCGCCGCCGGCGTCGGCCAGTTCGGCTCCGGCTGGGCCTGGCTCGCCGTCAAGGATGGCAAGCTTGAAATCATGAAGACCCCGAACGGCGAAAACCCGGTGGTCCACGGCGCCAAGCCGATCCTCGGCGTCGACGTGTGGGAACACTCCTATTACATCGACTACCGCAACGCCCGCCCGAAATACCTTGAAGCCTTCGTCGACAGCCTGATCAACTGGGACTATGTCGCCGAACTCTACGAAGGCGCCACCAAGTAAGGCCACTGCCTTCAACCAATTTCGAAAGCCCGGCCCCTGTGCCGGGCTTTTTCATGCCGTGCGTCGCCTGCTTTCGGCCCACGGCGTTTTAGGTGGATCCTGAGCAGCAAGGCGGAGTCAAGGCGCGACATCCAGCTTTCTATCAGCCAGCAACTGCACCAGCCAATCGACGAATACCCTGACCTTGTTGCTCAGGTGGCGGTTCGGCGGATAGACGATGTAGAGCGGGATGGGGTCTATCTGCCAGTCCGGGAGGACCCGGACCAGTTCCCCTCTGGCGAGCGGCTCGGCGGCCATGAAATAGGGCAATGGGGCAACGCCAAGCCCGGCCAGAGCGGCCGACAGGAAACTCCTGGCGTCGTTGACGGCCAGGTTGTGGCGGGCGTTGATCTCCAGCATTTCTCCATCCTTCCGGAAATCGAAGGCCACGGCGCGATTGTTCAGCGCGGTGAAATAGCTGACGCATTGATGGTCCGTTTCCAGTTCGCACGGATGGATGGGCGCGCCGTGCTTTTCGATATAGCGGGGCGCGGCGCAGGTGATCAGCGAGACTTCCGCGACGCGACGCGCAATCAGAGACTGGTCGGTCGGCACGCCGCCGCGCAGCGCGCAGTCCACGTTTTCGGCGAGGTAATCGACGGTACGGTCGCCGACGCCCATGTCGATATGGATTTCCGGGAATTTGAGGTAAAAATCGCCGAGCGCGGGAATGACGATCCAGTCGGCAAAGGCTCCGGCCATTTCGACGCGCAGGCGGCCGCTCGGCAGGGTGTAGGAAGCCGCAAGGCTGGTGTCGAGTTCGTCGATTTCGGCGATGATGCGGGTTGCGCGTTCGTAATAGAGCGCACCGTCGGTCGTCACCACGACGCGACGGGTGGTGCGGTTCAGAAGCTTGGTGTGCAGGTGCGCCTCCAGCCCCTGGATGAGGTTGGTGACCGTCGCTTTCGGCATATTCAATGCTTCCGAGGCGCGGGTGAAATTGCCCATATCCACGACCCTGACGAAGGCGCGCATGGCGGATAGCTGGTCCATGTGGTTTTCCCGAACATTGTGCAATGCGGTATTATTCGAAATTTCGAACAGTGTACTCGTAATATGGTGCTTGTTCGGGATTTTGAATAAACTAAATTGTTTTTTGAGAATTGCAGTGCAGGCGGCCGCCGGCAAGGGCGTGCTGGATGGAGTGCGGAAATTTCAGGGACAGGGATTTGCAAATCTGTTCGACGATCGCCATGGCGAAGCGTGATTTGTCGTTTACAATACCGACCCGAGGAAAAGCGTCATCAGGGCGCACCCCAACTGCCTCTGTCTGGAATGGAAAAGGACAATGACCGTCGAGATCAAGGACATGTCTCTGGATAATGTTGGCACCGGCCGGGTCGAGGTCCGGGTCTATCAGGGCGCCGAATACGCCAAGGGTCCCCCGGTCCTGATCTATTTCCAGGGCGGCGCTTTTCGCCATACCGGTCTCACCGCCTGCCCGATGGCCGAGTGCCTGGCCGGGCAGGGAGCGATCGTGGTGGTGCCGGATTACAATGTTCAGGGCTCGGTTTTCCCGAAGCCGCTGGAGGTCGGCTTTTCCGTGTTCTCCTACATGGCGAAGAAGCGGGCCGGGTTCGGCGATCGGAAATCGCTGCTGATCATCGGGGGCGAGGAGGCTGGCGGCAATCTTGCCACGGCGGTCGCGCTGAAGGCGCGGGATCATTTCGCCAATGAGCTCGATGGACAGGTCCTGGCGTCGCCGCTTCTGGATCCGTTCATGGGCTCGTCGTCTTCGCGCAATGCCGGTTGCATCGGCATGCGGGAACGCTGGGCCGAAGGCTGGAGCCACTATATGAGCGGCGGCATGTGCCATCCCTATGCCGCGCCGTCGCTTTGCTCGCGGCTGGCCGGGATCGCGCCTGCCCTCGTTCTATCGTCCGAGGACGACCCGCTCCTTGATGAAACGATGTCTTACGCCAAGCGGCTGGAAGCTGCAGGCGTGAAAGTTAAGAAGCACATTCTTCCCGCCGGGTCAGGCTGGCCATCGGTTTATGGCGGGAAGACCGGGGAGACACCAGACTGGCAGGAGAGTGTTGGTGGCCAGTTTGCTGAATTCGTTCGCGATATCTCCATTCACTGAATCAACTGGAAGATGAACTGATCTGGAGCGGCCCTCCCAGCCGCAAGGAGTTAAAGACCATGACGACGACTTTGAAACGCTGGGCCCTCGCGGGCGCCGGCCTGGGGCTGGCTGCGTCCATTTCAGCTGCCGTATTCTATTTCGATCTGCCGGTCGGCCTGGTTGCGAACGCAACGGAAGAGGCAAGCGCGCCGGCTGCACCGCCGCCCGCGACGCCGGTCACCGTCACCGATGTGCAAAGCCGGAAGGTGACGATCTGGCAGGAGTTTTCCGGGCGGCTGGAGGCTGTCGATCGCGTGGAGGTGCATCCCCGCGTCGGCGGGGCAATCCAGTCGGTCGAATTTCGCGAGGGGGCGCTGGTCAAGGCGGGCGATCTGCTTTTCACCCTTGACGCCGCCCCCTATGAAGCGGCCGTCGCCCAGGCGGCAGGGCAGGTCGCCTCGGCCGAGGCCAAGGTCGATCTCGCAAAGCAGCAGCTAGATCGCGGTCTCCGTCTGGCCGACAACCGTACGATCTCCGAGAGCGAGATGGACCAGCGCAAGAATGCCGTAGCCGAGGCCGATGCTGCCTTGAAGACGGCCCAGGCCGCGTTGCAATCCGCTCAGCTCGAGCTTGACTATACCAAGGTCAAGGCGCCGGTTTCAGGACGCGTGGGCAGGGTCGAGATCACGGTCGGCAATCTCGTCTCCGCCGGAACCGCCTCCCCGGCGCTGACGACGCTGGTCTCCGCCGATCCGATCTATGCGAGCTTCAACGCCAGCGAAGAGGTGGTCGCAAGGATCCTTTCCGAACTGCCGGCAACGAACAGCGCCTTGCCGCCGATCGACCAGATCCCCGTCGAGATCGGGACGTTGCTGGATGACGGCACGCCGATTTCCGGCAAGGTCCAGCTCATCGGCAACGAGGTTGACGCCGCGAGCGGAACAATCGCCGTTCGCGCGGTGATCGACAATCCCGACGGGCGGCTGATCCCCGGTCAGTTTGTGCGCATCCGCATGGGCGAGCCCCGGCCGGAGGACAAGATCCTGGTCAGCGAACGCGCGATCGGAACCGACCAGGACAAGAAATTCGTGTTCGTGGTCGGCGCCGACAATAAGGTCGCCTATCGCCCGGTGGAACTGGGGCGCAGCGACGGTGGCGAACGGATCATCGAAAGCGGCCTTGCCGATGGCGACCGGGTGGTCGTGAACGGATTGCAGCACATCCGCTCCGGCGCGCTTGTCGATCCGCAGAGCGAAAGCCCGCTCGCCGCCGCGCAGTAACATGACAGGGCGGAGCGGCAACGCTCCGCCGCCTTATCCGAAAAACACATGACCGCCGCGGAACCCGCTTCTCCGGCAGCGGGTTTTCTTTGTCCTCTTTGAACCGGGCCCTCACATGAACATTTCCAGATTTTTCATCGACCGACCGGTATTCGCAGGCGTGTTGTCGATCCTGATCGTGCTTGCCGGCCTGATCGGCATGCGCATGCTTCCGATCGCGGAATATCCCAATGTCGTGCCGCCATCGATCGTGGTGCGCGCCGTCTATCCCGGCGCCAATCCGGTGGTCATCTCGCAGACCGTGGCAACGCCGCTCGAAGAGCAGATCAACGGCGTTGAAGACATGCTCTACATGAACAGCCAGGCAACCTCGGATGGTGTTCTCACGCTCACCGTCACCTTCAAGCTCGGCACGGACCCCGACAAGGCCCAGCAACTCGTCCAGAACCGGGTGTCCCAGGCGGAGCCGCGCCTGCCGTCCGAAGTGCGGGCGATCGGGGTCACGACGGTCAAGAGTTCGCCGGACTTCATCATGGTGGTCAACCTGATCTCCACCACGGACCGCTACGACATTACCTATCTGCGCAACTATGCCACGCTCAACGTCAAGGACCGCCTTGCGCGGCTGGAAGGGGTCGGGCAGGTCCAGGTCTTCGGCGCGGGCGACTACGCCATGCGCGTCTGGATCGACCCGCAGAAGGCGGCCGAGCACGGGCTTGCCGCCAGCGACATCACCAATGCCATCCGCGAGCAGAACACCCAGGCCGCTGCCGGTATCATCGGGGCGTCGCCAGCGCCGGCTGGCGTCGACATGCAGTTCAACGTCAATGCGCAGGGCCGCCTGAGCACGCCTGAGGAATTCGGCGAGATCATCGTCAAGTCGGGCGCAGGCGGCGAAATCACCCGCCTCAGGGACGTTGCCCGCATCGAAATGGGCGCCGACGACTACACGCTGCGCTCGCTTCTCGACGGCCAGCCTGCCGTTGCCATCGCCGTTCTTCAGGCTCCGGGCTCCAACGCCATCGAGATCGCCGACAATGTCCATGCCACCATGGATGAACTGCAACTCGCCATGCCGGACGGGGTCAAATACGAAATCGTCTACGACACCACCGAGTTCGTGCGATCCTCGATCGAAAAGGTGGTCGACACCCTGCTCGAGGCGATCGCTCTCGTGGTTCTCGTGGTCATCCTGTTCCTGCAGACCTGGCGCGCCTCGATCATTCCGCTGATCGCGGTTCCGGTATCGATCATCGGCACCTTCGCGGTGATGTATGCGTTCGGCTTTTCGGTGAACGCGCTGACGCTGTTCGGGCTGGTGCTGGCCATCGGCATCGTGGTCGATGACGCGATCGTCGTGGTCGAAAATGTCGAGCGCAACATCGAGAATGGCCTGAACCCGCGCGAGGCGACCTACCGCGCCATGCGGGAAGTGTCCGGTCCGATCGTCGCCATTGCGCTCGTGCTGGTGGCGGTATTCGTGCCGCTCGCCTTCATCAGCGGCCTTTCCGGCCAGTTCTACCGCCAGTTCGCCCTGACCATCGCGATCTCGACGGTGATCTCCGCGATCAACTCGCTCACCCTGTCTCCGGCGCTCGCGGCGCTTTTGCTGAAGCGACATGACGCGCCCAAGGACTGGCTGACGCGCGTCATGGACCGGCTGTTCGGTTGGTTCTTCCGTGGCTTCAACCGGGGCTTCGGCGCGGCGTCCCACGGTTACAGCCGCGGCGTCGGTGGGCTGCTGTCGCGCAAGTCGCTGGTGATGATCGTCTATCTCGGCCTGATCGGCGCGACCTATGCCGTCTTCAACGCGGTTCCGGGCGGGTTCGTGCCGGCGCAGGACAAGCAGTATCTGATCGGCTTTGCGCAATTGCCGGATGGCGCCAGCCTCGACCGGACGGAAGACGTGATCAAGCGGATGAGCGACATCACGCTTGAGCAGCCGGGCGTGGCCCATGCGATCGCCTTTCCGGGCCTGTCGATCAACGGTTTCACGATCGGCTCCAACTCGGGCATCGTCTTCGCCGTTCTGGATGATTTCGCGGACCGGAAGACACCGGAACTGTCGGGCGGAGCCATCGCGATGCAGCTGAACCAGAAGTTCGCCGGCATCCAGGATGCGTTCATCGCGATGTTCCCGCCGCCGCCGGTCAATGGTCTGGGCTCGACGGGCGGCTTCAAGCTGCAGATCGAGGACCGGGCCGGGCTGGGCTATCAGGCGCTCGACGGGGCCACCAAGGCGTTCCTCGCCAAAGCCTACCAGACGCCGGAACTCGCCGGGCTGTTCTCCAGCTTCCAGATCAACGTGCCCCAACTCTATGCCGATCTCGACCGCGCCAAGGCGGAGCAACTGGGCGTGTCGGTGAGCGATGTGTTCGAGACGCTGCAGATCTATCTGGGCTCGCTCTACGTCAACGACTTCAACGCCTTCGGCCGAACCTACAGCGTGCGCGTGCAGGCCGATTCCGCATTTCGTGCCGAGCCGGAGGACATCGGTCAATTGCAGGTCCGCTCGCGGTCCGGCCAGATGATCCCGCTTTCGGCGCTCTTGAGGGTGGACAGCACCACCGGTCCGGAGCGGACCACGCGCTACAACGGCTTCCTGTCGGCCGATATCAACGGCGGCCCGGCGCCGGGCTTCTCGTCGGGACAGGCGCAGGCCGCCATTGAGCGGATCGCCGACGAGACCCTGCCGGTCGGGATCGATTTCGAATGGACCGACCTGACCTACCAGCAGATCCTTGCCGGCAATTCGAGCATTGTCGTGTTCCCGCTCGCGCTGTTGCTGGTCTATCTGGTGCTGGCGGCCCAGTATGAAAGCCTGACGCTGCCGATAGCGATCATCATGATCGTGCCGATGGGCGTGCTCGCCGCGCTCGCCGGGGTCTGGTATACCGGCGGCGACAACAACATCTTCACCCAGATCGGCCTCGTGGTGCTTGTCGGGCTATCGGCCAAGAATGCGATCCTGATCGTGGAATTCGCCCGCGAACTGGAGTTCGAGGGGCGAAGCCCGATGCAGGCGGCGATCGAGGCGAGCAGGCTGCGCCTCAGGCCGATCCTGATGACCTCCATGGCGTTCATCATGGGTGTCGTGCCGCTGGTGCTGTCGACCGGCGCGGGGGCGGAAATGCGGTCCGCCATGGGGCTTGCCGTGTTCTGCGGCATGATCGGCGTCACCTTCTTCGGGATATTCATGACGCCGGTGTTCTATGTGCTGCTGCGCAAGCTTGCCGGCGAGCGGCCGCTCAGACAGCACATCGCGATCCCTGAGGACGGCGAGCCGGTCGCGCACCACGCGCCCGCCGAATAGAACGAGTGCGCCCCGAAAGGGGCGAACTCATGCCGCTGACAACCATGTCCTCGGCTGGCAACCTTCAGGCTACATTGGTTTCATCTCCGCCCTGTCGCCATGGCGCAGATGAATACGGCAAAGGGATGCCTACGCGTTCCAGGCAATCGTCTTCTGGCTCTGCTCGCCAAGGCCTTCGATGCCGAGGCGCATGGTCTGGCCTTCCTTCAGATAAACCGGTTCCGGCTTCTGCCCCATGCCGACGCCGGGGGGCGTGCCGGTGGTGATGACGTCGCCGGGCTGCAGGCTCATGAACTGCGACAGGTAGCTGACGAGGTGCTGCACGCCGAAGATCATCGTCCTGGTCGAGCCGTCCTGATAGCGATGACCATCGACCTCAAGCCACATGGCGAGGTTCTGCGGGTCCTCGACCTCGTCGCGGGTGACGAGAAAGGGGCCGATCGGGCCGAACGTGTCTGCGCTCTTGCCCTTGACCCACTGGCCGGAACGCTCGGTCTGGAATTCGCGTTCGGACATATCGTTGACGACGCAGTAGCCGGCGACATGATCCATCGCATCGGCCTCGTCGACATAACGGGCTTCCTTGCCGATGACGACGCCGAGTTCGACCTCCCAGTCGGTTTTCTTCGAATTGCGCGGAATGCGGACATCGTCGTTCGGGCCGATGATGGCGCTGGTCGCCTTCATGAAGATGATCGGCTCCTCAGGGATCGCCGCGCCGGTCTCGGCGGCGTGGTCGGCATAGTTGAGGCCGATGCAGATGAACTTGCCGACATTGCCGACGCAGGGGCCGATGCGGCTTTCCGATGGCAGCACCGGCAGGCTGCCGATATCGGCAGCCGCAATCCGCGACAGGCTGTCGGCGGAAAGCGCATCGCCTGCGATGTCGACAACAACGGAAGAGATGTCGCGATAGCTGCCGTCGGTGTGCAGGATGGCGGGGCGCTCGGCGCCCCTGGCGCCAACTCGTAGCAATTTCATGTTCTACTCCTTTTTGCGGCTCAGGCCGCCGAATGGGCAAAGTTATGAAGCGTTTCCGGCTTCATCTCAATGGAAAAGCCCGGCTTTTCCGGCGGCATGTAGGCCGCGCGCTCGATCCGGCAGGGATCGACGAAGTGCTCGTGCAGGTGATCGACATATTCGATCACGCGGTCGTCCTTGGTGCCGGAGACCACCAGATAATCGATCATCGACAGATGCTGGACATATTCGCAAAGCCCGACGCCGCCGGCATGGGGCCAGACCGGCAGGCCGTATTTCGCCGCCATCAGCAGCACCGAAAGCACCTCGTTCAGCCCGCCGAGCCGGCAGGCATCGATCTGGACGATGTCAATCGCGCCCTCGGCGATGAACTGCTTGAACAGGATGCGGTTCTGGCACATCTCGCCGGTCGCGACCTTCACCGGCGCGACAGCCTCGCGGATCTTGCGGTGGCCGGCGACATCGTCGGGGCTGGTCGGCTCCTCGATGAAGAACGGGCGGAAGGGCGCGAGCGCCCTGACCCAGTCGATCGCCTGATCGACCTCCCAGACCTGGTTGGCATCGATCATCAGCGTGCGGTCCTCGCCGATCACCTCGCGCACGATCTTCAGCCGCGCGACATCCTCGTCACGGTTCTGCCCGACCTTCATCTTGATATGGGTGAAGCCGGAATCGACCGCCTCCTGCGCCAGACGGCGGAGCTTGTCGTGGCTGTAGCCGAGCCAGCCGGCGGAGGTGGTATAGCAGGGATAGCCGTTCGCCTTCAGCTCGGCGATCCGCTCCTGCTTGCCGGTTTCGGCCTTGCGGAAGATTTCGAGCGCCTCCTCCGGCGTGATCGCGTCGGTGATGTAGCGGAAATCGACGATCGAGACGAGCTGCTCCGGGGTCATGTCGGCAACCAGCTGCCAGACCGGCTTGCCGGCCGCCTTTGCCATCAGGTCCCAGGCGGCGTTGACGACGGCGCCGGTCGCCAGATGGATCGCGCCCTTGTCCGGCCCGATCCAGCGCAACTGGCTGTCGCCGGTGGCATGGCGCCAGAACCGGCCGGGGTTTTCGGCAATCCAGTCGAGCGAAAGCCCGGTCACCCGCGCTTCGAGCGCGCGGATCGCGGCGCAGACGACCTCGTTGCCGCGGCCAATGGTGAAGGTCAGGCCGTGGCCTTCAGTTCCGCCATCCGTCTTCAGGATGACATAGGCCGCGGAATAATCCGGATCGGGGTTCATCGCGTCGGAACCGTCGAGCTTGGCCGAGGTCGGGAAGCGCAGGTCGTGGACGGAAATTCCGGTAATGGTGGTCATGTGGTGCACTCGGTCTTGCTGCAGCTCAGGCGGTCCAGCCGCCGTCGATGACATGGGCCTGGCCGGTGGTGTAGGTCGCGCCGGCAAGGTAGACGGCGAGATCGGCGATCTCCTCCGGCGTGCCGATGCGGCCGATCGGCTGGCGGGCGATGAAATCGGCGCGGGCCTTTTCGTAGTCGCCGGTCGCCTTCAACCGGTCCTGCAGCGACGGGCTGTCGACCGTGCCGGGGCAGATGGCATTGCAGCGAATGCCCTTCGTTACATAATCGGCGGCAATCGACTTGGTCATGCCGATGACGGCGGCCTTTGTGGTCGAGTACGCAAAACGGTTCGGCACGCCCTTCAGCGAGGAGGCGACCGAGGACATGTTGATGATCACGCCATATTCGCGCTCCAGCATGCCGGGCAGGAAGGCGCGCACCGTGCGCACCATGGCGCGGACGTTGAGGTCATAGGCGAAATCGAGATCGCCATCCTTCATGTCCAGCACCGAACCGTTATGGACGACGCCGGCGCAGTTGAACAGGATGTCGACGGGCCCGATTTCGGACGCGGCACTGGCAACGGCCTCATCCGACAGCACGTTCAGGAGCCGGGTGGTGACGCCCTCGATGCCTTCGAGCTCGGCCAGTTTTTCGGCATTGATATCGGTTGCGATCACCCGCGCGCCAGCCTTGGCGAAGGCTTTGACGGAGGCAGCGCCGATGCCCTGGGCAGCGGCTGTGATCAGGCAGGTCTTTCCGGTAAGATCGGTCATGGGCGTTTCCTTCATGCGATTGTCTTTTTCGAACCGTCAACGGCCATGCGGTCGATCGCCTCGAAGTTCCAGGCGATGCCGAGGCCGGGCGCATCGGAGGGCACGGCGCGGCCGGCGCGGATGGTCATGCCCGAGAGCGTGATCGCCTCAAGCTGCGGAATATACTCGACCCAGCGCGCATTCGGAACCGCGGCGCAGAGCGACACATGCAGTTCCATCAGGAAATGCGGCGCGACCGCGACATTGAAGCATTCGGCCATGTGGGCGACCTTGAGCCACGGCGTGATGCCGCCGATCCGGCCGGCATCGACCTGAACGATGGAGCAGGCGCGCCGTTCGAGATATTCCCGGAAATGCGAGGCCGAATACAGGCTTTCGCCGACGGCGACCGGCACGGAGGTGTGGCGCGAGAGCACGGCGTGACCCTCGATATCGTCAGCCGGCAGCGGTTCCTCCAGCCAGCCGATATCGAGGCGCTGGTAAACGGCGGCGCGACGCACAGCCTCGTCGACGGTAAAGGCCTGGTTGGCATCGGTGAATATCTCGAAGGCCGGGCCGACAGCCTCGCGCACGGCGGAAATACGGGCCGCATCCTCGAATAGCGGCCGGCCGACCTTCAGCTTGCAGCCGGAAAAGCCTTCCGCCTGCGCCCGCAGCGCGTCCTCGACCAGCGCCGCCGTTTCGAGATGCAGCCATCCGCCCTCGGTGGTGTAGAGCGGAATGTCCGATTTCGCCCCGCCGGCGAGCTTGTGCAGGGGAAGGCCGAGCTTCACCGCCTTCAGGTCCCAGAGCGCGGTGTCGATGGCGGCAAGCGCGATCGAAGTGATCGCGCCGACCGTCGTCGCATGGGTGAGGAAGCTCAGGTCGCGCCAGATGCGTTCGATATCGAAGGCGTCGCGGCCGATGATCGCCGGCAGCAGCGTCTTTTCGAGCAGCGCCATGACGGACGGGCCGCCCGTTCCGATCGTGTAGGAATAGCCCGTGCCGGTGACGCCGTCGGCATCGGTGATGCGCACGATCGGGGTTTCCTGGCTAACGAAGGACTGGATCGCATCGACCCTTTTGACCTTCGGCTTGAGGTCGACCATCACGATTTCGGCGCGGACGATCTTCGCCATGATCAGGTCCTCAGGCTCTTGCCGGTCGCGCCGTCGAAGACGTGCAGACGGTCGAGGTCGAGCGTGAAGGTCAGCGTCTCGCCATCGGTCAGCGGCCGTGGATCGAGCATTTTCGCCTGCACCTCCTTGCCGCCGAGCTCTGTATAGATGATCGTCTCGGTGCCAAGCGGCTCGGAGATCAGCACCGGCAGGCTGACCCCCAGCGACCGGTCCTCGGCATGCAGCGAGTGTCCCTTCGGGGCAAAGGCATCCGGGCGGAAGCCGATCACGACCTTCTTGCCGGCCGAAACCTTCGGCGCGATATCGGCGGGCAGCGGCACCAGCGTGCCGTCGGCAAGCCTGGCCGCGCCGTCCTCGACCACGGCCTCGAGCTGGTTCATTGGCGGCGAGCCGATGAAGCCGGCCACAAACGTGTTGGCCGGGTTTTCGAAGACGTCGGTGGGGGTGCCGACCTGCTCGACATAGCCGTCGCGCATGATCACGATCCGATCGGCAAGCGTCATCGCCTCGACCTGGTCGTGGGTGACGTAGATGACCGTGGTCTTGACCCGCTGATGCAGCTTCTTGATCTCGACGCGCATCTGGCCGCGCAGCTTGGCATCGAGATTGGACAGCGGCTCGTCGAACAGGAACACGTCCGGATGGCGCACGATCGCGCGGCCCATGGCGACGCGCTGGCGCTGGCCGCCGGAAAGATTGGCCGGCAGCCGGTCCATGAAGGGTTCGAGGCCGAGAATGCCGGCGGCCTCGTCGACGCGCGGCCTGATCTCCTCGGGCGTCATGCCGGCAATCTTCAGGCCGAAGCCGAGATTGTCGCGAACCGTCATGTGCGGATAGAGCGCGTAGGACTGGAACACCATCGAGATGTTGCGCGAACGCGGCGGCAGCGTGTTGACGACGCGGTCGCCGATGCGCAGTTCGCCGCCGGAGATATCCTCCAAACCCGCGATCATGCGCAATGTCGTCGACTTGCCGCAGCCCGACGGGCCGACGAGAACCACGAACTCGTTGTGGGCGACGTCGAGGTCGATGCCGTGGACGACTTCAAGCGAACCATAGCGCTTGACGATTTTGGAAAGGTGCACTTCGGCCACGGGATTATCCTTTCACGCCGCCGAACGTCAGTCCGGCAATCAGATGCTTTTGTACGATGAAGGTGAGGATCAGCGCCGGGATGATGATCAGCACGGCCATGGCGCTCATCCCGGTCCAGTCGACGGTGAACTGGGCGGTGAAGTCCATCAGCCCGACCGGCATGGTTTTCGATGCGGTGGTGCGGGTGAGCTGGCTTGCGAGCGCGAATTCGTTCCAGGCGGTCAGAAAGGCGAAGATGCCGGCAGACGCGAGCCCCGAGCGGGCGAGCGGAAACTCGACTTTCCAGAATGCCTGCCAGCGGGTGCAGCCATCGATCTGCGCGGCCTCCGAGAGATCGGCCGGGATCTGGCGGAAGAAGCCGTCGGTGAGCCAGATCGTGAACGGGATGTTGATCGCCATGTAGACCAGGATCAACCCGAACTTGGTGTCGATCAGGCCGATCTTGCTCCAGAGAATGAACAGCGGCAGCGACAGCGCCACGCCCGGCACGGTGCGCGACAGCATGAAGGAGAGGAACAGCGCGCCCTTGCCCCTGAACCGGTAGCGGGCGAAGGCATAGCCGCCCATCATCCCGATCAGGATCGCGACCACGGTGGAGGTGAGCGAGATCACCAGCGAGTTGATGAAGTAGCGCTCGACCGGCAGGCCCTGCTGGCGATCCGGCAGCAGCCCGAAAATGCCGAGGAAATTATCAAGCGTCCAGACCTCGGGGATCCAGACCGGCGGGCGGGCCATGACCTCGACATTGGGCCGGAAGGCGGTCAGCACCACCCAGGCGCCGGGCACGACCAGGATCATCATCGCGATGAACAGCGTGATCCGGAGCAGCCAGCGCTGCCAGGGCTTTTCGATGGTTCCGGTCGTCATTGGGCGCCTCCCATGAAGATTCGGGCCTTCGACAGGTTGCGGTAGAACATGATGGTGAAGGCGATCGAGAGCAGGATCGAGATGTAGCCCATGGCGTTGGCCATGCCCATCTGCGCGTTCTGGTAGCCGGTGCGCGTCATCAGCGTCCAGATCAGCTCGGTGCGGCCGGCGGGGCCGCCATTGGTCATGATCTTCACCATGTCATAGGCGCGCGCGACATCGAGCGAGCGGATTGTCATCGCGATCCAGATGAACGGCATCAGGAACGGCAGCGTGATGTGGCGGAACACCTGAATGGCGTTGCAGCCGTCAACCTTGGCGGCCTCGATCGGCTCCTTCGGCATGGCAAGCAGGCCGGCCATCAGCAGGATCGCGAAGATCGAGGTCGACATCCACATTTCCGCGACGATGATCGAGAAATTGGCAAGCCAGCCGTTCACCAGCCACGGGATCGGCTTGTCGATGAGGTGAAGCGCGAACAGCGCATTGTTCACCAGACCGACGGAATCATTGAACAGGTATTTGAACTGGAAGCCCACCAGGATGGGCGAGAACATCATCGGAAACATCATGATGGTTCTGAGCGTGCGCTGGCCCCAGGTGATGCGGTTGACCAGCAGCGCCAGCCCGAGCCCCAGGATCATTTCCAGATTGAGCGCGATGGTGATGAACACCACGGTGCGCCCGAACGCCCACCAGAAATCCTCATTGCCGATCAGACGCCTGTAATTGCGCAGGCCGACGAAATTATAAAGCGAGTCCGGCTTGACCAGATTGTAGCTGGTGAAGCTGGTCCAGAACGACACGATGAGCGGCACCAGCACGACCGCCAGAATGACGAGAATGGCCGGCATCAGCAGAAGATAGGGCGTCGCCTGCGGGGACCTGAAAAACTTCATGTCGCGCCTTCGGAAATTGCGAAATCGGGAGGGATGTCCGGCCGCGACCGGTGACGCCGCCGGCCATGGCCGGCGGCGTCATGCGAGACCACTCAGTAGTAGCCGGCGTCTTCCATGATCATTGTCGCCTCTTCGGCGGCATCATCGAGCGCTTCCTGCGGGGTCTTCTCGCCGACGATGGCGGCCTGAAGCTCCGGCCACAGCACGTTGGAAACCTGGATCCATTCAGGGATCAGCGGCGGGGTGCGGGCATCGGCGAGCGACTGCTGCCAGACCTGAAACATCTCGGCGAGGTTCTCCTTGCCGTTCTCATTGAACCAGGCGATCACCTCGTCATAGGTCGCCGTGCGGGTCGGCAGGTTGCCGGCCATGGCTTCCAGGAGCTCGCTCTCGTCATTGGTCATGAACACGGCGAAGGAGACCGCGGCGTCCTTGTTGTCGCAATCCTGCGTCACCGAGAAGGAATGCGAGCCGGACCAGCCGCCGCGTTTCCCCGACGACCCGACGGGGGCGACCGCGTAGCCGAGATCATCCGCGATCTTCGAGGATGACGGGTCGGCGAAGAAGGCGGCAAAACCCGGCCAGTCGAGATCGAGGGCGAGCTGGCCCGCGGCCATCGCCTGGCCGATATCGTCCCAGGTATAGTTGACCGTGCCGGCCGGCACCGCGCCGGCGTCATAGACGTCGATGAACCACTGCAGGGCGGCAACGCCTTCCGGCGAGTTGAAGGCCGGGTGGAATTCATCATCGAACATGTCGCCGCCATTGGCGCGCAGGATCTCCATGAACCGGCCCGACATACCCTCATCCTTGCCGGCGAAGGCAGTGCCATAAAGGATCGGCGGATCGGCGAAGAAGATCACCTGATCGCGGAATTCGTCATAGGTCTTCGGCGGAGCGAGCTCGGTCCCGTATTTTTCCTTCCAGGCCTGCTGGTTCGCGGGATCGGCGTAGAGGCTCTTGCGATAGTAGAGGTTGGAAACGTCGGTGACGCGCGGAAGCTGGACCAGACGGCCGTCGACCATGGCCGATTCGAGCGTGCCGGGAACATATTTGTCGAGCTCCGACTGCGGAATGGCTTCCGAAAGGTCGATATAGAGATCGCCATATTGCGGAGCGAAGCTGGTGTGGTTGGAACCGACGCACCAGGAAATTCCACCGGTAGCGATATCCTGCTTGATCTCGCGGTCGAGTTCGAAATGGTTCTTCGACGAGACGATCTCGACCTTGGCTCCGGTCATCTCTTCCCATTCGGGAATGCGGGTGTAGAGCTTCTCGTACTGGGTTCCGCCGATCAGCTTTACCTGCAGCGTGTAGCCCGGGAAATTGCCGTAATCGAAATCATCGGCCTGTGCGCCAGCGGCAAGGCCGCCGATCGCGCAGGTTGCGATCAGTGCTGTTTTCAGAAAATTCCGTCGCATGACTGTCCTCCTCAATCGCTCAAGCCCAGAAAAGACTTGATCCTCCATATTTGAAAAGTCTATTCGTATATAAGCATCATTTCGGCGATGGCGTCAACGCCGCTCTTGATATCGGACAGGAACAGCGTCAGTTTCGCAGTAATTTCAGGGTGAAGATTCTCCCTGCCCCGAGGAAAAAACATGGCTTCAGACGATTCCGAGCGCTACCGCGCCCCCGCCCTCGACAAGGGCCTCGACATTTTCGAGCTTCTGGCCGGGACCGACGGTTCGCTGAGCCAGGCGGAAATCGCCAAGGCGCTGGGGCGGACGCCGAACGAGATCTACCGCATGCTCGACCGGCTGGTGCGGCGCGAATATATCCGCCGCACCCCGGAGGACCGCTACGAGATCACGCTGAAGATGTTCGAACTGGTCCATGCCCGGCCGCCGCTGCGCCGGCTGGTCAACCAGGCGATGCCGCTGCTTCAGCATGTGGCGCAGGAGGCGGGGCAGTCCTGCCATATCGTCGTCTTCGACAGGAACGCCGCCGTCGTGGTCGCCCAGGTCGACGCGCCGAGCTACTGGAGCCTCGCCGTTCGCGTCGGCACCCGGCTGAAGCTCACCTCGACCGGCTCCGGCCTCGTCTTCCTCGCCTTCTCCTCGCCGGAAAACCGGGCGCTGATGCTGAAGGGCGCGGGCGAGACGCTGACGCCGGAGACGGAAGCGCGCCTCGAGCCGATCCGCAACGCGGGCTATACCATGATGCCGAGCGAGCAGATCGCCGGCGTTACCAATCTCTCGGCGCCGGTCATCGGACCGCTCGGCTCGGTGATGGCGGTCGTCACCTCGCCCTATACCGAGCGCCTCGACCGCATGATCGCGGACGACCGGGCGCGCACGCTGGAACTTGTGCGCGCGGCCGCCGCAAACCTGTCGAAGGGCCGCCCCGCGCCGTGAGTGCAGGGACCCGACCGCCGCAAAATCATGGCCCGTTCGGGCAAGGGAGGAACAATGCGCATCATCGATACCCATCTTCATCTCGTCTACAAGGACCGATTTTCCTATCCCTGGCTGAAGGATGCCCCAGCGCTCGACCGCCAGCTGACGGCGGACGATTATTTTGGCCGCGCCGAAAAGCTCGGCATCGACATGGCGCTGCATATGGAAGTCGATGTCGCGGAGACGGACATGGAGGCCGAGACCGCGTTCATGGTCGGCGCTCATGAAAAGATCGCGGGCGCGATCGCCGCCTGCCGGCCGGAAAGCCCGGACTTCCCGGCCTATCTCGAGCGCATTGCCGCCATTCCGGGCGTACGCGGCCTTCGCCGGGTGCTTCACACGATGCCGGACGATGTCTCCGAGGCGCCGCTCTTTGCCGAAAACATCCGCCGGCTTTCCGCCCACGGCCTGACCTTCGACCTGTGCTTCTCCGCGCGCCAGCTTCCGCTCGCTGTCGCGCTCGCGCGGAAATGCCCCGACGTGCAGTTCGTGCTCGACCATTGCGGCGTGCCCGACATCGAAAACGATGCATATTCACCGTGGGCAGAGTATATTTCGGAATGCGCCAGACTTGCGAATGTCACCGCCAAGATTTCCGGGGTGATCGCCTATGCCGGCGTGGGCTGGAGCACGGAAAAACTCCGGCCCTATGTCTCCCGCGTCCTCGACGCCTTCACCTTCGATCGCGTCGTCTGGGGCTCGGACTTTCCGGTCTGCACGATCCACGCAAGCCTTGAGGACTGGGTGTCGAGCACGAAGGAAATCGTCGCCGGCGCGACGGCGGAAGAGCAGGAAAACCTGTTCTCCCGCAACGCCATGCGCGTTTATCGCCTCTAGAAAATATCACAACGGAGAAAACCCATGCAGCGCATCGGAATGGTCATCGGGCTCAACGCCGACAAGGTTGCCGAATACAAGAAGCTTCACGCCAATGTCTGGCCGGACGTGCTGGAGATGATCAAGGCGTGCAGTATCCAGAACTACACCATCTTCCTCCGGGAGCCGGAAAACCTGCTCTTCTCCTATTACGAATATACCGGCGACGATTATGAGGCCGACCAGGCCAAAATGGCGGCCGATCCGAAGACGCAGGAATGGTGGTCGGTCTGCATGCCCTGCCAGAAACCGCTCGACACCGCGAAGGAAGGCGAATGGTGGATCGAGATGGAAGACGTTTTCCATCTCGCTTGAAGGCGGCCACATCAGGAGCTGTTCGAAGCCTCGATCAACCACCTGCCTGCAGGTGTCTGGCCGGTACATCGGCTGCCGGAGCGGGCCTCAGATCTTCTTCACGAATTCCGATTTCAGCTTCATGGCGCCGAAACCATCTATTTTGCAGTCGATATTGTGATCGCCTTCCACAAGGCGGATGTTCTTCACCTTGGTGCCGACCTTGAGAACCTGGCTGGAGCCCTTGAGCTTCAAGTCCTTGATGACGGTAACCGTATCGCCATCGGCCAGTAGATTGCCATTGGCGTCCTTGAATTCCGGTTCGCCGCTGTTGTCCGCCCCGGGCGTCCATTCGTTACCACATTCGGGGCACATCAACAGCGCGCCGTCTTCATATGTGTAAATCGACTGACATTTGGGACAGGGAGGCAATTCGCTCATGATCATCCTCATAGTGTTGGCGCTGCAATGAGCAGGATAGCACCAGGAAGACCGCGCGACGGATATTCCGGTGATCGAAAGACCCGAGCGTCGTAGTGCGAAACGGAAGGCTTGTCGAGGGCGGACGGCTGGTTTCGCGGCCGCAGGATGAAAGGCGGCAACCGGAAGGAAAATACACGGCGCCACAGCGTCCCCCTTGCAATCAATCCAAATTTGAATAATCTATTTACATAAGAATGACACTCTCGCCTGAAGGAGGAGCAGGTTGTCACAAACATCTCGCAACCCGGCGCAAAGCTGGGCGGCGGTTCGCGCCCCGCGCCCCATCGTGATCTTCGGCGGCGGCTCGATCGTGGGCGACGCCCACATGCCCGCCTACCGCATGGCGGGCCTGCCGGTCGCCGGCCTCTACGACATCGATCCCGGGCGCACGGCAAAACTCGCCGCCGAATGGGATATCGCCGCTTTTGCAAGCGTCGAGGAGGCGGTAGCCGTCCCCGGCGCCATTTTCGACCTCGCGCTGCCGCCGGTCGCGCATGTAGAGATATTGAAGCGCCTGCCCGACGGCGCGGCCGTGCTGATGCAGAAGCCGATGGGCCGTAACCTTGAGGAAGCAACGGCCATTCTGGAAATCTGCCGGGCGAAAAACCTGACGGCGGCGGTAAATTTCCAACTCCGCTTCTCGCCGATGATGCTCGCCATCCACGATCTTTACGAAAGCGGCGCGCTCGGCGAACTGGTCGATGTCGAGATGCATGCCAACATGATGACGCCCTGGGACCTGTGGCCTTTCCTGAAGACCATGGACCGGGTCGAGATCCTGCTGCATTCGATCCATTATCTCGACGTGATCCGCCACTTCCTCGGCAATCCGACCGGCGTTCACGCCCGCACACTGGGGCATCCGCAATCGACGGTGGCGCAGTCGCGCACATCCGCCATTCTGGATTATCCCGAGCCGGTCCGCGCCGTGCTTTCGATCAACCACAACCACGATTTCGGCCCGAAATTCCAGGACTGCTATTTCCGCTTCGAGGGCACCAAGGGCGTCGCGACGACCACGCTCGGGGTCAACCTCGACTATCCCAAAGGCGTGCCGGATGAATTGTGGTTCTGCGAGAAAGGCGGCGAATGGCAGCAGATCCCGCTTGCCGGCACCTGGTTCCCGCATGCCTTCATCGGCGTGATGAGCAATCTCCAGCGTTTCGTCGCCGGCGATGATGCCCGCCTGGTCACCTCGGTCGAGGACGCCTGGAACACCATGGCGCTGGTCGAGGCCGCTTACCGGTCGAGCGCTTCGCCCGCGACGCCCATCAAGGAAAAACCATGACTGCAGAGAATGACGACCTGCCGCTTGCCGGCGTGCTGGTGCTGGACATGTGCCAGTTCCTCTCCGGCCCCTATTGTTCGCTGCGCCTGCAGGATCTCGGCGCCCGGGTGATCAAGATCGAGCGCCCCGGCCTTGGCGACCTGTCGCGCCGGCTCTATCTCTCCGACACCGAGATCGGCGGCGATTCGACCATCTTCCACGCCATCAACCGCTCCAAGGAAAGCCTCGCCATCGACATGAAGGACGAAGCGGATCTGGCAGCGCTCAGGACCTTGATCGGCAGGGCCGATATCGTGCTGCAGAATTTCCGCCCCGGCGTGATCGCCCGGCTCGGTCTCGATTACGACACCGTGAAGGCGTTTCATCCGGGCGTCGTCTACGGCTCGATCACCGGCTATGGCGACGAAGGGCCATGGGTCTCCCGGCCGGGACAGGACCTGCTTGCCCAGGCTCGCTCCGGGGTGATGTGGCTGAACGGCGACGAGGACCAGGGCCCCGTCCCCTTCGGCCTCGCCATCGCCGACATGCTGGCGGGCGCGGCATTGTGCCAGGGCGTGCTTGCAGCACTGGTGAAAAAGGGCCGCACCGGCAGGGGCGCCCATGTCGAGACCAGTCTTCTCGAAGCGCTGATCGATTTCCAGTTCGAGGTGCTGACCACCCATCTCAACGATGGCAAGCGTCCGCCGAAGCGCTCCGGTTTCCGCTCGGCGCACGCCTATCTTTCCGCGCCGTACGGCGTCTATCCGACGGCAGACGGCTATCTGGCGCTCGCGATGATGCCGATCGACCAGCTTGCCGACGTGCTGAAAATCGCAGCGCTCGACCCCTATCGCGGCAAGCCGGATCTCTGGTTTTCCGCCCGCGACGACATCAAGCGCATCATTGCAGGCGTGCTGAAGGAACAGACTACCGACCACTGGCTCTCTATCCTCGAACCGGCGGATATCTGGTGCGCCAGAGTGCTGGACTGGCCGGAACTGATGGATCACGCCGGTTTCAAGGTGCTCGACATGCTGCAGACGGTAACGCGCGAGGACGGTATTGAAATCCAGACCACGCGCTCACCCCTCAGGGTCGACGGCAAACGCATGCAGACACACCGCGCGGCGCCGAGGATCGGCGAGCAGAGCGCGGCCATACGCGCGGAGTTCGGACTGTGACGATCAAACTGAAAGGCATGACCTGGAGCCATCCGCGCGGCTATGATCCGATGGCGGCAAGCGCCAGCGTTTGGCAGGAAAAAACCGGCGTTTCGATCGAATGGGACAAGCGCAGCCTGCAGGACTTCGAAAGCTTTCCCGTCGAGGAACTGGCCCGGCAGTACGACATGATCGTCATCGACCACCCGCATGTGGGCCAGATCACGGCGGAAAACTGCCTGGCGCCGCTTGATGTGGAAGGCCGCGAGGATGAGCGCGCGGCCCTTGAAGAGGGCTCCGTCGGCGCCTCCTACCCGAGCTACAACTACAATAGCCGTCAATGGGCCTTCCCGCTGGATGCCGCCGCCCAGGTGATGGCCTGTCGCGAAGACCTGCTTCCGACGCTTCCCGACGATTGGGAAAGCCTGCTCAAACTGGCCCGCGAGGGCCGCGTCATGCTGCCGCTTCGCCCGCCGCACAATCTGATGACGTTCTACACACTTGCCGCCAACGCCGGCACGCCCTGCCGCAATGACGGCCCCGGCCCGCTGATCGTTGAGGCGGAGGGAATTGCCGTCTATGAGAAGCTGGCAGAGCTTGCCAGCCTGGTGCCCGCGAATAATTTCGCCATGGACCCCATTGCCGTGCTCGAGGCGCTTGCCGCGCCAGAGGGAACGGCTGTCCTCTCGCCCTATATCTACGGCTATGTGAACTACGCGATCGACGGCTTCCGCCCGCACCGGCTGACCTTCACCGACATTCCCGCGCTTGGCGAAAACGGCCCCTGCGGCTCCGCGCTTGGCGGCACCGGGATTGCCGTTTCGGCCTTTTCGCAGAACGGAAAAGCCGCCATCGACTATGCCTATTGGGTGGCATGCGGCGCGGTTCAGTCCGGGCTCTACCCCGAAGCCGGCGGCCAGCCCGGCCATGATGCCGGCTGGACCGACGATGCGGTCAATGTCAGGACCCATGATTTCTACCGCAACACCCGGAAAACGCTGGAGACCTCCTTCCTGCGCCCGCGTCACAACGGCTATATGCGCTTCCAGGCCGACGCTTCCGATGCCCTCAACGAGGCGCTGAGGGACGGCGCCACGCCCCACGCCGCAATCGCCCGGATCAACAGACTGTTTACGGAGAGTTTCTGATGGAGCGACCGCGCCACTTCGAGGATATCGCCGTCGGCGAGGAGCGCCGCACCTATGGCCGCACGATCACGGAGACGGACTTCGTGGTCCATGCCGGCCATACCGGCGATTTCTTTCCGCACCACATGGACGCCGAACACATGAAGTCGACCCCCTTCGGCCAGCGCATCGCCCATGGCACGATGACATTCGCGATCGGCATCGGCCTCTCGGCGTCGGAGATCAACCCGCTCTCCTTCACCTATGGCTATGAACGCCTGCGGTTCCCGAAACCGGTGTTCATCGGCGACACGATCCACACCGTACTGACCATCGCCCGCTGCGAGGACGACCCGAAGCGCCCCGGCCACGGCCGCGTCATCGAGGAGGTGCGGGTGAGAAACCAGCGCGACGAGGTGGTGATGGCCTGCGACCACGTCTACCTGGTGCAGCGCCGGGCCGCCTGAACGCGCGAGTAGAACCATCCTGAAGACACCTTGGGATGACGGCGATCCGCCAGCTATCGCCGGCATCGCCTTGCCTACCCAAAAAGGCAGAAGATAATGCGGTCTCCGGGCTGTCAGCCCGTTGATCATCGCCTTATGATGATTGAAAATGATTTGTTTTCTGATGTCTTCATAAGGACTTCGTCATGCGCGTCACAATGTCGGAGATCGCACGGCTTGCAGGCGTTTCTCCGGCGACCGTCGACCGCGTGCTGAATGACCGGGCGGGCGTGCGCGAACGCACGCGCTCGATCGTGATGGAGGCCGCGCGCCAACTCGGCTATTTCGGATTGTCCGAAACGCAGAAAGGCAAGGCCGTCCGCATCGTCTTCTTCCTGCCGGAAGGGCCCAACAGCTTCATGCGCGGGCTGCGCACCCAGCTTCTGGAGGAGGCTCAGGCGCGCAAGGATGTCTCGGTTCAGGTGGAGGACGTCGTCAATCCCAGGCCCGAGGCCTATGTCGCGGCGCTGCGCGCCGTCGAGGGAAAATGCGATGCGATCGGTATCGTGGCGCCCGATCACCCGATGCTGCGCGAGGAACTGACGCAGCTTTCCAGGAAAGGCATCCGCATCGCCACGCTCGTTTCCGACATTTCGGCCATTTCCAAGGTCGGCTATGTCGGCATCGACAACCGCGCCGCCGGCCGGCTTGCCGGGCTTCTGCTCGGACGGTTCCTGAATGCGGGCAAGCGCTACAAGATCGCCGTGTTCATCGGTTCGCTCGCCTATCGCGGCCATGAGGAGCGCGAGATGGGCTTTCGCTCGATGCTCGCCGAGGATTTCCCCGAACTCGAGATCATCCATTTCGCCGAAGTGGGCGATGACCGTGCAAAGGCCTATCAGGAAACCAGACAATTGCTGGAAAGAGCGGATATCGACGGCATATACAGCATCGGCGCGGGCAATCAGGGCATCGTCCAGGCGCTCAAGGAGGTGCGCAAGGGCCGCGATGTCGTGTTCATCGGCCACGACCTGACCGACACCACCCGTACAGCGCTTCTGGACCGGACCATGGATGCGGTGATCGACCAGAACCCGCGCATCGAGGCGCGCGAGATCCTGCGCATGCTGTCAGCGGCCGTTCGCGGCGAGATGGAGCCGGAATACCCGCCACGCCTCCAGGTCATCTTCCGCGAAAATATCCCGATGCGGTGAGCATGACAGATGGCGGGCAGCACCGCCCGCCGGACTATTTCAGGCCAGCGGGCGGAACGCTTTCGGGAAGGTTCCGGTAGCAGACCGGCCTCTGGATACGCCGGATGAGCCCCTTGGTTACGACCTGCCAGTAGGCCGAAATGCCCAGCAGAACGAATGCGTTGTTCAACAGCGCCCTGAGCATCGCGCCACGGCGGCGATGACGTCGAGCTCGTAGCCCATGCCCAGATTGGGGTCGGCGCTTGCCAGATTGCCGGCGAGAATGCATGCCGAGCGTCGCGATGAACGGGTTGATGCGAAAGCGGGTGACCATCAACCCGTTGAGGCAACCGGCAGAAAGGCCGGCCCCGAGACCCGCCGCCAAAGCGAGAATATCCGAACCCGTCGTCTGCAGCGTGATTGCCGCGCAGACCGCAGACAGGCCGATCACCGAACCGACGGAAAGATCGATCCCGCGCGCGATGATCACCAGCGCCTGTCCGAGCGCGACAATGGCCACCACCGAACCCTGCCGGCCGACATTCATCAGATTGCGCTGCGACAGGAAATAGTCGTTGGAAAAGCTCAGGTAGAGCGCGACCAGAAGCAGCATCGCGAAAACCGAAAATTCACGGTGTTTCACCAGCGTTTTGAGACGGGTCATCATGGCATCACCTCTTTGCAAACGTCGGGCTGCGTTTTTGCGCGAAGGCGGCGCGGCCCTCTTGCGCGTCCTCGGTGGCAAAGCAGATCGTCTGCAGGTCGCGTTCATAGGCGACCGCCTGTTCCAGCGGCATGTTGAAGGCCGCCTTGAGATTGGCCTTGGCCGTCTCCGCGGCAATCGGCGCGCGGGCGGCGATCTGACCGGCAATTTCGCGGGCGCGCTCCATCAGGGCCTCGGGCTCGGTCACCTCGCTGACCAACCCCCACGTGGCGGCCTGCTGGGCGGAAACCGGCTCTCCGGTCATCACCATCAGCGCCGCATTCGAGGGACCGATGGACTGGGCGAGGTACGCGGTCATGCCGCCGCCGCCGATCCAGCCGAGCTTGATTTCCGGCGCGCCCAGCTTCGCATTTGCCGAGGCCACCCGAATATCGCAGGACATGGCCATTTCCAGGCCTCCGCCAAAGGCATAGCCATTGATCGCCGCAATCGAGGGTTTGCGTAAAACGCGCAGTATGTCGCAATATTCCGTACGGTTGCGAAACGCCCAGGGGGTCTCGTAGGTCTCAAGCAAGGCGATGTCGGAGCCCGCGCAGAAGGCCTTGCCGGCGCCCGTCAGGATCACCACGCGCACATCGTCGGCGTCGTTGCAGGCGGCAACGGCTTCCTCGAGCAGCCGCGCCATTTCCGGCGTCATCGCGTTCAGTTTGGCGGGCCGGTTATAGGTGATCGCGGCAACATGTTCAGACACGTGCAATGTCAGTTCCCGTGTATCGGGCTCGTTCATATCCTGGCCTCCTCCAGTGATTTTTCCCGTGACCGGGCGGATAGCTCCGCCGGGCCGCGCAATTTCATTCCTCCATTCCCTTGATGGCGCCGGCCTTCTCCATCTCGGCGATCTCGGCATCGGAAAACCCGGCGCCAGCCAGCACCTCCCGCGTATGCTCGCCGACGCGCGGAGCGCCGTAGCGAACCTCTGACGGCGTGCGCGAAAAGCGGATCGGGAAGCCCGGCGTCTTCACCCGGCCTTCCGTCGGGTGGTCATATTCCACGAATGTGCCGTTATGGGCGATCTGCGGATCGGCCAACAGATCGGCATAGCTATAGACCGGCCCGGCCCAGATGCCGTGCGCGGAGAGGCGTTCCAGCGCCTCAACGGTGGAGAATTTGCCAATCGCCTCGCGGGTGAGCGCGAAGACGCCGTCGCGATCCTCCCAGCCTGCCGTCATCTCGTCGAGTTCGGCAAAGCGGGGCTCGTCGAGCGCCCTGGCCATGGCGTCGAACTGCGGCATGGCGAGCGCGATATAGCCGTCCGTGGTGGCAAAGGTGCCATAGGGCGAGCGGATATAGACATGGGCATGCGGCTCGACGCTGCGCGTCTGCGGTTTGTGGCCGACGGTGAACACCGACAATTCCTGCATCTGGATGGTGGTGATCGCGTCGAGCATGTTGACCTCGACCTTCTGACCCTCCCCGGTTCGCTCACGATGAAGCAGGGCGGCCAGCGCGCCCTCGAAGGCGGTGTAGGCGGTCACCGCGTCGACGATATACTGCCCCGAGGCCTGCGGCGGCTCGCCGGCGCGCCCGGTCGACATCATAGCGCCGGACATGGCCTGCAGCAGCAGGTCCTGACCCGGCCGCCTGGCATAGGGACCGTCCTCGCCGAAGCCGGTCATCGACACATAGACGAGGCCGGGATTGATCGCCGACAGCGTTTCGTAGTCCACGCCCAGCCGCCCGGCCACGCCCGCACGGTAGTTCTGGATGAACACGTCCGCCGTCTTCGCCAGCCTCTGGATGATCGCGCGCCCGTCATCGGATTTCAGATCGACCGCCAGAGACCGCTTGTTGCGGTTGAGCGACAGGAAGCTGACATTGACCTCGTTTCCGGTCGCCCCGCCGGCCGGGGCATGGCGCTGCCATTCGCCGGTAACGGGCTCGATCTTGATCACGTCGGCGCCGAGATCGCCGAGACGCTGCGCCGCGAACGGGCCCGCCATGGCGATCGAGCAGTCCAGCACCGTATATCCGCTCAGAATTCCCATATCACTCACTCCATGACCCAGCCGCCATTGACGGCCAGAGATTGTCCGGTGATGAACCCCGCCTGTTCCGACGCCAGAAACATGACAGCGGCGGCGATATCCATCGGGTTGCCGCGCCGCTTGACGGCCTGGCGGTCGAGCACCATGGCGTTGTAGCCTTCCGGATCGGGGTGGATCTTCTCCGCATCAGTCGGAAACGCGCCCGGCGAGATCGCGTTGACAGTCACGCCCCATTTGCCGAATTCCCGCGCCCAGGCCCGCGTCAGGCCCAGAAGAGCGCCCTTCGACTGGACGTAGGGAACGAGATTTTCCCATTGTCCGGAAAGGGTGATCGAGGTGACGTTCAGGATGCGGCCCCAATTCTGCGCCCGCATGCCCGGCAGGGCCGCGCGCGTGCAGAGATGCGCCGCCTCGACATTCACACCGTGAACCGCCGCCAGCTCGGCGTCGCTGTAATCCTCAAATGGCTTCGATGGATAGACTGCGGCATTGTTGATCACGACATCGATCGGCCGGTCGGCGGTGAGCCTCGCCAGAAGCCCGGCAAGGGCCGGCTTGTCCAGAAGGTCGATCTGGTGGGTATGAAGCCGGTCGCCGGCGCCTGCCGGCGTGTCGCGTTCAAGCGCCGCGATCTTCTCGGCGTCGAAATCGAGCACATGCACCTCGGCGCCGGCGACAAGAAGCGCGCGGGTCGTCTCCGCGCCGAGCCCGCCTGCCCCGCCGGTGTAAAGCACCCTGCGTTGGCTCATATCGAAACTGACGCTCATGCTCCGCGCCCCTCGATCGGTTGGAAATTGCCGCTAGCGGCGGGATAGTCGGCCTCCGGCTGGATCGCGATCGCGCGGATCTCGGCCTCCGCCGCCGCAATCGTTTGCGTATCGGGCAGGATCGAGAACACCGTGTCATAGCGGCGCTCATCGCCATGCTCGAGCCAGATCATCTCGCCGCGCTCGCGCGCGGCATTGTTGCCGAGAACATGATGGGTCGAGGGCTCGATCCCCAGCGCATACTGGCCCGCCTGCAGGTTCTGCCATTCATACTGGCAGGGGAACTGGTTCTTTTGCGTCGTCACCATGAAGCCGAGGCCGAGCCGGTCGTTGACGAGCGCAACCGGGACGGCGCCGGTCTTGTCAGCGGCCATTTCGTGCTGCCAGACCTGTTCGTGGAAATTCATCCGCGGGCCGGGGAGCGTGCGGTAGCCGACGCCCTGTTTCCGATAGCTGTCCGCATGGGCGGCCCAGACCACGTCGCGGATCGGCGCGAGATAGCGCGCGCCCTCCTCCAGCACCGGATGGCCGACATTGATGTGGTAGCAATACATGTGCGGCGTACGGTAGAAGCCGGCATTGACCACCCGGTCGCTGAGCCGGATGTCGTTGGCGCCGGCCTCGACCTCGATCCGGCGATGCAGTTCGAGATGCTCGCCGAACACCGCCGCCTGCGTCACAACGCCTTCGGCCCAGAGGATCAGCCTGTCGCCGTCCCAGCGCTCGCCATATCCGGTCAGCCGCGCCGGTATCGTGCCCACACGGCCATGCAGCGAATGGGAGGCCTTTTCGCGCGGGCCGTAAACATAGGAGCTGGTCTCGGCGTCATTCATGAACAGGATGTGATCGAGGCCGCATGTGACCATCAGGCCCGAGAAACTGCGCATGAAACCGAGACCGCCCTCGCCCTCATAGTCGTGCAGGGCCGGATGGCGGAAGCCGGTCGGGCTGTGCCAGCCGATGGCCTGGCCGCGATACTCACAATCGGCGATATCCATGGCGCGATCGACCAACACCGTGAACCGCAGCCCCGTGCCGGAACGGAATTCCAGCATGCGGATGCCGCGTTCGACCCCGTCGTCAAGCTGCATCAGCCGCACGCCCGCCGCATGGCTCAGATTTCCGCTCAACGCAGCCAGATCGGCGCGCGACAAGGACTTTCCATAAAGCTGGACCATCCTCCTCCCCTTCTTCTTCAAACTCCCCACGGCGTCGTGGCCGTGATGCCTCGCGAAGGAAATTAGGTCGTCTCGCTCCCGTTACAAATCAACATTAGTCATCAAAATCCATCATTTTGCATCAGACCGTCGCCGCCACCGCTCTGTGCAAGAAAGCGGGCAGCATGCCTTGATGGATGCAAATGACTCGGCCGACCTCACGCTGGGCAAGGGACAATTTCATCACCATGCCGGGTCAACCTGCCGAAACCCAGGTTGTTGAAGCACGCCCTCTCCCCTGTTCGGCGTCATCCTCGGCCTTGTGCCGAGGATCCAAGCACCTCGCACTGCGACAGGCGTCTGCGGTTGTCGTGAAGTCCTTGCAATACCGCGCGAAAAGTCCGCCAACTCTTCTCGCGGCAAACGTGATTGGATGCTCGGGTCAAGCCCGAGCATGACGCAAATGGAGGGGAGAGCGGCTGCCGAGGGGCCCGACCTTCATCGGAGCACGGGGGAGAGGAGGAAGTGCCGTGGTTACCCAGGGTCACCGGCACGCCGCGTTCTTTGCCGCGCCAAAGCGCGGATATCAGGCTGCTCGAATCCTGACGCCGCTGTTGTCGAACAGCCGGACATGGGCGGGGTCGAAGCGCAGCGTGATCTTGTCGCCGTGGCGCGGCGTCTCATGGTTCCGGCGCTCGGCGATGATGGCCTCGCCGTTGCCAACCGTGCCGTAGACATAGGTCGTGACGCCAAGCTCCTCCGACACGTCGACGGTGAGCGACAGTTCAATGCCCGACGCGGCGTCGAGATGCTCCGGACGAATGCCGAAGGTGACCTCCTCGCCGGCGACCATGGGGCGTTGCAGGCTCGGCAACCGGACATCGACGCCGGCAACCCGCAACGAGCCGTCACCATTTGCAACCGCCTTGAGAAAATTCATGCGCGGCGACCCGATGAAACCCGCGACAAACAGGTTGTCCGGATCATGATAGAGCGACACCGGAGCGCCGATCTGCTCGACCCGGCCGCCGCGCAGCACCACGATCCGGTCGGCGAGCGTCATCGCCTCGGTCTGGTCGTGGGTCACATAGACCATCGTATTGCCAAGGGCTGCATGCAGCTTGGCGATCTCGACGCGGGTCTGCACCCGAAGCTCGGCGTCGAGGTTCGACAGCGGCTCGTCGAACAGAAACACTTCCGGATTGCGCACGATCGCCCGGCCGATCGCCACGCGCTGGCGCTGGCCGCCGGATAGCTGCGAAGGCTTGCGGTCGAGATACGGCGTCAGTTGCAGGATATCGGCGGCGTGTTTGACCTTTTTCTCGATCTCGGGCTTGGGGTGACGGGTCATCCTGAGGCCGAAGCTCATATTGTCGAACACGCTCATATGCGGATAGAGCGCATAGGACTGGAACACCATCGCCACGCCGCGATCGGCCGGCTCGATGTCGTTCATGCGTTTGCCGCCGATCGTCAGCTCGCCGCCGGTGATGTCCTCAAGTCCGGCGATCATGCGCAACAGCGTGGACTTGCCGCAGCCGGAGGGGCCGACGAAGACCACCAGTTCGCCCTTTTCCACATCCAGCGAGACGCCGTGGATCACGTCGACCGTGCCGTAGGACTTGCGAATATCGCGAAGAGCAAGCTGAGCCATTGATTTAGCCTTTCACCGCGCCGACGGCGATGCCGCTGACAATCTGGCGCTGGAAAACGATGTAGAGGATGACGATCGGTGCTGCGGCCACCACAATGCCGGCCGACAGAAGCGGCACATTGGTGGTGTATTCGCCGCGAAGTGCTGCAATGCCGACCATCAGCGTGCGCTTGTCCTGCAGAACGAGCAGCGAGATCAGCACGTCGTTCCAGCAGTAAAGCGTGTTGAGGATGCCGAGCGTGATCAGCGCCGGCTTGCCCATCGGCACCATCACATGCCACCAGATCTGGATCAGCTTCGCCCCGTCGATGCGGGCGGCCTCCACCAGTTCGCGCGGCAGGCCGGCATAGAACGAGGTCATCAGATAGACCGAGAACGGCAGGAAGAACGCGGTGTATGAAATGATCAGCCCGATCCGCGTGTTCAGCAGGTTGAGGCCGATGATCGTCTGGTAGAACGGCACCAGCACCACCTGCACCGGGATCATCAGCGAGGCGAGGATGACCACGAAGATCAGCTTGCGCAGCGGAAAGCGCAACACCGCGAAGGCAAAGCCCGCAAGCGAGGAGATCACCAGAAGGACAAGCACCGCGCCGAGCGTGACGACGACGGAATTGAAGAAATAGGCCGACAGTCCCGAACGGCTCCAGACATTGACAAAATTGGCGAATGTCGGCTCCGAAACCACCCCGAAGCGGTCGAGGATATAGCCCTTCTCGGTCTTCAGCGCGTTGTTGAACGCGAAGAACATCGGATAGACGCAGCTGAGCGCCAGAAGCGCCATGGGCACGGAAAATACCCAGAGCAGCCGTTTCTGCTTGTTGCCGGCCTGAGCCATGCTGATTTGCCCTTTCTTCAGACGTTGGCGTTGCGGTTCATGATGCGGATCTGGAGGTAGGCGATCCCGCCCATCAGCGCGAACAGCACCATGGAAAGCGATGCGGCATAGCCCGGACGGTTCATCTGCCCCTGTTCGAGCCAGATCAGGAATTCCGGCAGCGTCGTGGCCGTCCCCGGCCCGCCGGCCGTAAGCACATAGATCAGGCCGAACATGTTGGTCAGCACCCCGATCGTGGTGACGACCGCGACGAATTCGATGATCGGCATCATCGCCGGAATGATCACGTAAACCCAGGTCTGCCAGAGCTTGGCGCCGTCGAGCCTTGCCGCCTCCAGCATTTCCGAGGACAGCGTCGACAGGCCGGCCAGGAAGATCAGCAGGCTCATGCCGAAGGTCGCCCATAGCTGGACGGTGAAGAGAGACAGAAGCGCGGTCGAGCCGCTGCCAAGCCAGTCGACCCCTTCGATGCCGAAGATGTCGAGGAAAGCATTGAGCCCGCCGTCATAGCGCAGCACGATGTTGAAGATCGAACCGACGATCACGCTCGAGAGCACGGCGGGGAAGAAATAGACGGACCGGTAGAGCTTGCCGCCGGGCACCCCGACATGGATCAGCGTCGCCAGCAGCATCGGCAGCATGATCCAGACCGGCAGGGACAGGATCAGTATGCCGGTGTTGCGGGCCGCGGCGTGGACATTGGGATCGGCAGCCATTTCGCGGTAGTTCTGAAGGCCGATGAAGGAAGCGTCGTTGAAGCCGGTGGAATCCGTCAGCGACAGGAAGAAGCCCCAGATCAGCGGCATGATGCGGAACACGAGCACCAGGATGATCGGCGGCAGGATGCAGAAATAGGCAAAGCGCCGTTCCGCGCCGAGACGGCGGCGGTGACGTGGTGCGGTCCTGTCCTTGCCCATGGCATTGTTCCTGATTTCAGATGGTCATGGCCGCGGGGCCTTCGACAGGCCCCGCGGATCGATTGGTTGTCTTGAATGGCGCTCAGCCGCCGTGCGCCTTCGCCTGTACGTCGTCCATGCGGCTGGCGGCGTCCTCGACCGAAGCGTCGCCATTGAGCAGAAGCTGGCTCTGGCGATGCCATTCGGCCAGTTCCTCGGCCGTGACGCTGGAATGCGCCATCGGTGCGCTTTCTTCGTTCAGGAAGCCGAGGATCCTGACGGCCGAGGGGCTCGAAAGGCTCGACGTGTCGACCACGGTGCTGGCGGGAACGACGCCGGCGTCATTGACGAAAACGGCGACCGGGCCGGGATCGGCGAGCGTTGCCGCCAGCTTTTCCGCCAGTTCGCGAGATTCGCTATCCTTGTTGACGCCATAGCCGATGCCGCCCGAGACCGGCATGTGCGGCCGGTCGAACACCATGTCGGGTGCCGGATGGATGAAGACGCCGAGATTGTCGGCACCCAGAAAATCGTCGAACTGTTTCCAGTGGGCAATGTCGGAGACAAGGCCGATGACATTGGCCGCGTCGGAGCGCATGAACTGCTCGTATTCGTCCATGAACTTGGCCTGCGAATTCGCGCCCTTGTTGTACCAGCCCATCGCGCCGGTATCGACCCAGGTCTGCAGGATTTCGCTGATCTCGGGGCTCGACCATTTGAGCGTGCCGTCGGCGAAGGCCTGCTGCTGCTCGTCGGTCAGCATGGAGGCGGCGATCGCCGACAACAGGAATTCGGCGCCGAAGCCTTCCTTGTTGCCCATCGCGAAGCACGGAACATCGCCTTTTTCCTTGATCGCCTCGCAGACCGCGACCAGCTCGTCAAAGGTCTGCGGCGGGCTTTCCGGATCGAGGCCGGCATCGGCGTAGAGTTCCTTGTTGTAATAGACGACGAAGCCCTGGATGGTGACCGGCAAGGCATAGAGCTTGCCGTCCTCGCCCTCGAATTCTTCCGTGCCGACAAGGTTCTCATTGTGCGCGGAAAGGTCGACCAGGGCGGGAATGCGCGCGCGGGTCTGCGCGCCGCCATGCAGCAGGAAAACATCCGGCCCCTTGCCGGAGGCAAGCGCTGTTCCGAGGATGGTGTAATACTGGTCATGCGGCTGCATGACGAATTTCACCGTATCGCCGGGATTGTCCGCCTCGAACTTTTCCTTCGCGGTCTGGATATAGCTCGCAGCAGCCGGATCGCCGGACTTCCAGTCCCAGACGGTCAACTCAGTGGAAAGCGCGGGCACGGCAATGGCGGTCATTGCCGCCGCCGCCATGGATAGTTTCACGATATGCATCATTCTCTCCTCCCTTTGTTCGTTTGTTTCCGGCGGCATCGGCCCTCCCGACGGCCGGTCGCTGGCTCAGGCTGGTACGGCCAGGATTTCGGGCGCCGAGCCCGGCGGCACCGGACCGATGGCCTCAGCCGCGACAATCTCCGGTCTGGCCCATTCCTTGCGCGTCGCCTCGTTCAGGACGAGACCGTGGCCGGGCCGTTCCGGCGCGATGAAAAAGCCGTCGCGGATCTCGTAGGTCTCCTCGACGAGGTGGTCGAAATTCTGGAACGAATATTCGAGCCACTCGACCTCCGGCAGCGCCAGCGCCGGATGCAGGCCAACCTCCAGAAACGTGTTGCCGAGCGAAACCGGAACGCCAAGCTCGGCGGCAAGCCAGCCGACATGCATGACGTCGGTGATCTGGCCATGGACATTGACCATGTCGGTCGCCCCCGCCGTCATCAGCGCGCGCTTGCCGGAGGCGTCGAGATATTCGCCGGAATTGATCATCGTGTTGCCGGTCGCCTCGCACAGCATTTTCAAACCGGAAAAATCCGAGCGCAAAATCGGATCCTCGACCCAGGTGAGGCGATAGCCAAGCGCCTCGATCGCGTTGATCTTGATCAGCGCCTCCTTGGCGCCCCACGCCTCGTTGGCGTCGATCATGATCCGGGCATCGGCCCGCACGGCCTTTTTCAGGAGGGCAAGCCTGTGCAGATCCCATTCGAAATCGGGATGCCCGACCTTGATCTTGAAGGCGGAAAAGCCCTGCGCGTCCGCCGCACCGAAAAGCGCGGTGAATTCGTGATCGCTCAGATGAAAATCAAGCCCGGAGGCGTAGGCGCGGATCCGGTCCTTGTGCCCGCCGCCCAGCAGCCGGTAGAGCGGCAGGCCGAGCTGTTTGGCAAACATGTCCCAGAGCGCGACCTGCACGGCTTCATAGGCAGGAATGGATGCCGCGCGCTGCTTGCCGCCGCGCGGCCGGGAAACGCGATGCACCAGCGCACCCGCCTGCTCGCCCTCAAGCGCGGGAAAAACTTCCGCCGCGAAAACGCGCGTCAGCTCCTGCTCCGAGGGCAGCGGAAAGAACAGCGACTGGATGAAGCCCAGTCCGACGGTTCCGTCCTCGGCAATCAGTTCCAGCGCGGCCACATGCACGTCATCGGCACGCACCTGGCTGTCGCCGATCGGACGATGGCGACGAAACTGGTAGCGTGTGATACGAAAGCTCGCTATGGGCATGGGCATCTGGTAGACTATTCCCGATGATTGATATATCAGATGGCGGACGTAATATACTTATCGAGAGTGAGAGACAAGTGGTTTCTTCGAAATTGTCGAATTCCGGCGCTGCCGCGCCCCATGGCGCGAAACGCCTCAGCGACGTTGCGTATGAGCGGATTCTCGAACATCTGTTCGCGAAGAAGCTGCCGGCAGGCGCCTTCGTCTCGCAAAACCAGCTCGTCGAGATGCTGGACATTCCGGTTGCGCCGCTGCGCGACGCCTTGCGGGTTCTGGAAGTGGAAGGGGTGCTGACCATCCATCCGCGTTCCGGCATCGAGTTCGTCAAGCCGGGGCTGGAACTGACGCGCTCGACCTATCAGTACCGCACGATACTGGAATGCGCGGCGGTGAAGGTCTTCGCCGAAACGGCCAGCGACGAGGAGATCGCCGCGCTTCTGACGCAGCATGAAATGCTGTCGGAGGCGATCGGCCGGACCGGTCTCGACGATCAGGCTCTCGCGGAGATCGAGCGGCTCGAGGCGGCGCTGCACGATTCCATCATCGGCGCGCTCGACAACCCGCTGATCAATTCCAGCTACAAGCGCATGCACAACTATCTGCGGCTGGTGCGGCTCGACAGGAAGATGACGCCGCCGCTCGCCCAGCGCTCGCTCAACGAGCACATGACGATCCTCAAGGCCTGCCGGGCGCGCGCGGTTCAGGGGGCGGAAGACGCGGTCCGAGCCCATTTCGAAGCGGCGCTGCGCCGCCATATGGGGCTTTATTGAGGATCAGCGGATCGTAAAGGGCAGGATCTCGCTGAGGAAATCCCGCGGCAGCGCCGTGCCGAACTGTTCCAGATTGCGCATCAGGCTGTAGCGTTTACCCGTCCCGATCAGGATATGCGAGACGCAAGGGTGATCCGCCGGAAAGTTGATCGCGGCTTCCGGCAGCGCCAGGCCGTAGCGCCCGGCAATGGCGGCAATCGCGGCGACCTTTTCCTGAATGTCGGGCGTTGCCGGCTCATAGTTGAAATGCGCGTCCGGCCCCGGCCCGGTCGCCAGTATGCCGGAGTTGAACACGCCGCCGATGACAAGACGGGTTCCCGCGACGCGCGCGCGCGGCAGCAGCGCTTCTTCGGCAGAGCGGTCGAGCAGCGTATAGCGCCCGGCAAGCAGGATCTCGTCGAACTCCGCATGGTCCATCAGATCAAGACAGACCGCCGTTTCGTTGACGCCGAGGCCGAAGCCTGCGATCGCCCCTTCGGCCTTCAGTCTTTCGAGAGCCTTCAGGCCGGAGCCGGTCAGGTCTCTCATATGCCGCGCATTGGCCTCCGGCCCGTGCGCGAATTCGCCGATGTCGTGAACGTAGAGAATATCGATCCGGTCAAGGCCGAGGCGGGCAAGGCTCTGCTCGTAGGAACGCATGATGCCGTCATGGCTGTAGTCGAAGCGCACGCTGTGCCTCAGATGCCCGAACGGCGGGTCGGGCGCATCGTCATCAGGCGCTTCCAGCAGCCTGCCGACCTTGCTTGAAAGGGTAAAGTCCGCGCGCGCCTTCTCGCGCAGGAAATCGCCGACAAGCTGCTCGGATAGACCCAGGCCGTAAAACGGCGCAGTGTCGAAACGACGGATGCCCGCATCCCATGCCGCCTCCAGCACATCGCGGGCATCTGCGACCGAGACCGGCGCATAAAGACCGGCCAATGCCGCGCAACCGAACGCGATGCGCGCTTTCTGCCCCTCGTCTGTCAACAGCCTCTCCTTAGATATCAATTTCATGATTTGATATATCTGTACCCGGCAAATAGCAAGGACCGCGCCGACACGATCAAAACCCCATGAGGAAACGCTGACGGCGCGGCGCATTGCCGGCACGGTCGACAACCCGACCTTTGTCAGCGTCGATGACGTTTCCGGCGTCATTTACGCCAACTCCGAGTTTTTGGCTGGCACGAAGGCACCACCAGCGCCCTTGCCTTTGACGCCGGAGAGGGAGCGTTCAGAACGCTGACAGAGGATGCGTGGAAATACCCCTGATCACGTCTTAATAAATGACAATGAACAGCGGACACGCACCTATTGCATAAACCCGCGGAAACGGCGCAGGGCGATGGCAAACAGCGCCAGTCCGAGGGCAGCCAGCCAGACGAATTGCGGCCAGACGACATCGAAGCCCGCGCCGCGAAACAGGATGGCCTGCGACAACGTCACATAATGGGTATTGGGCGCCAGCAGCATGATGTCCTGAATGAATTGCGGCATGCTTTCGCGCGGCGTCATTCCGCCGGAAAGCACCTGCAACGGCATCAGTACCAGCATCAGCAACAGACCGAACTGCGGCATCGAGCCCGCCACGGTCGCCAGGAAAATGCCGAGCGAGCACATCGAAAACAGCATCAGCGCGCTGCCGGCCATGAACAGCGGCATGGAACCGTTGACCGGCACGCCGAGAATGCCTTCGACCACGATCACAAGGGAAAGCGTCGAGGCGACGAGGACGACGAGGCCGATCGACCAGATCTTGCTGACCACGATTTCGAGGGCGGTGACCGGCATGACCAGAAGGTGCTCGATCGTGCCATGCTCGCGCTCGCGGATCAGCGCCGCGCCGGACAGGATCATCGACAGCATGGTGATGCTGGTGATGATGTTGATGATCGAACCGAACCACATCTGGCTGAGCTGCGGATTGTAGCGGGCGCGGATATCGAGAGAGACCGGAATTTCGCTGCCGCCGGGAAAGCGGTTCAGATATTCGCTGACGGTGTTGTCGATAATCTGCTGGATGTCGTTATTGCCGGTGAAGGCCTGCGTCATGCGCGTGGCGTCGATATTGAGCTGCAGTTCCGGCTTTCGCCCGGCCAGAACGTCCCGTTCGAAATTCGCCGGAATATCGAGCACGAAGGTCGATGTTCCGGTGTCTAGCCGGGCGTCCATCTCGGCGGTGTCAATGATCTCAGGCTCGATGAAATAGGGGGGATAGAAGGCATCGATAATGCGATACGACAGCGCCGAGCGATCCTCGTCGACAACCGCGATGGCCGCGCGGTTGAGCGTTTCCGGCATGGCGGAGGATTCCATGTAGATGGACAGCGAAAAGGCGTAGACGATGAGAACGACCATCAGCGTATCGCGGCCAAGCCCCCGTAATTCCTTGATGCCGAGCTGGAGGATATTGGAAAACCGCATGACCTACCTCGCCTGCTTGCCGAGCAGCAGCGTGCTGGCAATCGTCAGAACCGGAATGGCGATGAGAAGCGGCACGAAGGCAGCCTGAAGGTCGGCAAAGCCGAGCGCCTTGGTGAAGGTGCCGCGCGATATCGTCACGAAATAGGTGGCCGGGTAGATCTCGCCGATAAAGGCGCCGAAGCCCTGAAGCGCGCTGACCGGATCGATGAGGCCGGAATACTGGATTGCCGGAATGAGGGTGAGAAGAGCGGTGGCGAAAAGCGCTGCGATCTGGCTGCTGGTAAAGGTCGACACCAGAAGGCCCATGCCGGTGGAAATGATGACGAAAAGCAGGGCCGCCAGCGAAAAGGCAAGCATGCTGCCGGTAAAGGGCACCTGAAACACCATCAGCGAGGTTGCCAGCAGCAGGGCGAAATTGAACATGGCAAGCACGACATAGGGCACCTGTTTGCCAAGCAGGAATTCGAGCCTGGTCGTCGGCGTGACATAGAAATTGACGATCGAGCCCAGTTCCTTTTCCCGCACCACGGAAAGCGTGGTGAGAATGGCGGGAATGAGCATCAGCAGCATCGGAATGACCGCCGGCGCCATGGCGACGAGGCTGCGGATATCAGGATTGTAGCGATAGCGCGCGGCGACCGAATAGGCCGGATCAGCCGCACCCGCCCCGTAGATTTCCGCGATCTTGCGGGTAAGCCATGTGGCATAGACGCCTTGAATATAGCCTCTGGCCGACGATGCGCGCTGCGGCATCGAGCCGTCCAGCCAGACGCCGACTTCGACATCGCGACCACGCGCCAGATCGGCGGCGAAATTCGGCGGAATTTCGATCGCGAAACTGATTTCCCCGTCGCGCATGCGCCTGTCCATATCGGCGTAATCGACAAGCGGGTCTTTCTCGTCGAAATAGCGCGATCCGGAAATATCGAGCGTCAGGTCCCGGCTCGTCACGGTCTGATCGCGGTCGAGCGTGGCATAGCTCAGGTTTTCGATATCGAGATTGATGCCGTAGCCGATCACCAGCAGCAAAATGACGCTGCCGATGATCGCCATGGTGGCGCGGATCGGGTCGCGGCGCAGTTCCAGCGTCTCGCGCCAGGAATAGGCCATCATCCGGCGAAAATCGAAATGACGTCTCAGCGCCCTTTCGGTGACCCTGTCGTCGGCATCATCCTTTCCGGTATCTTCGGCGATAACCGGTCCTTCCGTCCCTTCCGCCCCGTCCGTCACCGCTTCCAGATGGCTGATGAAGGCCTCTTCGAGCGTTGCCTTCCCGCTGGCCTCGATGATCGCTGCCGGCCGGTCGCTCGCCAGCACCCTGCCGGCGTGCATCAGCGAAATCCGATCGCAACGCGCCGCCTCGTTCATGAAATGGGTGGAGACGAAAATCGTGACATTGTCGTTGCGCGAAAGCGCGATCAGCATGCGCCAGAAGTCGTCCCGCGCCACCGGGTCAACACCGGAGGTCGGCTCGTCCAGGATCAGGATATCCGGACTGTGGATCATCGCGACCGCCAGCGACAGGCGCTGGCGGATGCCGAGCGGCAGCGCATCCGGCAGGCTGTCGGCAACGTCGGCGAGATCGAACCGCGCGATCATCTCGGCAACGCGCGGACCGATCGTCTCCGCCGGCAGCCGGTAAAGCCGCGCGTGCAAATACAGGTTCTGCCTTACGCTCAGCTCGGTATAGAGCGAAAAGGCCTGAGACATATAGCCGACCCGCCGGCGCACATCGAGATTGCCGGGATCGAGCGGCTGGCCGAACAGCTTTGCCGTGCCCTCGCTCGCGTCCAGAAGCCCGGTCAGCATTTTCATGGTCGTGGTCTTGCCGCAGCCATTCGAGCCGAGAAAGCCGAAAATCTCGCCCCGGCGGATGCGGAAGCTGACATCGTCGACGGCGGTGAAATCGCCGAACCGCTTGCTCAGATGCTCGGCCTCGATGGCGCAATCACCGGCATCGTCGTCCTCGCGCGGGGCAATGTCCACCGCCGGCCGGTCGCGGCGGACCGCTTCCGGCAGCAGCGCCACGAAAGCATCGTCGAGATTGTCGGTGGCGGTCGCGTGCAGAAGTTCGGCCGGGCTTCCCGTGGCAAGAACATTGCCGTCATTCATCGCCGCCAGCCAGTCGAAGCGCGCGGCCTCTTCCATATAGGCCGTCGCGACGACGACGCTCATGCCGGGGCGCGAGGCGCGGATACTTGCGATCAGGCTCCAGAACTGGCGTCTGGACAACGGATCGACGCCGGTCGTCGGTTCGTCGAGAACCAGAAGATCGGGGTCGTGAATGAGCGCGCAGCAAAGCCCGAGCTTCTGTTTCATGCCGCCTGAAAGCTTGCCGGCCGGCCTGTCGGCAAAGGGCAGCAGTCCCGTACTCTTCAGCAGGGATTCGATGCGCCGCCTGCGCTCTCTATGGGCATGGCCGAAAAGCCGGCCGAAGAAATCGATGTTCTCGTAGACGGACAGCGTGGCATAGAGATTGCGGCCAAGCCCCTGCGGCATATAGGCGATACGCGGGCAGACGGCGCGGCGGTGCCCGTCATCGGAGATATCGCCATCAAGCACGGTGACCGTGCCGGTCTGCACCTTGCGCGCGCCGGCCACCAGCGACAGCAGGCTCGACTTGCCGACGCCGTCCGGGCCGATGAGGCCGGCCATGCAGCCGGCGGGAATCTCAAGCGATATGCCGTTCAGCGCCGTCGTCTTGCGAAAAAGCAGGCTGACGCCCTCAAGGCGGGCGACTGTGGCGGCGCCATCCTGCTTATCCGCGGCGTTCATTGGGCGAGATTTCCTTCAAGCGCCGCGGGCCATGCGGCATCGGGGTCATAGCGCACATAGGCGACGCCCGGCAGGCCGGTCTTGACGAGGTCGATATACTTGCGCAACAGAGCCGGGTCGATGCGGGCCTTGACCCGGAACATCAGCTTCTGGCGCTCCACCTCGGTCTCGACGGTCTTCGGCGTGAACTGGGCGACGTCGGAAACGTAGGAAATGCTGGCGGGGACGGTGAATTGCGGCGCGGCATCGAGCACCAGCCGGGTCTCGGCGCCGATTGCCGTCAGGCCCGCCTGTTCCGTCGGCAGGAAGAAGTTCATGTAGACATCGGTCAGGTCGACGACGTTGAGAATACGCCCGCCGGCCGCGACGATCTCGCCCGGCTGGGCGACAAGATACTGCACGCGTCCGGGGCGCGGCGCGGTCAGGGTGCTGTCGTCAATGATCGACTGGATATAGTCTATACTGGCCTCAGCGGCATCGATTGCCGCCTCTGCCTTTGTAAGCTGCGCCTCGGCGGTACTGATGGCCGCGCTTGCGGCGGCGGATGAGGCTTCGCCGGCGGCCATGGTGGCCTTCGCCTGCAACGCCGCCGCCTCGGCATCCTCAAGCGTCTGCCTGGAGGTGACGTTTGTCTGCACCAGCCTCTGTATGCGCGCATAAGTGGCCTCGGCGGAATTGAGCAGGGCCTTGCGCTGCTCGACGACGGCTTCGGCGGCCCGTTTTTCCGCCTTCGCCTGTTCAATCGTCGCATTGGCCGCATCAACGCCGGTGCGGGCGCTACGCAGATTGGCCTCGGCCTCGCGTTTTTGCGCCTCGATCTGCCTGGTGTCCATCTGCACCAGTTTCTCGCCGGCCTGGATGAAATCGCCCTCATTGACGAAAATCTCGCTGATGCGCCCGGCGGACTTGGCGGAGATATCGATTTCCGTCGCCTCGATACGGCCATTCCCGCTGGCAATGCCTTCAGGAAGAGTGTCGCCGTTGAGATTGCGCCACGCGGCATAGCTGCCCGCCGCGACGGCCGCCAGGACGATGATTGCGACCCATTTACCCAAACCTGTCCGCACTTTGTCATCCTCCATTTCGGCGTGATATTTCACCCGACACAGCCATAACACTCTTTCCATCCTATCGGGCGGAAAGATCGTGACAATGCGGCATGTCGTCTCCGTATCTCGGACCTTACAAAGCTGATTTGCATGTGCCCCGGGAAGCGAGCGAAATTTGGCGCGGTCAGGCTGAATATGTCGGATTCGGTGCTCGCGAAAACTCGTTGTGTCCGAGACCACCCGCGTTTCGCCCGCGAGCACGGATGAAGAGGCCGGCGCGAGAACGATCAGGTTGGTCGCGGCGCAAGAGGTTGATGTCGGCTTCCCGGGCTCAGCCGCCTTCGGCAAACATCGGTCCGCCCCTGTGGCGCGGAAAGCCGTAGCCGTGGATTTCGACGAGATCGATATCGGCAGGCTTTTCGGCAATGCCTTCGGCAAGGATTGCCCGCCCCTCACCCGCCATCGCGCCGACAAGCCTTGCCGCGATTTCGTCGGCGCTCAGGGCTGCGTGCCCGGCGATCCGGCTTTTCAACAATGCATGCACGGTCTCCGAGATGATCGGCTTCCGGTTTCCCGGCGCGTAATCATACCAGCCGCCGCCGGTCTTGTGGCCCTTGCGCCCGGCGCGCACCAGAATATCGCCCAGCGCTTCCGGCACGTTCTCACCGTTCGCCCGCGCGCCCTCGCGCTGCAGGAAGGCGATGTCGAGGCCGCCGAGGTCCTGGGCCTCGAACGGACCCATCTTGAAGCCGTAGCCGCGCATTGCCGCATCGATATCTGCGATCGCGACGCCTTGCCCGACCAGTTCTTCCGCCGCCGCGCGATAGCGCTTCAGGATACGGTTGCCGATAAAACCCTCGCAGATGCCCGCGCGCACCGGCACCTTGCCGAGCCTTTTGGCAAACGCAAAGGCCGTCGCCAGCACCGTTTGAGAGGTCTCTGGCGTCGGCACGATTTCCAGCAGTTTCATCACATGGGCGGGTGAAAAGAAATGCAGGCCGATGAAACGTTCGGGGTGCGCCAGGCCCTCGGCGATCAGGCGAGGATCGAGATAGGAGGTATTGGTTGCAAGCACCGCATTGGCGCGGCAGACCTCGCCGAGCTTTTCAAAGACGGCGCGCTTGACCGAGATTTCCTCGAACACCGCCTCGATCACCAGATCGCAATCGCTGAGCGCACCGTAATCCGTGACGCCGCCCAGCGACATCATCAGCGCCGCCTGGCCCGCCTCCGTCAGCTTGCCGCGCTTGACGGACCCGGCGAGGATGCCGTCGATCGTGCGGAGGCCGCGCGCAACCGCCTCCTCGTCGCGCTCGATCAGCGTGACGGACAACCCGGCATTGAGCACTGCGGCCGCAATCCCGGCACCCATCGTGCCGCCGCCGATCACGCCGACGGACGACAGCGCCACCGGTTCGATGCCCTTCAGGCTTTCAGGGCGGGAGGCGGCACGCTCGGCAAAGAACACATGACGAAGGGCGGCGGCTTCTTTCGAGGCCCGCAGTTCAAGAAATTTTTCCCGCTCATGCCTCATGGCCACATCGAACGGGTTTTCCACGGCAAAGCGGACGGAGGCCAACGCTTCCTGCGGCGCGCGATAGCCAGGCTTTCTCGCATCCTTTTCGGCGGCTGCCCAGAAATCCTCGGCAGGTGCCGCGACCGCACGCTCCCGGGATTTCAGCGGCAGCGCCTTCTCCGGTATCCGTTCGGCAAAGGAAACGGCCTCTTCAACGAGATCGCGCTCGGCAATCGCATCGACCAGTCCAGCCGCAAGGGCCGCCTTTGCCTTCATCGGACGGCCGGAGACGACGAGTTTCACCGCTGTCTCGACGCCCGCCACGCGCGGCGTGCGCACCGTGCCCGAGGCGCCGGGAATAAGGCCAAGCGTCACTTCCGGAAGACCGACGGAGGCCATGGCGTCGGCGATCCTGAAGCGACAGCCGAGCGCAATCTCGAAACCGCCGCCAAGCGCGGAACCATGAATGGCGGCCACCCACGGCTTCTTCGCGTCCTCGATCGCGGCAACCACATCCGGCAGGTGTGGTTCCTGTGGCGGCAGGTTGAACTCGCGCACATCGGCGCCGGCGATGAAGGTGCGTCCGGCGCAGGAAAGAACCACCGCCTTCACCTGATCATCGCCATCAAGCGTTTCGACGGCAGAGACCAGCGCGGCGCGCACGGCATTCGACAATGCGTTGACGGGCGGATTGTCGATGGTCACCACGGCAACGGAGCCGCGGCGGTCGATGGTCATCACATTCATATCGGATTCCAGGATCGGCATGTCAGATTCCAAGATAGGCCTCGCGCACCTGCGGATCGGCGATCAGGGCGGCCGCCGGCCCTTCCATGGCGATGCGGCCGGTTTCCATGACATAGCCGCGATCGGCGATCTTCAGCGCGCCGAAGGCGTTCTGCTCGACGAGAAGCACGGTCACGTCGCGCGCCTTCAGGGCCTTTATCACGTCAAATATCTGGGCAACGAGCAGCGGTGCGAGCCCCATCGACGGCTCATCGAGCAGGAGACAGGCAGGTCGGCCCATAAGAGCGCGCGCGATCGCCAGCATCTGCTGCTGACCTCCCGATAGCCCACCAGCCACAAGGTTGCGCTTTTCCTTCAGGATCGGGAACATCGCATAGGCATCTTCCATGTCGCGTTCCACCCGGTCATCGGTGAACAGGAAGGCGCCGAGCCTGAGATTTTCCTCGACCGAGAGATTGGTGAATATCTGCCGGCCCTCCGGCGACTGGGCAAGGCCGTGCTTCAGCCTTTTATAGGCAGGAACGGAGGTCATCACCTCGCCGCGGAAGATCATCTCGCCGTCAGTAACCCGCTGGAGACCGGAAAGACACTTCAGAAGCGTCGTCTTGCCGGCGCCATTGGCGCCGACGACGGTGACGATCTCTCCGGATTTCACCTCGAGATCGATGCCGTGCAGCACCTCGATGCGGCCATAAGCCGAGCGCAGGCCCTTAACCGTCAGCATCGGCGGCCTCCTCTTCTGCTCCGAGATAGGCGGCAATGACCGCCGGATTGCGCGACACGGCTTCCGGGTCGCCCTCGGCAATCTTCTCGCCGTGATCGAGCACCACGATATGATTGGAAATCCGCATCACCATCTTCATGTCGTGCTCCACGAGGAGGATGGCGATGCCCGTCCTTGCGAGTTCGGCGATCAGCCGGTCGATCTCCTCCGTTTCCACCGCATTGCAGCCGGCTGCCGGCTCATCAAGCAGCAGAACCCGCGGGGAAACCGCAAGCGCGCGGGCAATCTCCAGACGCTTCAATGCGCCATAGGAAAGGTTTCCCGCCTGGCGCTCGGCCGCCTTTTGCAGCCCGACGCGTTCAAGCAGGGCCTCAGCCCCCCGGCGCGCTTCCGCCGCCCGCCTTTTCGCGGCTGGAAGCGCGAGGAGATCGGCGACGAGCGCTCCCTTTTCCTGAAGATGAAAGCCGGCGATGACATTTTCCAGCACCGTCATTTCCTGGAATATCTGCAGATTCTGGAAGGTGCGCGTCAGGCCGAGCGTTGCGAGTTGATCGGGCTGCCTTGCGGTAATGTCCCGGCCTTCCAGCATCACCTTGCCCTGGCTGGGCACGTAGACGCCGGAAATCATGTTGAACAATGTGGTCTTGCCCGCACCGTTCGGCCCGATCACCGAGACGATCTCGCCGGCCCTGGCCGAAAAACTGACATTGTTGACGGCGCGCAGGCCGCCGAAGGAGATGCCAAGCCCCTGAACATCGAGCAGGCTCATTCGTCCCTCCCCTTCAGTTTGCTTGCAATCGAAGGCAGAAGCCCGCGCGGCAGGAAGATCATCACCGAAATCATGATGGCGCCGAGGACGAGCTGTTCATATTCGGCAAACACGGTCAGCACCTGCGGCAGAAGCGTCAGGATCGCAGCACCCAGCATGGCGCCGAGAATGGAGCCGACACCGCCGAGCACCGCCATCGACACCATTTCGATCGAATGCATGAAACCGGCCACGTCGGGCGTGATGAACCGGTTCTGCAACGCCAGCAGGGAACCGGCCACCGAGGCATAGACAGCCGAGATGACAAAGGCCTGCAGCTTGACGCGGGCGACATCGATGCCGACCGTACGGGCGGCGACTTCCGAACCGTGCAACGCGCGCATGGCGCGGCCCGTCGGGCTTGTGGCGAGGTTCAGCGCAATCCAGACGCCGATGATGAGGACGATGCCGCAGAGACCGTACCAGAACGCGCCGCCGGAGATCCGCCAGCCCATGTCGCGCAGAAGGTCGCGCAGGCCGAGTTCCGGCACGGCCATGCCATCCGGCCCGCCGGTCAGTTGGCGCTCATTGGTGAGCACCAGCGAGACCAGAATGCCAAAGCCGAGCGTTGCGACCGCCAGATAATAGCCTTTGAGCTTCAGGATCGGCCTGCCGATGAGTGCGGCAACGCCACCCGAGATCACCGCGCCCAGAAGGGCGGCAAGGGCGGGGTGCAGGCCGAGATATTCCGGCGCAAGCGCGCAGGAATAGGCACCGATGCCGGCAAAGCCCGCATGGCCAAGCGAGATCTGCCCGGCATAGCCGATCAGGATCACCAGGCCGATGACCGAGAGCGCATTGACGAAGATCAGAGCACCGACGCGGTAGTAATAGCCGGACGGAAAGAAGAAGGGCAGAACCGCGACGAGCACCGCCACGATGGCGATCTGGATCCATTTCGAATGTGCGGACATGGCTTCAGACCCTCTCTGTCGACTTGGCGCCGAACAGGCCCTGGGGCATGACGAACAGCACACAGAGGATAACGACGAAGGCGACCGCTTCCTTGTATTGCGAGGAAATATAGCCAGCCGTCAGCGCCTCCATCAGGCCGAGCGCGATGCCGCCGACAAGCGCGCCCTTCGGATTGCCCATGCCGCCGAGCATGGCCGCGGCAAAGCCCTTCAAGGCCAGCGCCACGCCGACATCGTAGCTGACAAGCGTGATCGGCGTGATCAGCACGCCCGCAAGCGCGGCAATGGCCGCCGAAAGCGAGAAGGACAGCGTCATCACCCAATTGGTGTTGATGCCGACGAGTTGGGCGGCAAGCCGGTTGTTGGCAGCCGCCAGCACGGCCTTACCGGTCAGCGTCTTGGTGAAGAAGGCCCACAGCCCGACAAAGACAAAGACGGCCCCGCCGATGACCCACAGGCTTTGCGGCAGTATGGTTGCGCCGAAAATGTGGATCGGATCGTCGCCGGAAAAGGCGGGAAAACGGTGAAGCTGCTTGTCGAAGACGAGCTGCGCGACGCCGCGAATGAAGATCGAGGCGCCGATGGTGATGATCACCAGCGAGACCACCGGCGCACCGCGCGCGGGCGCGATCGCGAGCTTGTCAAGCGCGACGCCGACGGCAGCGGTGATGACGATGGCGATCAGGCCCGCAAGCGGCAGCGGCAGGCCCGCTGCATAGGTAAAGGCGGTGATCATGCCGCCCAGCATGACGAACTCGCCCTGCGCGAAATTCACCACGTCGGAGGCGTTGTAGATGATCGTGAAGCCGAGCGCGACCAGCGCGTAGACCGCACCGACCGTGAAGCCCGACAATATGAATTGCATCAAAGCGTCCATGGATGGATCCCGAACGGTGACAGGCTGGGGAGCGGGCATCATCACCCGCGGCGAACGCCCCGCGCCCGTCAGGGGCGCGGGACGCCTTTCAAATCGTCAGTCGATCGATTTCCAGCCGCCATTCTCGATTTCGAGCATGCGGAAGGCGGAAAGGTCGAGGCCGAGGTGATTGTCCGGACCCATGGTGTAGACGCCGGTCGTGCCGACGAGGCCGTCAGTCGCTTCCAGTGCCGCACGGATGGCATCGGGGTCCTCGCCGCCGGCCGTGCTCATGGCATTGACCATCAGCAGGAACGCATCGTTGGCATAGCCGCCGAAGGTCGAAACGTTCTGGTCGTACTTGTCCTCATAGGCGGTCTTGTAGGCCATGACGACATCGCGCTGGATGTCGTCTTCGGGCAGGATATCGGCAATCAGAAGCGCGGTGCCCGGAAGACGCACGCCCTCGGAGGCTTCCGGTCCGACCAGTTCGATGAAGCTGTCGGAGGCCACGCCGTGGCTCTGGTAAAGCGGAAGTTCGATACCAAGCTGGCTGGCATTGCGGGTAACGATCGCCGGGCCCTGGCCGAAGCCCGGATTGAGGATCGCCTCGACGCCCTCGGTGTTCTTGATCTTGGTGAGCTGCGGCGTCATGTCGGCATCGCTCGGGCCATAGATCTCGTCGGCGAGGATCTCGACATCGTAATCCCCGGCAACCTCCTTGCACTGCGCCTGCATCGAGGCGCCGAAACCGTCCGTGCCGGAGATCATGCCGATCCTGGTGATGCCGTTCTTCTTCATGTTGTCGAAGATCTTCTCACAGGCCATGCGGTCGGTGTGCGGCGTCTTGAAGACATATTCCTTCACCGGATCGACGATCTGGATGGCGCCGGCAAGCGAGATGAAGGGAATGCCTTCGTCTTCGGCGACGGAAAGAATGGACATGGAGGTGCCGGTGGTGGTGCCGCCGATAATGGCGACAACTTCGTCATCCTCGATCAGGCGCGTGGCGAAGGTGCGCGCCTTGTTCGGATCGCCGCCGTCATCATAAAGCGTGAGCTTGATCTTCTCGCCGTTGATGCCGCCCTTGGCGTTGAGTTCCTCGACCAGCATTTCGATGGTCTTGGCCTCCGGATCGCCGAGGAATGCGGCCGGTCCGGTCGCTGACAGGCTGGCGCCGAGTTTGATCTCGGCGCTGGCGGCGGTTGCAAGGCCGAGTGTGGCAAGCATCGCCAGGGCCGTGGTTGACATGAATTTCATTGGATACTCCTCCCTGATTTATCCAGAACAAAAACTGACCGGCTGCACCTCAGGCAGCCTTGGGCCAGCGGATCATGACGCGCCGGAAACGCGGCGCGACAAAGGCTGTGTCGGTCAGGCTGGCATTGCCCGAAGGGTTTGCTCCCGTGACGTGGTAGTCCGAGAAGGCCGCCGACTGGTTGACATAGATATTGCCGGTGAGGTTCACCGAGAGATTGACGCCGGCCCTGGCAAAGGCCGTCGCGGCCTCATCGATCAGCGCGCCGTCCGTGGCATAGAGAGCGGCCGTGATCGCACCCTTTTCGCGCGCGATGGCTGCGGCCCTGGCGATCGCGGCATGGGCATCGGCACAGGCGATGAAGAAGGAAACCGGGCCGAAGCATTCATGGTTCCAGGGTCCGTCCTCGTGTTCGCCGGAAACCACGAGAAGCGGCGTTGCCGAAGCGCCGAGCCCGGTTTCCCGGCTTTCGCGCACAACGCGGCCGGCGTGACGCGCCTTTTCGATGCGTTCGAACGTCGCCGGGCTGGCGATCGCGCCGCAGATGGAAGAGGCCTGCGTGCCATCTTCCAGCAGCCTGTCGACGGCAGCGACAATACCGCCAACCACGTCGTCGAAGCTTTTGTGGCCCTCGTTCGTCTCGATCCCGCCCTGCGGCAGGTAGAGGTTCTGCGGTGAGGTGCACATCTGGCCGGAATAAAGCGACAGCGAGAAGGCGATATTGTCGCACATGCCGGCAAAATCATCCGTGCCGGTGATCGTGATCGAATTGACGCCGGATTCCTCGGTAAAGACGAGGGCACTGCCCGCATTCTGACGCAGCCATGCGGCGAAAACGGAAGAGCCGGTATAATCGATGATCGAAAATACGCCCGCTTCGACCAGAGTTTTGGTGATCTCCGCACCCGGTTCGTCTGCGGCGAGCAGCACGACATCGGGCGAAAAGCCCTCTTCCGCCAGAACCTCGCGCAGCACTTTGACAGTGAGCGCCAGCGGCAGGATTGCGCCGGGATGCGGCTTCACGATCAGCGTATTGCCGGTGGCAAGACTGGCGAACAGACCGGGATAGCCATTCCAGTTCGGGAATGTCTGGCAGCCGATCATCAGCGATATGCCGCGCGGCACAATGCGCCAGCGTTTTTCCAGCGTGATGGGCTCGCGCTTTCCCTGCGGCTTTTCCCAGGTGGCTGCAGCCGCGCTGCGGGTCATCTCCGCAAAGGCCGCCGCGACGGCTTCCAGCCCACGATCCTGCGCATGCGGCCCACCGGCCTGAAACGCCATGGGAAAGGCCTGGCCCGTGGCATGCATGGTGGCGTGGCCGATGAGAAAGCTCATGGCGTTGAGCCGCGTCAGCGCTTCCAGAAGAATACCGGAACGGGTTTCCGGATCGGCCGAAGCCCAGCGATCGGCAGCCTTGATAGATGCCGCGATCAGCGTGGCGGGATCGGCCGAAGGATATGAGATGGAGAGGCTCTTGCCCCAGGGCGCGTTTTCGCGGCCAACCCGGCGTGTTTCCGGATGTCCCGGAATGTCGAAAGCGTTACCGACAAGCGCTTCGAAGGCGGCGGTGCCATCGGCCATGGCGCTTTCGCCATAGATCTTGCCCGACGGCACTTCCGGAAACGGCGTCCAGAAGACGCGGGTCCGCAGCGCTTCCGCCGCCCGCGCCAGAAGCGCGGAATGGCGATCATATAGGTTGGTCATGTCTCCTCCCAAATTCACAAGACTATTATTGACCGACCGGACGGTTTATGCAACAACAATTATCAGCCGTGTTTGAGGAAAGTGCGGCGGGAGGAGAAAATGACCGATCATCAAACCGTGCTCGTCACCTTGAAAGACGGCGTGTTGACCCTGACGCTCAACCGCCCCGAAAAGCTGAATTCCTTCAATGTCGACATGCATCTGGCGCTGCGCACCGCGCTGGAACGCGCCCACGACGAGGCCGATATCCGCGCCGTGCTGCTGACGGGCGCCGGGCGCGCCTTTTCCGCGGGCCAGGACCTCGGCGACCGCGATCCGCGCAAGATGACGGAAAAGCCGGACCTCGGCGAAACGCTTGATACCTATTACAATCCGACCCTGCGGCTGATCCGCACGCTGGAAAAGCCGGTAATCTCGGCCGTCAACGGCGTTGCAGCGGGAGCGGGCGCCAACATCGCCTTTGCCACGGACATCGTCTTCGCGGCGAAATCGGCAAAATTCATTCAGGCGTTCTCCAGGATCGGTCTGATACCGGACGCTGGCGGAAGCTGGTCGCTGACGAGGGTGCTCGGCGAACCGCGCGCCAAGGCTTTGGCTATGACCGCCGAACCGGTTTCCGCGGCAAAGGCGGAAGACTGGGGCCTGATCTGGAAGGCGGTCGATGACGACAAGCTGATGGAAGAGGCTTCCGGCCTTGCCGCAAAGCTTGCCGCTGGTCCGACCAGGGGATTGGGACTGACCAAGCGGCTGATCCAGGCAGCCTCCGCCAACGACCTTTCCAGCCATCTCGACATGGAACGCGACTGCCAGCGCGAGGCGGGACGCACGGATGACTATGCCGAGGGCGTCACCGCATTTCTGGAAAAGCGCGCACCGGTCTTCAAGGGAAAATGAGCATGGAAGCAACGATCAACGCGATGAGCCCGCAGGCGCTTGCAGAAGCCTGCGCCAGGGTGATGTGGAACGACGACAACGCCTCTCAGCGCCTGGGCATGCGGCTCGAGCATATCGCGCCCGGCGAGGCGACATTGTCGATGACGCTGACGGAGGCGATGACCAATGGTCACGGCAATGCTCATGGAGGCTATCTGTTCACGCTTGCCGACAGCGCCTTTGCCTTTGCCTGCAACACATACAACCAACTGACCGTCGCCCAGCATTGTTCGATCACCTACACCGCTCCGGGCGCGCTCGGCGACCGGTTGACCGCCACCGCGCGCGAAGTCTCGCGCAAGGGCCGGTCCGGCATCTATGATATAAGCGTGAGCCGGGAGGACGGAACGGTGATTGCCGAGTTTCGCGGCCATTCACGCACCATTAACGGCACGCTGCTGCCAGCCTGAGCGGCAGCCGTTTTCGAGGAGGAAACCATGAACGCCATCAACAACCTGAAACCGTCCCGTGAAATCCTCGACCCGATCGAGGTGGCGAGCCGCGACGAAATCTCGGCGCTTCAGCAAAAGCGCATGACCTGGTCGCTGAACCACGCCTATGAGAACTCGCCGTTCTACCGCAAGCGCTTCGATGACAACGGCGTGCATCCGTCCGATTTCAGGACGCTTTCCGACCTCGCCAAATTCCCGTTCACGGTCAAGACCGACCTGCGCGACACCTATCCTTTCGGCATGTTCGCCGTGCCGCGCGAAAATCTCGCCCGCATCCACGCCTCCTCCGGCACGACCGGACGCCCGACCGTTGTCGGCTACACCAAGAACGACATCGATGTCTGGGCCGATGTGGTGGCCCGCTCGATCCGCGCTTCGGGCGGGCGCGCCGGCGACATCTGTCACGTGGCCTATGGCTATGGCCTTTTCACCGGCGGGCTTGGCGCGCATTACGGCGCTGAACGCCTCGGCTGCACAGTGGTTCCGATTTCCGGCGGCATGACCGAGCGTCAGGTGACGCTGATGAGCGACTTCAAGCCGCAGATCATCATGGTCACGCCCTCCTACATGCTCTCGATCCTCGATGAGTTCCGTCGGCAGGGCGTCGATCCGCGCCAAAGCTCGCTGAAGGTCGGCATTTTCGGCGCCGAGCCATGGACCAATGCCATGCGGGCGGAAATCGAGGATGCCTTCGACATGCATGCCGTCGACATTTACGGTCTGTCGGAAATCATGGGACCCGGCGTTGCCAATGAATGCGTGGAGACCAAGGACGGACTTCATGTCTGGGAAGACCATTTCTACCCGGAAATCATTGACCCTGCGACGGGCAATGTCCTGCCGGACGGCGAGATGGGCGAGCTGGTGTTCACCACGCTGACCAAGGAAGGCCTGCCGATGGTGCGTTATCGCACCCGCGACCTCACCCGCATCCTCCCCGGCACCGCGCGCTCAATGCGCCGCATCGAGAAGATCACTGGCCGTTCCGACGACATGATCATCCTGCGCGGCGTCAACGTCTTTCCGACCCAGATCGAGGAGATGATCCTGAAATGCAAAGGCCTCAGCCCGCATTTCCAGATCGAGCTGACCCGCAAGGAACGCATGGACGTGATGACCGTTCATGTGGAGTGCACGCCGGAGCGATCGTCCGAGGAAGCCCGTCAGGCCTCGGCGAAGGAACTGGCGCACCACATCAAGTCGGTCATCGGCGTCTCGACGAAAATAGATATCCGCGATCCCGGGAGCGTTGCCCGCTCGGAAGGCAAGGCGAAACGCGTGGTTGACAACCGACCGAAATAATCACCGGCCGGTTGGTCAAGGGATTAACCGGTGATAGTGCCGTTTTCACCGGAAAAGTTCCAGAAGGGGCGAAATCGCCCCTTCTGCCTGCCCATCAGGAGTTTTGAGAGAACCATGGCGAGAACAAGGGCTAATGATTTCGAGGAGAAGCGGCACGGCCTGCTCTTGAATGCCGCCCATGTTTTCGCCACTGAGGGCATGGAAAAGGCCTCGATGGCGCAGATCGCGCGCGAGGCCGGCGTCTCCAAGGCGCTGCTTTATCACTACTACCCCTCCAAGGGAGCGCTGATCTTCGCGATCATTGCCACGCATCTGGAGTCCCTCGATGCCGCCCTCGAAACGGCCGACGACCCGAGCCTGGAACACAAGGCAAGGCTTGAGAAGCTGGTGATGACGGTGCTGAACGAATATCGCGGCGCTGATGACCAGCACAAGGTGCAGCTCAACGCCGCCCCTGCCCTCTCGGACGAACAGGCCAAGCAGATCCGGGCGCTCGAACGCAGCATTGTCGGCCGGTTCTCGGCCATAATTCGCGAAATCCATCCGGAGCTTGACCGCCCCGAACGTCCCCTGCTCATGCCCGTCACCATGTCGCTCTTCGGTATGATGAACTGGGTCTATATGTGGTTCCGCGACGGCGGCAAGATCACGCGCGAAGACTATGCGGCAATGGCCACGACGCTGCTTCTGGAAGGCGTCAAGGCGGTCAGGTAGCCGCCCTCAACCTTTATTCTTGCGGGCAAACATCAGCGGATCGTAGCGCGGGGCTTCGATCCGGCGACGGTTTTCTTCGACTTGCGCCAGCGGCTCAGCCGGTCGCGTGCGGCCGCGCGCCTCGAAGGCGAGTTGGCGATAGATATCCGTGCCGCTCTTCTTCCACGCGATTTCCTCTTCGGTGAGCGACCGGATGACCCGTGCCGGATTGCCGTGGGCAAGCATACCGTCGGGCACGACGAAACCCTGTTTGAGGAATGTCATGGCGCCGATGATGGCGTTTTTGCCGATTTCCACCTCGTCCATGACCACCGCATTCATGCCGACCATGGCGTTCTCGCCGACCCGGCAGCCATGCAGCACCGCGCCATGGCCGATATGGCCATATCGACCGACCACGACATCGCGATCCGGAAAGGAATGACACACGCAGGTCTCCTGAATATTGGATCCCTCATGCATCTCGATCCGGCCGAAATCGCCGCGCAGGACGGCGCCGGCCCCGACAAAGCACTGCGGACCGACGATCACGTCGCCGATCAGCACGGCGTCCGGGTGAACATAGGCATCCCGATCTATCACCGGCACGATATCGTCATAGGCATAGACCGGCATGTCTCAGCCCGCCATTTCCGCAAGCGCTTCGGCGGCAAGCGGCCAGGTCCTGGCCACCATGGTCAGCACGTCATATTGGGCGACGACCTCGTCCTTCTGGTTGGTCACGCGGCAGTCCCAGCGCACTTCGCCATGGCCGGCATTCTCGCGCGGGTTGATCGCCTTGCAGGTGAGCCGCACCCTGAGACTATCGCCGAAATAGACCGGCGTGAGGAAGCGCAGATTGTCAACGCCGTAATTGGCAAGCACGGGGCCGGGATCCGGGTCGACGAACAAACCGGCCGCGAATGAGGCGATCAGATAGCCATGCGCCACCCGGTCCTCGAAGAAGGGATTGGCCCTGGCCGCGTCGCTGTCCATGTGGGCATAGAAGGTATCGCCGGTGAATTCGGCGAAATGCTCGACATCCTCGCGCGTGATCGTGCGGGTCTCAGTCACGACCTGATCGCCGATCTTCAGTTCCTCCAGCGACTTGCGGAAAGGATGCTTGCCGGCCTGGCTCCTCGCGCCCTCGACCCATTCGCCGGTAATCGCGGCCAGCATGTCCGGCGTGCCCTGGACGGCGGTGCGCTGCATGAAGTGCTTCACCCCGCGCATGCCGCCCATTTCCTCGCCGCCGCCGGCGCGCCCCGGCCCGCCATGGACCAACGGCGCCAGCGGCGATCCGTGGCCGGTTGAGGTCTTGGCCGAACCGCGATTGCCGATCATGACCCGGCCGTGATGGGCGGCAAGTCCGGTGACGATCTCGGCGGCGATGCCGCCGTCATTGGTAAACAGCGAGGAGACCAGCGAACCCTTGCCGCGCTCGGCAAGCGCCACCGCCTCTTCGGCCTCATCATAGGCCATGACGGTCGCGACCGGCCCGAAGGCTTCCAGATCGTGCACGGCCCTGGCATCGAACGGTCTGGCGCAGCGCAGAAGAACCGGGCTCATGAACGCGCCGGTTTCCGCGTCTCCCGAAACGAGCGTCACATGATCGGGATCGCCGTAGACAATCTCGCCATCGGCAAGCAGGCTCGCGACCTTCTCGCGCACGCCGTCGCGGTCGGCAAGCGAAACCAGCGCGCCCATGCGGGCGTTCCCGTCATCCGGCAGGCCGATCGCCGTCTGTGAAAGGCGTGCGGAAAGCGCCTCGACGACCGCGCCTTCATGGGCGCGCGGCACCAGAATGCGGCGGATGGCGGTGCATTTCTGACCGGCTTTCGAGGTCATCTCGTTGGCCGCCTCGCGGATGAACAGATCGAATTCCGGCGTGCCCGGTCCGGCGTCGGCGCCGAGGATCGCGGCATTGAGGCTGTCGGCCTCCATGTTGAAGCGCACCGCATTTTCGACGATCGCCTTTTGCGTCTTCAGCTTGCGTCCCGTCGTCGCCGATCCGGTGAAGGTAACGACATCCTGACCGTCGACATGATCCAGAAGGTCGCCGGCGCTGCCGCAGACGAGCTGCAGCGCGCCGTCCGGCAGAAGCCCGGTCTCGATGATGGCACGGGCGACGCGTTCGGTGAGATAGGCCGTCTGCGAGGCTGGCTTGACGAGGCAAGGCATGCCGGCGATCAGCGCTGGCGCGATCTTTTCCAGCATGCCCCAGACGGGAAAGTTGAACGCGTTGATATGGATCGCCACGCCCTTCATCGGCGTCAGGATATGCCGGGCGACGAAGCTGCCGTCCTTCGACAGCGGCTCGACATCGCCCTCGCTCAGGATCTTCGTGTTCGGCAGTTCGCGCCTTGCCTTGGAGGCAAAGGTCAAAAGCGTGCCGATACCGCCATCGATATCCACCCAGCCGTCGCGGCGGGTGGCGCCGGTCCAGGAGTTCTCGACGTAGAATTCTTCCTTGCGCTCCATCAGCGCCACGCCGACCCCCTTCAGCATCAGCGCGCGCTCGTGGATGGTCATTGCCCGAAGCGCGCTGCCGCCCTTTTCACGGCCATAGGCCAGCGCGTCCGCGAAGTTCAGCCCGTCCGAGCCGATCAGCGCGATGGTCTTGCCGGTCGCGGCATGGGCAAGCGGCTTGCCGGCGCCCGATCCCGTCTGCCAGGCGCCGAGCACATAGCTCTCAAGGCGGCGTGCGGCCGTTTCAGTCATGGGGATATCCTTCCTTCTCGGTCCTGCCGGCCGTTTGTCGGCGACAGGACCTCAAAATGTTGAGAGCTGTGGCCGTCAGGCCGCGACGGGCGTCTTCAGCCCGCAGTCTTCGAGCATGCTTTCGGCCTCGCTCCGCCAGCGAGACCTGAGCGCCTCGTTTTCGGTGTGGCGCAGGCCGAAGCGCGACAGCCGGGCAAAGCGTTCGGAGATAGCCGGACCGAAGGTCTCGGCAACGCGCGGATGCCAGTAGGCGACGGCCGCCGTTGCGGCGTTGTGGCCATCCCCGGTCGAGACAAGCTTGCGCAACCCCTCGAGCCCGAGCTCCATATGCCGCCTTTCGCGCGGCAGTACCGCACGGATCACCTCGGCATAGGGCGTGTAGGACGCATGGGTCATCTCTTCGAGCTGGATGACGCTCGCAAGCCCCATCAAGACGTTCATCACCACCGCATCGGTCCAGTCCTCGAAGGGATAGTGGAAGACGGAAAGCCGCATGTCGCCGCCCATCCGGCGCGGATCGACCACGGCGTCGCGGGAAAGCCTCGCTGCCCAGCTATGGGCCCGATTGTAAAGCGCCGTATCGGTTCCGAAGTCACCCATCAGATCAAGCACGCGCTCGGCGTGATCGGCCTTTTCCAGCACGATGCGGCTGGCGGCGATGCGTTCGGAAATGCCGGGCGCCCAGTTGATGGCGGCGGCAAAACCCGCCGAGCCCGCCAGTTCGCTGTCGACGAAGGAGGACATCATCCGCATCAGTTCCGCGCGGTAGAGCGGCGGAGCGTTGTCCGGCGAGGAAAGCTTGCCGCCTTCCGTCAGATAGTCGGCAATCGACATGTCATTCGTCATAGCTGATCACCACCTTTTCCGAGAGCGGCAGACACTGGCAGGAAAGCACATAGCCGGCCCTGACCTCGTAATCCTCCAGCGCGTGATTGGAGATCATCTCGACCTCGCCCTCGATGACCTTGGCGCGGCAGGTCGAGCAGATGCCGCCCTTGCAGGAATAGGGTGCGTCGATATCGTGGGCGAGCGCGGCGTCGAGCACTGCCGTGCCATCGCGCGGCATGGTGAACGAGCGCGTGGCGCCGTCGAGCGTGATCTGGATTTCCACGCTCTCGCCGGCGGTCGCGGCCGCCTGCGAAACGACCTTCTGCCTGGCGCGGCCGGGTTGAGAGGACGCAAACAGCTCGAACTTGATCTGCTCGTCCTTCATGCCGTGTTTCTTCAGCGCCGCGGCGATGGTCAGCATCATCGGCTCCGGCCCGCAGATGAAGGCGGTGTCGACGGAGGGCAGATCGATCCAGAGATCGAAGAAGGCTTCGAGCTTTTCCTCGTCGATCCGGCCGGTGAAGAGGTCGATCTCCTGGCTGTCGGATTCCAGCACGTGAATGATGGAAAGCCGGCCGAGATAGGTGTTCTTCAGGTCTTCCAGCTCCTCACGGAACATGATCGACTTGATCTGCCGGTTGGCATAGACGAGCGTGAAGCGCGATCGCGGCTCGCGGGCGAGCACCGTCTTGACGATGGACAAGAGCGGCGTGATGCCGGAGCCGCCGGCGAAGCCGAGATAGTCCCTGCCCACCGCAGCGTCGAGCGCGGTGAAGAACTTGCCCATGGGCGGCATCGCCTCGATGACGTCACCGGGCTTCAGTTCTTCATTGGCAAAGGTGGAAAAGGCGCCGCCCTCCACGCGCTTGACGCCGACCCTGAGGCAGCCCTCGTCGAGGCCCGCGCAGATCGAATAGGACCGGCGCACCTCCTCGCCGTCAAACAGACGGCGGAAGGTCAGATACTGGCCTTGCGTAAAGCCGAAGGCGCCCGCATCCTCGTCGCGGGGCTTCAGCGTCAGAACCACCGCATCGCTGGTTTCGCGGCGGATATCGGTCACTTCCAGCGGATGAAAACGTGCCATCTGATCACTCCTCCTCAGATACACTTGAAATAGTCGAACGGCTCCAGACAATCCTTGCAGCGCCAGGACGCCTTGCAGGGGGTCGAGCCGAACTGGGAAACCCGTTCCGTATTGCCCGAACCGCAGCGCGGACAGGCAATGACAAGATTTGAGCGGCCGGAAAGACGGCCCGCGCGGGCGACAAGCCGTCCATCGGCGGCGGTACCATCGATCGGCGGGGCGATGCCGTATTCCCGAAGCTTCTCCCGCGCTTCCCCAGACAAAAAGTCCGTGGTCCAGGGCGGGGAGAGCTGCTGCTCGATCCGGAATTTCACGATGCCCTTTTCTAAAAGCTTGGCCTCGATTTCCAGATTGATCAGCGAGACGGCCGGGCAGCCGGAATAGGTAGGCGTCACGGTGACGACCAGCGTCTCGCCGTCATGGCCGACCTTGCGCACGATGCCGAGCTCGGTGATCGAGATCACCGGGATTTCGGGATCGGGCACTTCGGAAAGCCAGCCCATCACCTCTTCCGGCGAGGCCAGAACGGCGGCTCTCGCGCTCACCATTCCGCTCCCGGATAGGCCCGCTGCAGGAACTGCAACTCGGCAAGGATGAAGCCCAGATGTTCCGTATGCCGGCCGGTCTTGCCGCCGGTATGGGCATAGTCGTCTTCCGGCGCTTTCAGCGTCGCTTCGGAAAACACCGAGGCGAGCGTCCGCTCCCATCCGGCCTTCAGCGTGTCGGGCGCAGGCGCGATGCCGGCATCAGACACCTTGCGGTCGACATCATCGGTGATGAACATCTCGCCGGTATAAGGCCAGAGATAGTCGAGAGCCTCCTGCATGCGACGGTGACTTTCCTCGGTTCCGTCGCCGAGACGGATCACCAGATCGGCGGAACGCTCGAAGTGATAGGCCGCCTCCTTGACCGCCTTCGCCGCGATTTCGGCAACGCGCGGGCTTTTGGATTCCGTCAGTTGTTTCAGCAGCGCGAAATGCCATGTATCGAACAGGAACTGGCGCATCACGGTCACGCCCATGTCGCCCTTCGGCAGTTCGGTGATCAGCAGATTGCGGAACCTGGCGGCGTCGCGCAGATAGGCGAGATTGTCCGCGCTGCGGCCCTCGCCTTCCACCTCGCCGGCAAGCCCGAGCCACATCTGGGTGTGGCCGATGAGATCAAGCGCGGTATTGGCGAAGGCGATATCCTCTTCCAGAACCGGCGCGTGACCGCACCATTCGGAAACCCGGTGACCGAGCACCAGCGTGGAATCGCCGAGGCGACAGAGCCATTCGAAAAAGGCCGGACGCAGGGTCTCATCGCCGATAAAGGGGTCAGGCGTTGCCGACACCGGTATCGGCGTGACATTGCCCGTATGTTCGACGGTCGCGGTCATTACATGTGCCCCACTTCTTCCGGGATATCGAAGAAGGTCGGGTGACGATAGGCCTTGCTTTCGGCCGGATCGAAGAGCGGGCCCTTTTCCGACGGCGAGGATGCGGTGATATCATTCGACTTCACCACCCAGATCGACACGCCTTCCTTGCGACGGGTATAGACATCGCGGGCGTGGCGGATCGCCATTTCGGCGTCAGGCGCGTGCAGGCTGCCGACATGGCGGTGGTTCAGCCCGTGCTGCCCCCGGATGAAGACTTCATAGAGCGGCCATTCCTTGGACATGTTTTCCTCCCTTGAGAAACGCTTTCTCGCTTATTCTGCGGCTGCGACCGGCGCTTTCGCGCGCCGCGCTTCCTTTTCGGCATGGGCCTGGAGCCCGTCACGGAACCAGGCGCCGTCGTCCCAGGCCTTGCGGCGGGCGGCGATGCGTTCGCGGTTGCAGGGGCCATTGCCCTTGATCACCTCGAAGAATTCCGACCAGTCCGGCTCGGAGAAGTCGTAGCCGCCCTTTTCCTCGTTCCAGGCAAGGTTGTCGTCCGGGATCGACAGGCCGAGATATTTCGCCTGCGGGACCGTCTGGTCGACGAATTTCTGGCGCAGTTCGTCATTGGTGTTGATCTTGATCTTCCACGCCATCGACTGGGTCGAATGAACACTGTCCTTGTCGGATGGTCCGAACATCATCAGCGAGGGATACCAGAATCGGTTCAGCGCATCCTGCGCCATCTCCTTCTGCTCCGGCGTGCCGAAGGCCATCTTCATCATGATCGAATAGCCCTGGCGCTGGTGGAAGCTCTCTTCCTTGCAGATGCGGATCATCGCCCGCGAATAGGGCCCGAAGGAGGTGCGCTGCAACGGCACCTGGTTCATGATCGCGGCGCCATCAACCAGCCAGCCGACCGCGCCCATATCGGCCCAGTTCAGCGTCGGGTAGTTGAAGATCGAGGAATATTTCATCCGCCCGTCATGGAGCTTTTCCATGAGGTCATCGCGCGACACGCCAAGCGTTTCGGCGGCGGAATAGAGGTAGAGCCCGTGGCCGGCCTCGTCCTGCACCTTTGCAAGCAGGATCGCCTTGCGCTCCAGCGAGGGCGCGCGGGTGATCCAGTTGCCTTCCGGAAGCTGGCCGACGATTTCCGAATGGGCATGCTGACCGATCTGGCGCACCAGCGTCTTGCGGTAGCCTTCCGGCATCCAGTCCTTCGGCTCGATCTTCTCGCCGCGGTCGATGCGTTCCTGGAAGGCCTGTTCCTCCGGCGACATATCTTCGCGGGATTTCATGCCTTCCGATTTCACCATTTGTGCATACATGGTCTTGAGGCCTCCTTGGTCAGATCCGTTCGATAATCATGGCGATGCCCTGGCCGACGCCGATGCACATGGTGCAAAGGCCGTAGCGCCCGCCGGTGCGGTGAAGCTGGTTTGCGGCCGTCAGCACCAGCCGGGCGCCGGACATGCCGAGCGGGTGGCCGATGGCGATTGCCCCACCATTGGCGTTCACATGGGCTGCGTCATCCGGCAGGCCGAGTTCGCGCAGCACGGCGAGGCTCTGCGCGGCAAAGGCTTCGTTGAGTTCGATGACGTCCATGTCGGCAAGCGAAAGCCCGGCAAGTTTCAGCACTTTGCGGGTGGCGGGAACCGGACCGATGCCCATGACGCGCGGCGGAACGCCGGCAGAAGCCATGGCAACGATCCGCGCCTTCGGGGTCAGCCCGTTGGCATTCGCCGCCTCTCCCGAAGCGATCAGCAGCCCGGCCGCGCCGTCATTGACGCCCGAGGCATTGCCGGCGGTAACGGAAAGCTCCGGCGCGTTGACGCCTTTCAGCTTTGCCAGAGCCTCGGCCGTGGTGCCCGGACGCGGATGTTCGTCCGTGTCGACGACCACCGGCTCGCCCTTTCTCTGGGGAATGGTGACCGGCACGATTTCCTCGCCGAACACACCTGCATCCTGCGCGGCCTTCCAGCGCGCCTGGCTCATGGCCGCGAACCGGTCCTGGTCCTCGCGCGAGATATTGTAATCAGCAGCCACGTTATCGGCTGTCTCCGGCATCGAATGGGTGCCGAATTCACTGCGGAGCTTCTTGTTCGTGAAGCGCCAGCCGATGGTGGTGTCGTAGATTTCCGCCTTGCGGGAGAAGGCCGTTTCCGCCTTGCCCATGACGAAAGGCGCACGGCTCATGCTTTCCACGCCGCCGGCAATCATGAGGCTGCCGTCGCCAGCGCGTATCGTGCGCGCGGCAAGGCCGATCGCATCCATGCCGGAACCGCAGAGCCGGTTGACCGTGGTGCCCGGAACGCCGACCGGCAGGCCTGACAGGAGCACCGCCATACGCGCCACATTGCGATTGTCCTCGCCCGCCTGATTGGCGCAGCCGAGGATGACGTCATCCACGCTTTCCCAATCGACCTTGCCGTTTCTGGCCTTCAACGCGGCAAGCGGCACGGCGGCAAGATCATCGGCGCGCACGGCCGAGAGCACTCCGCCATAGCGACCGACAGGCGTACGAATTGCATCGCAGATAAAGGCTTGCGCCATGAATGCTCCTCCTTCGGCGGCAATTCCCAACTGCCGCGGCAAAACTCCCTTGTCCGGGCGAACGGTCTCTTATCTCGCTCCGCCGGACATTCGACCGGGACTCCTCAATTCGTCGACCGATCGGTCACTTATATAGCGCATAAAACATCACACAAAAAGTAATTTCTTCGCATTTAGTGTGATATCTTAGGTCGAAATCTATCAATCCATTGATTTTGTTTATTTTAAATTCAAACTGAACGTTTCAGGTCCGATCGACTGCGACCGGTGGACAAGCGCGATGCCTTCCCCGGGTCAGGCCCAGGGGCGACGCCCCGGCAAGAAGCGTCGGACAACGACCGGCAGCAGACCTCTCATCGGCCCGCCGCCTTTTCCTGTTCGGCAATCTCGCGCCGCATGGCATCGCAGCGGAAGGCCGTCATTGTGGTCGACTCGGGCAGGAAACCGTCGCTGTTCCGGAAGGTCAGCCCGATATGGCGGTCGGCGGCGGCCGCCACCCGAAGATAGAGCATGACGAAAAGCCTGCGCGCCGCATCTCCCGGCCAGTCTTCGGGCAATGCATCGGCCGGCAGGCGCGGATCGGCAAGGGCGGCGGCGCGGAACAGATGAACAAGCCTCAGTCTCAGCGCCAGCGATGTGGCGCCATCGGGCGGCGAACCGCCGGCAAGAGCGGCCTCGACCGTTGAAAACGTCTCGATGAAATCCCGATAGGCGGCAGCGACCGCGTCAAGCGGCCAGTAACGGCCGGCGAATTCCGCAAGATTGTCGACGCCGGCGAGTGCTTCGGTCGCAAGGATCGCGCAGTCCGGTCGCGTTGCCCCTTCCGGGGCAAGGGCGGCCTCCGCACCGATCCTGACCCAGCCCTCGGACAGCGCGCGCGCGCCGAGCGACAGCAGGAAGCGCCTGGGCCGCGGCGGCGGCGAATAGAGGATTTCGGCCGCGCCGGAAAACTCTGTCTCGGCGGCTTTCGTCAGCCGGTAGTAGCTCTTGCGCCCGAGACGTTCGCCAACAAGCCGGCCATTTTCAACGAGCCGCGAAACCGCCGTGCGCACCAGGCTCTCGGAAAGGCCATGCACCGCGCAGCTTTCGATCAGCGTCGTCATCGACAGGGTGCCGCCGCGCGGGGCGGCGACATCACCATACAGCGTTACGATGAAGCCGCTCGCGCGCGGACTGCCTCTGCTCAGAAGCGCCCGCACCTCCGCGACACTCCCGTTTTGGTATAGCGATGTTCTTTCCATATCCCCCGTCGCCCGAGACTTCTTCCGGATCACGCTGCCGCGTGGTCTGTCCTTATAGGCTGCCCCCGCCCCGATCGCCAGTAAGGCCGAAAGGAAGCGCCGTGTTTCCACCGACGGCTCCTGCCGCGGGCCGCTCAGCGTATAAAAAACGCCGGGTCGCCAACCGCGGCAGGATGAAGTTCAGCGGCAAGCCGGAAGTGGAGATCGACATGCCTACCTAGCCGGATCGTGGAAAGACCCGGCCATCGAAAAGCTTGCGGGCGGTGCGGCGGTTGCCTGCGCCCCGGATTTCGCCACCGGGGCCGATATCCAGGAACACATCCAGCGTTCCGCCCGGGTGTTCGATCACATAATTGCCGTCCGCCGGCTGCACGGCCAGCGCTTGCGCCACCGAGCCTTCGATACGGGTGGACGTCGCCACCGATATGGCGGCGAAGACGCCGATGGCGGCATGGACGCGATGGGGAATGAAGGAGCGGGTGGCAATCGATCCGCCGCTGTCCGGCGCGGACACGAGGGTCATCTTCGGCACGGATACATCCTTGACATCGCCGAGCGCCATCATTGGCCCGGCCTGGAGCCGGATGGCCTCGAGCCTCGCCTTGAGCGCCGCGTCCTTCTCCAGCGTTTCGGGGCGCTCCCTGCCGGTCAGGCCGAAGTCTTCCGCCCGGATGATGACGCAGGGCATGCCGTTGTCGATCAGCGTTGCCTGAACGCCATCGATCTCGTCCGCGGCATGACCGGTGGGCAGAAGCGCGCCGCACATGGACCCGGCGATGTTCGTGAACAGAAGCGGAATGGCGGCATGATGGCCCGGCACCCCGGCAATTGCGGCATCGCCCGCATAACAGACCCTGCCGCCGGGCGTCTCGACGCGGGCAACCGCGACCTCGCCGCTGTTGACCATGTGTATCCTGACGTTGGTGCGGTCGCCAGTGACGGGCACAAGGCCGCGCTCGATCGCCGCCGGACCGACGCCCGCCAGAATATTGCCGCAACCCTGCCTGTCGCTGACCAGCGGCTGGTCGACAAAGACCTGCAGGAACAGATAATCGACATCGGCATCGTCGCGCGAAGGCGGCGACAGCACCGCCACCTTGGACGTCAGCGGATCGCCGCCGCCGATCCCGTCGATCTGTCGTGCATCCGGCGAGCCCATGATCCTGAGCAGGAGGTCATCGCGCGCCGCCGGATCGCCGGGCAGGTCGGACGCCAGGAAATAGGCCCCCTTGGACGACCCTCCCCGCATCCAGAGACAGGCAATACCGTCCTCAGACATATTTCAGGCCCTTTTCCGCAAGGCGCGGCCGCATGTCGTAAATATCGAGGCCGAGCTCGCCCGCCAAAAGCCGCTTGCGTTTCGCCTCCTCGTTGGCGAGGCGCCTTTTTGCAGCCGTCAGCACCCTTTCGGCGTCCGCCCGTTTGACGACGCAGACACCGTCGTCATCGGCAACGACGATATCGCCCGCATCGATCAGCTGCCCGCCGCAGATTACCGGCACATTGACCGAGCCAAGCGTCTCCTTGACGGTACCCTGAACGCTGACCGCCTTCGACCACACGGGAAAACCCATCGCCGCGAGGTCTTTGGTATCGCGCACGCCCGCGTCTATGATCAGCCCGCGACAGCCGCGCACCTTGGCGGAGGTGGCGAGCAGATCGCCGAAATAACCGTTATCGCAGGGGCTGGTCGGGGCCAGCACCAGAATATCGCCATCCTGCAACTGCTCGATCGCCACATGGATCATCCAGTTGTCGCCGGGCGGCGCGGAAATGGTGACCGCGGAACCGGCGATCTGCGCGCCCCGGTAGATCGGCCGGAGAGCGGCGGAAAGGCAACCGGTGCGGCCCTGCGCCTCGTGCACCGTCGCCACGCCGGCCCTGCCAAGCGCATCGACGACGGCAGGGGATGCACGCTGCACGTTCTGGATGACATAACCGGGTGTTCCCGGCGCCAGTCTGAGATTGTCCGTGCTCATCGATCAGTCCCCGCCTTCGGCCGGCGGCGTGCCGTGGGTGTGGAAACTTTCAATGGTTTTCAGTCCCCAGGCCTGGCCCTTCTTGCGGTCGGCCTCGGTCCAGCAGACCGGCTGCCAGTCGGGCGCCAGAACGAGGCGGGCGCCGGCATTGGCAAGTTCGACGCGGTTTCCCGCCGGTTCCCAGACATAGAGGAAAAATGTTCCCTGGATGGCGTGCTTGTGCGGCCCGGTCTCGATGTGAACGCCATTCTGCAGAAAAATGTCGGCGGCGCGCAGAATGTCCTCGCGCTGGTCGGTCGCGTAGGTCACATGATGCAGCCGGCCCTTGCCGCCGCCATGTTCCTCGGTGCAGGCAAGGTCGTAGCTCTTGTTGTTGATCGTGAACCAGCAGCCGCCGATGCGGCCATTGTCGAGCTGGATATATTCCGTCACCCGCGCGCCGAGGCAGGTGATCATGAAGCGGCGGAATTCTCTGACGTCTTCCGAAAGCAGGTTGATATGGTCGAGGCGGCGCGGCGGCGCGCCGGTAAAGGCCGAGGCCGTGTTCTTCAGCGCCGCCCGCTCTGCCTCCTCCTGCGGGGCATACCAGTTGGTGTCGTAGTAGATTTCGAACACATGGCCGAAGGGGTCCGCAAAGCGGAAGGCCCGGCCGTGGCTCATATCGCCGTCGTTCCAGCCGATCACCTTGAAATCCGAGGCCTCGATGGCCGCGACCCGGCGCAGCAGCGCGTCCGGGGACGCGGCACGGTATCCGATATGGGCAACGCCGGTGGTATCGGATTTCGTCAGCTTCAGCGTCGCATATTCGTAATCGTCCCAGGCCCTGAGATAGGCCGAGCTCTCATCCTGGCCGGACAGTTTCAGCCCATAGACCCGGGTAAAGAAGTCCAGGCTTTCCTCGAACCTGTTGGTCAACACTTCCACATGCCCGAGATGGGCGATATCGAAGCCTGGATTGGTCGGTTCCTGCGTCACGAATGCTCCTCCTCCTGATTGTGCGCCGGCGGTCTTTTTCAAAGCCGCGCAGCGTCAGAGTTCATCGACCGTGCGCGGAAAAATCGACTGAAACCCTTCCGCATATTTGCAGTCGCGCCCCGACGCCTGACCGCCGGAATTGCGTTTGAAGTGATTGGCGCGGTTGATGGCGACGCGGGTGTAATATTCCCAGAGATGCTCCTGACCGTCCATGCACTCGATCGCCGCGCGCTTCTTTTCCCACACAGGCGTGATGTCGAGGAAAGTGTCCGGTTTCCAGCCCATCTGCTCGGTCTGGTGCGGCTCGAACAGATAGAGCTGCGGCGCGCCCAGAACCTTTTCGCCCGGATTATGCCCAAAGGCCTGGGCAATCATCCGGCATTCGAGCGCCACCTGCGTGGCGTACATATGATCGGTGTTGTAGGGGTCGTATTGCGAGTGCGACAGCATGAAGGCAGGCTGCACCTTGCGGATGACCTCAACCACCTTGTTCTTGTCGTCGCGGCCGAGTTCCAGCGGATAATCGCCGAGATCGAGGCAGACGAGGTCGTGAACGCCGAGCGCCCGGGCGGCCTTTTCAGCCTCGTCGCGGCGCGCGGCCTTGACCCTGTCGAGCGTCATGCCCTCCTGCTTCCAGAGCTTCGCGCTTTCGCCGCGCTCGCCGAACGAAAGGCAAAGCACCGTGACGTCATAACCCTTCGCCGCATGAAGCGCGATCGCGCCGCCGCAGCGCCAGACGAAATCGGCGGCATGCGCGCTGATGACCAGCGCGGTCTTGTTGTCCGGCATGGCTCCCTCCCTTTCCTCGTTGTCTCAGTCTCGCGCCGACGGATCTACAATGACAATTCGGATTGGTGTTCCCGGCATAAGAAATAGCTATAGTGACTATAAACACACCAGCGTCTCGACTGATTTCTCCAACAAGCTATAGCTATTTCTTATAGGGTCGCCGCCCTTCCGAATGGTCTTGCGCTCCGGGTTCTGGCTTAAGCTGGGCCGTGGCCCGAATTGCGGGCTCGTTCGGCTCGCCCCCGTGCCGAACCGTTGGGACGGGACAAATGTCTGGAGGAAGCGCCATGAAAACGGTCGGGTTCATCGGATTCGGCGAGGCCGCGCGCGCGATCACGGATGGCTGGGCCGAGGCAGGCCTCGCAGGCGTCCGCGCGGCATTCGACATCAAGACGCTGAACGGCAACGAGGCGGACGCTGTTGCCCGGGCATGCACTGCGCGAAACGTCCTTTGCACATCCTCCTGCGCCGAGATTAGCGAGAGAAGCGATGTCATCTTCAGCCTGGTCACCGCCGACAATGCCCTGGCGGCGGCGGAAGCGGCGGCCCCGTCGCTGAAACCCGGCACGCTCTATCTCGACGGCAATTCCTGCTCTCCCGGGACCAAGCGCCGCGCGGCCGGGCTCATCGGCGATACGGGCGGACGGTATGTCGATGTCGCGATCATGAGCCCGATCTTTCCGAAGCGGCACAAAACGCCTTGCCTGGTTTCCGGCCCCGATGGCGCAGAAGCGGCCGAAGCCATGGCCGACCTCGGCATGAACGTCACTGTCGTTGGGCCGGAAATCGGCGATGCGTCCTCGATCAAGATGATCCGTTCGGTCATGATCAAGGGAACCGAAGCGCTGATGGCGGAGTGTTTTCTTGCAGCGGAGAAAGCGGGCGTCAGCGCACAGGTTCTGGCCTCGCTCGCCGCCTCCGACCCCGCGATCGACTGGCCCGCGAAGGCCGGCTATTGCCTTGAACGAATGATGGTCCACGGCAACAGGCGTGCCGCCGAGATGCGTGAAGTTGCCGCCACGCTCGATGATCTCGGCCTTGCGCCGAGAATGAGCGCCGCAGCCGCGGAGTGGCAGGCGGCAATCGGCAACCTCGCCATCAGGACGGTCGAAGACGGGTTCGCCGGGCGCGTGGCGCAGATCCTCGAGGCCGCGGACCAGGACCGGGGAGCGGACTGATCCTGACCGGACCCGCGCGCCCGGTCGCAGACAACAGAAGCGCCCCGGCCGGCAATGCACATGCTATAACGCCTGCGAACATGTTGCGGAGGCGCTCTTGCCCTACAATCTTCGTCATCTGCGCGTTTTTCTGGCCGTGGTCGAGACCCACTCGGTCACCCGCGCCGCCGAAATCTGTTTTGTCTCGCAGCCGGCCGTCACGCAGGCGCTTGGCCGACTTGCCCGCCTTGCCGGCCTTCCCCTGTTCGCGCGCACCCCTCAGGGATTGTTTGCGACGGCGGCTGGCACCACGCTCACCGGACGGGTGAGACGCTGTTTCGGCTATCTCGATCCGGCGCTTTCAGCCCTGTCTCCGCGCCTGAAGGTCACCGCCACCCGGTCGCAGTTGCAGGCCCTGATCGCCGTCTGCGAGACCCAGAATTTCACACTGGCGGCCAAGCGGCTCGGCCTTGCGCAGCCGACTGTCCACCGCGCCGTCAGCCAGCTTGAAAGCGAGGTGGAACGGCCGCTGTTCGAACGCACCGCCTTCGGCATCGTCGCCACGCGCGCGGCGGCTGGGCTGGCGCAGGCCGCCCGGCTTGCCCTCGCCGAACTCGCCCAGGCCGACGCCGACATGGCGGAGACAATGAGCCGGGAGACGGGGCGGATCGTCATCGGCGCCATGCCGCTGTCGCGCGCCTGCGTCCTGCCCGACGCGATCGTCCGCTTCCGCGCATCCGGACGGACAATCCCGATCGATGTGCTGGAAGGCGATTATGACGACTTGCTGGCGGGGCTGCGGCGCGGCGAAACCGATTTTCTGATCGGCGCGCTGCGGGAACCGGCGCCGATCGGCGATATCGTTCAGGACATGCTGTTTTGCGACAGCGTGGTTCTGGTCGCCGGTCCGCAACATCCGCTTGTCCGGTCGGCGAGGCGGGGGGCGCTTATGCAGCCCGCGATCGAGGCGCTTGCACAATATCCGTTCGTGGTCGCGCCGGAGGGCACGCCGATCCGCCATCACTTCAACCGCATTTTCGGACGCGCCGTGCCGCCGGCGCTGGTGGAAACGCGATCCGTGATCCTGATGCGCGAACTGCTGGAAAAGAGCGATCACCTCGGTTGCGTCTCGAAACGCCAGGCCGAGGCGGAAATCGCGCACGGGCTGATGGTCGCCCTCCCCTTCGACCTTCCGGGCAGCGAGCGCCCGATCGGGCTCACCCTGAGATCCGGTTTTCTGCCGACCGCCGCACAGGCGCTTTTCCTGAAGCTCTTGCGCGAAACCGCGCAATCGCTGGCCCGGCCCTCCTGACGATCAGGCCTGCTCGGCTGGCACCTGCACTGTCAGCCCGTCGAGATCTTCGGTAACCGTCAACTGGCAGGACAACCGCGAACGGCCCGGTTCCATGCCCGGCGCGAAATCCAGCATGTCTTCCTCCACCGGCTCCATCGGGACCAGCCGGTCCCACCAGTCCGGCCCGACATAGACATGGCAGGTGGAGCAGGAGCAGCAGCCGTCGCATTCCGCAACGATGCCCTCGACCCCGTTGTCGCGCGCGCCTTCCATAACGCTCTGTCCTTCGGCAACCTCGATTTCATGGGTCTTGCCGGCATGTTCGATATAGACGATTTTCACCAATTTCGAATGTCTCCTCTCGCCAGGATTTCAGACCGCCGCCAGCGCCAGCCCCGCCTGACCGGCGCCCACGGTTCCGCTCAGCGGTCCTTCTCCTCGAACCGGGCGATCCAGTCTGCCCAACTGCCTTTGATGCGCTCCATGTCCGGAGCCCCGGGATATTGCGCCGCCCCCGGCAGCGCCGGGAGCCAGGGCTGCCGCGAGGCGGTGAATATCTCTGCCACCGGAACAAGCCAGGACGGATCGTCGAGCGTGCCGGGCTTCACCACCAGCACGGGGCTTTTCTCACGCTGATGGGAGAGCCTTCCGCCACACCGACCGCAAAAGGTCTGCCGTACGGGCACGCCCGATCCGCCGGCCGTCCACCGCACCTCCTGAGCGCCGTCAATCGTCAGGTCCTCGCATCTGAGCATCAGGCTCTCGCCAAACGCGCTGCCGGACTGGCGCTGGCAGTTTCTGCAGTGGCAGAGGTAGAAGGTGAGCGGCATCCCGCTTACCCGATAGCGAAGCGCCCCGCACTGGCAGCCGCCTTCGAGCGGCAGCGCCGGCATGGCTTTGCCGTCAGATCGTGAGTACGACATAATCGTCCTCGGTCCGGACCTCGAAGATTTCCGCGCTGTAAGGCCCTTCCGCCAGACGCTCGCCCGGCGTCACCTTGACGTCGAAAATCTTGACCCGCATCCGGCTGGGGTCGCAGTAGGAGCGCCCGCTGGCAAGGTCGAACTCCCAGCCATGCCAGGGGCAGCGAACCATGATCTGCTCATCCTCCGTGCGATATGCGCCGGGCGCGTCGGCGTTGACGAGGGCCGCGATCCTGCCGTGACACAGTTCCGCGCCTTCATGCGGGCACGTGTTGGTAATGGCGGCAAACCGGTCGCCGAGGTTGAAGATCGCGACAACGCGACCCGCAATCTCGACCCGCTTTGCCTTGCCCTCAGTGATTTCGTCGACCCTGCAGATGATGTGATCGGTCATCACATGCCCCCTCAGCCCAGATTGTAAACGGAAACAGCGTTGTCACGCAGGATGCCGCGTTTCGCCTCATCGCTCATCCCGACGCGGAACGCCCGGTCCGGATGGTCGAAATCCCAGTGCGGATAGTCGGTGGAGAACATCAGCCGGTCCGGCCCGATCCAGTCGAGCAGGTGGTTCATATGCCTGACGTTCGGCGGTTCCTCGATCGGCTGCGTCGTGACCCAGACATTGCGGCGGATGTAGTCGGAGGGGCGAAGCTTCACATGCGGCACCTCCCCGCGCATCCGCGCCCACTCACGATCCATCCGCCACATCAGCGAGGGAAGCCAGGCAAAGCCGCCCTCCACCAGTACCAGTTTGAGCTTCGGGAACCGCTCGAATACGCCCTCGAAGATCATCGAGATCAGGACGGTCTGGACGGAATGGGAGAAGGCGTAATGCTCCTCGACATAGAAGGATGACCAGCCCGCGCCGGTATTGGCATGCCATCCGGTCGCCGCCGGATGGACGGCGATGGGCAGGTCATGGGCCTCGGCGATTTCATAGATCGGCCAGTAGCGCTTGCGGCCGGCGGGCTCCAGGCTGCGCGGCACGAATTGCAACTGCGCGAACCGCTTGTCGCCGACGCGCGCCTCGATTTCGCGGATGGCGGCATCGCCATCTTCCTGGGCAATCGATATGCCGCCCTTCAGGCGCGGTTCGTCCGCCAGCCACTTGTCGACCTGCCAGTCGTTCACGGCAGAACAGACGGCGGCGCTCAGTTCGAGGTTTTGCAGCGACGGCCCGGGGTTCAGCGCCTGCAACAGGCCGAACTCGATATTCAGTTCGTCCAGCAACTGCTCTTGCAGGAATAGAAGGCTTGAAGCCGGCGGGCCGCCCTCCGGCGGATAGGCGTCCTGACGCATCCCGCCATGGTTCAGGCGCGGATATTGCAGCATGCCCATAAACGGGCCGCCCGAGCGCATGCCCCAGTCGCGTACATGCTCGCGCCAGCGCAGCGGCAGAAAACGCGCAAGTTCGCTCCTGTCGGTCATGGCCGGATGGATATCGCAGTCCACGATACCGAGTTTCGTTCTGGCCGTTTCGGGCCTTTCCAATTCGGCAACAGTCATGTCAAACCTCCAGTCTCGGATAGGTGGAAAGGACGTTCTCGCGGCAGATGGCCGTGGCGAGATCGGCGGAAAGCCCCGGTGGCCACATAGCGGCGGCCGGGCCGTGGTCATGCGGGAAATCGGACGAGAACAGCAGCATTTCGGGCCCGCCGATACATTCGATGACGGCCGCGACCTCTTCCGGTTCAACCGGCAGATCGAAGGGGTGGAGGGTGAAGCGAAACTGGCGTTCCATGATCCGGTCCGGCCCTTCCTTCAGCCACGGCACCTCGACGCGGCAGCCGCGCCAGTCCTTGGCCATCCGCCAGGACACGCCGAACAGCCAGGAAATCCCGCTTTCGCTCATCACCACCTTCATGTCGGGAAATTCGCTCAGCACGCCTTCCGTCAGGAGGCTTGCGGCCTGGCTGGCGAAACCCTGCGACCAGTTGACCTGCTCTTCCACGAGATACGACATGAAACCGGATTGCGTCGGCGCGTGGCGATAATTGCTGCCGGGATGCACCGAAAGCGCAAATCCGGCATCGGACGCCGCCCTGTAGATCGGCCAGAACTGACGCTGGCCAAGCGTGGCATCCCCCATGCAGATGGCCAGCACCTGAACGAAGCGCCGGTCGTCGGCATAACGCCTTATCTCCGCCACCGCCTCCTCGGGATGGCGGAACGGCACCAGCAGCGAGGCGCGCAAACGCGGATCGCGCGACAGCCATTCGGCCGCCAGCCAGCGATTGGTGGCCTGGCACATCATCGTCTGCATATAAGGGTCGAACAGCGCCTGAACGCCGTTGACCACGTTCAGGATCGCCGCCGAGATCCCCATCGGATCGAGATGGGCCTCGGCCAGCCGCTCGGGACTTGCGACGCCGCCATCCGCGCCTTCGGCCCTGAACGGCTTCGTCGAGAACGGGTAGGACATCAGTTCCATGTGCCCGATATCGCGGTAGGGCATCATGTCCTTCCAGTAGCTGTCGACGAATGGCAGCAGATCGGCCTGTTCGGGACTGCGCGGATGCACATCGCAGTCGATGGCGCCAATCCCCGAGGCGGGACTGGTCTTTGTCTTCGGATCGAGCTCTGTCAGCATGTTTCGGTCTCCTTTGCTGCTGCTCACATGAAGAAAGGAATTTCAAACGGGGCATGAAGAACGCGGTCGTAGAGGAAATAGAGCACGGCCCCGAGGCCGGCGGTGTAAAGCGCCACGACCCACCACCGGAACCGGCCCCAGACCGCCGTATAGACGGCCGCAAAGCCCAGGATTGCGGCATAGGTGCCGATGAAGGGCGTGACGCCGGCCATCAGCGCGACCGCCAGAAAGGTGACGATCTGGCGCCGGTGCGCGGCAACGAATGCCGCCGTCGTGCCGCCGGCCTCGGTGTCGCCCGCCCGCCGCGCCGCCGCGATCAGTCGAAGCCGGGTGCGGTCCTGCAGCAGCACGAAACCCATGATCACAAGGCCCGCCATTGCGATGCCGATCGGGGAAATCTTTGCCAGAAGCTTCCAGTCCCGCGCCATCCAGATTGCCGCGGCGAAGACCACGATCAGGCAGACGGCCAGCGTGTTCGACAGGATCAGGCTTGCGCGGGTTTCGGTCGTATCCTCGATCGAATGGGCCGCCAGGCTGCGGCGGGTCGAGCGCAGGGCGAAGAAAAACACAACCGCCACCACCGCGACGAGGCCGATCACGGTCGGGCGCGCAATCACCTCCATCGGCGTGTAGCTTTGCCATGTGATCGACAGGGCGTCTTCCAGCACCGGCCCGAGCACAAAGCCGAGAATGAAGGGCGGACGCGGCCAGCCGGCCGCCTTCAGGACATAGCCCAGCAGCCCGACGCCAAGGAGCGTGATCCAGGTGAACATGCCCGGCTCCCAGACCCAGGACCCCATGAAGATGAACATGATCACGGCGGGGACGATGAAATTGCCGTCGACAAAGGCCGCGCGCGCAACCTGGCGTCCCCAGATCATCAGCACGGCGGCGCCGATGATATTGGCGATGATGATCGTCCAGACCATCGAGAAGGTGATGTCGAGATTGTCGCTCAGCATGTTGCGGCCGGGCGAGAAGCCGTGGATCGTCATCGCGCCCAGAAGCACCGCCATCGCGCCGCTGCCGGGAATGCCGAAGGCGAGCGTGGGGATCAGCGAGCCGCCGAGCACCGCATTATTGGCCGCTTCCGGCGCAATCACGCCGCGCACATCGCCCTTGCCGAACTGCGGATCGGTCTTGCAACTCTGCGTGGCGTGGCCATAGGCCAGCCAGTCGACCACCGATGAACCGATGGCCGGCAGCATGCCGATATAAACCCCCAGCAGCGAACAGCGGATTACCAGCCAACGGTTGCGGATCGCGGCGCGAACGCCGTTGAGAATGCCGTCATCATCGGCGCGCTCGTCGCTGATATGGGCGATGGCGCTGCGCCGCGCGGCCAGATCCATCATTTCCGGCAGGCCGAACAGCCCCAGAATGACGGGAACCAGCGGCAGACCGTCGAGCAGCGACCGCTCACCGAAGAAATACCGCGGCATCGAGCTTGCGACCGGATAGCCGATCTGGGAAAGCATCAGTCCCAGGACCGCCGCACCGAGCCCTTTCGAAATCGCATTACCGCTGACGGCGCCCACCATCAGCAGGCCGAGCAGCGACAAAAGGAAGAATTCCGGCGAGCCGAAGGCAAGAATGATCCACAGCGCGAACGGCAGCGAGGCCGCCATGGCGAAGCCGCCCAGAACCCCGCCGAATGCCGAACTGGCGAATGCGGCGCCGAAGGCGGTCTGCGCAAGCCCGCGCTTGGCCATGGCATTGCCGTCGATCACGGTCGCCTGGCTTGCGATGGTGCCGGGAATGCCCAGCATGACCGATGTGATCGTATCGGAGGTCGAGACCACCGCGAACATGCCCAGCAACATGGCAAGGCCTGACGCCGGGTCCATGCCGAAGGTCAACGGCAGCAGGACGACCATGCCGGTGACGCCGCCGAGCCCCGGCACGATCCCCAGCCACAGACCGACGGCGATCCCTGCCAGAAGATACAGAAACCCCGGAAAGGACAGAACCAGCGACAGTCCCGTCATGAATGAATCGAACATGAAATTTCAACTCCGGATCGGCGTGGCCGGAACAACGCGTCGCCTGTAGGTAAAGGCTGCGACGCCGGACACCTTCCAAATTGCATTCCGGTTCTAAAAACACGACCCGGCTCTCGGGAAAGGACGCAAATACGATGCGAAGGAACGGGCAGGCGCGCCTGCCCGGGCATCCCGCGCCAGCCCCGTTACTGCTCGATCCTGTCGACCAGTCCGCGCATGGTGGTCTTGATGTCTTCCGAGGTATTCTGAACCTCGGCGATGATGTCGCTCATCTCCTGCCAGTGAACGATGTTCGGCGGCGAGCCGTAGACCTTGGTCGCCGCGGCCATGTATTCCGGCGAGGCGGTCGCTTCATCGAAACTTGCGCGCAGCATCTCAAGATGGTCTTCGGGGGTTCCCGGCGGGGCCACGACGATCCAGTTCACCGACGCGGACGACCGGGCGTGATACTGGATCAGTTCCCACAGAGGCCCATCGGGCGCTTTTCCCGTTGCCTTTTCGATGTATTCCTTGACGGTCGGCACGCCTTCGAGCGCCGGGTCGCGCTTCATCGAGCCGTCAGCCTCGAGCGGCCCCATCTGCCAGATCGCCATGGTGTCGCCGCCGGCGATCGGACCGTCGGCAAGTTCGGCGATGTACTGGGTAGTGGTCGCCGGATAGCCGTCGATCTCCCCGCGCTGAAGTGCCGCATAGAGCGGCCCGTCGCCCAGCATGCCCGACACGAACTGCCAGTCGACGCCGAGAAGATCGAGAGCCGCGGCCGTCTGCATGCCCTGCGTCATTCGCGGCGAATAGACGCCGATGGTGATATTGTCGAGATTGGCAAAGTCATCGCGGTTTTCGAGCCCGCCGCCGACATCGCTTCTGACATGGACAAGGAAGTTGGACCCGCCAATGCCGCCGATGACGCCGAAATCCTCAAACGGAATCTGAAGGGCTTCAGGATCGAGAATCCGGGTCGTGCCCTGCCAGGCGAGGTAACCCAGCGTCCTGCCGTCGGGCCGCGCATCCATGACATAATCGATGCCCTTGGTCAGCGCTCCGCCGGAAACCGACTGCACCACCATCGTCGGGTGTCCAGCGATGGCTTTCGACCAGGCATCCGCCAGAACCTGGGCGCTGATGGCCGTCGCGCCGCCCGGCGAGACATTGTGCACCAGCGTGACCGTCCGGCCAGCAAGGTCGATCGTCTCGGCGCGACCGGGCAAGGCGCCCGCCAGCACGAAGGCCGCGGCCGAGGCCGCAACCATGCCGGACCTGATAATCCCGTTCAGTTCCATCTGCTCTCCTCCCTCTTGGATCAAGTGATACGGGAACGAAGACCTCCTCTGTCCCCGCTTCCCGCCAGAGCGCCATGCGTCCCCCCGGACCCACAAAGGATGCTCCAACTTATTGAATCTGCGCTCCTACCGGCGCCGCGGCTCTTCTCGCCCGTTCCGACCGGGCATGCCCTGTGTGCCGGCGGAAAGATCCGGCCGCGCCTCTGCCCGAAACGCCTGCCCGACCTCCGAGCGAACAGGCATTGCGGAAAGCATCATCAGAAATGTATACGCAGTCACAAATATCGGATCTGATTGTTGTGATAGTTTACCTTACAATACAGAGAAAATAAATAGATTCGGAGCATTTTCGCCGGAAAATTGAAGTTTATAGCTATTTTAGAACAAGCGCCTCAACATTGTACGTATACATTTAACCGCCATTCGACGCTTCCCCGCATTCGCCAGGGCCGATCGGCCACCGGCAACATGACCGGGCGGCGCGCCTCGATGACGCCGCCTTGCGGCCGGGGTCTACCGGCCGGATGCGGCCGACGGCGAGGGCCGGCCTCCGGCAGCGATCTGGCCGCGCTCGGAAACGACGTGCCGGGCAGCCCATTCGGCACAAGCCCGTATCCCGCCGAGCGGAAAGAAATGGACCTGCGCGATTGCCGGAGTTTCATCCCGGGACGCCGCGCGGGCAAAATCGGACAGCACATCCGCCGGCTCATAGGGCAACATCAGCTTGGTGACATCCACGGCACGGCGCTGCAACACCTTGAGCGAGGAGCCGACGCCGCAGGCGATCGCGAACCGGATCAGCGTTTGCAGTTTTGCGGGACCGGCAATCCCGACATGCACCGGCAGATGCACGCCCGCCTCGCGCAGGCCGGCGATCCAGTCCAGCACCGGCCGCGCCTCGAAAGCGAATTGCGTGACGATGGCCATTTCGGCGTCGCTACGCTCCGCAAACTGCTGCTTCCAGCGGATCGCGGCATCGACATTTGCGGTCGAGCCATCGGGATCGATATCCCTGTTGCCCTCCGGATGCCCCGCCACATGAAGTCGCGTGAAGCCGTATTTATCGAAAAGGCCGGTCTCCATCATCTGCATCGATGATTGAAACGCGCCGGCCGGCGCCGAACGCCCTCCGGCCAGAAGCAGGGCCCGGTCGACGCCCGCCTCTCCGCGATAACGCGCAATCCAGTCCTCCAGCATGACCTTGTCGGCGATGAGACGCGCCGGAAAATGCGGCATGACCGGAAAGCCGTCCCGCGCCAGCCGGCGGGCGGTCGCGATCATATCCTCAATCGGTGTGCCTTCGATATGAGCAATGTATACAGGAGTGCCGATAGGCAAGAGGGTCTTGAAGTCGTCGACGCCCGCCGCCGTACGCGGCATGACCTCAATGGAAAACCCCTGTAAAAAAGGCCCTATGAGGACATTTTCGGGAGCGGTCTTCCTGTTCGCCTTCCTCAGAAATCCAACCATACCGCGCCACCTCCTCCAGCCAGGCATCGACTTAATGTATACATATATCCATCCTCTGGCAAGCTTACAGGCCGTTTCTTGGCGATGGCGCCGTCGCTGTGTATCCATCCGCGCATCGATACCTCCGCGCGTTACAGCAGCGCCGGCAGCCTCCGGCTGCGACACGCTCTATTTCTCGAACACAACGGTCTTCCTGCCGTTCAGCATCACCCGGCGCTGGAGATGCAGCGTCACCGCCTTCGCCAGAACGCGCCGTTCGATATCGCGCCCCTTGCGGACCAGGTCCTCCGGCGTGTCGGCATGCGAAACCGCCTCGACGTCCTGGGCGATGATCGGTCCCTCGTCGAGGTCCTGCGTCACATAATGCGACGTCGCGCCGATCATCTTCACGCCCCGCTCGAAGGCCTGGTGATAGGGTTTCGCGCCCTTGAAACCCGGCAGGAAGGAATGATGGATATTGATGCAGCGGCCGGACAGGAAAGCCGACAGATCGTCCGAAAGGATCTGCATGTACCGGGCCAGAACCACCAGTTCGGCGCCGGTTTCATCGACCAGAGCCTTGATCCGGGCCTCCTGCTGCGGCCTGGTAGCCCGGGTGACCGGCAGATGGTGATAGGCAATATTGCCCATCAGCGTCAGATTCAGCGCTTCTTTGGGATGGTTGGAGGCAATGCCGACGACATCCATGTCCAGTTCGCCGATGCGGTTGCGATAGAGCAGATCGCCAAGACAATGATCGAACCTCGAGACCATCATCAGGACCTTCGGCCGCACCGAGACGTCCCACAGCTCCCACGTCATGCCATAGACGCCGGCGAGTTTTTCCATCTCGCCCCGCAGCACGGCCTCGTCGCCCGGATATGCCACGACGACCCGCATGAAGAAGGTGTCGCTTGCGGGATCATCGAATTGCCGGGCTTCCGTGATATCGCCTTCGGCGCGGGCAAGCAGGCTGGCGACGGCGGCGACGATGCCGGGACGATTGTCGCATCTGATCGTCAGAACATAGGACTTCATCACTCTCTTCTCCTCCGGGTCAGGCCGAGGACGCGGGCCGCCCCACGGTCCCGCTCGCGGACGCAAGCGGTCTCGCGCCGCGGGCGCATAACCTGCGCCGGCGGACAACACGACCTGATTTTTCCTTTCGCGACATGCCCTGCGGGCATGCTAGTTCATCATCGTGTCCGGCAGTATCAGCGATATCTGCGGGAAGGCGATCAGCACGATCAGCGTTGCCAGCATCGCGAACCAGAACGGCGTCACGCCGGCGAAAATGCGGGCGAGCGGCACGTCCCGGGCCACCGACTTGACAATGAAGACATTGACTCCGACCGGCGGTGAGATCAGGCCCATTTCCAGCGTCAGGACCACCAGTACGCCGAACCAGATCGGGTCGATCCCCAGTTGCGTGATCACCGGAAAATAGATCGGCATCGTCAGCACCAGCATCGCGAAACCCTCGAGGAAGCAGCCAAGGATCAGGTAGCTCAGCAGGATCAGCGCGAGGACGGTCATCGGCCCGACCTGAAGGCCTGCGAGGAACGCGCCGACCAGATCGGGAATATGGGTGAGGGCCAGAAACGGGTTTACGACATGGGCGGCGATCAGGATCAGCATCACCGTCGCCGTGGTCACGACCGAGTCCCTGGCCGCCATCCAGAAAGTCTTGAAGGTCAGCCGGCCCATCGCCGCGCCGATGGCGATGATCAGACCGGCGCCGACAGCCGACGCCTCGACCGGCGAGAAAATGCCGGCATAGATACCGCCGATCGTCAGGATGACCACGAACAGCACCGGCAGGGCGCCGACCAGTTTTCTCGTCTTTTCGCCCATCGTGGTGCGCGGGCCGGCGGGGCCGAAACCCGGGCGAAGCCAGCACAGAAGCGTAATCGTGGCGATGAACATCGACAGCAGCAGAATTCCGGGCAGAACGCCTGCCAGAAACAGCCGCCCGATCGATTGCTGCGTCAGAATGGCATAGATCACGAAACCGGTGGACGGCGGTATCAGAATACCAAGCGTGCCGCCGGCGGCGACAACCCCGGTCGACAGCCGATTATCGTAGTTGAAGCGGGCCATTTCAGCCATCGAGACCTTGCCCATGGTCAACGCCGAGGCGACCGATGAGCCCGAAAGCGCCGCGAACCCGGCGCAGCCCAGAACCGTGGCCGAGGCCAGGCCGCCGCGAAACCGCCCGACAATGGCATAGGCGGCATCATAAAGCCTGCCGCTCATGCCGGTCACCGAGGCGACATTGCCCATCAGGATAAACAGCGGCACCACCACCAGTTCGGCGGAAGAGGCAAGGGTGAAGCTCTCCGAGGCCATCAGGCTCATCGCCGAATTCAGATCGCGCAGCACCCAGATACCCGCAAAGCCGACCGAAAACATCGCCAGCGCCACCGGCACGCGCACAACCAGCAGGGCAAGCAGCACGACTAGGCCGACAAGACCCACCAGTTCACCGCTCATTCCCGGATCTCCCGCCTGTCACGGCCGGATGGCCCGGAAAGCGCAAGCTCGACGGCGCGCAACGCCATGCCGAAAGCAGTGATCAGCGCCATGACCGACAATGCCCACTGGAAATACCATTTCGGCATGCTGACAATATTGGTGGCAAGCTTGAGCATCTGCGACAGTTTCGAGGAGTCGTAGACGGTATAGGCGATGCCGGCAAAGATCGCCGCGCCGAGGAGCGCGGCGATGATATCGAGCCAGTGATTGAAAGCGTCGGGAAAGTGGTTCTCGAAGATGTCGACGGCGATATGACCGCCAAGCCTGTCGCAAAGCGCCATGCCGCCGAACACGATGATCACCATGCCCATCTGGTAGAAGTCCTGCGCGCCGCGAAGCGGCGCGCCCGCCGCCCGTCCGATCACATCCGCCAGCACTACCAGCGTCACGAAGATCAGACCGAGCGTACCGGCAAGCGCGGAGAGCGAAACAAGCCCGTCCGCCACCTTGCGGAGCATGGCAAGCATCGCCCTACTCGCCACGCATCGATGTCAGAACGTCTTCGGCGCCAAGCTCGGTCGCGATCGTTTCAGTTACCGGAACGGTGATCGCACCAAAGGCGTCCGCCTCATCCGCGTCGAGTTCGATCACGGTCTTGTCCGGATCGGCCTTGAGGCCGGCAATGGTTTCCCCGGCGACACGGTTCCATGCGGTTTCGGCGCTTTGCGACAGATATTCGCCGGCATATTTGTCGATGGCCGCCCTCTGGTCGTCGCTCAACCCGTCATAGCGCGACTGGCTCATCACCACGTAGAAGGTCAGACGTCCGAGCGGCGCGCCGATGGTATAGCTGTCGGCGACCTCCGAAAGCTTGAAGTCGGTTACCGCGGAAGCGCCGGTGACGACGCCGTCGATCAGACCGGTCTGCAGCGCGTTGTAGATCTCGCCCGCCGGCATCTGCACCGGCGTCGCCCCGAGCGCCTCGAGAACGGCGGCGGTGGTCGAGCCGGCCGCGCGGATCTTCAGGCCCTTCAGATCATCCGGCGTGCGGATGTCCTTGTCCTTCATGATGAAAATGTTCGGCTCCGAGGTCCAGAGCGCCAGCGGCTTGGTGCCGGGAAACTCGTCCTTGATCATGTCCATGGAGCGCCAGATCGCCGGATAGCCGGGTTCGCCCAGCGCGATGACACCCGGCATTTCGGCAATCATGGTTTTCGGAAACTGCGACGAGGTATAGCCGGGCAGGCCCCAGACGATATCCGCCACGCCCTGAAGGACGCGGACATACTGTTCCAGCGGCCCCTTGCCGAGCTCGCCGCCCGGATAGACGCGGATCGTCAGCTCGTCGCCAACCTCGCTGGCAAGCCCTTCCCGCAGCGGCTCGATGACCGAGCCGGTCAGCGTGTGCTGCGGCGGAACGAAATGGGCGAAAGACAGTTCTTCCGCCGACGAAGCGGTTGTCGCGCCGGCAATGAGCACGGCGGATACGGCAAGATGGCGCAGTGATCTGCGGATCATGATTATCCTCCCCAGGTTTCATGACTGAAAGCCGGAACGCGCCCGCCGGAATGCGGCCACGCTCCAATTCCCGAATTCAGGCCGGTTCGCGAAAGCCGCCGGCGGCTCAGCCGGCCACCTTGGTGCGCCAACTGTCGGCGTAATTCTCGCGGGCTTCGGCGGCATAGGGCGTCGGCGACACGCGCACGCGGATATCGGCCTGCCTGTGCGGCTCGACCGAGGTCTTCTGCGTCGCTTCCGGCTCGCCCCATTTCAGCGTCAGCACGTCGCCGACATTGACGTCCTGACTGACGACGCCGAGCGACAGCACGCGGCGTTCATTGTAGGAGTAGCCGTTGAACATCGACATGCCGACCATCCGGTCCCCGTTCATGACCATATCGGCGGTCGAGGAGGCATAGTTCGGCTGCGGGAAGTCGATCCACTTGAAGGGCGTGCCTTCCTCGAAGCTCGAGGCGATCACCTTCAGCACATCCTCCGGATTCCACTCGAAGGTCACTTTCTTGCGGTTGGACGGCGCGTCCTTGAGCCTGGCGAGTGCATCCTTGCCGATGAAATCATCCTTCTTCCAGCCGATGTAGAAGCCATAGCCGAGCTCGAAGGGGTTGGTGTAATAGTCCTCGACATTGTCGGAGACGAAGGAGCCGCCGATCGAGCCGACCGCCTCATAGGCGTCCGATCCGAGCCAGTCGCGGTAGTCCGCCATCATGCCGTCGCCCGAATAGATGCCCGGCAGCGGCGAGGGAATCCATCCCGATTCCAGCGTGTTGGTGGAATAGGCCCTGGAGCCGACGCGGCGCAGATCCACGCCGGTTTTCGCCGCCGCATCGAGGATCGTCGACAGGATATAGGCCTTGTCGGAATAAGGTCCCCAGATTTCCAGGCCCGGCGCGCCGGCCATGCCATGACGCAACGCCTGCACCCGCTTCGAGCCGACATTGATCCAGTCGACATGGAAGAACTTGATTTCGGGAACCGGCCCGCCATTGATGGCGTCGAGGATCCTGTTCGCGTCCGGCCCCTGGATCTGGTAGCGGTAATGAGTGCGCAGCACGCGCTCGCCCTCGGGGCGCGAATCCGAACGCGGATCGTGGACCAGCCGCACATTCCACTTGCCGATGGCGGCCTGGAACTTGGTCCAGTTGGCGGTCGGCTGACGGCCGACGAGGATGAACTTGTCGTCGCGCTCGCGAAAGATGATCATGTCGCCGACGACATGGCCCGCCGGGGTGACCGGAACGAAATGCTTGGCCCGGTTCAGGTCGAAATTTCCGAAAGCATTGATCCCGACATAAGCGAGAAACGCCACCGCATCCGGCCCTTCAACGATCAATTCATCCATATGATGGGTCTGGTCGAACAGCACCGCGGTGTTGCGCCACGCCACCTGCTCGCTGCGCCAGTTGGAAAACTCCGGCGCCACAACGGGGTATACATATATGCCAGCGCGCGAATTCCGCAGAAGCTCAACAGGGTTCGAAAACCCCTTCAATACAGATGATAGACTTTGACCTGACACTTCTTCGCTCCTCCCAGCTCGCAAAAATGTATACATATCTTTGCAAGTCAGCCTTCGGAATGCAAGCGGAAAATCTCTCCGCCCGCGAATTCCCGGAAGGGCCCGGCCTGAAGTCAGGACAGAGCGTTCTCGTCCGGCGCCACGAGCGCGAGGCCGGGAACGGCGCTTACGAGGTTGCGGTCCTTCGAGAAGATATATTCGAGGTTCCGCCGCGCCGCGCAGGCGTGTTCGCGCGCCAGCGCTTCGGCCCGCGAGCCCTGACGCTGGGCAATCGCGGTGACGATTTCGCGATGCTGCTCCTGCGCCACCTGCAGCGACCGCCGGAAGGCGGAGAGCTTGGTCTTGTCGGGCAGGAAGGCCGAGGGAGACGCAAACGGCAATTGCTTGGCCCGCGTCAGTTCTCGCTCAAGCGTGGCCGAACGCGGAAGTGCCGCAAGCGCATCGTGGAATTCGCCGTTCAGCTCCGAATAGCTCTCGAAATCGACGTCCTCCGGCAGAACGCCGACGCAGCCGTCGAGCGCCCGCACGATCCCCGAAATTTCCACCAGCGCCTTTTCCGTCACCCCCCGCTCGGCCGCAAGCCGCGCCGCCGTGCCTTCCAGCACGCCGCGCAACTCGATGGTATCCAGCACATCGGCATAGGCAAAGCTGCGGACAAGAAAGCCGCCGCTGCGGGCGCGCTCCAGCAGCCCCTCCTCGGCCAGCCGCGACATCGCCTCGCGCACGGGCGTGCGCGAAATCTGCAGATCCTCGGCCAGCGCCACCTCGAACAGCCGGGTTCCGCCCGGAATGGCCCCGTCAAGGATCCGCTTGCGCAACTCCACCAGTGCCCGCATCGTGTGGGTTTTCGCTGTTGCCTGCCTGTCCATCATCATCTCCTCGCCTGACGTCGCTCCGGCATCGCCGGCTCTAAACACACCAAATGTATACAGGGAACCGCTCCGGGCAAGTCCGGGCGGCGCGCGAGCAACAAGTCGACCTGCCCCGCCCCGGAAAGCCGGCGACTGGCCCCATCATAATGTATACATTATTGAGCATTTTTTGTTGATATTGGCAATTTTATTCGCTATTTGTCTTATCAATGTATTCACGACGGTATCGGGAGGGCCGCTGATGACGACGTTACTTCTCATTCCCGGCCTGGTTTCCGACGCCCGCGTCTGGAACGCGCTGGCCTCCGCCGCGCCGGACTGGCTCGATCTCGCCGATGCCGACGTCACCCGCGATTCGACGATCCAGGCAATGGCCGCCCGGCTGCTCGGTGAAACCGCGGGGCCGCTGATCCCGGTCGGCCATTCCATGGGCGGTCGGGTAGCGCTGGAAATGGCCCGGCAGGCGCCGGAGCGGATACGCGGCCTCGTGCTTGCCAATACGGGGCACGACGGACGGCGGCCGGACGAGGCGCCCAAACGGCTTGCCCGGATCGCGCGCGCTCACGAGGACATGGCCGGCCTTGCCGCCGAATGGCTGCCGCCGATGCTGGCCGAGGGGCGGGATCCCGATCCCGCGCTCGTTGAGGACCTTACCGCAATGGTGATCGCGGCCGGGCCGGAAATCCACGAACGGCAGGTCCGCGCGCTGATGGCGCGCCCGGACGCCAGGGAATACCTTGCCGCGATCGCCTGCCCGGTCCTGCTGATCACAGGCGCCGAGGATGGCTGGTCACCCGAAAGACAACATCGCGAGATCGCCGCCGAGGTGCCGGGGGCCGAGGTTTTGGTGATCGACCGGGCGGGACATTTCCTGCCGGTGGAGCGCCCGCAGGAAACCGCCGCCGCGATAACCGGCTGGCTCGATGCACACAGGGAGGAACTGGATGTCCGATGCGCTTGAAATCCCCGAAACGCCGCTTTTCGAGCGGGAACGCGCCAAAAACGGCTACCTGATGAACAAGATGGCCATGTCGCTGGGCAGGCCGGAAAACCGCGCGGCCTTCCGGGCAGACGAGGAAGCGTTCCTCGACAGCTTTGGACTGGCAGACGCCGAGAAGCAGGCGGTGATGTCGCGCGACTGGCACAGGATGGTGGCGCTTGGCGGCAATCTGTTCTTCATCCTGAAGATCGCGGCGATCGATCCGGTGAGCATGGCTGAAATCGGCGCGGCACAGGCGCAGATGAGCCGGGAAGATTTCCTGAAGACAAGACTGGGGAAAATGTGATGGCCGAAATCATTGGCGGCGTGGGCACCAGCCATGTCCCCTCCATCGGCGTGGCGCTCGACAAGGGCCTTGACGACACGCCGGACTGGAAACCGTTCTTCGACGGCTACATTCCGGGCAGGAAGTGGATGGCGGACAAGAAGCCGGATGTCGCGGTGGTGATCTTCAACGATCACGGCAACACCTTCTTCCTCGACCGCGTGCCGACATTCGCCGTCGGCGTTGCCGACAGCTACAAGCCGGTGGACGAGGGCTGGGGGCCGCGCGCCGTGCCCGATTTCGAAGGCGCCGCCGACCTGTCCTGGCACATTGTCGACACCCTGGTCGAAAACCATTTCGACCCGATGGTCTGCCGCGAAATCGAGGTCGACCACGGGCTTCAGGTCCCGCTCGAACTGTTCTTCGGCCGGACGGAAACATGGCCGGTCAAGGTGGTGCCGATCTGGGTCAACACCATCCAGTATCCGATCCCGACCCCGCAGCGCTGCTGGGAGATGGGCGTGGTGCTGCGCAAGGCGATCGAGAGCTTTCCCGGTGACGACCGGGTCGTGATCATGGGCACCGGCGGCCTGTCGCACCAGCTTCAGGGCAGCCGCGCCGGTTTCATCAACCGCGAAGCCGACGAAGCATGGCTCGACGGCATCGCCAATGACTACGAAAAATACCGCGCCATGAGCCGCAAGGACTATGTCGACCAGTTCGGGTCGGAGGGAGCGGAACTGATCATGTGGCTGGTGATGCGCGCGGCCATGAACCCGCATGTCGAGATCAGGCACAGGCACTATTACGCGCCCGCCTCGCTCACCGGCGCCGGCATGGTCGTGCTGGAGAACGCGTGATGCCGTTTTTCCTGATGCGTTGCCTGCACCACCCCGATATGGACTTGTTGCGGGATGAAATGCGCCCGCGGCACAGGGAATGGGTCGGCGGCGGCGGCCGGGGCCTCGTATCCGTACTGATCGGATCGGCGCTGATCGATGAGGCGGGGCGTTCATCGGGAAACTTCGGCATATTGGAGGCGAAGACCCGCGCCGATGCCGAGGCCTTCGCAAACGGCGACCCGTTCAGCGTGGCGGGCATTGTCGCAACAGTCGAGGTGACCCCGCTGCCCGCAACCTTTCAGGCGGACCGGATCGGCGCGCCGATGAGCCCGCGCCTCGGGTCAGGTTGACGATGCTGGCGCATCATCCATGTGCGCGCCAAGCACAGGCAGGCCGTCGGGCCGGCCAAGCCGCTGTCGTCGGCAAGCATCCGGAGGGGCGATATTACTTCGGCGCCAGCCGGCTGGCGCCGTCGAGACGGATCACCTCTGCGTTAAGGTAGTCGTTTTCGACGCAGAAGACCGCCGCATGGGCAAATTCGGCCGGATCGCCGAGACGGGCGGGAAACGGAATGCCGGCGGCGATCGACTGGCGCGCCTCCTCCGGCAGGTTGTGAAGCAGCGGGGTCACGAACACGCCCGGCGCCAGCGTGTTGACCCGGACGCCGAACCGCGCGAATTCGCGCGCCAGCGGCAACGTCATGGAAACGATGCCGCCCTTTGACGCGGCATAGGCCGCCTGCCCGATCTGACCTTCGAAAGCCGCAATCGACGCGGTATTGACGATCACGCCGCGACTTTCGCCGACCGGTTCGCCAAGCGACATCCGGTGGGCGCAAAGCCTCACGACATTGAAGGTGCCGAACAGGTTGACCCTCAGCGTCCGTTCGAAATCGGCCATCGGCATCGGCCCCTCCCGGCCGACCACGCGGCCCGCCGTGCCGATCCCGGCGCAGTTGACGACAATACGCACCGTGCCGTGCGCTGCCTCGGCGGCATCGAGCGCGGCCGTGACATCCGCCTCCTCGGTGACGTCGCCGGCGGCTGCCAGCCCGCCGATCTCCGCGGCCATCGCTTCCGCGGCCTCGCCATTTCTGTCCAGCACCGTGACCTTCGCGCCCTTTGCGGCAAGCGCGCGCGCCGTCGCCGCGCCGAGCCCCGAACCCGCCCCGGTCACCAGTGCGGCCATACCGTTGATTTCCATCGTCAACCGGCCTTTCTTCCGGACGGCTTGCCCGCGACGATCACCTGCGGACCGCCCGCATAGAGCGCGGCCACGAGATCGGCCCGGTTCGCAAGAACGGCCCTCTGGTTGACGGACCCCTTGTCGGTCACCTCGCCCCTGCTCATCCGAAGCGGCCCGGTCATCAGCATGGCGCGCGCGATCCGGTTTGACGAACCGGTTGCGTGCGCCGCGAAATCCGTCAGGAGATCGCCGAGGCGTTCGAGAACCGCCGGATGCGCATAAAGCGCCTCGTCGCTCATCCCGGCTCCGCCCTCCACCAGCCGCTCGATCGCCGGACGGAAGGGTAGAAGCAGCGCGCCGAGTTCGAACTCTCCCTCTCCGGCGATCACCGCGTCGCGGACCAGCCCGTCCATGGCATCGACCAGCCGCGTCCGCATCGCGCCGACGGCAACCCAGGTGCCTGTCTGAAGCTTGAAATTCTCCGCCGTCCGGCCATCGAACAGGAAGCCGCGGGCCGGCTCCTCCGGCACCGCCGGGCGCAGGGCATCGCCCATATTGTAGAACCCCTCGTCATCGAAAGCCGCTGCCGTCAGATCGGGCCTTCGCCAGTAGCCGGGCGTGACGTTCGGCCCCTTGAAACGGACCTCCATCTTGCCGCCCACCGGCACCAGTTTCATGGTGACGCCGCGCGCCGGAACGCCGCAATTGCCCGGCTCGTCCTGCGGCTCGGTGCAGAACATGGCGAACGGGCCGGTTTCGGTGGAGCCAAGCCCCGAGCCCATCAGCGTACACGCGCCAGTGGACCGTTCGGAAAGCACGTTGAGATGATGCCATGTGTGGCTGGCCATGCCCGCGCCCGCATACATGATCATCCTGAGATTGCGAAAGAAATTATCGCGCAGGACCGCATCCCGCTCCATCGCCTCGCACAGCACCTCGTAGCCCGCCGGCACATTGAAATACCAGCTCGGGGAAATCTCGCGCAGATTGCGGATGGTCTCGGCCATGCCCGTGGGCGTCGGCTTGCCGGCGTCGATATAATAGGTACCGCCGTTATAAAGCGCGATATTGAACACCTTGTTGCCGCTCGCCACATGGTTCCATGGCGCCCAGTCCACCAGAACGGGCGGCGCATCGCCGAGAAAGCGGTAGCAGTCGAGCACCTGCGCCATGTTGGCGCACATCATCCGTTGCGTCTGGATCACGGCCTTGGGCTTGCCGGTGGTGCCGGAGGTGAACAGGAATTTCGCGATCGTGTCCGGCCCCGTGGCGCGGAAGGCTGCGTCGGCAGCTTCCGACGGCTCGGTCTCGATCACGCTCTCCCAGTCATGATGCGCGCGCCCCGGAACCGCCCCGCCCGCCAGAATGAGCGGCACGCCGGTATCGATAACATCGGCAATCGCCGGGGCAAAGCGCGCCGCATCCCTCGCGAACACCGCGCCGGGGGTCACCTCGCCCACGATGTCGCGAAGCTTGCTACGGCCTTCCGCAATCAGCGAATAGGCCGGCGCCACGGCCGCCGAGGGCACGCCGATATATTGCGCCGAAAGCGCGATCACCGCGTGTTCGAGCGAATTTTCGGAAAGGATCATCAGCGGGCGTTCGGCCGAAAGCGCATGGTCGAGAAGAAACGTGCCGACGCGGCGCATCAGGTCCCGCAATTGGCCGAAGGTTATTTCGCGCCACGCACCGTCCGCGCCGCGCTCGGCCATCCACACCCGTTCCGGCGCGGCTTCGGCCCAATGCAGTATGCGGTCGGCGAGCCGAACGGGATAAGGTCCCAGTTCCTCCTCCTGCCATATCAGCCGGCTGCCGTCGGCGCGCTCCTCGGTCCGGATGCGCGGCTCCCATACCCGCACCGGACGTATCTTCCCCATGTCCGTCATGGCCCCTCCTCGATTTTCCGCTTACCCAACCAGCCCGGATTGCGAAAAGACCCGTTCCCTCCGAAGTCATGCCTGTCCGGCCTTCGGCGCCGACGCCGTCCGGGTAATTTCATACCATACAGTTTTCTGGTGTATTGTTTACAAGGAAAATGTTTTCTCGTATAGATAAAATCGGAATACGCAATAAGGAAGTCTGCAGTGACGACAGGGAATACGGCGGATCTGGTAACCTTTGAAATGCGCGGCGATGTCGCGCTTCTCGGGCTCAACCGTCCGGAAAAGCGCAATGCGATCAGCGACAGGTTCGTCGAAGCGCTGGCGACCGCCATCGAACGAGCGCGGCATGAGGCCCGGGCTGGTGTGATCTTCGGCAATGGCAGGCATTTCTGCGCTGGGCTGGACCTTTCCGAACATGTCAAGAAATCCGCTTTCGAGGGTGTGCAGAGCTCGCGCCGCTGGCATGAGGTTTTCGGCCGGATCGAGTTCGGCCCCATTCCATGGTTCTGCGCGCTTCACGGCGCCGTTGTCGGCGGCGGCCTTGAACTCGCCTCCGCCGCGCAGGTGCGGGTCGCAGACGAGACCGCCTTCTTCGCCCTGCCCGAGGGCCAGCGCGGCATCTTCGTCGGCGGCGGCGGTTCGGTGCGCACCGCGCGGCTGATGGGTGTGGCGCGGATGATGGACATGATGCTGACGGGCCGCTCGATCGACGCTGCGACCGGCGAAAGCTGGAATCTCGCGCAATATGTCGTCCCCGCCGGCAAAGCCGTCGAAAAGGCGGTGGAACTGGCAGCCAGGGCCGCCTCGAACGCGGAACTCTCCAACTATGCGGTCATCAACGCCCTGCCGCGCATGCGCGAGATGGGCCGCGACGACGGCCTTTTGATGGAAAGCTTCGTTTCCGCCTTTACCGCCACCTCGCCCGAGGCCGAAGAGCGGCTGATCGCCTTCCTCGAAAAGCGCGCCGCCAAGGTGGCGGCGCCCGGTGGAGGCTGACATGGGGCAGGAACCGCGTCTTTCGCCACAACTTACCGATGAGGTCAAACTCGGCGAGCTCAATGCCTCGCTCGGTTTTCTGCTGCGCGTGGCCCAGGTGCGCGTCTATGACCAGTTCTACGAACGCTTCGGCGCCGACGACCTGCGTCCCGGCGAGTTCTCCATGCTCTGGATCATCCACCTGAACCCGGGCATCAAGCAGGGTCTGCTCGCCCATACATTGCGGATCAAGCCCGCCCACATGACCAAGACCGTGCGCCGGTTCGAGGATCAGGGCCTGATCGAACGGGAGATCCCCGATCACGACCGCCGGTCCGTACTGCTCGGACTGACGGAGAGAGGCGAGGCGTTCGTTGCCGCCAACCGCGGCAATTTCTTTGGAGAAGACGCCTATAACAGCCATTGCCTGAGCGCGGATGAGGCAGCCACGCTCGCGCATCTGCTCAAACGCTATTGTGGACTGGAGGCGAAAGAGGACCCATGAATTTCGACGACCTGATCGCCTTCGACGTCCACGTCCATGCGGAGGAGCCGTGCTGCACCCATCGTGACGACGGCTATCTCGAATTCCAGGCCGGCATGGCGAAGTATTTCAAAAATCCCGCAGGCCAGGACGGCATGCTGCCGACCGTGGAGGAAACCGCCGCCTATTTCCGCGAGCGCAAGATCGGCTGCATCATCTTTCCCGTCGATGCCGAGCGCGAAACCGGCTTCCGGCGCTACTCCAATTACGAAGTGGCGGAAATCGCGGCGAAGAACAGCGACATCATGGTCCCCTTCGCCTCCATCGACCCGGCCAAGGGCAAGCTCGGCATCCGCGAGGCGAAGAGCCTGATCCGCGATCACGGCGTGCGCGGTTTCAAGTTTCATCCGACCTATCAGGGCTTCTATCCCAATGACCGGTCAGCCTACGGGCTCTACGAGGTCATCGAGGAAGAAGGCGGCATCGCGCTGTTTCATACCGGGCAGACGGGGGTCGGCTCGGGCATGCGCGGCGGCATGGGCATGCGGCTGAAATATTCCAACCCGATCCATCTGGACGATGTGGCGGTGGACTTTCCCGATCTCAAGATCATCGCCGCCCATCCGTCCTTTCCCTGGCAGGAAGAGGCGCTCGCCGTCGCCCAGCACAAGCCCAATGTCTATATCGACCTGTCGGGCTGGAGCCCGAAATATTTTCCGCCGATCCTGGTGAAATACGCCAATTCGCTGCTGAAGCACAAATTGCTTTTCGGCTCCGACTGGCCCGCCATCACGCCGGACCGCTGGCTCGCCGATTTCGAGAAGATCGACATCAAGGACGAGGTTCGCCCGCTGCTTTTGAAGGAGAATGCGAGGAAGCTGCTGGCGCTGTAACTGACCTGACGAAACTTGGCATTCGGATTTTTTGGGAGGAGAATTCATGAATCGCATACACAAATTCGCATCATTGGCCGCCGTCGCATTGATGGTGACAGGCACCGCATCGGCGCGCGAGTTGCGCCTTGCACCGGCCGGGCCGCCGGCGCATCCGGCCTATTACATGTACGAGCATTTCGCCGAGAATATTGCCGAAAACTCCAATGGCGCCATGACCGGCATGATTCTGGGGCCGGAGGTCGTCTCGCTGCCGCAGATGAAGGATGCGCTGCAGACCGGCCTGGTGGATGTCGGCAATGTGCTGCCGCTCTATTTTCCGGCCGACATGGAAGTGACCGGCATTGCCGGCGATCTCGCCCTGATCGGCCGCAACCCGCACGCCATGGCCATGGCCATGACCGAATACGGCCTGACCTGCGAACCCTGCCAGGAGGAATTCGCCAAACTCGGCATGGTTTTCCTCGGCGCCGGTTCGTCCAATGTCTATAACCTGATCACCACCAGGCCCGTGCATAACGCCGACGATCTCAAGGGACTTCGCCTTCGCACCGGCGGCGCGCCCTATTCCCGCTGGGCCGAGCATTTCGGGGCCACGCCGGTCAATATCGGCGTGGGCGATACGTTCGAGGCGATGAGCCAGGGCACGATCGACGGCACGATGGCATCGACCGTCGACCTTCTGTCGTTCCGTCTGATCGACATCGCCGGGAGCGTCACCCTGGTGCCGATCGGCACCTATCACGTGACCTCGAACTTCACGGTCGGGCTCAACACCTGGCGCGCGCTCACGACGGAGGAGCGCGCGGAGATCGGCATGACCGCCGCGCGCGCCAATTTCGACCTGACCGACCGCTGGGCCTTCCAGTTGCCGTCTGCGGCAACCGAGGCGCTGGCGAACACCGATATCGAGGTGATCACGCCCGATCCGGCCTTCATGGAGGCGTCAGAAGCCTTTGCCGCGCAGGATGTGGCTGCCCGCACCGCGCTATCGGGCGAGGAAGCCGTCTACTTTACCGAGTTGGTGGAGAAATGGACCGCGATCGCTGACGAAGTCGGCAATGATCCGGACGCTCTGGCCCAGCGCATGATCGATGACGTCTGGAGCAGGATCGACTTTGCGACCTACGGTCTCTGACCCATGAAATCCCGTCGGGGCGCGCCGGCCGAACGGCTGTCGCGCTCCGGGGGCCGACCCCGTGTTTCCGCCCGAAGATATTCGCTCTGGAGCCCTTCGATGACCGCACTCCTTCGGCTTGCCGCCGTGGTCGCGCGCATTCTGGCATTCATCGGCGCGGCCGGTGTGGTGGCGATGATGATCCACATCAGCCTCGATGTGGCTCTGCGCAATCTTTTTCGCGTCTCGATCCCCGTCACCACGGAGATGGTCGCGCGCTATTATATGGTCGCCACCGCCTTTCTGCCGCTGTCCTGGCTGGAGCTGCGCCGCGAGATGGTGTCGGTCGAACTATTCGACTTCGCCCTCACCCGCCCCCTCCGGCGCATCTCGGATGCCATGGTGTGTCTTCTGTCCGCCATCGTCTACTCAAGCCTTGCCTGGACCACATGGCATACGGCGCTTTCCAATTTCCGCAGCGGCACCTATGTTGAGCTCGCAGCCATGAAAATGCCCGTCTGGCACAGCTATTTCCTGCCGCCGCTCGGTTTTGCGATCGCCGCGCTGACCTGCCTGCTTCTGACATTCCGGGATCTTCAGCCGACAGCGCCAGAGGAAACCGCATGAGCCCCGAGGTCGGATTTGTCGGCATTGCCGTCCTGATCGTCCTTCTGCTTCTGCGCGTACCGGTGGCCATGGCGCTGATCGCGGTCTCCTTCGGCGGCATTACCGCCCTTCTCGGCGTCACGCCCGCTTTCGGCATTCTGTCGAATACGCCCTATTCCTTCGTCGCCAGCTGGACGATGTCGGCCGTGCCGATGTTTCTGCTGATGGGCTTCGTCGCCTTTCACACCGGCCTGACCGGCGGCCTGTTCGCCGCCGCCAAGGTGGTTCTGCGCCGCCTGCCCGGCGGGCTGGCGGTCTCCTCGATCTTCGCCTGTTCCGGCTTTGCCGCCGTCTCCGGCTCGTCGCTCGCCTGTGCGGCGGCCATGGGCCGGATCGCGATCCCCGAAATGATCGCCGCCGGATACCGGCCCTCGATCGCGGCCGGTACGATTGCCGCCGGCGGCACGATCGGCGCGCTGATCCCGCCTTCGATCCTGATGATCATCTACGGCGTCTTCGCGGAAACCTCCGTGACCCAGGTCTTCATCGGCGGCATCGGCATCGGCGTCATCACCGCCATTGGCTATTGCCTGGTGATCATCGGCATCAGCCTTTTCCGTCCCGATCTCGTTCCCGCCCGCGATACCGCGCCGGTCAGCGAGGAAGGCCGTGCGGCCATCCTCCAGGTGGTCCCGATCACTGTGCTGGTGCTGCTGATCTTCGGCGGGATGTTCTCCGGTCTTTTCACGGCAACCGAGGCAGGCGCGGTCGGCGCGCTCGGCACCATCGTGCTCGCCGCCGTCACCGGCAGGCTGACGAAATCGAGCGTCACCCATTCCCTGATCGATACGGTCACCTCGACGGGGGCGCTGTTCATCATCGGCGTCGGCGCCGCGATGTTCACCCGCTTTCTCGGGATCAGCGGGCTGTCGCACTTCCTGTCATCCTTCGTGGCGGACGCAGATCTCGGCTATTTCGAGCTGATGCTGATCATCGTTTTGATCTATCTCGCGCTCGGCACCTTCATGGAACCGTTCGGCGCCATGCTGACGACACTGCCGATCTTCCTGCCGATCCTGCGCGCCGAGGGCATTAGCCTTGTCTGGTTCGGCGTCGTGGTGGTGAAGATGCTGGAGATCGGCATGATCACGCCGCCGGTGGGCATGAATGTCTTCGTCATCAAGAATGTCGCGGGGAAATATGTCTCGATCGCGCAGGTGTTTGCCGGCGTCCTGCCCTTTATCGTCATGGATCTGTTCGTGATCGCGCTGGTGATCGCGGTCCCTTCCGTGGTGATGTTCCTGCCCGATCTCCTGCGCTGAGCGGCGCGCACGGCGGGAGCGCCCCGAAGCGCGCTCACACGGCCACCGGCAGCGCCGCAGCCATCACATGCGCTTTCAGTTCCCGGTAGCGCCGTTCATTTCCGGTCGCCACGCCCGCATCGGCGATCCGGCACCACGCGGCGCGAAAATAAAGCGTCGCGGTCAGTTGCGCGAAATCATGGGCGTCGCCGGCCGGATCCTCCGCTTCAAGAAGCGCAAGCCGTCTCGCCTCCCAGATGTCGAGCAGATTGGCGACCGCGCGGTTTCCGCCGGCAAGTTCGGCAATCAGGCGGGCAAAGGCATCGGCCCCCTTTCCGCCGTTTGTCCGCAGGCCGCGCGTGGCGATAGCTTGGGCATGAATGCCGTTCGCGCCCTCATAGATCGATGTTATGCGGGCATCGCGCCAGACCTGGGAAAGGCCGTATTCGGTGAGATAGCCATAGCCGCCAAGCACCTGAATGCCGATATCGGCCGCCCTGATCCCGGCTTCGGAGGCAAACAGCTTGCATAGCGGCGTCAGGAAATCGACCAGTTCCGGGCGTTGGCCGAGCGCCATCTCCACCAGCGCGATATGGCACATGGCCCGGCTTCCAAGCGCCAGAGCCTGCTGCTCGTTCAGCATTCGCCGGATGTCCGCATGGTCCGTCAGCCTGGCAGGTCCGCCGTCGGCCTTGCGGCCCTGCACGCGTTCGCCGGCATAGGCCGCGGCGATATGGGCGGCGCGCGCGGCATGGGCCGTCCCCTGCAGCGCGACGTCGATCCGGGCGTGGTTCATCACCGTGAACATGGCTTTCAGCCCCTCGCCCTCCACGCCGATCAGTTCCGCAGGCGCCGCGTCGAAGACCATCTGACAGGTCGGGGAGGCATGCAGCCCCAGTTTTTCCTCGATCCGGGCGATCGTGAGGGTCGCGCCCTTGCTCTGCCTGTCGCAGGCAAACAGCGAAAGACCCCTGACGCCGCTTGCGGGATCGCCCGTGCGGGCAAGAACCAGATGCAGGATATTGTCGCTCAGATCCTGATCTCCGCCGGAAATGAAGATCTTCTCGCCGGTCAGACGCCAGATGTCGCCGTCACGACCGGCCCTTGTCCTGATGCGCCCCAGATCGGACCCCGCATCCGCTTCGCTCAGACACATCGTCGAGAGCACGGCGCCTGTCGCCAGCGGCGCGATCCAGCGCTGCTTCTGCTCATCGCTGCCGTAGCGCAGCAGCGTTGCGACGGCGCCGGGCGCCAGGCCGCAGACCATCTGCATGGCATGGTTGGCGCCGGCGAAAATCTCCGAGACGGCGGAGCCGATGACGGGCGAAAGCCCCATGCCGCCGAATTCCTCCGGTACGGTAAGACCCTGCCATCCGCCCTCGGCCAGTTGGGCGAAGGCCTCGCGAAATCCATCGGGCATGGTCACCCGGCCATCGGCAAGACGGCAACCCTCGGCATCGCCCCGCGCATTGAGCGGCGCCAGCACGCCTTCGGCGAAACCCGCGAAATGGCCGACGATATCGCGCGCCATGTCCTGGTCGAAATCCGGCAGCCGGCCCGCTCCGGCAACGCTGACGAGCGAGAACAGAATATCCTCGACGGGCGCCTTGAATGCAGTCATCTCAAATTTTCCTCCCCCGCAGGCTCGCCTCTCCTCCGGCTGGCCAGGATTTCATCGAGCCACGGCGGGCCGCCTCCGGAAAGCAGCGCAGATGAAACATGCGCGAGCGAGGATCGGTCACAGTTAATCTGTGAATTATGATGCTTTCCTCTGAATAAGCGTATTTGCGCTTTCTGGCTATGGCAAAACAGGCAGGCAGGAGCGGCATGGATACGGCAACCCGGATCGGCACCGCCGAAAGCCGGGCCGACCGGATCGCCGTCAACGGTCAGATGAAGACGATCCAGCGGTGACAGGACACCCGCCCGTTGGCGGACAGATAGGCCGCCACCTCGTGGCGATGCCAACCAATCGCCCGCTGCTCTAGGTCATTGCGCATCCTCCAGCGGCATGTAGAGATCACCGCCGTCGCGGAATTTCTCGGCCATCTTCTCCATCCCTTCCTTCTGCGCCTCGGCCCGGATGTCGTGGGAAATGCGCATGGAGCAGAATTTGGGTCCGCACATGGAGCAGAAATGCGCCACCTTGTGCGCCTCCTTCGGCAGGGTCTCGTCATGCATCGACCGCGCCGTTTCCGGGTCAAGCGAGAGGTTGAACTGGTCCTCCCAGCGGAATTCGAACCGCGCCCGCGAAAGCGCGTCGTCGCGGGTCCGCGCCGCCGGATGCCCCTTGGCGAGATCTGCGGCGTGGGCAGCGATCTTGTAGGTGATGACGCCCACTTTCACATCGTCGCGGTCGGGCAGGCCGAGATGCTCCTTGGGCGTCACGTAGCAGAGCATCGCCGTGCCGAACCAGCCGATCATCGCAGCACCGATGCCCGAGGTGATATGGTCGTAGCCCGGCGCGATGTCTGTCGTCAGCGGTCCGAGCGTGTAGAACGGCGCCTCGCCGCAGACTTCGAGCTGCTTGTCCATGTTGGCCTTGATCTTGTGCATCGGCACGTGTCCCGGCCCCTCGACCATCACCTGGCAGTCCTTGGCCCAGGCGATCTGCGTGAGTTCACCCAGCGTCTCGAGTTCGGCGAACTGCGCCTCGTCATTGGCGTCGGCGATGGACCCGGGCCGCAATCCGTCTCCAAGACTGAAGCTGACATCGTAGGCCCGCGCGATGTCGCAGATCTCGTCGAAATGCTCGTAGAGGAAGCTCTCGCGGTGATGGTGCAGGCACCACTTGGCCATGATCGAGCCGCCGCGCGATACAATGCCCGTCACCCGGTTCACCGTCATCGGAATCATGTGCAGCCGCACGCCGGCGTGGATGGTGAAATAGTCCACCCCCTGCTCGGCCTGCTCGATCAGCGTGTCGCGAAAGACCTCCCAGGAGAGTTCCTCGGCGATGCCGCCGACCTTCTCCAGCGCCTGGTAGAGCGGCACCGTGCCGATCGGCACGGGCGCGTTGCGGATGATCCAGTCGCGGATATTGTGGATGTTGCGCCCCGTGGAAAGGTCCATCACCGTATCCGCGCCCCAGCGGATCGCCCAGACCATCTTCTCGACTTCCTCGGCCATCGAGGAGGTGACGGCTGAGTTGCCGATATTGGCGTTGATCTTGACGAGAAAATTGCGGCCGATCGCCATCGGCTCCAGTTCCGGGTGATTGACGTTGGCCGGGATGATCGCCCGGCCGCGCGCCACCTCGTCGCGCACGAATTCAGGCGTGATGAAATCGGGGATTTCGGCGCCGAAAGCCTCGCCGTCCCGTTCTCGCGCCTGCCTTGCCGCCTGCCGGCCGAGATTTTCGCGGATGGCGACAAACTCCATTTCCGGGGTGACGATCCCGGCGCGGGCATAGGCCATCTGGGTAATGGCGCGGCCATTTTTCGCGCGCTTCGGTTGGTGCCGCACCGGAAATTCCGGCGTCAGGCGCTTGCCCTCGGCAAAGCCATTGTCCTCGGGCTTCACATGGCGGCCTTCATATTGTTCCGTGTCGCCCCGCGCGGCGATCCAGGCTTCGCGCGGACACGGCAGGCCGCGCTCGATGGCGATCTCGACTTGCGGGTCGGTAAAGGGGCCGGAGCTGTCATAGACGGTCACAGGCGGCTCGCCCGCCGTGGGGTGCAGGTCGATCTCGCGCATGGGAACGCGGATCTCGGGGTGGAGAACGCCCGCGTGCCAGACGCGGCGCGAGGCGGGCAGCGGGCCCGTGGTGACGGTTGGGAAAAGATCTTTCATTGGTTGGAGCCTCCAGTGCTCGAAGCGTGGAGACCCAGTTCCCGGTAATGAATGGAGATTGGCCGCGTGAAACACGCCGTAAAAGTCTCGGCCAAAGCCGCGCAGCCCGAACACCATCCCTACGCCAGTATGAACTGGATCAGGTTCATCGGGTCACTGCGCTGCGCGGACCTTTCGGACCGGCTATCAGAATCTCAGCCCCTTGTCGGGACCCCCCGGGTGAATGTGCCGAGATTGCGTTCCGACAGCCGCTTTGTCAACAGCCGTGCAAGTGGCTCGGTTTTCCGCCTCCATCTCTTCGGTGAACGCGCTGCCGATGTTGAGAGCGCGCCGAACCGGGCCGAAGCCGGTACTACTGCTCGATCGCCAGCGTCATGTTGACGGTGATATTGTAGGTGTTTTCGCCGGCAGCGATCGGCGGCGCGCCTTCCGCTTTCGCCATCATCACGTCGGCTCGAAACATCATCGGCTGCGGCATCGAACTCTGCTCGGAAATCGACATCACCTTGCCGAGCGTGACGCCGGCGGCCTCGGCGAGCGTTTCCGCCTTGGCAAGCGCATTGGCGACGGCCTCGCGCCGCGCCTCGTCTTCGGCCGCCGAAGGATCGCTGTTGGAAAACGAAATCCCGCCGCCGGAATTGACCCCGAGCTTGACCGCATGGTCGAGCACGGCGGAAAGCTTGGCGAGGTCGCGCACCCGCACATTCAGGCCGTTCTGCACCTCGTAGCCGACGATTTCGCTGGTCATCGTTCCGTCATCGGCCTTGACCTGCTGATAGCGCGGGCTCACCGAGAAATTGCTGGTCTGGAAGTCCTTCTCAGCGATGCCGTCCTGTTTCAGCGCGTCGATCACCTTCTGCATGGCGGCCGAGTTTTGCGAAAGCGCTGTCGCCGTGTCATCGGCCTGGCTGACGACGGAGAGCGAGACCGTCGCCATATCCGGCACCAGAGTGGCATCGCCATCGGCCGAGACATTGATGACGGCCGGCGGCTGGGTGCTGTCGGCGAAGGCTGCCGTGCCTGCAAGCGGCAAGGCGAAAAGCAGGCCCGCGGCGGCAATGCGGACAGGTAGGCGGACAGGTAGATTGGCCATGGAAATCCCTCCTTGAAATGTGCGTCCCCTCCTCTTGACCAGCAATTGTGAAGCCAATGCGGCGGGAACTTGCGATGCCCATCAATTTGGAGTAGTCGGAGGGTCCGCGCAAGGAACCATTGCCCGCGCGGACCGTCGCTGCCTGTCTCGGCCGCGGACAGGGCCTGTAGCTCAATGGTTAGAGCCGGCGGCTCATAACCGCTTGGTTGGGGGTTCGAGTCCCTCCAGGCCCACCATTTTTGAATTTTGACAGTTGTTGTCGTCCGACACGGAAACGCCGACTTTGCGACAAAAGTCGGTTTTTTGTGAAGCCACCGACGGCGATGCCTCGGAGGCCTCGTCGCCTTCCGAATCGGGCGCCTGCTGATTTCGCCCCTTACCCATGAATTGAAAAATAGATGCCGCGCAGCGCAGCCCCGCCAGTTTTACGCTTCCCGCGCCAACAGACCGGCTTTGTCTGTGTCAATCAGACCCCGCAGCAAAACATACGCTTCCGCACCAGCTCTGACGTTTTCCGGATACCCGAAAGAAACGTTCACGATCGGCGTTCTTCCGACTTTTCCGCTCAGGTGGCGGCGCATTTGCCGTACCGTCGGGTATGGCAAATGCGCATCTGGCTGGGTACACTGACTACGACAGATTGGGATAGTCAGTGTATCCGTTTTCGCCGCCGCTATAGTAAGTGTCATGATCCGAAGGTGCCAAAGGCGCATTCGTGCGGAAGCGTTCCGGCAGATCCGGGTTGCTGATGAAGAGCCTTCCAAACGTGACGGCATCAGCCAGGCCCGATTCGATGGCCTGCTCCGCAGTCTGCTGATCATAGTCGACATTCACCACGAAAAGGCCTGAGAACCGCTTCCGGGCCTCTGGTGCGAAGGGTTTCGCTCCCTCTGGCAGGTTCGCGGACTCCATGAAATGGAGGATGCCGACCTTTTTCTTTTCAAGTGCCTCAACAGCAAACATATATGTTTGCTCGAGATTGGAATCGCCCATGTCGTTATACGGAATGCGCGGCGAAAGCCTGACCGAGACGCGCTCCGGCCCGAAGACGCTGATGGCAGCGTCCGTGGCTTCAAGCAGGAACCGCGCTCGGTTCTCGATCGGACCGCCATATTCGTCGGTTCTTTTGTTTGGGCCATCTTCCAGAAACTGGGCCGGCAAGTATCCGTTGGCACCGTGGACTTCGACGCCATCGAAGCCTGCTTCCTTCGCCGCCCGCGCCGCGGCTTCATAGTCTGCTATCGTGGATTTGATCTCAACGATTGTAAGCTCTCTCGGTGTGACCGTCGGCTTGGGGCCTTCTGCAGTAAACACCTGGCTGTCAAAGGGAATCGCGGACGGCGCTACAGGGAGTTCGCCGCCGTGAAAATCCGGATGGGACGCACGGCCTGTGTGCCAGAGCTGGGCGAAGATCAGGCCTCCAGCTTTGTGAACAGCCTCCGTGACTTTTTTCCATCCCGCGATCTGCTCGGCGGTGTGGATTCCCGGTGTGTTGGTCCAGCCGATCGCCTGAGAGCTGATCTGGGTTCCTTCGGTAAAAATCAGGCCGGCGGACGCACGCTGTGCGTAGTATGTCGCCGTCAATTCGTTGGCTACATGATCCTTCGATCGCGCTCTTGTCATCGGAGCCATGAAGACGCGATTTTTAAATGTGAGTTCGGCGTTGCCTGCGGCACTTAGAAGCTTAGATGTTGGCATGTTTTCTCTCTGATTCTGCTTTCTCGATTGGTTGAATATCTGAATGAAACCGGGGATCCCGAACGCGGCCATTTGTGATGTACAGGTCTGCCAGGGCGACTGGCTGGCGTTGACTTTGAACCAATAGCAATGGTCTCAAGTCGCAATTCGGAAGTCACCATTTGCATTCATTCCAGGAAATGCTCAGATCCACACTAAAAGTGCCCTGGAGCCCATTTCGGCAGCCTGAGCGAGATCTATCGACGATTTGGAGACGGAATGGCTGTTTTGGATGAGGGTTCGTTGTGACAACAAATACTCCGTCTGCATTGTCGACGAAGTAGTATATTAAATAAACCTAGCGTCAATTAGGCAATTGAAATACACTTGGTAGGTCTAGGGATACCTGAGTGCGGACCGGTTCTTCTCCGCTCTGTTTCCAATCGCAGTCCGCATTCATTATCTTTCATTCCAGCAGACGAAACAGCATAAGCCTTCCTCGCATGCAGATAGTCGAAGGTGTTCTCCGAGCTGGCAAAACGAAGATGCAGGCGCTTGTCGATTGCATCGCCGATGGAGACCAGCAGGGCACATTTAGGACTGCGGTTCTCGAACCATCAGTGATGCGAGGCCATCAGTCAGCACCAGTTCGCACGCGGAGCGACCTGCCCAAAGCTCCCGTTCGGGTCTCGGATCTACGAAACCCGAAGGCGGGCTTTCCACTGGCGCAATTGCCAGCGATTGACGTGGCGAATAACGTGGCCGCATGAAGACAGAAATTATATTTCTTTCGCCAGAACGACAGGCGCTTATTGATGAGTATGAACGCGCTGATCGCAGTGTCGTCGGCTTCGCCATGGATTATCCACATGGGCTTTCCTCGGGGAGGCACAGCCATCCCAAAGCGCAACTTGTCTACGCGATCTCGGGGTTGATGCGCGTGGAAACCGCAAACGCTTTGTTCCTGCTTCCACCGACCAAGGCCTTGTTTCTGCCTGCGGACGAAACGCATTCCATCTCCATGGAGGGCGATGTCGCGATGCGCGAATTGTTCATCGAACGAACCATGGCTGTGGCTCTCGTCCAGGAACCGCGGGTGCTGACGGTCAATCCGCTGCTGCGGGAACTGATCCTTGCAATCTGTGCCGAATCGGTGGCCTGGTCTCCTGACGGGCGATGCCCGCATATCATCGCCCTTATCATCGACGAAGTCGGACGTGCCAAAACCCTGATGACCCGCCTGCCGCAACTGCAGGAAGCGCGTTTGTCCGGGATCGCGCGAGCCATCGTCGAAAATCCTGCCGATCCACGAAAGCTTGATGACTGGGCCGAAGTTTGTGGCGCATCGACGCGGACGCTGGCGCGGCTGTTTCTTCACGATACCGGGATGACCTTTGGGCAATGGCGGTTACAGGCGCGCCTGAACGCGGCGTTCGCCCTGCTGATGACCGACGGAGAAATAGACCGCATCGCCCAGAAGGTCGGCTTCAGCAGTCAATCCGCGCTCGGGGTTGCTTTCCGCCGAACCTTTGGCATGACCCCGGCACAAGCCCGGAAACTGCATCTTGACGAGCCCTAGTCTTTGTCCGTTTCGCAACAAAACTTGTCCTTCTGTTTTTCAGACGAACCGTCGATACTGCATGACAGACCATGACTGCATCGAGAGGAAGTCTTATGGGCAAGGAACTGTTTTCCGAAATTGGCATCATCCGCGCGGCGGACCTTGAAGAGGGGCCGATCACGCCAGGGCAAATCCGGCGCAAGGCGCTGGAAGTTGGGGAGCTTTGGGTAGGCGAATGTCATGTTACTGCGCTGGATCAACCAAGCCAGTGGCACCACCACAATGACTTCGACAGCGTCATGTATATGCTCTCGGGCCGCATCCGCGTCGATCATGGCCCGGGCGGGAAGCAGTCTTTCGAACTCGGAGCGGGTGACTACGCCTATTTCCCGCGCCGTATGATTCATCGGGCGCAGATGCTGCAGGGCGGGGATGATGTACGGTATGTCTTCGTCAGGATCGGCCAGGGCGAGACGCTGGAAAACGTGGCTGGTCCCGAGGCCTGAAGGTGCCGGATCAGCCAGTCGAACATTTAAGAAGGAGCCTGAAATGGCAGAAGACCTGTCCACATGGACCCAGCGCCCCAAACCCGGAACCGGGCCGATGAACGGACGGTTCGTCCGGCTGGAAAAGCTCGATCCGGCAAGGCATGCGGACGGCCTGTTCGATGCCTCGGCCCAACCGGATGGGGACGAGCGGTTCCGCTGGTTGCCCAATGTCCCGCCAACCGACCGCGACGTCTTTCGCACCTGGGTGGAGCAGTCGGCAGCAAGCGAGGATCCGCTGTTCTTTGCTGTGATCGACAAAGTATCGGGCAAGGTTGCAGGACGGCAAATCTTCATGCGGATCGAGGCGGTAAACGGTGTGGCAGAGATTGGCCATATCTACTGGGGGCCATTGATGTCACGAAAGCCAGCGGCAACCGAGGCCCTGTTCCTGTTTGCCCGTCACATCTTCGACGACCTCGGCTATCGCCGCTTCGAGTGGAAATGCGACAACGAAAACCTGCCGTCCAAACGGTCAACACACCGTTTCGGTTTCCAGCACGAGGGGGTATTTCACCAGCACCTGATCGTGAAGGGCCGGAACCGAGACACCGCATGGTTCGCGATGCTCGACACAGATTGGACTAAGCTACGGCCTGCCTATGAGGCTTGGCTTGCGCCGGAGAACTTTGATGCCGAGGGTGTACAAAGGAAGACGCTTGAGGGGTTCCGCGCGGAGTTATGTGTCCTTCCATCTTAGGCCGTAGACTCGTAACGCTTTAACCATAGTCGCACAGAGAAGAGCTTGATTGCCGCGAGATAGTTGTCGGCGCGTTTGTCGTAACGCGTTGCAATTCCACGCGCTTCTTTGATGCGGTTGAAGAACCGCTCGACGAGGTTTCGATAGCGATAGAGGAACGAACTGAAAGCGAAGGTCTTTTTTCGGTTTCGCTTCGCCGGGATGTTGGCGAATGCCTTCGCCTGAGTTGCCGTGGCGCGGATGGCGTTGGTGTCATAGCCACGATCTGCCAAAAGCGTCGTTCCGGCATGAAGTCTGGTGAGCAGATCTTCGGCGTAGCGACAATCAGCATGCTGACCTTCTGAGAGGCGAAGATCAATCGGCAGCCCATCGGCATCGACGAGAGCGTGGATCTTCGTTGTCAGGCCGCCTCTGGAACGTCCCATGCTTCGATTGGCGCCCCCTTTTTACCGGTGGCGCCATGCTGATGCACGCGAACACAAGACGAGTCGATCATCTGAATATCGCCGTCGAAGGCGGAAGAAATCGCCGTGAGAAGGTGATCCCAGACACCAGCCCGCCGCCAGCGGACAAAGCGATTATAACAGGTGGTGTGAGGGCCATAGCGTTCCGGAACATCGGCCCATGGGCTGCCGGTACGAAAGCGCCAGAGTATGCCGTTGATCACACGGCGGTCATCGACCCGCGGTACGCCGCGGCTGTTATTGGGCAGAAGCGGCTCGATCACCGCCCACTCGAAATCCGTCAGGTCAAAACGTCGGCGCATCAATGGTCTCCTTTCCAGAAACCATTGAATCAAGTCATCGCACCCATGTGAACCCCATTTATGGGTTTACGGCCTAGCGGAGGCCCTTGGATATCTCCGCCAGCAGTTTGGTCTTCCAGAGAGCGAGGGCCTGCCAGCCTTATTTGAAAGAGTGCGTTCGGCAGCTCAGCGCCACATAGAGACATTTTCTGAACAGGGTCCCGCCCATGCTGTTTCACTCTACCTGACAGCGGCCTCATCCCGGGTAAGGTCATTCACGCTCGTCGAAATGGCCGCAGCACTCCGGTCGTGTGGCATCCTCGACCTTGTGGCCGAACCGGGTCAGGGCAAGTCAACGACATTGGTACAGCTCGGTGCCACACTGTTGGGAAGCGGACCGCTGCCATTGTTGGTCCCTCTCGCCGAAGTCGGCCATAGCGTCGATGACCTCTTTGCGTGGATGGCTGCACGTCAGGCATTTACGGGAATCCGGTCAGATCATCTCAAGTTCCTCGCGTCGCACGGCGAAATAGCGTTCCTGCTAGATGGATGGAACGAGGTAACTCCGGCCGCGCGGCTGGCGCTCATCAAGACCATGCGGGCGCTCAGGCGTGAATTTCCGCTCCTCGTTATCTGCATTACCACCCGCCCGCAGGCCGCTGCGGTGCCATTCGTTGCGCGGACGATCCACGTCGAATCGCTTTCTGACGAACAGCAGGAGGAGATGACATCAAGGCACGGAAGTGTCGGGCAGGACTTGTTGGACCGCGTGCGCAGGACCTCTGGTGTCCGTGACCTCGCCCGGATACCATTTTATCTTGAGGCCCTCCTGCAGGTTGGAGATTCCGGCGCACTCCCCACGTCCAAGGAGGGCACGATTGCGTTGCTAGTGAAACAGCATGAAGACATTCCAGAACGCGCCGAGCAACTCCGACAAAGCATGTTGGGGCAACACCGGCGTTATCTGAGTGACCTGGCTGTTGCCATGATGCAGGCACGGACTACGGTGCTGGATGACACGGCAGCACGACAGTCCCTGAGGGCGACAAACGCCAAGTTGTTGGCCGAAGGACTGGTCCAGAACGCCCCTGAACCAGCCAGCGTCTTGGAGAACCTAGTCGCTACCCATGTGCTGGTAAGTGGCGAAGGCGACACCTACGCCTTTCAGCACCAGCAATTTCAGGAGTGGTACGCCGCCGGTCATGTCGAGGCACGAATGCGTGACCTTCCCAAGGACGCTGGCCTCGATAGCAGCTTCGCCCGGGAGCTTCTCAATGATCGGCTCTGGGAAGAAGCTATTCTCTTTGCGTGCGAGCGTCTTGCGGTGGATGCATCTGGTTCCGCCATCGTCGCCCAGGCGGTAACACTTGCGATGTCAGTCGGACCGATGCTCGCGGCGGAAATGGTATATCGGACAGGAGACGCCGTTTGGGCCTTGGTCTCAGCCGAGGTGCAGGTCTTTGCCCGGGCGTGGCACCAAGCCGGTAAGGTGGATCTGGCCGTCGGTTTCATGATGAAGACCGGTCGTGCTGATTTTGCCGACATTGTTTGGCCGCTCCTATCCAGCTCTAGTGACCAAATCCAAGCCGAAGCTCTCCGCCTCGGTGACCGTATCCGTCCGACTGTTTTCGGGGATCACCTGAAGAAGGACTACGAGCAGTTAGAGGAGCGTGTTCGGGAAAGACTCACGTCAGGGTTGATCCTCGGGGGCGGCATGGAAGCGCTGGAGACAGCACTCGACCTCGCCAAGCGGGACCGCAGCGTCGAGGTCAAGTCCGAAGCAATCGAGGCGTTGCTTTTCCGCGGCGCACCCCGGCAAGCGATAGAAGTGCTGGATGGCGCGGAGGATGCAGTTTGGCAACGCGTCGCCGAACGGGACTATTTCGACGGATTAAAGGCCCCGAACGTCCTGAGGCGATTACGAGCACTGCAGCAGGAGGATGCCAAGGCCAACCCAAGCGCTCCCCGCCGATTTGCGCGCTATACCCGCAGGGCCCAGATCACAGGGGACGCCGCGGAACTCGAAGGAGTCCTGCGCGACAAAAAATTGGACCTCAATGCCGAAAATACAATGGCCACGTTCCATCAGGCTGCAAGCGCGTTTCCTGCAGTCGTTGCAACGGCGCTGCAGGATCGGATTCTGGCCGACCTCTCATTGCCCTTTAGAGTACAGGGTTATCTGTCACCCCAGCCAGTCAGCGAGGCCGCGGAACTCACGAGCATCATCGATGGTAGCGCGGAGGTTGATGAGCGCACCGGCGGCGCACTCTTCCTAGCGGGACCCGGCATCATCTCGCGGATGATACGTGAATTCTTGGCGCTCAAGCCCCAAATCTATGCGAACGGCATGCCGACCTCGCAGCAATATGCCCCCCTTGGCGCTGCTGCGAGACAAGATATCAGCTACGCGGCCCGAGGCGTTCGTCAAAGCAATCGCGTCATTCTCGACCATCCAGAACCCAAACGATATCGAGGCACTCGCCGACCTCGTCACCGTCCACGGCAAGCACGGCACAAACGAGCGCATGGACGACATTCCGGCAGAAGCGCGCCGCCAGCTCGTTGAAACGTTGAACGGCTGGGCGGATTGCCTAATGGCGTCCGGACCACCGTCACGGCACGACATGGCAGAGGTAGTGGATGCCATGCGGCGGGTGCCGGACCCGTCACAAATGAAGTGGGTCGCGGCATTCCTTCAAGAGGACCTCAATCAGCGGGATGCACTCAAGGAGCTGGCCACGAAGGGCCGTGACCGTGAGGCTCTGAACGAATGGCGCACCTCTCATGCCTTGTCATACCGGCAGGCGCTTTACGAGATCGGCTCCGACGAAGCATACGAGGTTGCAAGGTCGTTGCTGCGACATCCCGAGTTTGGCCATGACGCGGCCATCGCACTTCGCCTCATCGCTATGCCGGCTCTCTTGGAGAAGCGTGCAAATGTATGGCCCGATCTGGATCGCGCCCAGTCCGCACGTGAAAGAAGGTCAAGCCAGCCTGAACTGTCGCTTGATGCTGCCGAGAGCATGCTTGACGTAGCGACGGAACTAGCTTCGGCCAAGCCGCCACACGGGCGTGCCGTGGCAATGGCCGCGATTGCCGTCGTCATGCCGCATATAGCCCGACCAGAATTGATGACAAAGATTGCGGGGTTCGAGGTCAATTCTCACATAAAACTCGACTTGTTCAACGGAATGATCGTGGGTGGTCTGCTGCCTCCGGCCGACTTAGTTCTTCAAGAATTAGGAAAGGTCTTGGCCGAGAAGGAGGACAGGTGGTGGGACGATCAGACATCGTATGTGATGTTCAGTTGGCTGAAAGTGTTTCCGAACACCGACCGCCCCGATTCTATTTTTGATGCCTTGGCACTCGTACCTGAAAAGAACCTTTCGAGGTGGCATATCCGAGATATTCTGCCCCAGCTCAGGCTCCTGGATGTCGAAACAAGGGCGCATATGGTGCGCGAGTTTGCTCTCAAATTTCCTGACATGCTGTCGGAGCATGAGTGGTTCGATCAAGTACGAAAACTCGGCTTCCGCGCGGCGATGGACCTCCTACTCCAAGGAGCCGAGGGAGACCTCGGTAAAGGCTTCGACATGAGCTCGGGCCATTTCCTGCTAACTGAACAGCTCGCCTACGCCATGGCAGACGGCGATGAAACTTACCTCTTCGAAAGACTGGCCCAAGCTCGCTCCGACAAAGCGAAGGGCTGGTCTTCTCTGTTCTTCTGAAAACTTCTTCCGTAGACGGCTTGCTGGCCGCGGCACGATCCGTTGTGGGGCGGCAGGTCATCCGTCGGCAAGGAGAACGCGGTGTCGAGGAGATGATATACACCAAAGAGCCGCATAGCCCTGACGGAACATCCTACGAGCTGAGGGCGCGCAACGCCTCCGCGCTTCGACGAGAGTTGTTCGCATTGACGATATCTCCCGACAAGGACCAGGCGGCTTTTGCGGCAGACTACCTGACCCGCATCGATATGATCCGGCAGGAATATGGGGCCACGGAGGATGAGCCGAGACACCCTGATATTTGCAGTGGCCGACCTTGGCCACATGTGGCCTCCCCCCACTAAAACACATGGGCTCAGCGCTGGCGCATGCCATGGAGCGTGCGCGTCCGGCCACATAAACTGGGCGGATGCCAAAGTCCGTTCTCGATCACCTGTTGCCCAATAGCCGCCAGTCCCCCGTCGGCCCCAATTCAGACAGTACGCAGCCGAATTGATTAATCGCCACCCAATCAGGATCAGGTGTTGGCGATCCGCCTTCGTGCGTGGCTGAACGCTTTTGCCAGAGCCACACGACTTTCTCCGAGACCATCAACGCAGTACGCGTTTAGGAACTGACGTCCGGCCAACAGCTTCGCGTCCGTCTCTCTCAGTCGCGCCTCTTCACAAACGCGATGCCATTCGTTTGCGATGGTCGTGATCTGGCCCTCCACGATCACGACGGCCTCGACCTCGCTCAACAGGAAATTGGCAGCCGCATCGATGCAGCTCTTCAGCGTGCTCATGCGGTTGTCTCCGCTGATCAGCATAGCCTGCGTTGCTTCATTTCCCGTTCGGCCTTGAGGGCAGATGTCATAGGCAGGTGTAAGCGTCAGCATCTTACCATCCCAGAAGGCGGCGTGATTGCGGGCATGATCGTCGGTGTTGCCGCACAGGATGTTGAAGCAGAGCCGTCCGAAGAGTTCCTTCAGCGTTTCCTTCGGTCGCGTGAAACGGTGGCGGATGATTTCGGCGAGGTCCTCGTAGGAGGCATAGCGGGCCATCATTTCATCGAGGCCGAACATGGTCAGGGCCGAGACCATGGCTTTTCTCTGCCAGCCATTGTTTCCTTTGACGCGGTCGAAGCGCTCGATCAGCAGCACGTCCTTGTTCGCCGCAGATGTCATTGTTACCGGCGCAACGTTCAGACCGCAGGCGGCCGCAAGCCGCATCGCAATGAACTCGGCCTTCACCACGCTATAAAGGTCGTTGCTCGAAGAGAACTTGGCGATCAGCTTTCGGTCACCACGATCGATCAGTGCCTTCGGTCGAGCGCCACCGATCGAAGTGCCATGGTTGAGCGCCTGATCCAGCGCCGGCGTCAACGGAACGCCCCGCTCGATCCGGCCGGCGGCTTCAATGAGTTCCTCATAGGAGGCTTCGGCCTTGAGACGCGGAACATATTCCGTTGCCGATTGCTGAAAATCGAGTGCGCCGATCCGATCGGAACCGGATTCCAGCAGATAGGTCAGTTCGGTGATATCGCCGGTGTCGTTTTCGGCGGGCCTGCCGCCCACCAGACGGTTGAGAATGACCCTGCGACCCCACGCGTCAGGCGAGCCATCCCGCAGGCAGCTTGCCATAGGTAAGCCGGCGTCGGGCTCGATCAAGCCACGACGGAGCGGAAGCTCGGGCTCATATATCGGGATCGCTTTGTCTCGGCCCAGATAGCTGGCGCCATAGTTGAAGACATAGCGGTTGCCATCATGCGTGATGCGACCGGCAACAACCGGTTCAGTGTGCCCAGGCAGCCAGATCCAGACATAGGCCTCCTTGTGCTGCGAAAGCCTAGAAGTCATCATCGACCTCCTGTGGGCTATGACGAACGCTCTTGGGCAGAAGCGCCAGCTTCTCATCGAGGCGGGCGTTATGCATGGCCAGTGTCTGATCATCCAGATCGAACAGGCGGATGCCGACCAGAGTGGCGACCTCGAAGACCGTGCCGATTTCCGGCCCCGGTTCCCCATATTCGATCCTGCGCAGCGTCTTGCGGGTGATGCCGGCACGCTCGGAGAGCTCGACAGCGGTCAGGCCGCGCTCAACGCGTGCGGCCCTGATCAGCTTGCCGAACAAGGACAGGGCCTGTTTTGTGGCACGGGAGTAGCTGCGCGTTCGTTTCATGATAGCTCCGTTGAGAGGATCATTTAAAATCCTTTTGGCCGTCTATGAGTATTTTAAGGCTCATTATAGTCCAAGATAGACGAAACGCAAACATTCGAGACTTATATGCGTCATAAGGCATTCCACGGATCATATAATGCTCACTTCTGATGCGATTTATGCAGCGAATTTGCCAATCCCACGCCATTGCGCCATATCGATGATCGCTTATCCAGGAACGGTTTGCCTCGCGGGAACGTCTGCGCCGGAAACTACTCAAAGGTCATGCAATGAGCAGCGACAGCAAATTCATCTCCCGCGTGCTCCGGCACGAACCAGAGCTTCTGGGGCTGAAGCTGCGAGCAGGCGGATGGGTACTTGTTTCTGACCTGCTGCGCGGCCTGAAAAAAGCTGGCCGTCCATTGAATGTGGAAGAGCTGAAACAGCTGGTCGCTGACAACGACAAACAGCGTTTCACCCTTTCGGAGAACGGCCAGATGATCAGGGCGGCGCAGGGGCACAGCATCGCGGTGGACCTTGGGCTCTCATTGTCAGTGCCGCCGCCGGTGCTTTTCCATGGAACCGCCCGCGCCAACTTAGACGCCATCTTTGCAGATGGCATCAAGCCGGGCCGCCGCCAATACGTCCACCTGTCTCAGGACGCCACCACTGCCGAGAAGGTGGGCCAGCGTCATGGCAAGCCCGTGGTGTTGAGCATCGATGCGCAGCGCATGCACGAAGATCAGTGTTCCTTTTGGGTCGCCGACAATGGCGTCTGGCTGACGAAATGGGTGGCTCCGGACTATCTGGGGTTTCAATAAGGCCGAGCAAACGGTGGTCTTTTTGGCTGCCCCTGCGCTCGGGCGGCCTCAATGTACTTTCAGATACTTCTGGTTCCAGGTTCAGTGCCGGAAAGCGTTCGGAGAGGTGGCTGTCCCGAATAACAGATCGCCACTCTGTTTTTCGCATTTTATCGTTTTAATACAGAGCATTGTAAGTGGGGCGCCATCGTGTAAGAACGCAGCCAGACCCCTTGTTGCTTCCTTCGGATAACACCTCTCATGCCCGTTCTGATCGCCGCCGACCTGCATCTCGACCAATGGCTTGGAGAAGGACGTGACCCCTTCGCCGCGCTGCCTACTGAGATCCTCGGCACATTGGATGCACTCATCATCGCAGGAGATCTGGCGGACAAACCGAAGACGAGATGGCCAAGAATGCTCCGGCATCTCGGGCGTCATATCGGCCCGGCACGTATTCACGTGTTCCCAGGAAACCACGACTACTACCACCACGTCATTGATGGCGATGACCGTCTTGCCGAATTGACAGCTCAGGCTGGCGCCAAATTTGTTCAGAAAGCAGCAATCACGGTCGGCAATACAAGGTTTCTGTGTTGCACGCTCTGGACCGACTTCGCGCTTCATGGGGCGCCTGCTGCGGCCATGGCGTTCGCCAGAACACGGATGAATGATTACCGCTATATCCGTAAACCACCCCGCTACGGCAAAATCCAGCCATCAGACACGGTGCTCGTTCATGGTGATCATCGGCGCTGGCTGGAAGACCAGTTGGCGACGCCGTTTGTTGGCAAGACGGTGGTGGTCACGCATCATTGCCCACACCCGGAGCTGCTGTCAGATACGCCAAGCGAGTTCGATCCGATCTACGGCTCGGATCTTCGAGCAATGATCACGAAGCACAATCCTGACGCGTGGCTATTCGGCCATACGCATCGACAGCGTGAAACCGTTGAAGGCGACACGATTGTCCGCAACGTGTCGCTCGGCTATCCCTCGGAAGTGGAAGCTGGGCAAGAAGCTGACCTCTTGATGCGAGGCATGATCGATGTCTGATCTCGCCGGCACGGCGAAGAGCGACGGTTTGAAGCGAACGACTGATCATTCGGTGCACTCGGCAAAGGATTGGTGATTGTTCGCCAGTCTTGCCGCAGCGATCAGAACGTTTAGTTTGGCACCGACCTCCGACACAGAGCAAAGCCCATGATCGCGTTTCAAACCCTGCCAGACGACCATCCTGATCTCGCCCTGCCGCCCCTGCTGCGCGGTGCTTGCCTGATACTCACCTATGCCGCGGAACATGGCGGGATTGGCTTGACTGCGACCAAGGCGTTCAAGCGAGATTTCGTAAGGTGGGCGGTGGAGAATTTTGAATGGCCAGGCAAATCGGCCGAAGAGATGTTCCGCTATCAGTCGGTCATCAATGAAGCTGACTTTCCACCCGTCGATATGTTGCACTTCCTGCTGATCCGCCTCCGTCTGGGACGTCATTACAAGGGCATGTTCCGCGTCACCTCCGAAGGCAAAGAACTCGGGGTACATCCCGGGCAGCTGTTCAAACGGCTCATATCCTTTTTCGTGCTCAATATTGATCACGCGGCCTATTCCCGCCTCGGGGAAGGCGTGTTCGGCAACTGGGATGTCTGGCTCAATGTCATGAATGTCGAGATCGAAGACGGGGCGAGCGAAGACAATCTGTTCAGCTGCTTTTTTGGCGAGGCAGAGACCGGTAATGACCGGCGCTGGCGTGAAGTTCATGCATTCGGTGCTTGTGTGCTCAAGCCTCTGGAATGGAGCGGCTTGATCACCGTGCAAGAGCTTCGCGACCAGGATAACAAGCTGGAATACATCGTTACCAAAACAGCCCTGTGGCGCTCAGGCCTGAAACTCGAGACGGACGACCTCGTTCAACCCGTGACACGGCACTGAGAACGATTGAGGTGCATCCTCCCGCACGAAAAGCCGGTCGATTTCTGCATACTGTTGTTCAGAATGGCTGCCTTCGGCAGACCTGCGATTTCAACCTGCAAATTGGCAACCGCTGCGATTCGAGGGGTTATCCAGATTGCTGTTGCTCGCGTACCTGCAAAGCCTTGAGCCAGCCCCAAGCCAGGCGAGCACTGTCGGCGCCGGCCCGATGAGGCACACGCATGCGCTCGAGCTTTTCGTATAGAAAATCAAGGGCGAGACCATCGAAATGAGTGAAGCTCACAGCATCGTAGTCTTCGACGGTGATCGCTGAAGGTGCCCAGCCTGCGGCGCTAAGAAGACGGCTTAGCCAGTGGTGTTCGAGCCTTGGAGCATCTGAAACAAGGATAAAGCCCTCGATTTTGGGCATCAGCTGTTGGGCGACGTCTTCAACGGTCGGGGCGGTCTCCAGATCCGATATCGAAATTCCATGCACAGCCTCGCTTTGCTTCGACCAATCCGCGCGCTCCCAAACCGATGCTGGCCGTATCAGCGACGACCATGTCTGAACCTGGTTGCCTTCAATCCATGATATGCCGACTTCGATCGGCCAGCTCTCTGCCGAGAGAGACGAAGCTTCGAAATCCAGGGCCATGAGCGTTTCGATATTTTTGCCGGTCATCGATTTCGTGCGAACTGCCGCTGCATCGAAGCCAGAATTTCAGATGCAAGGCGGATCGCGCCAGTCTCATCCAGCCGGCAGGAAAGCGCATCCTGTTGCAACAGGTCTGCGCTCAGAAACGGGTGAAATTTTTCAGACTGTGGTTCTGCCTGCCGGTAGAACAAGGAAAGCCTCTCGCTTTCTGCAATCAACGCAAGCGCATCCTCAAGCCCGAGTTCAGCTTCTTTCGTGCGAACCTCGATAAACCCGTCATAGATCGATGTTTCAAATCCGAAGCCTCCCAGCGCGAGCGCCAGTGTGTTGGTCACGACACTGCCCTTGCGGGTCGCAATGAGATGGCCATCCTCCCCCGTGGCAATAATGCGGTGGAAACCTGCTTCTGCCAGCGCGAAATTCCCACGTGCTTCGGCAAGAAGTGCCGCCGCCTGCTTGTCGAGGTAGATCGGCACGGCTTGGCCTTCCAGAACCTCGAACATTTTCTCCACCACCTGGTTATCGATCTCGCCGGGATCGCCTCCGAACAATGGCGGCGCACCTGCCCTCGATCTTGTTACGAGGATGACCTTTTCCCTCTCGTGGATCTCGACAATTTCCCATCGCCGTCCCGAAAAGATGATGGTCATGCCGGGCGCCAGGATGTTGTCGACAGGCAAGGTTCCGAGATCCTTGCCCTGTTCGACAAGGCGAAATTCCTCCGGCGTCTTGAACACGGCGTAGAAGCTGTAATGCTCAACCAGTTTCTCGCCCTGTCGACCAAGGAGAAGCAGGCCGTTGTCGGACTGCTCGATCAGCGCAATATCGGGACTTCCGATCTGTCGCAACACGGCGAGGAACAGGGTGGTATCGACAGCATAAAACGGCCCCTTGCGGCATAGCGTGGCGTAAAGACGTTCCGCGCTCGCGCCACCGCGTTCGGCGATCACCGCAAGGATCTGATGAACCAATGTCGAAAGATGAAGCGCTGACGAGCGCGGGGGCTCATACCATTTCTGAAGATAGAGTTCGATCATGGCGATGGCCCGCACCAGACCGAGCCGAAACCGGTCAGCAAGGTGACTGCCCTTCTCAAGTCGCGCCTCGATCTGATATTGGCGCAGGATCGAAGGCTGGCCGGCACGGCGGCCTGACCGCCCCAGCCGCTGCGCCAGCGATGCAACCGTGAACGGGGCGCCGATCTGCGCGACGCAAGTCACCGAACCGATATCGATGCCCAGTTCGAGTGTGGATGTGCAGATCGCCGTCGTCGGCAGGCTCGCATCCTTCAGGCGTTTTTCGACGAATTCACGGTGTTCCTTGGAAAGAGATGCATGGTGGGGATAGAACTCCTGCGGAAGCCCCTGAGCCTCGCCGAGCAGGCGCAACCGATCGGCATAGAGTTCCACTTTGCCTCTGGAGCCGGCGAACACCAGATTGTTTGAGCCGCGCAACTTCTCGAACAGATGCATGGCGATCGCCGCTTCGGCGGAACGATCATCTTTCGCCGCAACCTCATCCTCAGGCACTTTTCCACCCGTGAGGTAGCCTCTCAGCTGCACCTGAAATTCCGCGCCACCGCCCGCTGCATCACACAGAACCACATCATCGGGGGCTTCTCTTCGCAGAAAGTGACGAGCAAGACCGGTGTCGCCGAGCGTGGCAGAGAGCCCGACCCGTCGGATTTGCCGTCCCGTGGAGATTTCCATACGCGTCATCAGGGAGCGGAGTTGAATGCCGCGTTCCGAATCGAGGAGCGTGTGCAGTTCGTCCAGCACGATTGCCCGCGTTGCGCCAAACAAGGTCGCGATCGAGCTACCGCGGCGAACGAACAACGCTTCAAGTGATTCCGGTGTGATCAACAGAACCCCACGGGGTGCTTTAAGCGCGCGCGATTTCACACCGGAGCCGATATCGCCATGCCAGGGAACAACCGCAAGCTCGGCCTCCCTGCACATATCCTCAAGGCGCCGGGTTTGGTCATTGATCAAGGCTTTCAGCGGACCGACATAGACCAGGTCGAAGCCGTGGTCCTGAGCGGGTTCTTCAAGCAAGACATCTGAAATCAACGGCAGAAAAGCGGCTTCAGTCTTCCCTCCTGCCGTTGCCGCAGTGATGATGACATCGTCATTCGTGCCGAGAATGGCGTTAATGCCTGCCGTCTGAACCGGTCGCAGCGAGGGCCAGCCCTGCTGCCGTATCCATTTCTGAAGCGGGGGTGCAAGCTGGTCGAAAGCGTTCATCCGAGTTTGAAGCTGCTCAGTTCGTCATCCGATTGGGGCGCCACACCTGCACCATCTTCAATGTCGCTCATGTCATCGCCGGTGTCATTGGCGATCTCGATCTCCTCGATCAGGTCGCTCCACTCCGTGCCCGGATTCTGCTGCAGCACTGCGACAAGATTGACGAAGGCCGTCACCGTGTTGCGCGGTGTCCGGAAATAGGCCTCGCCGATCCTTTCGGAACAATGGCGCATGAAGGCTTCAAGCGCGGCATCCGGCAACTGCTGCCCCTCGTCATGGGCAATCAGATTGACCTTGCTCAGCAACACGAAGAGATCTTCGGGGGTCAGGCTGGAAAGCCGGACCACAGGCCCGGAAAGATCGACCAGGCCATCGCGGGCAAAGCTGTTTTCGGCAAGCCGGGATTGCAGCGCCTCGTAACTGTAAAGCCCGCGCCGCGTGTTCATCAGGAATTCCGGCGTGCCGCCCATGATGAAGCCGAGATGGCTGGCGCTGCCCTGCAGAACATCATTCAATATTCGCAAAATCTGCTCGTAGTTGGCATTGCGCGCCTGAGAGGATGTCAGTTTGAACAGGTTCACCATTTCGTCGAGAGAAACCAGCAGGCCGCTATATCCCGCCTCGCAGACGAATGCGGACATCAGTTTCAGGTGATCATAGACATTGGCATCATCGATGATGGTGCGCACGCCAAGCGCATTTCGGGCGTCTGTTCGTGTCGCAAACTCACCACGCAGCCAGCGAAGCGCTGCCGACTTGAGTTCCTCGTCACCGGTCTCGTGTCCCTCCCAGTAATTGCGGATCACTTCGGCGAATTCGAAGCCGTTGGTCATTTCCTCAAAATGCGCCAGCCGCTCCCGGATCAGTTCGCCTGTCGCCTTGTCCTGTTTTTCCGCATCCCGCTGCAACTGGCTGACGAAGCGCTCGACGACGCTCGCCATTGCACCACCATCCGGCTTGGTGCGCGAGGACAGGTTCCGCGCCATCTCGCTGTAAAGGCTACGTGCCTGACCACCGGTCGCGTGCAGCCGCCGATCAGGCGCCAGATCGGCCGACATCACGATCAGCCCCTTTTCGAGGGCAACGAGGCGGATGAGATTTAGGAAAAAGGTTTTGCCGGAGCCATATTCGCCGATGACGAAACGGATCGCCGAACCGCCCTCCGCGATCCGCTCCATATCCCTGACAAGTTCCTCGATTTCGCGGGCGCGCCCGACCTGAATGTGTTGCAGCCCCAGTCGCGGGACCACGCCCGCCCGCAATGCCTGGATGATCGTGTCGCGTTCTCGTCGCTTTATGGCAGCCATCTGTTCCCCCTTAAGCCGGCAACTGCAATCGCCGGACGATATCCGTATTCAACTCGAAACCTTCGTATTCCTCAATAAGCGCATCGTCGTAGCGCGAGAATGACCATTCATTGATCGTTTCCAGTCCACCGGCCGCCATCAGGCCATGCTGACTGGCCAGCATGTTGAATTCCATCTCCGACCACTGATCGCGGGTGACAAGCTCGATCACGAAACCCGCGTGAACCGGATCGAGGCCAGGCAGAACGTGCTGCTGCACGTCATCATGTGGCTCATCATCGAGATCATCGTCGATATCGGAAGCGAAGATGGCGCCCAGAACAGAGGAGACGCGTTCTGTATCCTGGCGGATCGATGCAATTCTGCCGCTGTCGAGAAAATCGGGGCGGGCTTCGGCAGGAATCGCTTCGCCCGGCTCGGTCGGCTGCGCGCGCAACAGCGTGACCGGTTCATCTGAGGCTGAAAGCGCGTGAATGTCGGAGTAGACCTCCGCTTCGGAAATGCCGAGAAACTTGTAGATCTTCTCGATCGCGGAGACCTCATCGGCTGCGACCACATTGTCGGCGTGAACCATTGCCACAATGGCCCTTCTGATCGCGCCGCTCTCGGCCGGAGAGACGTTCTGCAGGCTTTTGCGCAGCCCCCTTGCGTCAGGCGGCACGGAAAGTTGCCAGGCAAGATTGGCTGTCAGGCGATTTCGCTCCGCCTCGTTCAACGGTTTGTCGTCGATCAGGCGCTGCAGTGCCATGCGTTCGGCTGGCGCAATCTCGTTGTCGGCATGCGCGATGAAAGCGCCGACCGTTAGTTCGGTTAGCGCTTGTTTATATCCGTCGCTGACACTCTCGAGATCGCCATCAGCTTGCTCAAAAAGCATCACCGGATCGCCGATCTTCGGACCGCGCGGGGCAAAGCGCGGATCGGGAGAAAAGCCGATGCCGAGCCGCGCAAGCGCATCGGCCGCGCTCACAAGCTGTTTCTTTCCGATCTTGTCAGGAACCGAACCTTCCAGTTTGGCGACGAGATCGACCAGCTGCACCAGGCCGCCGCCGTCGATGATACCGTGTGCCCAAAGCCTGATCTCCTCAAGATCGGCGGAGGGGAACAGCGGCCAGAGGGTTGGCGGAAGCAAGGCATGCGCTTCGACGCTCCCGCGCCCTTCAGGATTTCGACCGAGATAGCGGCTCAGCTTATCGAGTTCGTCGATGGCCTCGTCCGCGATTGACTTTGCTGCGGTAACAGGCGTTCCAAGGCTGGATATATCCGGGATCGGCTGACCGTTTGCTTTCGGAAGGAGCTCAACCTCGAACTCCGAAGACGCTGCCCGGTAGGTAACCTTGAGATCGCGTTTGGGCTTGCGGAGCTTAAGCCCGTCCGGATATTTTTCGTTGAATTTCAGGCCGAACAGTGCACGGAACTCCTCCGCACAACGCTGTGCCGGGGTGCGTCCGTAACATTCCGGGTGGCAATGCCAAAAGCTCAGCAGCTGTTCGGCCGATAGTCGCCCTCCTTCAGCGATTGTCGTGCCCAGCAGGATTTTGACCGGAAGCGGCAGCTCGCCGCTTTCCGACCCGAATGCCAGCTCAAGCGGGCGCGCGTCCTCCACAAAAGGAGCTGCGGCTTCCAGAAAAAGGCCAAGATAGCGCCGCGCCGAATGGTTCTCGTAATAGAGCGCCTGAAGACGTTCGACCTCGCGCAATATCTCAAGCTTTTCAGACATACCGGGCTTGTCGACGAAGAACCGGCGTTCGAGGCTGTAAAAATAGAGAAACATGTAACCGGCGTCATATCGGGCATCGTTGCGGCCCGACGCGAGCCAATCGAGATATGTCCCACGGGCGATCGGCGACATCTCCGAATAATTCGGCCAGTACGGCATGCTCCCCCCAGCGATGTCGCCGCTGCCCGATGAAGCTTTCAAACCGGGATCGATATACGCCCGGCATTTTTCCTGATAGCGACCGGCCCTTGGCGGCGTGCCGACATAGACCATCCCCGCGATCGTGCGCCCGGCAATCTTGACGGTCTCTCCCGGTGGAAGCCAGGCGCCCTGCTTTGCGAACCACCCACGATCGGAGGTTTCGCGCTTGCTGGTCAGGCGATCGGAGCCGGTCTCGACATGCAGCCCACCAGCGCTTCGCCGGTCAGAGACCGTAGAAGGGGACGAAACAGGATGGCTTTTTGAAGCAAAGAGACCTGCTGCAGGATTGGCATTCGCCAGTCTGAAATGACTGTCATCTGCTTTGCGCTTCGCAGAGGTTGACCCCGATGTGGCTCCGCCACCGACACGGTTCATTCCGGCGGGGACTACTTCGCTAGGCGGCGATACTGCCTGTTTTCCGAGTGGCGCAGTTGAATACGCCGACGCCGAACGATTTGCGGACACAAAATTGCCCTCGACGGCGTAGTTTCTCGCATTAGCTTGCGCGATCTTTCTCTTGATACGTCTGCGCCGGAGCCAGATGAAAATCAACAGAGCGGGAATTGCGATTACAAGAGCGGTCTCAAGCGGGTCATCTGACGAAGACGTACCGCTCTCTCCGACAACCGCCTTCGGCACCTCCGTCCGGGCTGACGGCGGAGGCGGAAGAGTGTCGGCGCTATCACCGTTTCGCCCTTCCTCCGCAAGCTCCGGCGCAGATGAAGGAGCCGGGCTCTCAAGGGGAGGCGACGTGGCGCTTGTGTCCTCGGCAGGGAATTCCTCTTTGCTTTCAGACTCGGAGTTTCCAAGGGCATTGATCGGCGCCGTCTCTGCTTGGTTCAAAGGGACCGGTTCCTCACTGACAGCCGGGACCGTCGCTATTGCGGGCGGATCTGGCTCGGCCTCTTTCCCGATCGCCGCCTGCGTGGCCGCATCTTGCATGCCGGTCTCTGCCAGACCGTGATCTGCCTGGAACGCTTTCAGTGCGGCACGTGTCTTGGGACCATCGATTCCGTCCACCGTCCCCGGCCTGTACCCATTTTCGGCCAGGAAACTCTGAAGTTCTCGAATAGAAAGTTCTTCTGCGTTAGCTATCGGCGCAAACCAGATCACCGCGCCAGCGAATAAAACTGCCAGACACTTCCAGAATTTCGCCCCCACCTCACTCATTGCAAGTCCACTTTCAACGCATTGCTCGGAGTAAGGCCAACATTGCGTTTTTTGACCTCTTCTTGCAAGCACTCCTAAATATAGCGATCTATGACTTTGGCGACTGTCGGCTCGATATAGGCCAGGTCGGACTGGTGCAGCCGAGGCGGCATGTGATTGCTCGCGATGGAGCATCGCGACAACTTTGGGGGCTCAACGGGATATGCACGTTCGTGCCCGTCGCCGTGAGATTCATTCGCGTGAAATTCTCGTGTCCGGGCACGAGCCAGGCCTCATCGAAATGACTCAAATGGGGCCGAGAGGTGACCGTCCGGTTCAGAGTACTTGAAAAGAGATAGCCGCCGATCTCGGCCATCGCGCTGCACTGTCGGCTGCCGGCCACTTGAAGTCATTTCGATTTCTTAGCACAAATGTCTGCTACTCACGAAAGCTTCCGTTGGCATCCGATCGTCTCTGACGCACGCCGTACAAATGTCGAACTCCCCGCGAAGGCGATCACGCCCCTGGACGGCTATTTCGACGGACTCCTCGCCGAGGTTATACGGATCATGTCATAGAGGCCGTCAAATGCCGAGCGGTCGATCACAAGAACCTCTCGAACGGAACCTCGCGGAAGGGTACAGCGTAGTGTGAGGCCGAATCCAGTGTGCGAATGGTCGCGCCGACCACTTGCCGCGCCTCGCGGCGCCAGTCTTCCTTTGGCGTGATCGCTGCCGCAGCAAGGACGAGGGCGGCATATGAGCCGTCCTGTAGCAGGTAGAGTGCGATCTCGACCAGAGCCCGAGCCGCTTCCTCGCGCATGGGCCCCTCTCCTTCGAGAGCGAGTTCGGTCAGCCCTTCGATCTGCTGTCTCGGAAACGAGTTCGGCAGCTCCTTGAGGGTGGATCCGATGGGCGTGTCGAGATGGGCATTTCGAACTCGCGGCTGAGATAGGGCTCCCCGGATGAGCCTAAATCGAACAGCCGGATCGCTATGCTCCACAAAAAGATCGTGCAGGATCGGAATTGGAACTTCCGGTTCTTCTTTCGCTCGGTTCTCGAGAAGGTACAACCAAGCCGACGGAGACAGGTCGTCCGACCTCATGCCGTCAAAGGTCTCTATCGGAAGGGTATGACCAGGCTCCACACTAAGCCGCGTTGCAAGCTCAGCGAATTCAATGCCGGCTCCGTCGGACTCTGCGCGCGATGCATCTGGATCGACGAGGGCCTCGAGAAGGCGACGGCCGAGGAGAAGTTCGCTTGTCATGCGCCCACCCAAAGAAGCTGTTGCGAGACATATGCGTTCAGAATGTCGACCGGGGTCGGCAACATCGTGGCCAGAGTTGGCGTCGGGCCGATCAACGCGTTGCGTCGAATACCTGACAGGGTCGGCTCGAACTCCTCGGCGAGGATGACGGTCAACTGAGCCTGGACAACCCTCGTCGCAGTGACTCCGCTTGCCAGTTTCCCGGGCGCTGACCATTCCGAAATGGCGAGCCATCGATCATGAACCCGGTTGGTGTACCGATTGTGGAACTCGTCGGGTCGGAAGACGACGACGTCGATGCCGAAGCGCTCCTTGAACAAGGTCCGCAACAGATGATTGGCCCAATTGGCGTGGGCCGTCAGGGTCAGCATTGGATAGAGCGGCTGCTGCTGAGCCCATGCCACGTAGAGATTGGCAATCGCCTGATCTGTCGCGTCGAAGATTTTCCAACCATGCGTCGAGGGGATTTGGGCGACGATCCCGCATCGACCGTAGATCGCACCCGATATCGGATACGCGATTGGGCATGCGTAGACACCCGGCCCCCAGGTAAATCCGGGGCTTGGCGACACATATAGGCCAACCGCCCCTTTGCTGTTGGGCCCCGGTGGATATCGGCCGCCATGCTTCGCCCCGGTGTATTTAATAACCGTTCGGCTTTCATTCGGTCCCCGTCCCGGGGCGGCATTAGCTGCGTAGCCGATCGCGCTTGCCTGCGCGATTGCCGCCTCGATCTCCAGATCGACCGTTGTCGGTTTTCCACTCATGGCTGAGTTCCATAGCGGGTTCGGATGCGTGACCAGACGTCACCTTGGCTACCGCCGGCACTCGTCGAAACGAGGGGTGTTGCAGTCATTGGACCGCTGGGTGGATGAAAGGTGGGATTGAGGCACCACGCAGGAAGGATGATCGGAACGGTCGCACCGGCGGCCACCATCGCGCTTGCCCCTTGCGCAATTGCGAGATTTTGCTGGGTTGTCCCCATCACAGGCTGCTGGAAAACCGCACCGGTCGGAATGACAACCGGTGGATCCTCCAGCCCCTCCAGGATCAGGCCGATGCCGAATTGGATGTCTTTCTCCCGCCATCCAATCGCTTGCTCGAGATGTGCGGCGGCGTCGAACTTGAGCTCGTGCATCGCGAAAAATTCACCAAGGTCGCTGGACGACCCAAGACTGAAGCCGACCGCATGGGCGGCGATAACGCCTTTCTGCCGCCAAGAGACAATGCCCTCCTCGCCCTCATCCACTTTGAACCCGAGCGCCTCAGGACCGGCGACGACAATCTGATCAGACAGTCCTTCTGCGTTTGCTGCTTCGATGCCGGCCGCATAGAGCGCGTTTGCACCCCCGATGTCCGGATCTGCGAGCTTGCCGAAGTACTGAGAGGGCGCTTCCAGGACCTGATCTATGGCCACCGGACGGCCGCCAATGATATACCGGCTCTTCGTCACGGGCTTGAATATGTCCAAGGGGGGCCTCTCGGACCTCCTCCTGTCAGGCTGGATGAGTCCGCCAAGTTTTTCGACCGTCGCAGCAAGCTCAGGGCTCGCTACGAGAAGGTGCCACCATTCCCCTGGAACCCAGAGGAGATTGTCCGGAAGCGCCGTAGCCATGTATGCGGCACTTCTGAGAGAACGGCGCGCAATCAGGTCGAGCGTGAGTGCTAGAACACCTTCATCGGGATTCTCGACCGCGATCAGTGGGGGGCGGACTACTATGTGCGAAGGGTCTGCACTACGCTCTTTGAGCTTCGACAGCACGAAAGACGTCGCGGCCTCGTCCTCTCCAAGGTACCAGTACAAGACCGTCATAGGGCTATCTCGGCCGATGACGCTTCATGAATTCCGGCAGCTGTTTTCATCTCAAATACCTCACTTCGACGATCGAACTACTTCACAAGGCATTTGGATCGTATGTCATTGAAGTAGGATCGACGAGCTAAAATTGAGCGTCGGGTTCAGACAGAAGCTGCCGTTCGACCGGTAGCGAACGAAAGTCGGGTTTGTCCCAGACCTCGTCCTTCAGGCCGGTCATCTTTCAGCTGCGGCGAACGGCAGCTTTCAGGATTGTTGATCGACCCATCGAACGGCCGTGAAGGGGCGCATTCCTGACTGTCCGCTGCTCCATACAAGCTCAGCGGCCGCGCGTTATAGACAAAAAAGCGGAATTGTCTATAACTTGAATGGTTATTGCTGCGGTTCGGCAAAGCGCCATGATCTATATGGTTCCCCGACAGGCCGAGACCGCTGAAAGCGGTCATCCAACTCAGTTGCGAACTGGACGAAAGACTAGGTCTGCCCAGTTCTCCCGCAGGGATTTCGCAGGCCGAATTAAAGGGGTACCGGGCTGAGCCTACACCCGTTCTCTTGGTCACTTCGATTGCATCGCAGGCCTGCGCTGGTTGCGAAAGCACCAAACATTCTTCATTGTCCCGCCGTCGAGATTCGAAGGTAGATACAGGTGGGCTCGTGCGTTTTATCGGTGACATCCATGCAGACGGCACAGCTTATGCATCCGCAGTCGCCGGGGTTGATGAGAGCATTCAGGTCGGTGATCTCGAAATTGGGATTGCTCGGGAGGAAGACGTCAGAAAATGGCCCTGCCAACCTGGAAGCGGCCATCGCTTCATACGCGGCAACCATGACAACCCGTCCGTATGCCGAAATCATCCGCAATTCATTGAAAGCGGCGCCGAAGGCGACATGTTTTTCGTGAACGGGGCCTGGTCGATTGATCAGGACGATCGCGAGGAGAACAAGGACTGGTGGCCAGACGAAGAGCATAGTCAGAGAGATCTGGACCTGCTTTTCGAAGCCTGGTCCAACAGGCGGCCACGCGTCATGGTCTCGCATGATTGTCCGTGGCGCGTCAGCCAGGAGCTCTTCCAAATCATTGATCCCTCGCCTGGTCCATCCCGCACGACGCGTGCGCTTCAGGCGATGCTTGACCGTCATCAACCCGAGTTCTGGGTTTTCGGTCATTGGCACAAAAGGCGCGATCAGAAAATCGGGGCGACACGCTTCATATGCCTGGAACGAGGCGGCTGGATCGATATCGACCTGACGGCCAAAACTGCGCCTTGATGGGGTCCTCTTCACCATCGTTCCCAAACTGATGTGCGTTCACCACACCATGAGGGCGACGAACGACCCGACCTGTATATACTGCCACCGGAAACCTATGCGTTTGCCGAAGAGCTCCGCCTTTTCTACGTCGCATTGACCGCTGGGCTTAGAATCGCAGGTGGATGAAAGTCAGCGGCAGGTCACAGCGCGCGAACAGATACGTTTTGGATCTATCGTCGGAGTCCCGATCTCACGGGGAAGAGTGGGGAGAAGAATTCAATGCTCAAGGAGGGCCTCGCATGCCTGCGGCGTCAGATCCTTGGCGAAGTACATATCGAACTCGATATTCCAGGATGCCTGTGCAGCGCTGGCTGCCCGGCTAACACGCTGACGGGTGTCAGTGCCGAGATCCCCCATGATCATCAGATCAATATCCGAATGCTCGAGGAAGCTTCCTTCCACATATGAGCCGAACAGCCGATACTCCACTCCGAGAGCATCGAGCTTTGCACGCAGTTCTGCCCAGGCCGCGTTTGCAGAGGCCAGATGGGCCTCGCGGCGTTGGAGCTGGATATGTTCAAAGCGCTTCATGCCGCTCTCAGTTGGCGCGTCTGTACAATGCTACCGTTTTTTTGAAAATCATCGAGCCTTTCGGCAGCATCTTCACGAGCGCAGTAGCATGTCGTCCAGCTGAACCTCTATCTTTATACCCCATCGAATGATCCTGGACAGAAAACGGCTTCCGATCACAAAATCTGCAAAGCTGCAGTTCTCAGCCACAAACTACCGAAATCCCCGCCATCCGGTGCAAAGCGCTCGATCTTCTCTTTCTTGAGCTGCATTCGTAGCGCGTTGCTCGACCGCCCCGTTTCCTGCCTGAGAGTCGCAATCGTCACGAAACGACGATGGAATGCAGCGATATCTTCTTTCGTCATTCGCCATTGGTCTTACCGTGTTACCGGATGCCGAGAGCGTGTTGCCGGCGTGTGGCCAGCTTCGATCAGGGCAATAAACTCTCCATTGTGCCGAAGCCCGACAGCGCGTCCGAATTCGGAGGCCGACATTTCACCGACTGGCCGATCGTCCTGTGCCCGACCGAGCAGATCAAGCTCAGTCTTCTGAAGAACGACGTTGCGAAACCATGGCTTGCCCTCTCTCAACCCGACACGAAAATGTCCGGCGCCGATCAGCTTCATCAGGCCACGCAATGACGTTCCGGTGCGCATGCGCGCATGCAGCAGGTCCACCCAGGCAGAATCATCTGCCGCGACGGGCGTCGCCCCGCGCGTGATCTTCTCCATCAATTTCACGCCATCTTCGCGGCGCCAGCACTTCCGGATTTCAGGGGAAGAAGCGAGTGGGATGAGAATATTCTCCTCCACCAAGGCTTCCAGCTCTGTGCGGGTCGCTCCCAGCACGTCGCGCATGGTCCTCAAAGAGACGACATCCGAGATCCGAGCCAGAACCGGGCGGGCGACCTCCGCCGAGAATGTGGTTCGGCGGTCCGGCAAAACCCCATTCGCATCGATCACTTCGGCATCGATGAGCAATTTCCGCATCAGCTCTGGCTCCGTACCGGCCTTACGGGCCGCCGTTGTCACGGAATGCAGTTTTCTCGTGGCGACATGTTCGCCAAGCAGATCAGTGCCGGGCTCGATAGGCCATGTGTCCAGAATGATTTCGCGGAAGATACGCCGAATTCGGTCGAAACCAGGATCTTTCAAGTGCTCATACGCCAACACGGAATAGATTTTTCCGAAAGCGCCGGATGGCTCTTCATAGCCGTCCTCCCCCACTGCCGCCAATTTTCGTATTGCGGGGCGGATCGTCGCCTCGCCGCGGCTCAACACCTCAAAACCAACCGCTCGTGCGGCCCTGTTCGGGCCGGAATTATCCGCAATCCCGGCTTGATCGAGCCTTAGCAGCCCGACACCAAAATTGTAGCACATGATGACGCTGGCCGAGAGTGGCTGATCCGCAAACCAGCTCGAATCCTTTCCGCTCTCCAACCTCTGATCCAGCCAAAGATCGTAGCCGGAGACTTCGATACGCAGGCGTTCAAACGCTCCGCGCCTGCTCTCTTCAACAAGCCGCTCGAGCTGCAGACCTATATCGTTCCGTTGGGAAAAATGCGGTTCAGTCCATGCCATCGACGGATAGCGTATCGAGACCACCGAAAGTGCGGGTTGCGGACGATGCGGTCGGCTGGCGAAGGATTGGCATAGGTCCATCGCAAGCGCCACCGCATGGGTCAACATTGCCAGCATCAGGATCATGACGAGACAGCTCGTAAGCTGCTATTTCCCATCATGAACTTTTAAATCGGACTCAGCGCCCCCCGTACCGCGCTTGATGCCATCACGTAGAAACAGGAGGATTACCAGCGCTCAGCCGATAGATTTCACCAGCCGCTTCAGCCCCGGAAGGGCGGTCAGCGCCAGAAGCAGGACCGAGATCGTGATCATAACGGCGCTGCCTGGGCGCTGAAGAAAGATCATCGGATCGCCGCGCGACAGAAGCATGGCCCGGCGCAGATATTCTTCCATCATCGGCCCGAGGATGAAGCCGATCAGAAGCGGTGCTGGTTCGTAGCGGTAGAGCCTCAGCACATAACCGAGCACGCCGAAGCCGAGCATGGCCCAGACATCGAAGAGCGAATGGTCGAGGCTGTAGACGCCGATCGAGATCAGCACGACGATGGTGGGATAGAGGAAGTAATGCGGGATGCGCAGCAGCCTGACCCAGATGCCGATCAGCGGAATGTTGAGCACCAGAAGGAAGAGGTTGCCGAACAGGAAGGAGACGATCAGGCCCCAGAACAGCGCCGGGTGATCTGAGATCAGGCGCGGCCCGGGGGTGACGCCGTGGATCATCAGCGCGCCGATCATCAGCGCCATCGTCGTGGAGCCCGGTATGCCGAGTGTCAGGGTCGGGATGAAGGCGGTCTGGGCTGCGGCGTTGTTGGCCGATTCCGGCACCACCACGCCTTCGATGGCGCCCTTGCCGAAATTGGCGCGGTTAGGCGAGATGCGCTTTTCGATTGCGTAACCGATCGAGGAGGCGACCGTCTGGCCCGTACCCGGCAATGTACCGAAGAAACTGCCGACAAGGCTGCCGCGAAGCGCCGGGCCGAAGCAACGCAGCCATTCGCCGCGCATCGGCAGGAAACTCTGCAAGGAGACTTTTTCCGTGGCATAGGAGGCGGATGCCCCGCGCGCGGAATACATCGCCTCCGACACGCCGAAGAGGCCCATGGCAACGACCACGAGATTGATGCCATCGCGCAGGTCCTGAACGCCGCCGGTAAAGCGCGTGGCGCCGCTGTTGACATCGACCCCGATCGTGCCGAGCAGCACGCCGAGGGTCACCATCATCACGCCCCTGAGCGTGCCGGAGCTTGAGACCACGGATGCCGCGACAAGGCCGAGCAGCATCACCGCGAAATAATCCGCCGGTTCCAGAAGAAGCGCGAAATCCGCGAGCAGCGGCGCAAGCGCGGCGATCACCAGAATGCCGAACACGCCGCCGAAGAAGGAGGCAAGCGCGGTCATCAGGAGCGCCACGCCCGCCCGACCTTCCCGCGCCATCGGATATCCGTCGAGACAGGTGATCGAGGAAGACGGCGTGCCAGGAATATTGAGCAGGATCGAGGCGATCGAGCCGCCATACTCAGCGCCGTAATAGACGCCGGCCAGCATGACCAGCGCGGTTTCCGGCGGCAGGTAGAAGGAGACCGGCAGCAGCATGACGACGGCCGCCAGCGGACCAAGTCCGGGCAAAACGCCGATGAAGGTGCCGAGAAACGTGCCGACAAAACAGTAGAGAAGGTTGGAAGCCGTGGTGGCGGTGGCAAAGCCGAGGGCGAGATTGTCGAGCATGGATCAAAATCCCCGAAAGGCTTCGAGCGGCAGCCTGAGACCGACAATGAAGACGAGCCAGACACCCAAAACCGCGCCAATGACAAGGCCGGCGCGCCTCCATGGAGACAATGCACCGACGGCAAAGCTTGCAATCAGCACGCAGATGCCAGCGCCCGGCAGTACCCCGAAACGCGGTGTCACCAGCGCAAAACTTGCCACCGCGAGCGCGATTGGCACGACCGCTCGCCAGTCCACCTTCAGGTGTTCGGCCCCCGCCTTGATATCGCCGACAAGAGCGACGGCTGCAAGGATAGCGAGAATGCCGCCGGCTATCAGCGGAAAGGCGCCGGGACCCATGCGCCGCGGCGTGCCGAGGTCGAGCACCGTCAGCGAACCGACGATAAAGACGAGTGCGATTGCGCCGATGAGAAGCGTGCCCGCCTGTGCCGAAAGCCGCTTCAGCATCGCCCGTTTTCCTTTTCCAGATCGAATTCCCTGCCGTCATAGGCGGCAGAGACGGTGATGGCGCCGGAGCGAATGGCCTCTGCCGCAGCAGCGACCCTTTCCGCCACCGTTTCGGGAACGTCCGGCCTCAATGCGAGCGAGGCATAGTCGCCGTCACAAAGCCCCAGCGCAACCGGGCTTTGCGGCAAGCGTCCGGCTGCAACATCGGCAATGGCGCGTTCGACGCCGAGATCGATACGCGCGAGTGCGGAGGCGACAAACACATCCGGCGCCAGCGCCGTCCAGTCGAGCGCGTTGCCGATCTGCAATGTGCCGGCTGCCCGGCAGGCATCAATCGCGCCCTGCCTGGCGCCGTTCAGCATGGTGAAGATGATATCGGCCCCGGCGGCGATCTCGGCATCGGCCCATTTGCGGGTGATCGCATTGTCATCCTGCGAGCCGCAAAAAGCCGTCAGCACGTTGACGTCAGGATCGGTCGCCTTCACCCCGTGGACAAAGGCGGCGCGGCCCTTGAGGCCCGGGCGAACGCGATGGCCGGAAAGATGGCCGACCGTGCCGGTCTTCGTCGTGAGCGCCGCCAGGCATCCGGCAAGATAGGCCGAATGCTCCTGCGCGACATCATAGCTTGCCAGATTTTTCGCATGGGCATGGCCCTGGACGATGGCGAAGGGCTTGTCCGGCCAGTCGAGCGCGAGGACCGGCATGACCCGGTCTCCCTGCCCGCCGATGAAAACCAGCCCGTCGAAATCCGGCAGTATTCCGCCGAGGTTCTCCAGGATTGCGGCCGTGTCATAGGTAAGCCCGTCGACAATGCTGATCCGGGCCTTGCCTGCATGCGCTGCCTTGCGCGCACCGGCAAGACCGCTGGCATTGAAGCCCGCATCGTCCGCCTCGCCGATGACGACAACGGCGATCTGCGGCAGATCTGATTTGTCCGCGGCTAACGGACTGACGCGCATCACTGGTTCGCCTGTTTGACGAGCGGCTCCCATTCGGCAACGCCTTCCGCGACATAGTCGGTGAATTCCTCGCTCGTCATCTTGCCGCCGACAATGCCCCAGGTTTCGAACTGGGCGATAACCTCGTCGGAGGCGAGCGCCGTGTCGAGCGCATCTTGAAGCGTAGCGACGATTTCGGGATCGATCCCGGCCGAACCGGAAATTCCGAGCCAGTTTTCCGCGACGATATCATAGCCGAGTTCGGCAAAGGTCGGGGTGTCGGGCAGGGTTTCGAGCCGTTCGGGCGAGGAGACGGCGAGCGGAACTGCTGTACCCTCGGCAACGGCCGGCAGGTTCTGCGGCACGGCGTCGAAGATCACCGGAATGACGCCGGCGCGGAAATCAAGCCGCATGGGACCGGAGCCCTTATAGGGAATGTGCGAGAGTTCGACGCCTGCCTCGTTTTCAAAGGCGACGGCCACGACATGGCCCCAGGAGCCAACGCCGGACGAGCCGTAGTCGAGCATGCCGGGTTCGGCCTTGGCCTTTTCGACAAAGGCGGCCATGTCCGGCGTTTCAAGCGCGGGCGAGACGAACATGCCGAGATGGACGGCGCCGATATAGCCGATATGCGTGAAGTCTGTGACCGGATCATACGGCGTATCCGGGAAGCTCGTCGGCGCGACATTGAAGGGCGTCAGGTTGGAGAGCATCAACGTGTAGCCGTCATTGTCGGCATTCTTCAGCTCGGTTGCGGCGACCGTGCCGGCAGCGCCCGGCTTGTTCTCGACAACGAATTGCTGGCCAAGCTCGGCCCCGAGCTTCTCGGCGAGAAGGCGGGCGACGAGGTCGCTCGAACCGCCCGGCGGGAACGACACCAGGATACGGACGGGCCGCTCGGGATAATCGGCGGCAAGGGCGGCGGGTGCGAGAGCCGCAAGGGTTGTGGCGGCGAGGATCAGAGATTTCAGCGGTAGGACCGGCATGTCGGAACTCCAGTTTCTGCTGGCTTGGATCGGGGCGGATGCATTGACGAAATTCAAGTTCCAGAAAAAGAAACTACAGTTTCATGAGCGACGCAAGCAAAAAATAGGCATATATAAATACTGTCTATTTATTGTGCATTTTGGTTTTGTCTTGGGCACCGGGATTGGTGAAAAGCTCGCCAATCCGGCAGTTTTCGAGGCATCGGCCAGAATGCACAAACTGAAATCAGGATTTCAAACGGCTTCCCTTGCCTTTTCTGCGGTCCCGCCCTTAATGAGAAATTATGAAATCGGAATTTCCAAACCCCGCCGATGAGGCTCCCTTCCTCACCCGCGTGCAGCGCGTGCTGCCGCAGTTGAGCCCGGCAGAGCGCAAGCTTGGCGAGTTTCTTCTGGATTTTCCGGGCGAACTCGGCAGCTATGACGCGCAGGAACTCGCGCGGCTTTGTGATGTCTCAAAGGCCACCGTCTCGCGCTTCATCCGAAAGCTCGGCTTTTCAAGCTATGATCAGGCGAAAAAAGCGGTGCGCGACGAGCGCCAGACCGGTTCGCGCGTGTTCTTCGCCCATGCCGAACCGGAGGCCAATGCCGCAGCGCTCGCCCTCGACATGCGCGAGGAGAAGGACAATCTCGACTGGACGTTTGCCAATCTCGATGCGAACGAACTCGATCGGCTCGCCGCCGCCGTGGTCGAAAGCCGCAAGGTGTGGATCGCCGGCCAGCGCATCAGCCAGTCCTTCGCTCATTACCTCTACTGGCAGTTGACCAAGATCGTCGGCGATGTCGTTGTCTTTCCACAAGGCGGCGAGACGCTTGGCGAGCATGTCGCCCGCATCGAGGAAGGCGACCTGGTGATCGCGATCACGCTGCGCCGTCGCATTGCCGGCACACGGCAATTGCTGGATACGATCGTGGAAAGCGGTGCGCGCCTTGCCTTGATCTCGGATGAGAACATGGCCCGCCATCCCGCCGCTCACTGGCATTTTCACTGCCGGATCCATTCGGACGGGCCACAGTTCAACCATGCGGCCGTGCTGGCGCTTTGCCACCAGATCGTGGTGCGCGCGACGCTGAAAGCCGGAAGGACGGGCCGCGATCGGCTACGAAGAGTTGACGCGGTCAACGAAAAGCTGATGCAGTACGAGTAAGCGGACAGAAACCAGCCCGCGGCAGCCGGAGTGTCATTCAGTCAGCAGGGGTGAAACGGCAGGGCCTCGCGGACCGAGCCTGCAATGATTCTCATGTCCGTTTTCAAGATTTTTGGCATAGGTATTTCGCGTCGCTTTTTCAGCGTCGACGAGGGGGGATATGCTGCCTATTGCAGGGCGCGGCGGCGCTGAGACGACGGTTGATCAGACTCTGATGCGCGGGTTGGATACCGCAAGACCGTGGTTCGTCTCGGGCCTTCCTCTGTCTCACATAGCGCGTGTCGCCATTTCAGGCTCGCAGAATCACAACGAGGGTTGCCCTGACCGGCCGCCACGCCCGGCAATAAGCAGCGTGATGGAATTGAACTTGTTTTTCTCTCCTTCGCGTTGATGCCTCTTCGTCAGGCTGTCTTTGTTGGGGGAATGGGAACTGTTGTCGCAATAGCCCAGACGAAAGCCGCAAGCTCGCGCGCGATGGCGACGATGACAATGTTGGTGGGGCGACCGCTGGCTTGCATGCGCCGATACCGCTGGCATAGCCGCACTTGCGCTTTCCAGGCGATCGCTCTGATTGCTTCAGGCAGCCCCTCCGTTCGCTTCAGGATTTCCTGGCTTACACGCGCGGGCAGTCTGTAGGTCCAAGCGCCTTCGACCAGCATGCGTCGCGCACGGATGTTGCCGGCCTTCGTGATCGACCCACGCGACACGCTGGCACCGGTCGAATGCTCTTTGGGAACCAGCCCCAGCCAGGCCATGAACTGACGCGGATTACTGAAGCGTCTAAAGTCGCCGATCTCCGATACCAATGTCATCGCCGAGATCTGCGCGACACCACGCAGGGCTTGGATCGCTTCGACGATCGGGTTAAGCGACCAATCCTGCAAGAGCTCCACCATTTGCCGTGTCAGCCGGTCGCGCCGCTCCTCGATCTGCTCAATGGCACGAATATATTCTTCCATGGCAATTTGCTGCGCGCGATGATCAAAGCGCTGTGTCGCCAACCAGTTTCGATGAGCTTTGCTCCAGTGGGAGCGACCTTCGAAGACCCTGCCGTGCCTGAGCAGAAATGACAAGAGATGCTGGCGGGCTCGTCGTAAATCCGAGACGGCCGCTTCCCGTGCCCGGCAAAGATCGCGCATGGCCTCATGCGTCTCGTCGGGAACCCAGATGGATGACAGTTCGCCTGCACGCAACAAGGCGGCAAGCGCGACAGCATCGCGCCGATCCGTTTTGACCTGAAGTCCCGGACGGGTCGGAACGAGCGATGGTGCAACGACAAGGCATTCATGGCCAAGATCGCGAAGTTGGCGATACAGTCCGTAGCCTGTCGGGCCAGCCTCATAGCAAAGGCACAGGCGTCTGTGACGTCCTGCAAGCCTATCGACAAATTTGCGCACTGCATCAGCACGGTTGGCGATTTCGCCGTAGTAACGCACCTCTCCCTTGCGGCCAGCTTCCGCCAGGCCAATGGCTATTTTTTCTTTGCTCACATCCAAACCAACGTAAAGTGCTGTATCATCGGTCACGGATCGTCTCCTATGTTTGAGGCTCTGGCTGCAAAGTTAACCCTCGTTGCCAACATATTGCGACGCGAGCCACCATGCCGATCAGGGACATGGGGTCTCAAATGTGCTCGGTTCAGCGATTTTGCGCCGCGTTCGCTATGACCAAAGTATCGATAGCTCAAGGCCGGATCAGAAGGCGCGCTATTCATTTTGGGGATAGGGCTCGTCGGGTTGCGAAGAGCACGCGAAACGAAAACCTCACCGCGCAAGATCGACCTGATATCGCCGACAGGTTTGCCAGTCCACAACACCAAATCCTCAATCTGCTCCGACGATAGTCCACCAAAACTCCGCCACGGCAGCCAGCGGCTCGTCTTCAAAGTTCAGCACGCGCCTGCACGCCGCTTTCATATCGTAACAAAGGTCGGCCGTGCTGACGCCCTTGGTCGCGGCGAGCCGTGGCAGATAAGAAAGCATGGAATCACGCGGCACGAGTGCCGGCGCAAGTGGCGGAAAGGTCGGCATAGGCGTTTCGTGTGATTCTGGAATGAAGGCCGCAAATTGCCGCCAGCGGCAGTTCGCGTCCAGACAGGGCCTCAGATATTCGACGGGCATGCAACGCGAGAGCGGCGCTGAAAGCTCCGTGAACGCCACCCGAAATGAATTATATAGAGGAAGAAGGACAAGGTCATGCCGGAAAAAAAGCCGTCACAAGCTCTGCTGCAGGATCGGGATGTCATCCGGCGTCTTGCCGAACGCTACCGTACGGCTAATCCTCGCATTTATGGCTCGGCGCTGACCGGGCGCGATCACGAAGACAGCGACCTTGATGTTCTGGTCGACCCCTTGCCGGAAACCACCTTGTTTGATCTCGGCGGACTTCAGGAAGCTCTCGAAGAAGCCCTAGGGGTCAGGGTCGATGTGAAGACCCTGCGCGACCTTCCTGCTCATATCAGGAACGATGTGCTGCGTCAGGCTGTGGCCGTATGAGCGCAGCAAACAGGCTGCCCGACTACCTCGATCAGATGATCCAGGACGCGACCGATGCCGTGACCTTCACGGGAAGGTATGGACGAAGACGACTTTCTGGCTGACCTCAAGACGCAGCGTGCCGTTGTCATGAGCCTGATGATCGTCAGGGAGGCCGCAAGCCGGGTTCTCGCGGACCACCCGGAGTTCGCGCAGTCACAGGTCACTGTTCCCTGGCGCAGCATTCGTGGCATGCGCAACAGGATCGCGCATGGCTACTTCGACATTGACCTGCATGTTGTCTGGCAAACGGTCGCCGAACTGCCTGCGTTGGTCGAGCGTCTCGTCGAGATCCGTCACTGAAATCAAATCGAGACTGCCTGAACGCTGTTTCCTCCGTCGGGAATAGGTGTGGTTAAGTCGCGCTCGAGACAAGGCGTGACTTAGCGAAAGCAAATCCGCCCGTTGGAGACCCGTCTGCCGTTCGGGCGTTCAGTTGCCCTTGCATACCAGCCTTCGGGATTGCCCTTGACCCTGACACTAGCGTCAACCCGCTAGGAACGTCGCGAAGCGCAAGAACGCGCACGTTAATTGGAAAGGAAAATCAAGATGCGTGAAGACTGGCAGGGCAAGGTTGCCATCGTGACGGGCGGAAGTTCGGGCATCGGGGAGGCCACGGCATTGGCTCTCGCAGCGCAGGGCGCCAATGTGGTCATAACCGGTCGTGATGAGGCGAAACTGGCCGGCGTGGCCGCGAAAAGCGAAGCCGTCGCGACCGTCAGGGCCGATGCCGCTGACCCCACGGGCAGCCGGCCCATTGTTGAGGCCGCGCTCAGCCGCTGGGGTCGGCTCGATCTGGTCGTCAACAATGCCGGGGCCGGCAGGCCGCTTCCGATCGACGCCTATGATGGCGAGGCGATTGCCGAGATTTGCGCGGTGAACATCACCGGGCCATCGCTTCTCCTGAAGGAGGCTTTGCCGGCGCTTCGCGAAACCAAAGGCGCGGTCGTCAACATCGGCACGGCCGTCTCGCAGAATGCCGCACCGGGCCTGGCGCATTATGCGGCGACCAAGACCGCGCTCGAACACCTGACGAGGTCCTGGGCCATCGAACTTTCGGGCGATGGCATCCGCGTGAATGCCATTGCGCCCGGGCCGGTGAAGACCGGTGCGCTGACCGGCATGATGGGGCTATCCCCGGAGATGGCGAGCACGATCGAAGAGGCCGAAGCCGCTGAAATCCCGCTCGGCCGTCGCGGGGCGACAACCGATCTCGTGCCGTGGATATTGCAGCTCGGCAGTTCCGCCAATGAATGGCTGACCGGTCAGGTTATCGCGATTGACGGCGGATGGTCACAGAGGCGCTGAAGCGCCTATCGGTCGTTGCCTCCGGGCGGGACTTGCCGCGACGTCCCTGCCCGGAGGCTGCTGCCTGCATGCATTTCGAGCCTTGAAAAGGCAGGCGCGTCATCTGACATGATCGTCAAAGAAGATTTGCCGAAAGGTGCCGAAATGCAGATCAAGGAAGCAGCCGAACGGCTCGGCATTACGGAGCGTATGCTGCGTCACTATGAGCGGTCGGGCCTGATTGCGACCCGGCGGCTGGAAAACGGCTATCGCAGCTACAGCGAAGCCGATCTGCGGCGCGCCGGCCGGATCCGGGATTTCATCGCGACCGGCTTCTCGACGCGTGAGGTCCAGGCGATGGCGGCCTGCCTTTCGGACGACGGTGCCGGACCGTGCGCGGGCGGCGTCGCTCAGCTTCTCACCAAGCTTGAGCATATCGACCGGCTTCAGGCCGAGCTCGAGACAAAGCGAGCGGCCGTGCTTGAGCGGCTTTCGGTTTTTCAGGAGGTGCTTGAGGCCGACGAAGGTCGACAGCAACGTCGCACCTGACAAAGCCGCAAAGATTGCGAGGTCTTCGGAGCACCGCGAAACACTCTGACAGGCATTTCCGAGCTTAGTGTTCGGCCCCGCCACCCCGCCTGTTCAATTCCCGAACGAATGAGATCAATGCACGCATTCCAGCGCTCATGTGCCGGTTTTTCGTATAGTATAGGGTCAGGCCCGGATATGGGGGCGTCCATTCGTGGAGTAGCTGAACCAGCGTGCCATCCGCGAGATCATCCGCGATCGCAGCTTTGGCAACATAACCGATACCCGCGCCGGCGCGGGCTGCAATCGCGATCAGCCGGGCATCGTCCAGCATGAGACGTCCTTGCGTTTCGATGGTGAACCTCTCCCCATGGCGTTCGTACTCCCAGCGATAACGCGCCGCCCCGGCCAATCGCCACTGGATGCAGTCATGCGCCTTCAGGTCAGCCGGCGTTGAAGGTGCGGAGGCATCACGGAGATAGGATGGCGCCGCGACGACGACGTGCTGTTGTTCGCCGCCGACCGGAATTGCCACCATATCCTCAGGCAACATCTCGATCAGCCTTAGGCAAACAGAGCCGCACTGATAAGTAAAAAGTCGGGCGGCGAAACGCCGCCCGGAAGCGTCCTCAGTCTTCCTCATCATGATGGACCGAGGTGGTTCCAAAACGCGCGCGATACTCCGCCGGGCGGATGCCGACCAATTTCTGGAACGTCTTCCTGAACGCCGCCGGGTCTGAGTAGCCGACATTCCAAGCAATCCGGTCGACCGGCAGCAGCGTGCGCTCCAGGAGTTCGCGTGCCTTGGCGATGCGCACAAGCTGCAGATATTCATTCGGGCGGTGATGGATCGCAGCCTTGAAGCGGCGCAGCAGCGTGCGTTCGGTCATGCCGGCAATGTCATGCAGATCGGCCATGCTGATCGGCTCATGCGCGTGGGCGTGAATGAAGTACTGCGCCTTGCGAACGGCTTCGTCACCATGATCGAAACGCGGAATGAACTGGGCAAAAGGTCGCTGGCTGGTGCGTGGCGGATCGATGAGGAGGAAGCGCGCGGTCGAAAGCATCGTCGCCGGCCCGAGCAGACGCTCCACCAACGTCAGCCCCAGATCGGCCCAGGCCAGTATACCGCCCGCCGTCACGATATCCCCTTCATCCAGCACCATATGCTCCTCGGCCAGCCGGACGGCGGGAAAGCGTTTCGCCAGCTGCTCGGCAAACGCCCAGTGCGTCGTGGCGCGCCGCCCGTCGATCAGGCCGGTTTCGGCCAGCACGAAGGCGCCGGCGCAGACGGAGCAGAGCACTGTGCCTTGGGTGTGTTGGTTCCTAAGCCACGCGGCAGCCGCCGGCGCTGGCGCCATGCGGTCCGGCATGATGATGCTCGGCGGCGCGATCGCATGGCTCAGGCGATGCGGCGAACCGGGATGGCTGTCCCAGATGCAGGCGACATCATCTGCCGTCGCCTCCCAGTGCGACACCCGTATGAAGCGCGCGTTTTCGCCGGTCCATTCGGCCGCGATGCGGAACAGATCGGTCAGGCCATAGATCGCCGCAAGCTGGCAACCGGGATAGATCAGCAGCCCGATTTCGGCGACCTGCTCAGCTTTCTTGTTCATTGTCTGTTTTGCCTCGATAAGTGTCCGTTTCGCCACGTCCCGTTATGCGTCCGCCGACCTATCTTGTCCATGTCGAAATCAAGAGGACAAGCGATGCACACCGAAATTACCCGGCGCGCGGTGCTGAAGACGGCGACAACTGTCGCTGCCCTTTCGGCTCTGCCCCGCCTCACATTCGCTCAAACACAAGGAGAATTCAGAATGTCTACGATTACCACCCAAGACGGCACCAATATCTTCTACAAGGACTGGGGACCGAAGGACGCCCGGCCGGTTGTCTTCCACCACGGCTGGCCGCTTTCGGGCGACGACTGGGACAACCAGATGCTGTTCTTCCTCGCCAATGGCTACCGCGTCATTGCCCATGACCGGCGCGGCCACGGCCGATCGGACCAGACGGACACGGGCAACGACATGGATACCTATGCCGCCGATGTCGCCGAACTCGCCAGCGCGCTCGACCTGAAGAACGCGATCCATATCGGCCACTCCACCGGCGGCGGCGAAGTTGCCCGCTATGTCGCCCGCGCCGAAAAGGGCCGCGTTGCCAAGGCTGTGCTGATCGCTGCCGTTCCCCCTGTGATGGTGCGCTCGGAAAGGAACCCCGAAGGCCTTCCGATCGAGGTGTTCGACGGCTTCCGTTCCGCGCTCGCCGCAAACCGCGCCCAGTTCTACATCGATGTCCCGACCGGCCCGTTCTACGGCTTCAACCGCGAGGGCGCCGAAATCAGCCAGGGGCTGATCGACAACTGGTGGCGGCAGGGCATGGCCGGTGGCGCCAAGCCGCAGTATGATTGCATTGCCGCCTTCTCAGAGACCGATTTCACCGAGGATCTGAAGGCGATCACCGTGCCGGTTCTGGTGCTGCATGGCGAAGACGACCAGGTCGTTCCGATTGCCGACTCGGCACTGAGGTCCATCGACCTTCTGCGAAACGGTACGCTGAAGACCTATCCGGGGCTGCCGCACGGCCTGTTCGCAACCAACCCGGACGTCATCAACCCCGAGCTCCTCGCCTTCGCAAAGGCCTGAGTGAGCCAAGAGTAAACGGCGGGCTGCGTCAGATGTCGCAGCCCGTCATTTCAACACTTGCCTGCCAGAGCGTTCGCCTGATCCTGCAGAGGCACCATCGTCAGCCGACGCTGACATCGGCATTCAACCCGCGGCCGAAACGCGGATCGGCGTCAAGCGCGCGCTGCCCCAGCGACAGGGCGTGCGCGGCATTGCCGTCCTCGGCAAGGCCCTGGACGTGAATGACCGCAGATTCGTGATGCCGATTGTTCCCAGCACATCGGCGAGATAGCCGGTCAGATGATCCGGCTGGGTCGCCTTGCTGGTGACAGTTCCGCCCGAAGCGGCAATCACCACCGTCGGACGATCGCCCAGCAGCCCGACCTTGCGGCCGTTGCGAAAACCGAAACTCCTTCCCGCCCTCAGCACGAGGTCGATCCACAGTTTCAGATTGGCCGGAACCGTATAGTTATGCATCGGCGTCGAGATGATCAGCGCATCAGTCTGCTCAAGCTCACGAATCAGTCGTTCGGACTGGAAAAATGCCGGACTGTCATGCCCGGCCCGGCTGATGATCGCCCGGGCATAGTCCGGGGTGACGCGACCGAAGTCCGCGGGCGCAAGATCCCGCTCGATGACATCGATGCCGGGATGGCCGCCTGCAGGTTTGAAATGGCCTGCAGGGCGAGCTGATAGCCGCGCGCGTTTGCGCCAAACGGGCTGGCATTCAGAAGAAGGACAGACTTCATGGTGATGTCTCCAGGCATGCGGGATCGTTCGCCCGAAAGGGCGCCGGTCTTAGGCATTGCGTTGCATTTGCTAGTGCTTCACAACCCCCGACAGCTTGTCGGGATTGCGGGTGATGTAGAGCGCGGTGATGCGCCCGTCGGTGATCTCGATCGCCGTCGTCTGCAAGTTGCCGTCGAGGCGGCTGACAAAACCCGGCAGGCCGTCGATCATGGTTGCCTCCAGAAACGTCATCTGGTCGCCGAACTTGCGCTGCAGGCCGAGCAGCAGCCGGATGAGATTGTCGGCGCCCCTGATGACATTGGGATAGGCTAGAACCTTGCCGCCGCCATCGGAATGCAGCATCGCGCCCTCTGCCAGCATCGCTCCAAGTACGGACGCGTCACCCGATTTGCACGCCTCGAAGAAGGCGCGGGCAAGCTCGGCGCCGGCGTCGCGCGGAATCTCGTAGCGTGGCCGGTCGGCCTGCACATGGGCACGCGCGCGGCTTGCAAGCTGCCGGGTTGCGGCAGGAGAGCGATTGATGGTCGCCGCCACCTCGTCCAGCGGCTGGCCGAAGACGTCGTGGAGCAGGAAAGCGGCACGCTCCAGGGGTGACAAGCGTTCCAGCGCCATCATCAGCGAAAGCGTCAGGTTGTCGGGGCGAAGTGCGTCGTCTTCGGCCTCGATCAGCGGATCCGGCAGCCATGTGCCGGGATAGGTCTCGCGTCGGGACCGGGCCGATTTCATCTGGTCCAGACAAAGGCGCGATACCGTGCGGGTGAGCCAGGCGGCGGGATTGTCGATGCCTTCCGCCCTGTGCCAGCGCAGGAAGGCTTCCTGCACCATGTCCTCGGCCTCGGCATTGCTGCCAAGCATCCGGTAGGCGAGGCGCAGCAGTCGGGGCCGCTGCGCTTCAAAGATTTCCGTGGCCTCAGGCTGCATTGACCCGCGCCTCGGGAAGCCTGATGCCGTGCGGCACCCTCAACCCGGCCTGAACCCGGTTCCACAGGTTGATGGCGCCGATCGCCAGCGTCAGCCAGGCCCGCTCGTCAACATCAAAGGCCACCTCGACTTTCGCCCAGTCCGCATCCGGCGCACCGGTTTCGGACAGTCTAGTCAGCGCTTCGGTCCAGGCGAGAGCCGCACGCTCGCGTTCGGAATAAAGCGGGCTTTCGCGCCAGGCCGGCAGCATGTGCAGGCGAAGCGGCGTCTCGCCATCCGTCAGTGCCTCGGCGACATGCATCTGGATGCAGAAGGCACAGCCATTGATCTGGCTCGCCCGCAGCTTGACGAGATGAATAAGAAGCGGCTCAAGCGTGCTGCTCTTGATAGCGGCTTCGGCTGCAAACAGCGGCTCGAAGCCACCCTTGGCGCGTTTCATATGGTCGGTCATACGGGATGTCATGGTAAACTCCATTGTTATCTGACACCGCGTTGACGAGATGGTCCAGCCGGATGTGACATCGCGGCCGGAAAAATCCGAAAATTTCCCGAAAGCAGCGGTCTGCCTCTCCTAACGCGCCGCTTGGCCTAGGCGTGATTAAAAGCGTGCGCCACTTGCGATATAGGAACTTCGAAGCCGCTCTTTTGATGGTTGACAACCAGACGCCGCAATCGGACTTTGGTAGCCAGCTCTGTTACCGTTGCGATGAGCGTCCTGTGAGCGATCGGAAAGCGGCCTGCGCTGATTGATCATCCCCCGATTGCGCGGACACTTTGGGTTAGCCCGTCATGCTTTGTTCGGCCTGTTCGGGGGTGAGATACCCGAGGGCCGAGTGCATGCGGTGCCGATTGTAGTATCCTTCGATGTATCCGAACAGCGCCTGGCGCGCCTCGGCGTGCGTCGTCCAGCGGCATTGATAGACCAGTTCGACCTTCAAAGTGTGGAAGAAGCTTTCCATCGGGGCATTATCGTAGCAGTTGCCGGTCCGGCTCATCGACGGCGTTGCGCCGATTGAGGCCAGATGCTCGACATAGGCCCCGGCCGCGTATTGCGATCCCCTGTCCGAATGGTGGATCAAGCCGGATGCTGGTCTTTGCCGCTGCGCGGCCATCATCAATGCTGCCAGCGGCAACTCGGTACGCATATGGTCGCGCATCGCCCAACCGACGATCTTCCGCGTCGCCAGATCAAGCACCGCCGCCAGATAGAGCCAGCCCTCTCCAGTGGCGATATAGGTGATATCCGCCAGCCAGATGCGGTTCGGCGCTGGGGCGACAAAGCGCTGCGCGAGCAAGTTCGGGGATCTCCCCGCGCTTGATCGCGTCCTTTTCGTCCTGGGTATTGCGCTGTCTCAGTGCCTGAATGATCGTCGCATCGACAATCTGGCCGCCCCTGGCCAGATAACCGGATTTCGAGAGATGCCTGTCGAAACGGGCAAACAGGTTGTCGATGGCGCCGGCCCGCACCAAGCTTTCGCGAAACAACCAGATCGTCTTGGCGTCCGGGACTTTCTCAGAAAGCGACAGGCCGAGAAACCGCATGAAGGAAAGTCGGGCCTGAATGACGAACTCGGCCTAGTCATCGGACAAATGGTAAAGCGCCTGCAGCACCAGGATCTTGAACATCATGATCGCCGGATAAGGCGGACGACCGCCTTTCGATCCGTCCGAACGCTTCAAGGCTTTGGTCAGCGGCTTCTCGAAAACCAGCCACGGAATTAATGCTGTTGAGTTTTTCCAGAGGATCGCCGACTGCGCTCAGTCGCGCGTAACGCTCATCAACATCAAAGAAACCAGGCTGTTCACGCATCGTCATTCTCCGAAAAATCACCGGCACGAAGCGAATCATGAAACGAAGGAAAACGGTAGGTATTTAGAGGCGTCCAGCATTGCCACATCCTTGAAACCGGAAACGATAGCTTCCGCTTCAAGAATAGCTCTGCCCACGACACCAAAACGACGAAGGAGAAAAAGAGAAACTTGACCACGACAGCAGACCCGAAACATACCTAAGAGGCGGGTCACTTCTCGGTGGAAATGCCGGGTCAGTTCTCAGTGGCAATCAACATTCAACTGCTGCGAGGCGCTATATAGCGGCATCTCTGAAGCGTGAATTCGCGAGCGAGAACGGCGATGAACTCAATTCTGTTCTGCCGATAATGAGTCCGCTTAACCCAAAACACAGGGCGAAGAAGCAGAGCGTCTTTCAAAAAGCTTCGGCCTTCGTTGAGAAATTTAAGGGTGTAGGCGGGAAGATTTAAAGACATTGATTCCGGTCAGTCGACGCGCAGCGACCAAACTATTGGTCTCAAACCCGCAGAAGCTCAAGTCGAATGTAGGAATCACTGAGGTAGCTCACAACCAAAGCTATTGACTTGGATGAAAATAGGCCCGAGACCGTGGGATGTTACGCAATATAGCTGGATTCTGCGGCCCTTTGAACCAAATAGAGGTCAAGTTCCAGCTCCGATAGCTCCCAGCATTTTTCAGTTGCCTCATCATCATTGGATTGCAGTTGTCCCGTGTTGGCTTCAGGCTATCATCTTGGTAGAGGCACTCTACGACAAAAGAGGCGGGCGCCGGCGTTTGAGTGCCAGTACACACATAGTACCAAGGATGATCTATTATATGAACCTCTAGGTTTTCAACTGTATCGTATACGGCACCAGAACGACCATTCCGATCAAATTCACCAACCATGGAAAGTACATTAAACAAATTGGCGTTGCTTTGGCGATAGGCAATCCCTGCGGTTTCCGTACCCGAGACAATACCCTCTGATAAGGAGTTCGAAATCGTTGCGCCGCATTCAAGGAGGCCAGCCATGCCCCCGCTCTTATCACCTGAAATCTGGACATTGGTATAGCTTTTCTCAATCAAGGCTCCTGACTTCATAGAACCAACAAACCCACCAGAATTACCGCCAGTTATTAAAACCCGGGCGGAGGAATTTGTGATCTTAGCGTTGTTTTTCATTACTCCAGCCAGGCCTCCGGTACTCCCAGAGGAATTGTGAATTCCACCCTCGTAGTAGGAATGTCTTATCGTTCCCCCATCCTGAAATCCAACCAGGCCACCAACGGTGCCATTCCCTTGGATTACGCCCTCTACTTCGACGAAATTCAACAACCCATTTGATTTAACAGCGATAGCACCCGCATCCGATCCTGATTTGATATCGGCACCTCTAACGAAAAGGTGGGACACGGAGGAATTTCGGCCAAGCGCCTTGAAGAGTCCCCAAGACCATTTAACATCTATTTTTAAGCCAAATATTGTGTGCCCGAGACCGTAAAACGTGCCGTTGAAATTGGGATTATTCCAATACTGTCCAATCATCTCGTTGCCAAGATGGGTTCGTTCGTTCCAATCAATACTCTCCATGAGAGCAAAATGTTTTTCGGCGTCTTGCTCTCTTATGCTCAGCAGTTGCCGCTTGGTGCAAATACGATAGGCTGTCGCTACGCTGTTCCCGTCAACTCCGAGGTCTCCAGAATTTGCATATGGCCAATTGTTTCGACGCAGGTAGCCTTGGTCGTCACGTCCATCGCAATATTGGGTCGCACCGAAAAGTGACTTTTGAAGAAGCAGCGAGTGATAAACATTCAATCGAGCCCCGGCCCAATATTTCCCATTTGACGACCCAACTTTCCCGTATAATTCTCGAACGGGTTCAGCCCCCAAAAGTACACGCCTCCATATCTGATCACTGTTTTCGGAGGGGCGAATTCCCTTTAACAAAGCAACTGTTCCGGTCACCATCGGCGCGGCAAAAGAGGTGCCGTCCACAAAGGATACTCTGCCATAAGCATTAATTGAGCGTACACCTTCGCCGGGCGCGGCAATTTGAACCGTTGGAAGGTTGAGGAGCTGAGAGGTCTGGTAGTTCGAAAAAGACGAGAGCTCGTCTTTAAAATTAGTAGACGCAACACACAGAACCTCTAACCACTTACAGGGGTAGATATTTTCCTTCACAACATCAACGCTCGAGTTCCCGGCAGCGGCAACAACAATTCCACCAGTGTTTATGAAGCTGTAGACCGCATCATCCAATCCACGAGAGTACCCAGAGGTCGACAACGATAGATTCATCACCTGAACACCCTGCTCTTTAGCATAGTGAATCCCTTCAATCAGAGATGCTATATCAAATGAGTTTCCTATGCCTGTAGCTACGACGCCGGTCAAAATTCGTGCGTTATCGGCGACACCGACGTAGCCGTTGGAAGAGCCAAGTGAATTCGCGGCAATGATTGCAGAAACGGAAGTGCCGTGGCCTCCACTGGTCCCACTCCTGTCCCGCAGTTCACCTGTATTGGCGAAGAAATCGAAGCCATTGACGTCATCAACGTAGCCGTTCCGATCATCATCGATACCGTTGCTGGGAATTTCCTTTGGATTGGTCCACAGCCGATCCCTAAATGCTTTTAGGCTGGGTCTGAGTCCGCTGTCCAACACAGCCACGACGACTTGCTCTGTATGAAACCGACGCGCCAGAGCTTTGGCATCAACAATATCTGAATCGACATCAAAGACAGCGCCCAGATGTGGCCTTCCATCTCCGATGTTCGAGAATGCCCATTGCTGGACTGAGTATTCTTCCTGGTACTGAAAATCATCAAAGCTGGCCAAGAAGTTCGGCTCATAATGCTCAAAACTCTGCTCGAAATCTGAGGTGGCTAAGGCATCTGCAATCTCACCAGCCGTCAAGGGCACTTGGGCATCGACGAAAACTATGACATAGCTTGGCGGAAGCTCGGTAAAAGTCAGCGTGATCTCAGTCTCTGCATAAACAAGCTTGGCAACACCGAAACTATCATATGAAAAGCCCGGCGCAATTTTCGCAATCAGCTGATTGGCAAAGGCAATTTTTCCTTCAACGGATGGATCGAAAAAATGGGATGGCTGAAGTTGGTGTAAGAGGGCACCATTTGTTGCAAGAAAGAAATCTGCAGCTCCCAGCCCCGCCCGCTCGGCCCTCGATACCACATCTACTTCTTCACCAAAGAGTCTAACCTGGGCAACTCCGGGTCGAGAAACCAAGCTCAAAGACAGCGCTATGACAAAAAATACAACTCGATACAGAGTGTGAATGCTTTTCAACGCCCCAACCTCCTGCCCATTTTGTCTTCGATAAAGTCGCCTAAGTAAGAGGCGGTGAAAATTTACACACGATGTGCCGCAGCACCGCCTATCACCAACCCCAGGTGGCGCCCATATTACATTCTGTAAAAAACAACAACAATCCGAGTCCCTGAAGCTTCACTAACTACAATTTTTGCCTCGTCAGCTTGTTTCTTTGTAAAATACTCAAACAGTGCAGCTACGTCATTCATCACGGCATTTAAGCCACCATCAAATCTAGTGGAATTAATTTGACATTTGAGTTCCGTTTCAGCGACCTCGTTCATCAAATGTCAAATTCTAAAACTCCACTAGAAACCATACGCTTGCTAATGGTTCCTGTGATTCCAACATTTGCTGATGAGGTTGCGGCGATGGGAACCAAATGTTGGATTCGGACCGCTAGCAGACACCCACATCAAGAAATCCCCTCATCGGTGAACATATTGAATAATATAACAGCCTAATTGAAAAAAAGAAATTTTAATTGGCTCTATTTGTTTGAATAGATGCAGATTGTGCCTCGGTGATCACTGGCCTCAACTATGCTGCAGTTGATATTCCGGGCAGCGCATTGGGGTAGACCTGATCCATTATTTTCCGGTCAAGCAATGAATGCGGACATCGGCTGTTGTAAAAGGTTAGATATCTTCTGATACCGGCCCGGGGATCGTGTCTCGAATGTGGTGGAAATTCCCTGGCGGCGAGCTACGGGCACGTGAAGTTGGCTCCATTCAGGCCGCGCGGTCAAGAGCCATAGGCTCGATAGGCTGAGAAAGGGTTTCCCGGCCGTCAACCTTACGCATCTGGACACACATATTTTCGGTCCGCCCGCCTGGATCCGAAAAGCTGATCAGGCCTTTGCGGAATGGAGGGAAAGGGTGGTGGAAATGGTCATGCGGTTTTCATGAGCGCCCCCTCGATGATGACGCCGGCGGTCGCGTATTTCCAGAGCGCCACCAGCAGCTTGAGCAACATCGCCGCCGGCATTGAGGCGTCCACCGCCGTCGCGGCGAGCAGCGCATCGTGCGCGGCTTCCACCACCTTGATCTGGCCGAGCGGCAACTCGAGACGGTCGAACTCGCGTCCGATCTGGGCTCTCATATGGGCGGGAAGCGCGCGGCCATCGCCGGTCCGCAGTTCTCCCAGGCGATCGCGCCGGTCGCGGCGTGAAGGGTCGTAGTCGCGGATGCCTTGGCTGAAAAGCAGGCCCTTGATGCGGTTGACGTGCTCAACCCGTTCGGCGACCAGCACCTTGCGCTCGCGGTTGATCCGGCGGCGATCCTCATTCTCGGGCGTCGGCCCCCGGACCATCGAGCAGACCCGCGGCTCCCCCCGCTTGAAGGCCATCAGGGCGCGGATCAGCGCCTCGCCATCGAGCCGGTCTGTCTTGGCGCGCCGGTGGCGGCGCGACACCGCGATCGATGCCGCATCCACGATGTGACTTTCGATCCAGTTCTCGCGGTTCAGCACCCGGTCGATCCAGTTCTCGCGGTTCAGCACCCGGTCGATCCAGAAGCCGGACAACCCCGCCTCCTGGATCACCACCAACGGATAAAGCCTGCCCGTGCGCGCCTCGACCTTGCTGCGCAGCCCGGTGAGGCAGGCGAGCAGCCCGGCGCTGCCACCGCCAGCGACCGTGTGACGCGACATCTTTTCGCTACCCGGTACAATCGAGGTGATGAGCCAGGTCGATCTGGACAGCTCCAGCGAGACGAAGATTGCGCCAAGATCCACGCGGACAGCAGCGTGTAGCTCGAGTCGATCGGTGGTCGAAGAATTCATGAAGGGCCTCCAAAGAGCGAGTTGCGATGGCCCACTCTGCTAGAGTGCGGGCCACGATCCACTCCCCGTGGGATCTGCCGCCATCGCGACCACACCGGGATCAACACGCCCGTCGTGACCGCGCCGATGCCGGCGCAGCCCTTGCCGGGCAGTATCGCCACGGCCTCGACGCTGGCCTTCGCCCTTGTTCACAAATATGTCGACGGCACGCCGCTCTACCGCCTGGCGCAGACATTCGAGCGCGCCGGCGTTCCCGTCAGCCATGGCGCTCTGGGGCACTGGGTGATCGGCTCGAGCGAAAAGCATCTGTCCCGCATCTATGACGCGCTGAAGCTGCAGCTCAGATCTCAGCCCCTCATCCATGGCGACGAGACGACGGTCCAGGTGCTGAAGGAAAAGGACAGAGAAGCCACCAGCGCATCGTATATGTGGGCCTATCGCAGCGGCGAGGACAGTGACGAGCCAGAGCGCATCTATGTCGACAAGGGCTATCGCGGTCATGATTACAAAGGCCCGGCCACCGTCTTCATTGCCGGAAACCGGCGCGGCCTCACCCCCACCATCCGGCGCGAGCTCAGGCGGCGATCCGCCATCGAGGCCACCATCGGTCACATGAAAACCGACGGTCGCCTCGACAGAAACTTCTTGTCTGGACATGATGGCTATGCCATCAGCGCCATGCTTGTGGCCGCCGCCCACAATCTGCGCCTCATTCTATCGCCTTTTGGGTGCCTTTATTCTCGCTGCCATCCGCAGCGCAGAAGCCAAAATCGCATAAACAAATACTTCGCCACCATCCTCAGACCCTGAAAATTCAAAAGCTTCCGAGTTGTTCAGGGCGAACTGCGTATGGTCGAGGATATGCTGGCTGCCCGTTCGCCTCGTGTGATTATCCCGACAAGCTTCGCTCCTATCGCGCGGTGAAGCGCGATATCATGCCCGGCGTCGAACATCGCTCTTATAAGGGCTTGAACAATCGGGCCGAGAATTCTCAGCAGGCTGTCCGACGGCGTGAAAAGATTATGAGGCGCTTCAAGCCAGCGAGGCACCTTCAACGGTACGTTTCCATCCACGATCCGATTGACAGCCAACCTCTTTCACATTTCCCGCCACGACATTCCATCCACCCATCATCGCGAATTGAGAACAACAGCCATGCAAGCATGGTATCAAATCGCTGGCATTCAAGACGCTTGAACCAGGGCCTCAATCCACTACTGTCCAGTTTAACTTTCTTTGTTGAAGAGAGACAGTTGCGGCGTTTTGATTGGTGGTGGCTGCCTTTGCTTTCTCAGCGCATCGATTGGTCTTCTATGCATGAGATTGATGCGGATGAGGCGGGTGAATGCGAGCGGCTGACTGATGACGTTCTGGCAGGCTTGTGCGGCACGCAGAACGAGATAGGCGATGAGCGCCACGCATATCTGGATGCGCACGGCATTTTCGGAAGCTCCCATGCTTTTGTATCTGATGGAAAACGCTATTTTGATGATGCATGGCATTGACCTTCTGCTCGTGTCCAGAACGCCGCGAAACGTCTGAAAACAAGTAGAATCAATGTCATGCGCCTTGTCTACAAATTTAAGCCGGACAGCAGTGCCTGGATGGGAGCGTAACTCTACGAACGAGGCGAATTGGGGCGGCTCGTCGACAATCTGGATGAAAGTGCTTCTTCAATTTCGGAGCAGAAAGGCGCCGCACGCGATCGGCATCGTCAATGATTGCTTGCCCCGAAAGCGGGAATGGGACGAATTTGGCGAATCCGATGCTTTCATCCGGTGAATTTGATGATACCTGCAAAAAGTGCAGTCATGCTCGAAAGCAATAAAAACAAGAACATAACGAGCGGAAATGTGCTTTTATGGTGCCTTTAACACGGTCGCCCGAACATCTGCGGTCAGATGATTCGAGCTGAAGGTCTCTACGGGCCGGACTCCATCGCATTCAATGCACCGTTGAACGTGAACCCCAACAGTTGTGATGACAATACAAGTCCAATGAGCAGCAGCGCGATCCAGAACGGAACGCGGTTGTAGAACGGCGTGGGTCTGAAGCAATACGAGCAGGTCTTCCTTCCAAACCGCAAGGGGTGATGGCAGGAACAGTTGAAGAGTCTGAGATTTTTCACGTTCAGTCCAAATCTTGCGGTGTTTCCAATACCGGCAGGAACCGGTCCTGCCTCTTCTCCAGACTTTTTTTGGTATTTCAGGTAACCGGCGCGCGCCATAAAAACAATCACTCATCCACGATATAACCGAGATATTATCATCGGTTGCAACAGATACGCCAGCGCTCAACGACTCCTGCGTCGGAAAAATTCCCGCTCGAGCCGAGCGTCAGGTCGAGAAACATCCGCTCGGCTTGGGAAATTCCTGTGCGGAATTTCGGCCCCTATTGTGATGACGCTATCATATATTTCGGCTTCATGACTGTCACAACTGCAAGCCAGCACAAGCTCCGCCAGCTGAACTCGCTTAATTTTTTGATGCCATTTTTACGATTCAGGCTGCGCCGGAGCGCATCCGGCAACAGTGGATACCGGCGTTGCGTACGGGCAGGCGCGGAAGGAATGCGCCTTTCACTGAAGCAGGTTCACTCTATCCGTCAGCTTTGGCGCATCTCTGTGGACATCCGGCGATTCAGCCCGCCGCGAGATACTCCGGAATACAGAACCCCGCCGGGCGGACCGGCGGGGTTCTGCGATGTGTCTTGAAATCATCCGGATCCGCCGTACGGCGCACCCGGATGGAATTACATGAATTCCGGATAGGCTTCGACGCCGACCTCGGACTTGTCGAGGCCGATTTCTTCTTCCTCCGGCGAAACACGGATGCCCATGATTGCCTTGAGGATGAACCAGACCACCAGCGACACAATGAAGGTGAAGGCGCCAATGGCGACGATGCCGATGATCTGGGTGACGAAGCTGGTGCCGTCATTGGTCAGCGCCACGATGAACGTGCCCCAGATACCGCAGATCAGGTGGACGGGGATCGCGCCGACCACGTCGTCGATCTTCAGCTTGTCAAGCAGCGGGACAAACACGATGATCAGCACGCCGCCGATACCGCCGATGAACAAGGCCGCCGGAACGGAAGGCGTCAGCGGTTCAGCGGTGATCGACACCAGACCGGCCAGCGCACCGTTCAGAACCATGGTGACGTCGACCTTCTTGTAGATGATCTGCAGCAGCACGAGCACGACAAGCGCACCTGCGACGGCGGCCATGTTGGTGTTGACGAAGATCTTGGACACGTCACCGGCATCGGCGATCGATCCCAGAGCAAGCTGCGAACCGCCGTTGAAGCCGAACCAGCCGAGCCAGAGGATGAAGGTACCGAGAACGGCGAGCGGAATGTTGGAACCGGGCATCGGATGAACCGAACCGTCGGCGCCGTATTTGCCATTGCGGGCGCCAAGGACGAGCGCGCCGGCGAGAGCCGCCCAGCCGCCGACCGAGTGAACCAGCGTCGAACCGGCGAAATCGGAGAAGCCCATTTCGGAAAGCCAGCCGCCGCCCCACTGCCAGGAACCGGTGATCGGATAGAGAATACCGGTCAGGATCACGGTGAAGAGCAGGAACGGCCAGAGCTTGATGCGCTCGGCAACCGTACCGGACACGATCGAGGCGGTGGTCGCGCAGAACACCATCTGGAAGAACCAGTCGGATGCGACCGAATAGCCGGCGGAGCCGTCATCCATGCCAGGGCCCGGGAAGACATAGGGGCCGAACGAGCCCATGAAGCCGCCGTCAACGCCGGTATACATCAGATTGTAGCCGGTGAACCAGAACATCAGGCCGCCGATCGCATAGATGGCAACGTTCTTCAGGCCCTGCATCGATGCGTTTTTCTTGCGCACCAGGCCCATTTCCAGCATGGCGAAGCCCGCGGCCATCCACATGACCAGGAAGCCCATGATGAGGAACAGCAACGTGTTGAACACCTCGGTCGCCGCAGCCGACATGCCGGCAACTTCTTCGACTTCGACCGTTGCCTCCTGCGCCAGAGCGGGGAAGGCGAGAGAGACTGCTGCAATCGCAGTGACGCCCGCAAAAAGTTTGAGTTTGGAAGACATAGACTGATTACCCCCTGCTGATTTACAGCGCTTCGGAATCGGTTTCGCCGGTGCGGATGCGCACGGCCTGCTCGATGGAATAGACAAAGATCTTGCCGTCGCCGATCTGTCCGGTCTTGGCGGAGGAGGCGATCGCCTCGACAGCCTTTTCGACCACGTCGGCGGCGACCGCGACTTCGATCTTCAGCTTGGGAAGGAAGCTGACGGCATATTCGGTGCCGCGATAGATCTCGGTGTGCCCCTTCTGCCGGCCGTAACCTTTCACTTCGGTCACGGTCAGGCCCTGAATGCCGACGGCGGTGAGGGCCTCACGCACCTCATCCAGCTTGAACGGCTTTATGATGGCCATCACAATTTTCATCTGGTTTCCCATCCTTTGTTACCCTCAGCTTCGAAAAGCCGGTTCTCCTTACCGCTTTCAAATCAAAATTCGTCGGCGGCTTATCGCAGACATACAAAGTCCGTGCCAGTTTCGAACTGGCATCACAACTCATTGATATAACTGTGACATTTCTGGGGGAACGCAGACTGGATGGCGCCCGCCGCAAAGTTGTGGCGATTCCGTGCGCTAATTTCGGCAATTGCCTTTTTTATGTGCAAATGCCGGTATGGAAATCAGCCGCGCCGTTGCGGACCGTCGATCGGAAGGCCCACCATGCGCGCAATATAGGCATATCCATCCCCACCGCCGGGACCCGCAGGGTTACGTCTTGATGTAGAACGGTCGCGCGTGATCGCGAATGCGGATCAGGCCTTCCTGCGCGACGGAGGCAACCAGCGTGCCGTCACGCGTGAAGATGCGGCCATAGGCAAAACCCCGGCCGCCGTTCGCCGAAGGGCTTTCCTGCGCATAAAGCAGCCAGTCGTCGATATCGAACGGCCGGTGGAACCAGACCGCGTGGTCGAGGCTTGCCCCCTGCACCCGATCGGAAAAAACAGAGCTTTGATGCGGATAAAGCGTCGCGTCGAGCAGGGTCATATCCGACATATAGGCCAGAAAGGCGGTCTGGTAATCGCGCCCGTGGGGCGACTGGCCGTTGGCCCGGATCCAGATATTCTGCTGGCCGCCCGGCTTCTTGCGCCAGAGAAAATTTTCCAGATCCACGGGGCGGATCTCGATCGGCCGCTCGCGCATCCAGTAATTGCGGACCGGGGCGGGCGCGTTTTCGGCATCATTCATGATATCGCTCGATGCCAGTTCTTCGGGCGGCGGAACATCCGGCATGCTATCCTGGTGCTGGAAGCCGTCCTCCTCCACCTGAAACGAGGCGGTCATGATGAAAATCGGCTGGCCGTGCTGGATCGCGCGCACGCTGCGGGTCGAAAAACTCCGTCCGTCGCGCAGCCGCTCCACCTGGAAGATGATCGGCACCTCGGTATCGCCGGGACGCATGAAATAGCCATGAAGCGAATGGACCAGATGGCCCTCCGGCGCTGTTCTCTGGGTTGCAACCAGTGACTGGGCGACCACCTGCCCGCCAAACACGCGCTGCCATGTGGTCGCGGGGCTTTGACCGCGATAGAGGTTCTCCTCCAGCCGCTCCAGATCGAGGAGAGCGGCGAGCGCCCTCCCGCCTTGAACGCCGCCTTGTTTGTTGCCGGGCTGTGACATTTGAACGCGGTCCCTATATATCCCATGAGTAACGCAATGGCCTATAACAGCTTTGCTGAGACGGAGCGAGATGTGGCGAGACGCAGGAAGGATCGGGATATGAAGGATATCGTCATCGTTGGCGGCGGCTATGTCGGGCTCTCGGTCGCGGTCGCGATCAAGAAAGCGGCGCCCCACCTTGAGATCGAGCTGATGGAGGCGGCCCCGGACCATGTGTGGGAAAAGGACGAGCGGGCCTCGGCGATTATCGCCGCTGCGATCAACATGCTGAAAACGCTGGAATTGTGGGACGACATCAAGGAGCACGCCCAGCCGATCAACGATATGATCGTCACCGATTCGCAGACCGGCGAACCGGTCAAGCCGGTGTTCCTCACCTTCGGCGAACGCGGCGAGAGCGACGCGCCCTTTGCCTACATGATCCCGAATGTCGCCATGGTGCGGGCGCTGCGCAAGGCGGCAGCCACACTCGGCATCAAGATCCGCCACGATGCCGCCGTGACCGACTTTTCCGCGGAGGGCGGCCACGCGAAAATCACGCTTGCCGGCGGCGAGGAGATTACGACCCGGCTGGTGGTTGCCTGCGATGGCGCGCGCTCGCGGCTACGCGACATGGCCGGGATCAGGACGGTCAAGTTCGATTACGGCCAGTCCGGCATCGTCACCACCGTCGCCCATGAACGCCCGCATAACGGGCGGGCGGAAGAGCATTTCCTGCCCGCCGGACCGTTCGCCATCCTGCCGCTCACCGGCAACCGGTCCTCGCTGGTGTGGACCGAGCGCACGGATGATGCCAAGCGCCTCGTCGAAAGCGACGACATGGTATTCGAGGCCGAACTGGAGCGCCGCTTCGGCCATCATCTCGGCAAGCTCACGCTTGCAGGCGGAAGGCGCGCCTTTCCGCTCGGCCTGACGCTGTCGCGCTCCTTCATCGCGCCGCGGCTGGCGCTTGCGGGCGATGCCGCCCACGGCATCCACCCGATTTCGGGTCAGGGCCTCAATCTCGGCTTCAAGGATGTCGCCGCCCTTGCCGAAACCATCGTCGATGCCGATCGCAACGGCCTGGATATCGGCGCGCTGGACACGCTTGAGCGCTATCAGCGCTGGCGGCGGTTCGACACGGTGCGCATGGGCATGACCACCGATATCCTGAACCGGCTGTTTTCCAACGATATCGGCCCGCTGCGCATGGCCCGCGATTTCGGCCTCGGCGTCGTCGATCGCATGCCCGGGCTGAAGCGTTATTTCATCGAGGAAGCGGCCGGCCGCACCGCCCGGGAGCTGCCGAAACTGCTGGCCGGCGAGCCGCTCTGAGCGGCAGAACGGGCATGGCTGCGGCTTATATATAAGCCCGAGAGAAATAACCGAAAGGGCCGGTCAAAGACCGGCCCCATGGCAATAGAAAACACTACTTTTTTCTGTCTTGATCAGCCCGGGCGCGATACGAAGGAGCGGCTGACCACGCTTGCCGAATTGGCGTCGGGGCCGAACTCGGTGTCGCCGGTAATATCCAGCAATTCCTGCAGCTTTCCGCGGGCGCGGGCGATCCGGCTTTTGATCGTGCCGATCGCGCAATGGCAGATTTCGGCCGCCTCCTCGTAGGAAAAACCCGATGCGCCGACCAGAATGATGGCCTCGCGCTGGTCGCTCGGCAATTTGTTCAGCGCCTCGCGGAAATCCTTCAGATCCATCGCGCCATACTGCGCGGGATGGGTGGAAAGCCGCTCGGTGAAGACGTTGTCGGTATCCTGGATTTCACGCCCGCTCTTGCGCATCTGGCTGTAGAACTCATTGCGCAGGATCGTGAACAGCCAGGCCTTGATATTGGTGCCCGCGGCAAAGCTGTCCTGCTTGGCCCAGGCCTTCATGATCGTGTCCTGGACCAGATCGTCGGCGAGATCCTGATGGCCGCAAAGCGACACCGCAAAGGCGCGCAGGCTTGGCACGGTCTTCAGCATATCCCGCTTGAAACTCGATTTGTCGTCTGTGGTCACGGCGATTACCCCTTCGCTTTGGCCGTGGATGCGGCCTCGGCCGCGTCCAGACGCTCGAGCAGATCGAGAAACCGATCCGGAATTTCCTCCTGTTCGACAGCATTGTAGAGAGCTTTGAGGCGTCTGCTGATCGCCTCCTCGGGGCTCTTGGCCGTACCGGGCATGTTCGAGCCTTGCTGAAGGCCGCTATTGTTTTTCACCAGTTTTTGCCTCATTGCACTTCAATCCATTCATGCCGAAAACGCGTCCGCAAATAAAATGTTCCCTGAATCGGGAACTTTTTTTCGTCTGCCGCATTCTTGCTTGTTGAGGATGCTCTACAAGAGTGACCCGCAACGACCTATCGAGGCAGGAGACTACCAGACATGTCGCTTTCAACCCGTATCGCCGCCCATCTACCCTATCTGAGGCGTTACGCACGTGCCGTTACCGGCTCCCAGACATCGGGCGACGCCTACGTTGCCGCCGTGCTCGAAACGCTGATTGAAGATGTTTCGCTTTTCCCTGACGACGGCGATGATAAAGTCTCGCTTTATAAACTCTTCTCTCAGCTCTTCAGTTCCACGACAATCGAAATCGGGGAAATCGAATCGCCCTTCTCCTGGGAAAAACGCGCCGCGGCCAACCTGATGGCGTTGCCGGCCAAGCCCCGTCAGGCCTTTCTGCTGATTTCGCTCGAAAACTTCAGCCATAAGGAAACGGCCGAAATTCTGGATGTCGAGAGCGACCGGATTTCCGACCTCGTCGACGACGCCTCCTCGGAAATCGCCCGGCAGGTTGCCACCGATATCATGATCATCGAGGACGAACCGCTGATCGCCATGGATATCGAGCAGATGGTGGAAAGTCTGGGCCACCGCGTCACCGGCATCGCGCGCACCCACAAGGAAGCGGTGGAGCTTTTCAAATCCTCGCGCCCGCGCATGGTGCTCGCCGATATCCAGCTTGCAGACGGCAGTTCGGGGATCGACGCGGTCAACGATATCCTCGCCGCCGAATCGCTGCCGGTGATCTTCATTACCGCATTCCCGGAACGACTTTTGACCGGCGAACGGCCGGAACCGACCTTCCTGGTCACCAAGCCGTTCAACCCCGACATGGTCAAGGCGCTGATCAGCCAGGCGCTGTTCTTCCAGGAGCATCACGAACAGGCTGCATAAGGCGTCAACCGATCGATAACCATGAGGGGCGGCTCCGGTCGTCCTTTTTCGTCGGGTTTGGAACTCCCCCGGCACTCGGGCGTTTTCCTTGTACAAAACACAAGGAGAATGCCCATGCTTTACTATGCCGCTGTTTTCCTGGTGATAGCCCTGATCGCCGCCGCCCTCGGTTTTGGCGGTATCGCCGGCGCTTCAGCAGGTATCGCGCAGATTCTGTTCTTCCTGTTTCTGCTGTTCTTCGCCGTCGCGGTCATCGTGAACTTCGCGCGCAGCCGATAGGAAAGAAATTCTCCAACATATAAGGGCGGGTCGTCTTCGGGCGGCCCGCGTTTTTCGCTGCGCTTTCAAAACAAAAAAGAGCGGCGACGCCTTCGCGTCACCGCCCTTATGTTTCTTGATGCCGCGATATCAGCGGGAGCTGTTCATCCAGTTGTCCACGTCGCGTTCTGCTTCATCGCGCTCCTTGCCGTAGCGCTCCTGGATCTTGCCGACGAGCTTTTCGCGCTTGCCGGCGACGACGTCGAGATCGTCATTGGTCAGCTTGCCCCATTTGGCCTGTACTTCGCCGGTAAACTGTTTCCAGTTGCCTTCGATACGGTCCCAATTCATAAGCCTGCTCCTTTCAGCTTAGCTTTGACTATGCCGGATAAACGCGCCACCGCGGAGGGGAGTTCCATCCCGCCGCCGATGATTGACAAGCCTCCGAAAAACAGGAATGTACGATCACAGGCACCTGGTGCCGGTGCGCACAAGCAAAATGAACCAAATGCTTCATCGGTCACGCGCTTCTATCGGTACAATCTCGCGAATACCCGAAGTCGTTTCACTTTCTTGGCGCGAATGAGTGAAATTGGCCGGCTATAACCGGTCGACCGGCGAAAAAGACATGCTCAATTTGTTCGACAAGCCCGATAACGGCAATATTTCGACCATCAGCCGTGTGCTTCCCGCACTGGTCTTTCTGGTGGTCGCCATTATCGGCCTCGGCATGTCGTTTTCGATCTACCGGGCATCAGAGGTGGAGCGCCGCGCGAAATTCGAGAGCGTTGCGGGCGATGCCGCCGACAGGATCGTCAACCGTTTCTACCAGCACATGTCGCTGCTGGAAGCCACCAAGGCGTTCTTCGAGGCAACCGATGGAAACATCGATCGCCCCGCCTTCCGGACCTATGTCGGCGGTCTCGATACCGAAGACCGCTATGACGGCATTCAGGGCATCGGTTTTGCCCGCATGATCTATACCGGCAATGAAGGCAGCGCCGAAGACATGATCGGCCGCGCCAATGGCGAGCACCGCAGGATCTGGCCCGAGACCGACCAGGATTTCCGGGCCGCGATCGTGATGCTGGAGCCGGACAATGAGCGCAATCGCGCGGCGATCGGCTACGACATGTACTCCGATCCGGTGCGCCGCGACGCCATGGCCAAGGCATTCGCCACCGACACGCCGCGCGCCAGCGGGCCGGTGGAGCTGGTACAGGAAATCACCGAGAACAAGCAGCCCGGCTTTCTGCTCTACCTGCCCCTGAAAATGGATCGCGGAGAGAACGACGCGGAAGGCAACCTGCCGCTTTCCGGCTTCATATACGCCCCTTTTCGCGCCGGCGACCTCTACCGGGCGGTGATGAACACCTCCCCCGCGCTGCCGGTCGCCATCGAAGCCTATGACAAGGACGCGCCCGAAACCCTGCTGTTCAAGTCCGAGACCTATGATTCCGCACTGGCGCGAAGCGCGCTTTCGGTCCACGATGAGGTCGATATCGCGGGCAGGACATGGGTGCTGGAGATGACGCCCAGCGCGGCTTTCGAAAAGGCCGCCTTCGATATCACGCCGTTTATCGTCGGCTGTGTCGCGCTGCTTCTGGCGGTCGCTCTCGCGCTTGCCGCGCAGTGGCAGATCAAGGCGCTGGCCGCGGCCCGCGAGGTTCAGCGCGTGACGGAGAAGTCTTTGCAGGAACGCGAGTTGATGCTTCAGGAGATGAAGCACCGGATCAAGAATTCGATCGCCCGCATGCTCGCAATCGCCCGCCAGACCGCCCATCACTCCGAAAGCCTGGAGCAGTTCGTGGAATCCTATTCCGCCCGGCTGCAGGCGATGTCGACGGCGCAGGACGTGCTGACCCGTTCGCGCTGGCAGCGCGCCGACCTGAAGGAGCTTCTGAACAAGGAACTGGAACAGGTCTTCGGCGATGGCGAATCGCATTACGAGGTCTATGGCCCGACTGCGGAGATCGACGAGAAGGCCACCCAGGCCTTCAGCCTCACCTTCCACGAGCTTGCCACCAATGCGCTGAAATATGGCGGCATGTCGGGCGACGGCGCCGGGCTGAAGGTGTCATGGAGCTTTCAGGGCACAGGCGCCCAGCGCAAGCTGAAGCTGATATGGGAGGAAACCGGCGCCGGCCCGGTCGCCCCGCCGGAACGCAAGGGCTTCGGCACCCGCCTGATCGACGCCAACATCATCGGCGAGTTGCAGGGCACGATCGACCGTCAGTATGGCGAGGACGGGCTGAAGATCGAGATCACCTTCCCTCACCCCGCCCAACGGATAGCGCCGCGACGTTCGCGCTGGCACCGCGGCCGCCATGCGCGGAGTGCGGAAAAGAACGGCGAATAAGGCCGCTACCCCGGAGCAATCGGAGCGACGTCCCGGATTGGCGGGCGGCGATATGCAGAGAAGATGGTGCCCCTATATTGCACCTGAAATCCGACCTCAACGGAGGTTAGGAATGCCCAAAATCAAACTCACCAAGACTGCTGTCGACGCAGCGACCCCGAAGGAGCGCGACTACGAACTCCGGGATACGACGATACCCAGCTTTCTCGTTAAGGTCACCCCGGCTGGCCGCAAGATTTTCATGGTCGCGTATGTGGCGCACAACGATCAACGCCGAAAGCCTGCGATTGGCCGGTACGGGGAAATCACCGTCGAGCAGGCACGCGGGATCGCCCAGGATTGGCTCGCCGAGGTCCGGCGCGGTGTCGATCCCAGCGCCAAACGGGCTGCCGCCCGTCAGGCGCCCACGGTCAAGGAACTGTTCGACCAGTTTATGACCGACTATTCCGAAAGCAGGAACAAGCCTTCGCCCGTCAAGTCCAACCGTGGCTACGGCAAGCGCTATATCATTCCGATCCTCGGACACCTGAAAGTGCCGGACGTGACGCGAGCCGATATCTCGCATCTCATGAAGAAGATGGGGCACAGTCCCACCAACGCGAACCGGGTGCTCGCCGCCATCCGAAAGATGTTCAACATGGCGGAAGTCTGAGGCATGCGCCCCGACGGATCGAACCCTTGCCGACATGTCCCCAAGTACCCCGAGCGCGGCAAGACCCGCCTGATCACCGATGGCGAGTTGCGGAAGCTCTACGAATATCTCGACCGTGCCGAAGCCGAAGGACTGGAACATCCCTTCATCCTTCTCGCCATCCGGCTTCAGTTCGAATTCGCGGCGCGCATGTCGGAGATTCTCAAACTGGAACGGGCCCGGATCGATTTCGATAACCGTCGAGTCGCCTGGCCTGGCAGCAAGACGGGCGGCATGTCGAAGCCGATGAGCGCCGAAGCGCAACGCTTGGCCACGACAAACCGGCGCCGCCAGAAAGCGTGTCATAGAGTAAGATCTCTGCTTCCAATCCGCTCTTGCTGGTCGGGGTAAGCGCTGGCCGACACTCGGCCATCAACTCGCCAGGCTCGATCTCCAGTATCTGGCAAGCCGCCTTTACGTCAGTCTTGCGCTGTCGGTCGTATGACTAGGCTGCCAACATCGACTTCGGGCGGCTGCTCGAGTGCAAAGAGAATGCCCCGTGTGACGGCATCGGGAGGGATTGCGATATCTCCTAAGCGCTTCCCGATGGCCTCCTTGACTGCCTGGTCTGTAATCGAATCTCCGAAGTTGGTGGCGACCATTCCCGGTGAAATCTCTGTGACACGAAGGTTCGGTCCCGCCTCCTACCTCAGGGCTTCCGTCACCGTACGGACTGCATTCTTGGTCGCGGCGTAGACGCCCATTATCGGTAGTATCTTGAGGCCCGCCGTCGAGATAACGTTGATCACGTGACCGCTTCCCTGCCGCGTAAACACGGGCAGCGCGGCGGCGATCCCATAAAGTGTGCCACGAAGATTGACGTCGATCATGGCATCCCAATCCTCGACACGCAGTACGTCGAAGCGTGAGATCGGCCCGATCCCAGCGTTGTTGATGATGGCATCAGGCTTGCCGCCACATTCGACCGCCAACGCGATAAGCGATTCAAGATCTTGGCGATGGCGGACATCGGTCCTCTGAAACGCGGCCTTGCCGCCTGCAGCGGTGATCTTGTCCGTGATCGCTGCGAGCGCCTTCTCGTTGCGGGCGCCCAACACGACGAAAGCGCCATGTTCGGCCAGCAGTTTAGCGGTGGCGCATCCAATGCCGCTGCTCGCCCCCGTAATCGCGACGACTTTGCCTTCGACGCTCATTGCCGATCTCCATTACCGAGTCCTTCGGACGAAAATGGCCACGCTTAGGAAGATGCTCTATGCTTTGCAGGCTATGAAGTTGTCGCGATCGTCCAAACTGGTGTCCGACCCACTATCGAATGTTCTCGATGCCCTTGGTGCGAGGGTGACGCGGCGCACCCGCATGGAGGCCGCAGGGGACTGGGCTCTCGCGTTTCCCGCGATGGATCGGCTCAAGTTCGTTGCGGTGCCGCGTGGCACAAGCTGGATGCTGCTGCCGTCGCGCGAGCCCCAATTTCTGCAAGCGGGCGACGTCTGTCTGATTGGATGCACCCCCTATGTCGTGGCCAGCGATCCGACGCAAACGCCGATCGACGGACAGGTCTTTTATGGAGCTTCCGGCTGCGATGTGACGCGCTTCGGCGGCGATGACACAATAGGGATCGGAGGAACGGTCACATTTGCCGCTGACAATGCAGACTTCTTGCTCGGCATGCTGCCGGACTTTCTGCTCGTCTCCCGCACCACACCTGGGTCGGGAGCAATAGCAACGATCCTCAACCTGATGAACGACGAGATCCAGAGAGACAGAATTGGCGGCGAAATCGTCAGTGCACGGCTGGCCGACCTGTTGTTGGTAGAAGCGATCCGCGCTTACTGCTGCGGACGAAGCACTGCCTATCGTTGTCTTTCGCGTACTATCGAAGGACAAACTACGCTAGACTATCATGGTCCCGGACGGCGCAGGCGGGATGGCACCGCTCAATACGCTCGCCTCCGCCGATGAAAAGGAGTTGGATGATCCCGAAAATTGCGGCGGCTGGCTGACGGTCTTGGCTATGCAGCCATGCCGCCTTGAGCATTGTTGGCTGCAATACCGTCATCATTGATGGCGCCCTACACCACCAGGCGCTGCAACGCCTCGTGCTGGCCGTCCACGAGACGCTCGGCGAGGTCAATCACGGCGAAGCCTCGCGGGTCGCCGTACACCAGGGTTCGCGCGCTCGTAAACCGCTGACGCTGGGTGCTGCCTGCCTGCCGCTCGCGGAGCGGTTTTTCCCTGAAAACGGAAAATCCGGCTGATCGTCTTGTGCGAGCGGCGGCGCAAAATGAGTTCACAATAGAGGGATCACCTCTGTTGATAATGCGTCCGGTCAAAACAATCGCTTTCGCAGGAATGTGGACCTGCACGCAGAGACCTCCTCCGCGACGAAGTTGATCACTGTTTGTATGCGCGAGGATTCGCGGGCATCCAGATGAGCAATGATCCAGAACGTGCGCAGGAGTTCGATCTCGTGCGTTAGAACCGGAACAATATTCGGATCTTCAGCCGCCATAAAATCGGGAAGGATGCAAAGCCCGGCGCCGGCCTTTACGGCATGAAGCTGGGCGAACAGACTGGTGCTCGAAAGCCGCGGAACCACCCGGTCATCGATCTGGCCGAGATAATCGAGTTGTGGCGAAAAGATAAGCTCGGGAATGTAGCCGATCAGAGGATGGCTGGCGATATCCTGCCGGCGTTGGATCGGACCGTTTTGTTCAAGATACCGCCGCCCGGCGTAGAGATGCAGCGTGTAATCTGTAAGCTTACGGGAATAAAGCCGCCCCTTCTCCGGCCGTTCCAGGCCGATCGCGATATCCGCCTCACGTTTGGTGAGGTTGAAGACGCGGGGCATGGCCACGATCTGCAAATCCAGCTGGGGATGAAGCAAGGTGAGATTACCCAGGCGCGGCGCAAGAAAAACCGATCCGAAACCCTCCGGGGCACCGATCCGGACCATGCCGCCCAGGGCGAATTTTTCGCCCGCGATATCGTTTTCGATACTGGCTGCCGAACTCTCCATTGTTTCGGCGCGCACCAATAACTTTTCGCCCGCATCGGTAAGGGAATAGCCGCGTGGCGAACGGCGGAACAACTCCGCACCCAACCGGCCTTCCAGATTGGTCACGTGGCGGCTGACCGTTGCATGATCGGTCCCCATACGCCGCGCCGCCTCGGTCAGCCGCCCGGTACGCGCAACGGAAAGGAAATAGCGCAAATCATTCCAGTCAAAACTCATGGATATGATCATATCCGCACAATAGAAGGGCAATCAAGCGCATAGATTTGCGCAATCAATCATATTACTTTCCGGTTTCAGAGTTTTCAGGAGGGGTATCAATGCGCGAGATAGGCCATTTCATCGGCGGCAAGGCTGTGGCGGGAACGAGCGGGCAGACGTCCGATGTATTCGATCCGGCCACAGGCGAAGTGCAGGCGAGAGTGGCCTTGGCCAGCGGCGCCGAATTGAACGCAGCCATTGCAAATGCAAAGGCCGCCCAACCTGGCTGGGGCGCCACCAATCCGCAAAAGCGGGCACGTGTTATGATGAAGTTTGTCGAACTGCTGCACCGCGACATGGACAGGCTTGCCGAAGCACTGTCGCGCGAGCACGGCAAGACGCTGCCGGACGCCAGGGGTGATATCATCAGAGGCCTTGAAGTGGCGGAGTTCTGCATCGGCGCCCCGCACCTTCTGAAGGGCGAGTTCACCGATGGCGCTGGTCCCGGCATCGACATCCATTCGGTGCGCCAGCCGCTCGGCGTGGTCGCCGGTATCACTCCTTTCAATTTTCCCGCCATGATCCCGATGTGGAAGTTCTGCCCCGCCATTGCAGCGGGCAATGCATTTATTCTGAAGCCGTCCGAGCGCGATCCGTCCGTGCCGCTCATGCTGGCTGAATTGATGGTGGAGGCCGGATTGCCCGCCGGAATTCTCAATGTCGTCAACGGCGACAAAGCTGCGGTTGACGGTATTCTCGATCACCCCGACATCATGGCAGTGGGCTTTGTCGGCTCAACGGCGATCGCCGAATATGTCTACACGCGCGCCAGCGCCAACGGAAAGCGGGCGCAGTGCTTCGGCGGCGCGAAGAACCACATGCTGATCATGCCCGATGCGGATATGAATCAGGTTGTAGACGCGCTGATTGGCGCCGGATACGGTGCCGCCGGTGAACGCTGCATGGCGATCGCTGTTGCGGTACCGGTGGGCGAAGATACCGCCGACCGCTTGCTGGCCAAGCTGACGCCGCGGGTCGAGAACCTCAAAATCGCGCCATACTCGGCCGGCGACGACGCTGATTTCGGGCCGCTTGTTACCGTCACTGCGCTGGACCGTGTGCGCGGTTATGTGGACAAAGGTGTCGAGGAAGGCGCTGAGCTTGTCGTCGACGGTCGTGGCTTTTCGATGCAGGGCTATGAGAACGGCTTCTTCATGGGGGCCTGCTTGTTTGACCATGTCACCAAAGACATGAGCATCTACAAGGAGGAAATATTCGGGCCGGTATTATCCGTTGTGCGCGCGAAGACTTATGAGGAAGGCCTAGACCTCGCCATGAGCCATGAATATGGCAATGGGGTCGCGATATTCACCCGGGACGGCGATACCGCGCGTGATTTCTCCAGCCGGATCAACGTGGGAATGGTCGGCATCAACGTGCCGATTCCGGTGCCGCTGGCCTATTACACATTTGGCGGCTGGAAGCGTTCGGGCTTCGGCGATCTCAACCAGCACGGCCCGGATGCCTTCCGCTTCTACACCCGGACCAAGACGATCACCTCGCGCTGGCCCTCTGGCATCAAGGAAGGTGCCGATTTCGCCATTCCAACCATGAACTGATTGGACATAAGGCCATGGATTTCGATCTGACCGAAGAACAAAGAGCCATTGTCGAGACGGCGCGCGGTTTTGCCGCCGAACACTTGGCGCCGCATGCTTCCGCATGGGAAAGGGCCGGCACGATCCCGCGTGAATTTCTCGAACAGGTCGGTGCGCTCGGTCTGGGCGGCATATATGTCTCTCCCGAACATGGTGGGTCGGGATTGTCGCGGCTGGAAGCGGTGCTTGTTTTCGAAGCGCTGTCGGCGGCATGTCCGTCGGTCGCCGCATTCATTTCAATTCACAATATGTGCGCCTGGATGATCGACCGGTTCGGCTCCGATGCGCAGCGCGGGAAATGGCTACCGCAACTCTGCGCCTTTGAAAAAGTCGCCTCTTATTGCCTGACCGAGCCCGGTAGCGGCTCAGATGCGGCGGCGTTGCGTACCAAAGCGGTTTCAGTGGCTGGCGGCTATAGGGTTTCGGGCACCAAATCCTTCATCTCCGGCGGCAGCTATTCAGACCTTTATGTCGTAATGTGCCGCACCGGCGCGGAAGGCCCCAAGGGCATTTCGGCGCATTTGATCGAGAACGGTTCGGATGGGCTGGGTTTTGGCGCATTGGAGCACAAGATGGGGTGGCGGGCGCAGCCCACGACCGAAGTGCAGCTCGACGACTGCTTTGTCCCCGACAATTGTCTGCTTGGCGAAGAGGGCGACGGATTCAAATATGCCATGGCGGGTCTCGACGGCGGGCGACTTAACATCTCCGCATGTTCGCTTGGTGGTGCGCAGGCTGCGCTGGATAAGTCAGTCGTCTACGTGCGGGAACGCGTGGCTTTCGGGCAGCCCTTGAGCCAATTGCAAAGTATCCAGTTCAAACTCGCCGATATGGAGATTGAACTACAGGCATCGCGAACCTTCCTTTATCAGGCCGCGTCCTATCTGGATGCCAAATCACCACAGGCAACCAAGTTTTGCGCCATGGCCAAACGCTTTGTCACAGACACCGCATTCCGCGTGGCCAACGAGGCGCTGCAAATCCACGGCGGCTATGGCTATCTCGAGGATTATGGGATCGAGAAAATCGTGCGTGATCTGAGGGTGCATCAAATCCTTGAGGGCACAAACGAGATCATGCGTGTGATCGTCGCCCGGCAAATGCTGGCGGACAACTAGAATGGCCACGAACGATATACATATCCGCAACGTCGGCCGCACCGGTCGGATTACCCTGAGTCGCCCGCAGGCACTCAATGCGTTGAACCATGAAATGACGCTGGAGATCGAGCATGCGCTGGATCACTGGTCGAGAACCGGTGACGTCGACATGATCCTGATCGACGCAGAGGGTGAACGTGCCTTCTGTGCCGGTGGCGATCTTTCGGAGATTTATCAAACCGGCCGAGAGGGTGATTTTTCCTGCAGTCGCAGTTTCTGGGCGGACGAATATCGGATGAATGCCTTGATCGCCGGTTGCGCTACCCCGTATGTCGCCTTGATGGACGGCATTGTCATGGGCGGCGGCGCCGGAATTTCAGCTCATGGCTCACACCGCATTGTGACCGAACGCTCGATGATAGCGATGCCGGAATGCGGTATTGGCCTGGTACCCGATGTGGGCTGTTCGTTCGTCCTGGCGCGCGCACCAGGCCATCTGGGTGAATTTCTCGCCATGACCGGCTGGCGTATGAATGACGGCGATGCGATTTTTTCCGGATTTGCCGATATTGCGGTGAACGCAGGCGATCTCGCAGCGCTGAAGACCAGACTTGAGGAAACGGCCGATCCCGACGCGATCGATGCCTTTGAACGTTCGGCAGGCGAGAGCGCTCTTGCTCGCCATATCGACGTTATCGAGCGCCACTTCGGGGGTGAAACTGCATTGGATTGCCTGCGCTCGCTTGAGGCCGATGATTCCGAGTTCGCGCAGAGGGCTGCGGCGATGATCAGGCGCGGGTGTCCACTCGCTGTCGCTTGTGCCTTTGAACTTGTCCGTCAGGCGCGATCGCTGGAAACAGTGTCGGAAGCGCTGCGGCACGAATTCCGCTTCACCTACCGGTCGATGTCTGACGGCGATTTTCTCGAGGGAATTCGGGCGCAGATCATAGACAAGGACCGCAATCCGAAATGGCGGATTACACGACTGGAGGACGTTGACCGCGAGACGGTTTGCGCCATGCTTGCACCGCTGGGTGCGGAAGAGTTGCAGATCAAGGCTTAGGGAGATGCGCCAATGAGCAGGATTGCTTTCATCGGGCTTGGCAATATGGGCCTGCCAATGGCCGTGAACCTGAAAAAAGCGGGGCACGACCTCGTCGTCTATGACACCATTGCCGCCGCCCGCGAAAAGGCAGGTGCAGAGGGCATGACCATTGCTGAAAATGCGGCCGCAGCCGTGGGCAACGCCGCGTTCATCATCACAATGCTGCCCAATGGCGCTATCGCTCTCAGAGTGTTTGAAGATGTGGTTCCCGCTGCCCGAAAAGGCGCCGCGATCATCGATTGCTCGACCATCGATGTAGGCAGCGCCAAAAAGGCGCACGAGATGGCATCAGCGGCCGGCCTGTTGCCGCTTGACGCGCCAGTGTCCGGCGGGATCGGCGGTGCCGCTGCCGGCACGCTCACCTTCATGGTCGGCGGCAGCGACGCGGCATTTGAAATGGCAAAGCCGCTGTTCGATACCATGGGGCAAAAGGCGGTCCATTGCGGGGAAGCGGGAACGGGACAGGCCGCCAAAATATGCAACAACATGCTTTTGGGCATTTCCATGATCGGTGCTTGCGAAGCGTTTGCTCTGGCCGAAAAGCTGGGGCTTTCCGCGCAAGCTGCCTTTGACGTCATATCGACATCTTCGGGGGCATGCTGGTCGGTCAATACGTATTGTCCGGTGCCCGGCATTGGTCCGCAATCCCCCGCTGACAACGACTACAAGCCAGGATTTGCGGCAGAATTAATGCTCAAAGACCTTGGCCTCTCCCAGGAGGCAGCAGCCCAGGTGGGACAATCGACGCCAATGGGTTTGAATGCCAGACAACTCTACGACCGCTTCGCGTCTGGAAGCGGAGCGGGCAAGGATTTCTCGGGCATCATTGAGTATCTGAAAACAGCGGCGCGGAGTTGATAATATGAGCGAAATAGAGACTTCAATAGATGGCGGCGTCGGCATCATTACCATCAATCGCCCGGAGGCACTGAACGCGGTCAATCACACGGTCATGGACGGATTGCTGGCCGCCGCCGCCGGGTTTGATGCGGATGAGGCAATCGGCTGCATCGTCTTGACGGGTGCAGGGGACAAGGCTTTTGTCGCCGGTGCGGACATCAAGGAGATGGCCGGCAAATCCTATATGGATATGTTCATGGCCGACAAGCAGGCCGAATGGGAACGCTTTGCGGCCACCCGTACGCCGATGATCGCCGCGGTCAACGGGTTCGCGCTCGGTGGCGGCTGCGAGATCGCGATGATGTGCGATATCGTCATTGCATCGGAAAAGGCGAAATTCGGGCAACCCGAAATCAAGCTTGGGGTCATCCCCGGCTGGAGCGGCACCCAGCGCTTGACGCATGCAGTGGGCAAGGCAAAGGCGATGGACCTTATTTTGACCGGGCGCATGATGGATGCCGAGGAAGCAGAACGTGCCGGCCTGGTCGCGCGGATCGTCCCGCATGATCAGGTCATGACTGTGGCGCTTGAAGCGGCCAGGGCTATCGCCGGCTTTAGCCGGCCATCCGTCCTGCTTGCAAAAGATGCCGTCAACCGCGCTTTCGAGACGCCCCTTCAGGAGGGTATCCGGTTCGAACGCCGGGCTTTCTATTCGCTGTTTGCAACCGAAGATCAAAAAGAGGGCATGGACGCCTTCGCAAACAAGCGTGAGCCGGTTTTCCGGAACAAATAGGCTTGCGGATAGGCGGGATCCGCGAGAACGCACGTCTCCGAGTGATTATTGGTTGAAACAATCGCCGGAACAGGACGAAAAATTCAGAAGAAAATTTCTGGGATAGGCAAATATCCCCAAAGATAAGTGAAAAATTTTCGAGCCTCTCCGCTAAAATGTTCTTCGGAGGCAACATGAGAACATCCCGCTTCAGAACGACGACTGTGTTCGACCATGCGATGCGCGCGCTCGACGAGTTGCGGAGAATGAACTTCGTGCTTGTCTCGATGACAATCGCGACAATTGCCACGGACGAGACCGATATCGCGGAAGTGCGTATCGATTATGAACCGGTTGGTCCTCTGCGCGCGGAAACCTGGATGGAGCGCGTTCGGAAAATGCCGGGCGTGTTCGACTGCTGCGACATCAAGGCTGACGACGCAAGCGCTGAAATGTCTGCGAAAACGGAAGGTCTGCGAATTGCCGGATACAGGTAAGATGAAAGCCCCCCATTCGCCCTTGTCCTTGAGCGTGCCGGAACCCGAATTCCGGCCCGGCGACAAGCCTGATTTTTCCTGGGTTGAGGTCGATGGCGCCGGCGAGGTGCGTCGCCCCGCGATTGACGAGGATCCGCAAGGCATGCGCGACCTGGCCTTCTCGATTATCCGCGTTTTGAACCGCGAAGGAGAGGCTGTCGGTCCCTGGGCGGGCTTGCTGAACGATGAGGAACTGAAAACCGGGCTGAAGGACATGATGACGCTGCGTATCTATGACGCGCGCATGGTGATTGCCCAGCGTCAGGGCAAGTGCTCCTTCTACATGCAGCATCTGGGTGAGGAAGCGATCAGCTGTGCATTCGGCAAGGCTCTTGAAGCCGGAGACATGAATTTCCCGACCTATCGCCAGGCTGGTCTGTTGATTGCGGCCGGCTATCCGATGACCTCGATGATGAACCAGGTCTATTCCAATGACGGCGACAGTGCGCGCGGGCGGCAGTTGCCGGTGTTCTATTCTTCCAGGCAACACGGCTTCTTTTCGATATCCGGCAATCTCGCGACCCAGTACATTCAGGCCGTTGGCTGGGCGATGGCTTCGGCGATCTCGGGTGACGACAAGATTGCCGCCGCTTGGATCGGCGACGGCTCGACGGCAGAAAGCGACTTTCACGCCGGGCTTGTATTCGCATCGACCTACAAGGCCCCGGTGGTCCTCAATATCGTCAACAATCAATGGGCGATTTCCACGTTTCAGGGCATAGCACGCGGCGGTTCGGGAACCCTGGCGGCGCGCGGTCACGGCTTCGGCATTCCGTCGCTGCGCGTTGACGGCAATGACTTTCTCGCCGTTCACGCGGTGGCGAAATGGGCTGCCGAACGCGCCCGGCGCAATCTCGGCCCCACCCTTGTCGAGTATGTAACCTATCGTGCGGGCGGGCATTCCACCTCCGATGACCCCACAGCCTATCGCCCCAAGGAGGAAAGCGATGCCTGGCCGCTAGGTGATCCCATCCTGCGGCTCAAAGCGCACCTGATTGCCCGTGGGATATGGAGCGAAGAGCGCCATGTGCAGGCCGAGGCGGAAATCATGGAGACTGTCCTGAAAGCCCAGAAGACATCTGAAGCCATCGGCACGCTGCAATCCGGTCGGATGCCTTCACAGCGCGACATCTTCGAGGACGTCTTCGAGGTGATGCCGCCGCATCTCGTCCGCCAACGACATCAGGCGGGGTATTGATCATGACGCGACGCACGATGATCGAGGCAATCCAGAATGCGCAGGATGTCGCTATGGACGCCGATGAAAAGGTGGTCGTCTTCGGCGAGGACGTCGGCTATTTTGGCGGCGTGTTTCGCTGCACGGCGGGCCTGCAGAAGAAATACGGCAATCACCGTTGCTTTGACACGCCGATCAGCGAATTGGGCATTGTTGGCGCAGCAGTCGGCATGGCGGCCTATGGCTTGCGTCCCTGCGTCGAGATCCAGTTCGCCGATTACATGTATCCCGGCTATGACCAGATCGTGTCGGAGGCGGCACGACTGCGCTATCGCTCGGCTGGTGAATTCACCTGTCCGCTGGTGATCCGCATGCCCACAGGTGGCGGCATCTTCGGTGCGCAGACCCACAGCCAAAGCCCCGAAGCGCTTTTTACCCATGTCGCAGGTCTAAAAACGATCGTGCCGTCGAACCCTTATGACGCCAAAGGGCTTCTGCTCGCAGCCATTGAAGACCCTGATCCGGTCATTTTTCTGGAACCCAAACGCCTCTACAACGGACCTTTTGATGGGCATCACGACCGACCGGTAACGCCGTGGAAAAAGCATGCGCTCTCCGAGGTGCCGGACGATCACTATACCGTGCCGCTCGGCAAGGCCGCGATCCGGCGTGAGGGCAAGGCACTGACCGTCCTGACCTATGGAACCATGGTCTATGTGGCGCTGGCGGCGGTGGAGGAAAGCGGCATCGACGCCGAAGTCATCGATTTGCGCACGCTTTTGCCGCTCGATGAGGAAACCATCACTGAATCGGTAAAGAAAACCGGACGGTGCGTCATCGTTCATGAAGCGACACGAACATCGGGGTTTGGCGCGGAACTGGCCGCCATAGTTCAGGAGCGCTGCTTCTATCACCTCGAAGCCGGTATCGAGAGGGTTGCCGGCTGGGACACGCCATATCCGCATGCGCAGGAATGGGATTATTTTCCCAGCCCCGCGCGCGTGAAACAGGCGTATGCACGTGTGATGCAGGAGGCTTAGATGGGCACATATGCGATCAGAATGCCAGATGTCGGCGAGGGTATTGCAGAGGCCGAGCTGGTCGAATGGCAGGTCAAGCCGGGCGATATCGTCCGTGAAGACGACGTAATCGCCGCCGTGATGACGGACAAGGCGACGGTAGAAATTCCCACGGCCGTAAGCGGCAAGGTGATCTGGCTCGCAGGGGACATAGGAGACCGGATTGCCGTCGGCGCCGAACTCATCCACCTCGATGTGGAAGGCGAAGGCAATTATACCGGGCCGTTGAAATCCGGATCTGGCGAGCCCACCACGAAAATTGGCAACCAAGAGAACGGAGCGGCTGATGCCCCCCGGAAGGCACCAGAGGTGGAGACGCCTCCCGCGCCGTCGCCGGATCCGGTCAAACAAACAAGAACGGCCACGGTCGAGAACGAACGAAAACAGTCATTTTCACCCGCCCGTGTTGTCGCAACGCGACCGGTCGCATCTCCCTCCGTACGCAAGCGCGCCCTTGATACGGGGATCGACTTGCGGCTTGTACCCGGCTCCGGCCCTGCGGGGCGGATCACCCATGACGATCTCACCGACTATTCGGGGGATGCCGATATCGCGACAGCCGCAGCGGGCCCACACCGCAAAACCGCTGTGGAGGATATCAAGGTCGTGGGACTGAGGCGGAAAATCGCCGAGCGCATGGCAGCCGCCAATAGCCATATCCCGCATATCACCATCGTCGAGGAGGTGGACGTTACCGCGCTGGAAGACTTGCGCAGGCTGTTGAATGGGGATCACGCGGTCGTGCGGGGCAAACTGACGATGCTGCCTTTCATCATGCGCGCAATTGTGCGCGCCGTCGCCGAACAACCCGGCCTGAATGCACATTTTCTCGATGACGAGAATATTATCCGCCAGTTCGAGCCAGTTCACATCGGCATCGCCACGCAAACACCGAACGGCCTTATGGTGCCAGTCGTCCGCCATGCTGAAGCAATGGGGCTCTGGGACGCAGCAACAGAAATCGCGAGGTTGGCCGAGGCCGCGCGCAAGGGTGCTGCCACCCGCCAGGAACTGAGTGGCTCAACGATCTCGATTTCGTCGCTGGGTGCACTCGGCGCGCTGGCAACGACACCGATCATCAACCGCCCGGAAGTCGCCATTGTCGGCATCAACAAAATTGCGCGGCGGCCTATCTGGATCGAGGGCGCGTTCGAGCCGCGCCAGATGATGAATATTTCATGCAGTTTCGATCACAGGGTGATCGATGGCTGGGACGCCGCGGTTTTCGTGCAGAAATTGAAGGTGCTGCTCGAAGGTCCCGCAGTCATGTTTGTCGAGGGATAGTATGGACGAAATCAAGTGCAGGGTACTGGTGATCGGCGCCGGGCCGGGGGGCTATGTTTGCGCGATCCGCGCGGGGCAACTGGGTCTCGACACCGTCATAGTGGATGCCGGCAGCGTGGGCGGGACCTGCCTCAATATTGGCTGCGTCCCTTCCAAGGCTCTCATTCATGCGGGCGAGGAGTTTGCGCGGGCAAGGTCTTTCGGGGCGAACAACGAATTGGGCATCGCCGCCGGCGCCCCCACCATTGACCTGCCTTCGACAATCAGATGGAAAGACAAGATCGTGTCGCGGCTGACATCGGGGGTCGGCGGCCTTCTCAAGAAGGCCAAGGTGCGCCAGTTTACCGGCCATGCGCGTTTTGTCGACGGGAAAACGGTAGACCTGACGACCGAAAACGGCATCATCCGCATACGCGCCGAGCATGTGGTTATCGCCACCGGTTCCCAGCCGATCAGCCTGCCGCAACTGCCTTTTGGCGGCGACACGATTTCATCGACCCAAGCCCTGTCGCTCCAGGCCGTGCCTGAAAAACTGGCTGTTGTCGGCGGTGGCTATATCGGGCTCGAAATCGGGACCGCGTATCAGAAACTTGGTTCCCGGGTGACCGTGATTGAACGCGGCGAGCGCATTCTGCCGCAATATGATGCGGCATTGACAAAACCCGTCGCCAACCGGCTGGCCGCGCTTGGAATGGAGGTACTGACCGGCGCAAGCGCTGAAGGTTTGACGGAAAACGGCAATGCGCTGCGTGTCAGGATCGGCACAACAATGCGCGAGATTGCTGCCGACAAGATACTGGTCACGGTCGGGCGTAATCCACTCACGCAAGGATGGGGGCTTGAGGAGCTGGATCTCGAGATGGATGGCCGTTTCATTCGTGTCGATGACCGGTGCAGGACATCCATGCGCGAAGTCTACGCAATCGGCGATGTTACCGGTGAACCGATGCTTGCGCATCGCGCCATGGCGCAGGGAACGCTGGTTGCAGAATTTATTTCGGGCGCCAGAAGACGCTGGAACCATGTGTCGGTCCCGGCGGTCTGTTTCACCGACCCCGAGATTGTCACCGTCGGCCTCTCGCCGGAGGAGGCGGCACGACAGGGGACCGACGTCGATGTGGCGATTTTCCCGTTTTCCGCCAACGCGCGCGCAATGACGATGCAGGACGACAGCGGATTTGTGCGGATGGCCTGCCGTAAGTCCGATGGACTGGTGGTCGGCATTCAGGCGGTCGGAAACGGCGTATCTGAACTGAGCGCGGCCTTCGGTCTGGCGCTCGAAATGGGGGCGGTGGCGGAAGACGTGGCTGCAACCATCCATGCCCATCCGACGCTTGGAGAGGCTTTTCAGGAAGCGGCTCTGCGCGTGCTGGGACGCGCGCTGCATGTCTGATCCGCGCCGCAGCGCTCTATTCTGAACGTGCCGACCTGCGTACCGATTGCGGCGGGTGGCCGAATGCGCGCACGAATGCGCGCCTCATGCGCTCCGCATCGCCGAAGCCGGTCGTTTCCGCCACGCGCTCGATCAACTCCCCAGAGGACTGCACACGCTCTCGTGCTACCTCCAGCCGCAACCGCTCGATCGCTTTCGACGGCGTGGCGCCCGTTTCCGCAGTAAACACGCGAGCGAAATGACGAGGACTGAGACCTGCGCGCTCGGCAAGGCTTTCCACCGTATGGCGCTTGTCGAGATTTTCGCGCACCCATGAAAGCAAGGGCGCAAAGCGGCCATCCGGTGTCTTCAACTCGAGCAATGACGAGAACTGGGACTGCCCGCCGCCACGCCGATGATAAAGCACGAGCTGGCGCGCGGTTTCCTTGGCGATATCATCACCGAAATCTTCAGCGACGATCGCCAGCGCGAGGTCTATGCCGGCGGTGATCCCCGCAGATGTCCAGATGTTTCCGTCCCGCAGAAAAATCCGCTCCGGGTCGAGCCTGACATCCGGGAAACGCGTCACGAAGTCCTGGGTGCGGCACCAGTGCGTCGTTGCCTTTCGGCCTTTCAGCAAACCAGCTTGCGCAAGCAGGTAGGCGCCAGAGCATACGCTCGCAATTCTCACCCCTCGCCTGGCCATCCTGCGAATGAAAGACATGGTCTTGTCGCAAGCCAACAGGTTTTCCACGCCGAGGCCTCCGGCCACCACAAGCGTGGTGATCGCTCGGTCCGCCCTGAGGCCCGAGGCGAGAACCTCGACGCCGGATGAACTGCGCACCGGGCCGGGTTGCGCGGTGACCATTCGGATATTCGGCGGAACGGGGACAAAGCGCTGCGCGATCTCGAACACCGAGGCCGGGCCGGTAGCATCGAGTAACTGAAAATCGGGAAAGATCAGTATGGCGATCAACGCATATGTCCGTAAATGAGGGAACTAAGACATTTCGATGAAAGTTTGAACATGGCAGTTTGCCGAGGTCAAGATTTTTTTGAGGTTCCAAAATGCCCAAACCCCTGCAAATCGGCCTTCTCGTCTTCCCAAACATCACCCAGCTGGACATGACCGGCCCGCTTCAGGTTTTCGCAAGTCATCCCGACGCAGAAGTGCATCTTCTCTGGAAGAGCCTCGATCCGGTTCAAAGCGATACGCCACTTTTCATCACCCCGACGATGACGCTCGCAGACTGCCCTCCCCTCGACGTCATCTGCGTGCCGGGCGGCTATGGAACCGATGATCTGCTCGCTGACGAGGAAGTGCTGTCATTCCTGCGTCGGCAAGCTGAAAATGCGCAATATGTCACCTCGGTCTGCACAGGCTCCATCGTGCTCGCTGCCGCAGGACTGCTCAAGGGATACCGGGCCGCGACCCACTGGAGCGCGCGTGAAGCCCTGCCCATGCTCGGCGCAATCGTGTCGACGGAACGGGTCTGCATCGACCGCAATCGCATTACCGGTGGCGGCGTCACCGCCGGCATCGATCTCGGTCTGACGGTCATCGCCGAACTTGTGAGCCAACAGGCCGCCGAAACGATCCAGCTGCGCATCGAATACAACCCGGCGCCGCCTTTCGATGCCGGCTCCCCCGACACCGCTCCCGCAGAGGTGCTGGCCATCATGCAAGACAGGATCAAGACAGCCAAGAAACGCCGCCTGAAACTCGTTGCTGAGGCCGCCGCACGGATGTGAAGACGCAAGGCGCGGCCAGCTACCGGAGCAGAGCCGCGTCGAGCCCCTTGATCGCACTGCCATCGCCGTCAAAGGCACGCGCCAGCCGCTCCGCGGTGACCGGCCCGAGCGTGAAGCCTTGATGGCCGTGACCAAAATGGAACCACAACCCCTCGTGTCGCGGTGCCTTGCAGACCAGCGGCAACATTCCCGGAAGGCACGGGCGGGTCCCCGACCACGGCTTGGCCTCAACCGGCTCGCCGATATCAAGCAAGGTTCTCACCACCGCTTCGCCGCGCAAAAGCTGCCTCGGATCATCGCTTGGTGCCGCGCTGGAAAGCTCGGCCGCAGATGCGATGCGCAGCCCCTTGAGCATTGGCGACATGACTACGGAATGGTCGGAAAGCATCATTGGCCGGCTCAACGTCTCGTCGCTTCGGTAATGTCGATGATAGCCGCGCTTTCGCACCATCGGGACATGATAGCCGAAGCGACTGACGAGTTGCGGCGACCAGGGACCGAGCGAAACGACCACTGCGGCGGCGGTTTCTCCGGCAACGGACCACCTGTGACCAGACCGTTCAAGCGATGCGGCATCGCCGGAAATGATCCGTCCGCCCCGTTTTTCGAACAGCGCGGCATAAGAGCCGACGAGCTCGCCGGGATCAGCACACGACCAGGCGGCCGACCAGTTTATTGCACCAGCCAGCGACCGTTTTAGCGCCGGCTCCTCCCGCTGCAGCGCATCCCGGTCGGCCGTCGTGAATTCAAGCCCGTAGATTGCTCTCCGCCGCTCGGCCGCCAGCACACCTGCGGCCAGACCTGCCTCCGTTTCATAGGCTTCCCAGTAGCCGTTCTCGCGGACCAGGTTTCCAGCGCCCGCAGCCTCGATCAACGCCGCGTGGCGCGGGATGGCTTCCTCGATTAACCCCCGCCAGACGGGAATGATCTTGCGAAGCGAACCGGGCATCGACGAACGCCAGTAGGACAGGAGCGCCGGCACCTGCGCGGGAAGCGTCAGCCAGTCAACGCGAACCGCGTTCTTGCGGCCGAGCGCCATTGCCAGCAGCAGCAGCGGGTTGGCCGGCAATGAATAGGGTTCGACAGCCTCTGCTTGAATGATACCGGCATTGCCGTAGCTGGTTTCCCTCCCTGGCGGCGACCGATCAACGATGACGCAATCATGCCCTCTCGCCTGCAGTGAGAGGGCTGTTGCGACGCCGACCATTCCGGCACCAAGAACGATGATCTCCGACATGATTGCTCCGTGGATACGATAAACGGATTATCCGCGCTTCAGGGCTTCAAGCTCAGTGGCAGCAGCCTCTGCATCGAATTTTTCCGCGTATCCGATGAAGACGAGTTGCGAACCGAGATGCTGTGTTTCGACAGGCGCCATGCTGGCGCGGCGACCGACCAGCTGGAAGAGATAGGTCCCGGCTTTTCCCTTCACCCTCACATACCCTTTGGCCCGCACCAGAACCGGCACGAGGTGCTGAATCACGCTTTGAAACCGTTCAAGTGAAACTGGTTCCGGATGCGACCAGTCCAGTCGCCGGAAACGTTCATCGCGAATTGGTAGAGGCCCACGCGCCATAAACGCAGATGGGCGATCCCGACTATTGCCGAGCAAAGCGTCCACAGGAATTCTGTCCTTGATACCGCACTTGAAAACGTGCGCCTTTTTCGCCTCCGATAATATCAGATCGAGCACCTGGAGCCTTTCGGGAATTGCGCCTTCAGTCTTTGCCAGCACCACGAAATCACAAGCATAGAGCTGGGAACGCCAGAGCGCGTCTCTTTCGTCGAAGTCTTCGGCATCGACCACCGTCACCACCGCATCGAGCTTTACCGCATCGCGCAGCACCGGATCGCAAAGGGTCTCGATGATTCCGCGCGGATCTGAAGTGCCGCTCGCCTCGATGACGATTGCATCGGGGTGAGGCTTGACGGCAAGGATGAAGCGCAGCGTCCTCAGCAAATCGCCTTGCAGCGAACAACAGATGCAGCCATTGGCCAGGCCGTAGACCGGCTGCCCTGCCGCCGACAGGAGCGTCTCATCGATATTGATAGCTCCGAAGTCGTTGACGATCGCCGCCAGCGTCAGTCCATGATCTGCCTCAAGCAGTCCATTGACCAGGGTCGTCTTTCCCGCGCCGAGAAATCCGGTCACCAGCACTACCGGCACCGGCTCGCATACCGGAAAACTAGCCACGGGCCACCTCCGTCCTCTGTGGCCTGCCCGGCCGGACAGCCGTGTCCAGTTCGCCGTGGACAATCACCGGCGTGCCACCGACGATGACCGCTTCCATGCCGACCGCAGAGCGCGTCATATCAGCAAAGTGCGCCCTGTCGGAGATTGTCGCCGGGTCAAAAACCACGATATCGGCATCACAACCCTCCTGAAGACGTCCCTTGCGCCTGAACGCGGGCAAGCAGGGTTCGAGCACACGGGCGGGAAGGACGGTGCATTTGGCGATCGCCTCGACAAGCCCGATCTTGCCGCCAAGCCGGCAATACTCGCCAAGGAACCTGGTAAACGTGCCCGCAGAGCGCGGATGGGCGGAAAGCGTTGGCGGCAGGGGCCACTCCTCTCCCCGGTAGATCGTACCGTCGGGCTCGACCCACGGCATGGCATCGGATGCGATGATGCCGCCAGGATAGAGCACCGACAGATCCAGCAGTCGCTGATTGGCTTCATCGGCTTCGACATCAAGGAAATGCCAGGCAACGAGGGCAGCCGGCTCCTCGCTGCGGACAGCCATGAGTTCGTCGCGGTCGCGCATGTGGTGGCGGTTGTGGACAAGCTCGATGCTGTCATAACCGGACCCCGTGCGCTGGGTAAAATCCGGGGCTGCGAAGAAACTGGCAGAGACCACGGTGGAACCGGTGCCATAGGGATAGGCTTCGACGGTAATCGGCAGACCACGGGCCTGGGCATTCAGCAACAGCTCCCGGCAACGGGCGATATCGCCGAGCGACGTCGAATTGAGATGGCAGATATGCATGTGGGCGCCGGTTGCAGCCGCGTAACCGATAATGCGGATGTAAGCCTCTTCCGAGCTCTCAGGATCGACATTCGACATGAACGGAATATGCGTGAAAGTCGGCATCCCGTAGCGCGCGGCAAGGCTGCAGATTTGCGTCATCTCCTTGACGCCGGCGCCCGAAGCATAACCGCTCGGAATTCCGATGCCGATGCCCCCTTCGCGTATTCCCGCCTCGACAATGGAACAGATGTCGGCAACGCACGTTGGATCGGCGACGTCGCTCGACCAGCCGCCGCGATTGTCGGCCCCCTCGCCCATCATCTCCATCGGATGCTTGCCGGGAACGGGTACGATCCCGCCCATCACCTGCTTTCGCGCGAAAATCCAGCTTGCGGCTGCGCCATAATTGAGAACCCGTCCTCTGGCTTGCTGGCTTTCGTACCAGGCGGCAACCGGCAGCGCGCCGACTTCGAGTTCAAGCGCCGTCGTTACCCCGTCGAACGCCTGCATCCAGTCGGCCGCCACCGACTGGCCATGGGCATGGAGGTCGATGAAGCCCGGACAGACAACCTTGCCCGACCCGTCGATGATGCTTCTGCCAGACTGAAGCGCACCGATCTTCACGATCTTGCCGGCACGAATGCCGACATCGGCGATCTCGTCGCAACCGCTTTCGGGATCGATCACCCGCCCGCCCTTGATCAGGAGGTCGTATTCAATACTGCCCATGACCGAATTTCCCCGAATGTTTCAATGCTCCAAGCCCACAAACACGAAGATAACTATTTCTTCTGCAAATGAAGAATTTTATATATTTTTTGACTGCAAAATGCGAATTTATGCGAATGATAACTCTGCAGTTCACGATATCGGCAACCAAATATCTGGAGTTCATTCATTGAAACCCCTTGATGCAATCGATCGCAAAATTCTCAGGTTGCTGCTTGAGGACGCCCGCCTCTCCAATACCCAGATTGCCGAACGTGTCGGCTTGTCGCCAAGTCCGTGCTGGCAGCGCATCCGCAGACTTGAATCCGACGGCTACATCACCGGCTACATCGCAATACTGGACCAGGCCCTTCTCGGGGCTGCGGAGACTGTCATCATCGAGATCACGCTTGATCGCCACGATGATGACGTTCTCGAAAAATTCGGGCGCGCCATGGCGTCGATGCCAGAAGTGCTGGAGGTCTATCTCACCACCGGCGAGTATGACTATCTTCTGAAGGTCGCCGTCGACGGAACGGCGGGCTACGAGGAATTCCTGCGCACCAGACTTTACAAGGTTCCGGGCATACGCCATTCCCGCTCCAGTTTCACGCTGCGCTGCCTGAAGCGCATGCATTCGGTCATTCCCAACTGAACCGGAAACCATGCGAACCTGACCTTAAAATCTAGACGCCGTAAGCTGTGGCGAAATATTCATTTTGCCGATCAACGATCCCAGGAAGTCGACGCATGTCCGCAGTTCGGCCTCGGTGACATATTCTTCTGCCCGGTGTGCATCGGCCATATCGCCGGGACCGCAGATGATGGCGGGAATGCCGGCGCGTTGAAAAATGCCGGCCTCTGAACCATAGGAAACCGCGTCCGCTTCGCTCTGACCGAGAAGCGCCATGACGTCCCGTTCAAGCGCCGGATCGGCATTCGGCTCAAGTGCCGGAACGTGGGCTTCAATGCTGAAATCGATGCCGCAGGACGCCTCGACCGCCTTCATGGCAGGTTCCAGTTCTGCTGCCGCAAATGCCCTGATGTCATCGAGCAGAACCTGGTCATTCTCCCCGGGTATGAAGCGCGCCTCCCACAGGAATTCGCAGTCTTCCGCAACAATGTTGAGCGCGTTGCCGCCGACAATCCTGTTGACCTGCGTCGTACTTTGGGGCGGATCCAGTCGCTCGAAGCGCGGGCCGTCGCGTAAAGCGACGTGGCGATGTTCGATTTCGGTGATCAGCCGTGCTGCGACGGTGACCGCGTTCACACAAATCTCCGGTTTCGAGGAGTGTCCCGGCTTTCCCGAAACCCGCACGCGCGTAATCAGGCAGCCCTTATGGGCATTGACCACCTGCATGGAAGATGGCTCTCCGATGATGGCGAGCCGTGGCGCCAGTCCCGATCCTGCGATCCAGTCCACCATCGGCCTGACACCGTTGCAACCGGTCTCCTCGTCATGGGAAAAGGCCAGATGCAGAGGGCGTTCCAGCGCCATTTGCGAAACCTCAGGCACCGCCGCAAGGCAGCATGCGATGAAACCCTTCATATCGGCGGTACCGCGCCCGATCAGACGGCCATTGCCGCGGCGCATCCGGAACGGGTCGCCCCTCCACGCCTGCCCTTCGGTCGGAACAACGTCGGTATGGGCCGAAAGCACAATGCCACCGGGCCTGTCCGGACCAAAGCTGACCAGCAGATTGGCCTTGTCGCCGCCTTCGTTTTCAAAGCGGCGTGTACGTCCGCCATGGTTTCGGCAATAGTGCTCGATCCAGCCGATGATCGCGAGATTGGAACGGGCGCTTACGGTGTTGAAGGCGATGAGCCGGTCGAGGTGTTCGAGAAGGGCGTTGTCGGCAACGCCTGGGAAAGCGGGGCACATGATCTCATTCAACCTGCAGCTTTTCTGCGGCGGTGATGGCTTTGAACGGGCGAACCCTTTGCACAAGCGAAGCAATTTCTCCCACCAGACCGCGACGGAAAACCAGAACGCAGAGAATGAAAACGGCGCCCTGCATGACGGTTACCCATTGGCCGAAACCCGCAAGGTATTGCTGCATGGCGATGATGACGAATGCGCCGGCCACAGGGCCCATCAGCGTGCCCAGCCCGCCGATCAGCGTGATCAGGACAATTTCACCCGACATCGCCCAATGGACATCGGTCAGCGAAGCGTTCTGCCCCACGAAAACCTTGAGCGAACCGGCAAACCCGGCCAGGGCTGCCGAAAGGACAAATGCCAGAAACTTGTAGTGATCAGCCTTGTAGCCAAGCGATATGGCACGCTGCTCATTTTCCCGGATCGACAACAGGACCTCGCCAAAGGGCGAGTTCATGATCCGGTAAACGAACATGATGCCGATGAGGAAGCCAGCGACAATCACGTAGTAAAGCGTGTTCGTGTCAGACAGATCGAAAATTCCGAAAAGATGGCCGAGCGGAATTCCCTGAATGCCATCCTCCCCATGGGTGAAAGGTGCTTTCATGTAGACGAAATACATCATCTGCGACAATGCGAGGGTAATCATCGCGAAATAGATGCCCTGCCGGCGGATCGAGATGAACCCGGCAACCACGCCAACAAGCATGGATGACACGACGCCGAGAACAATGCCGATTTCGGGCGACACGCCCCAGACTTTGAGTGCATGCGCAGTAATATAGCCGGCGGTTCCGAAGAACATCGCATGTCCGAACGACAGAAGCCCGGCATACCCGATCAGCAGGCTGAAGGCGCTTGCGACCAGCCCGAAGCAAAGTGCCTGCATGACAAAGAACGGATAAATCTGCGTCAGCGGCAGCAGCAGCAGGATGCAGGCAAGCACGGGAATTGCGTATTTTTCATAGGCCCTGCCCGAGGAAGCGCCAGCGGGTTGCCCGCCATCGGACGCAGGCTTGGCGTCAGTCTGTCGTCCGGCAAGCCCCGACGGCCGCAGCAGCAGGACCAGCACCATGAGGACGAAAATCACCGTGCTTGCAGCTTCAGGGTATAGATACTTGGTCAGACCTTCCACAACGCCGAGCGCAAAACCGGCAATGATCGATCCCATGATCGATCCCATGCCGCCGATGACGACAACCGCAAACACCACGATCATCAAATCGGCGCCCATCAGCGGCGCAACCTGATTGATCGGCGCCGACAAAACGCCGGCGAGTGCAGCGAGCGCAACACCAAAACCATAAGTCAGCGTGACCATCAGCGACACGTTGATGCCGAAGGCACGAACCAGCGCCGGATTTTCGGTCGCCGCCCGAAGATAAGACCCCAGGCGCGTCCGCTCGATCATGTACCATGTGGCGATACAGACCAGCAGCGAAAACACAACGACCCAGGCGCGATATTTCGGCAGGAACATGAAGCCGAGATTGATCGCCCCCTTCATCTGCGCGGGAATCGGATAAGGGAGCCCGGACGACCCGAACCAGGCCAGAAACACGCCTTGCAAGACCAAGGCCAGACCGAAGGTCAGAAGCAGGCCATAAAGATGATCGAGGCTGGCGACCCGCCGTATCAGCAAGCGCTCTAGCAGTATGCCGAACCCACCAACGATGATCGGCACCAGAAGCAGAGACCACCAATAGCCGAGCCCGAGATAAGTCAGCAGGAAATAGGCGCAGAATGCGCCAATCATATAGAGCGCGCCATGCGCAAAATTGATGATGTTCAGCATGCCGAAGATCACGGCAAGTCCAAGACTGAGCAACGCATAAAACGAGCCGTTGATCAGTCCCACCAGTAATTGCGCCAAGAGTGCCTGCACGAATATCGTCCTGATTTCTAAAGGTTGCCGATCAGACGCCGAGATAGGCTTTGACCGCGTCCGTATTGCTCGAAAGCTCGGTGTTGGAGAAGCTGTCGACGACCTTCCCCTGCTCGATCACATAGTGGCGGTCGGCCACGCTGGCGGCGAAGCGGAAATTCTGCTCGACGAGCAGGATCGTGAAGCCTTTGGCCTTCAGCTGTTCGATGGTACGGCCGATCTGCTGGACGATCACCGGAGCCAGCCCCTCGGTGGGTTCATCCAGCATCACGAATCTGGCCCCGGTTCGCAGGATGCGGCCAATTGCCAGCATCTGTTGCTCGCCACCGGACAATTTGGTGCCCTGGCTCGCGGTGCGTTCCTTGAGGTTTGGAAACAGCGCGTAGATCTCGTCATAGGTCATGCCGCCCTTGCGCACGACCGGCGGAAGGGAAAGGTTTTCGCGTACTGTGAGGCTCGAGAAGATACCGCGCTCTTCCGGACAATAGGCAACCCCTGCGCGGGCGATCCTGTCGGAGAACTTGCCAATCAGCTCGGCTCCATCAAAACAGATCGAACCGCTGCGCTTACCGATGATGCCCATGATCGATTTGAGCGTGGTGGTCTTGCCCGCACCGTTGCGGCCGAGCAATGTAACGACCTCACCCCTGGCAACAGCGAAGTCGATACCGTGCAGCACATGGGATTCACCGTACCATGCCTCGACATTTCGCAATTCCAGAAGGTTTTCCGAAGCCGTCGCGGCGTCCATTCTGTCTCCGTACACAGCTTCAGCCATGCCCGGCTCCAAGGTAGGCTTCCTGCACCCGCGGGTCTCTTGTCAGTTCGTCATAGCTGCCATTGGTCAGTATCTGCCCCCGCGTCAGGACAGTGATTTCATCCGATAATTTTGCCACTACGTTGAGATTGTGCTCAACCATCAGTATTGTCCTCTTCCGCGCGACATGCAGGATCAGGTCCGCGATACGGTCGATATCCTCCTGGCCCATGCCGGCCATCGGCTCATCAAGCAGCAGCATTTCGGGATCGAGAGCCAGTGTGGTCGCAATCTCGAGCGCCCGTTTACGACCATAGGATAGTTCGCCCGCAGGCGCCGATGCGTATTCGGACAGGCCGACATCGTCGAGCAGTTCGGCCGCCCTGTCGCGGTATCGGTCAAGCACGCGGCGCGATCGCCAGAAATCGAACGAGCCGCCGCGTTCGCGCTGCAGGGCAACGCGAACATTGTCGAGGGCGGACATTTTCGCGAACACCGCAGATATCTGGAACGACCGCACCATACCCAGGCGGGCGACATCCGCAGCCCCGAGGCCGGTGATGTCCCTGCCCTTGTATTTGATCGTGCCGGTGCTCGGCCTGATGAACTTCGTCAACAGATTGAAGCAGGTGGTTTTGCCTGCCCCGTTGGGACCGATGAGGGCGTGGATCGTGCCCTTGCGCACCTTCAGGGTAACGTTGCTGACCGCGAAAAAACCCGAGAATTCCTTTGTGAGCCTTGCGGTCTCGACAAGGTAGTCTGTCAATGGACTTGCCCCGCTGCGATTGAGATTGAAACCGACGTCCAGCCCTACTGAGCTGATTTCACGACGAACGGGCAATCGCTTTCATTCAGCGGACGATAGGCTTCCGATGCAGGGATCGTTTCGACGACGTTATAATAGGCCCAGGGCTTGTCCATTTCCTCAGGGGTCTTCACCTGAACGAGATAGAAGTCATGGATCAGCTTGTTGTCTTCTCGCAATGTTGCGCCGGGCGCGTAGAAGTCGTCCACCGGGGTGGCCCGCATCTGCGCAATAACCTCGTTCGTGTCATCGGAATCGATGGCTGCGGCAGCTTTCAGGTAGTGAAGGACCATGGAATAGACCGCCGCCTGAGGCGCGGTCGGCATGGTGCCGTTGGCGGCGTAAAAGCGGTCGGCAAATGCCCTGGTCTGATCATTCAGATCCCAATACCAGGCTGTGACGGTGTTGAGGCCCTGCGCGGTTTCCACTCCCATGGCGTGAGCATCGGAGAGAAACATGAGCTCGGCCACAGGCTTCTGACCACCTGCATCCAGCCCGAACTCCTGCCACTGCTTCATTGAACTCACAAGCTGACTTCCGGCATTGGCAAAAGCGACCACCTTTGCACCGGAACTCTGCGCCTGCAAAAGAAATGACGCGTAGTCGGCATTGCCGAGAGGGTGGAAAACCGAACCGACGGTGGTGCCACCAGCCTCGGTCAGAATGGCTTCCGACTCGTTCACCATATTATGACCGAATGCATAGTCGGCGGCGATGAAGAACCAGGTGTCCTGCCCATCCGAGACCAGCTTCCTGACCGGGCCAGAGACCAGATTATAGCTGTCGTGCAGCCAGGCAAGACCGGTTGGAGAGCACTGACTACCGGTAATTTCCGTGGTGCCGACGGCGGCGTAGATCACCAGCTTTTCCTGTTCGCGGGCAAGCGACTGCACTGCCAGCGCGACGGCAGAGTTGCCGATATCGGCAATGATGTCCACGCCTTCGGCGTCATACCAGCGCCGTGCAATCTGCACACCGACATCGGCCTTGTTCTGATGATCGGCCGTTACGATTTCCACGTCGAGCGGGCTTCCGCCCATCGCCTCGAAATCCTCCACGGCCAGCTTGGCCGCCACGACCGAGCCGGGACCGGCAAGATCTGACAGGGGACCTGCCTGGTCATTCAATATGCCGATCTTGACGACACCGTCGGAAATCTCGGCGGCCGAAGGCAAGGCCGAGACGCCGAGTACACCAAGCGTCAGGGCGACCGTGGCAAACCACGTGCGTCGTTTCCGAGATAAATTACCAGAGTTTTTCAAAACACGCATATTATTCCCCTTTTTGCCGCTTGTGCGGTCATTCTCATCCATGCTGAAAGCGGTTGCCGGAGCCATGGCTGGATTTGTCTATAGTCTTGAGGCTAAAGCCCGATATCAATGTCTGCAAGGGCGGATTTCCAACCTTTTCGGCCACCAATGCCGCCATCATCCCAACGCTCTTCGTCAAGCAAGTCAGCCTCGCTTATCGCCAGCAAACGACGTCCGCGAAGCGACGTTGCACCCTTTGAAACGCCTGTGCTTAAGCAATGCGTCGATGGGAAAATCCCTCCTTGACGATCAGGATCAAATTTGCCGACCACGCCTGATGATCTCTTCCGCGAGATCCAGAGCGACCCGGTTTGGCGAAATGTTCTGATCAGCTGCCGCGTCGAGAACGAATCCCATACGATGCACCAAAGAAGCAAATTTGCCGTCGAGCCAATGCGGGTCGCCGACCTGCCGGATTTCGGCTGCCACGTTGAGAATGCCCCCGGCGTTGATCAGAAAATCAGGCATATAGGTGATCCCAAGCGCGTGCAGCGCATCGGCATCGGCCTCCCGCTCAAGTTGATTGTTGGCAGCTCCGGCAACGATCTTCGCCTTGATCTGCGGAATGGAAAGGCGGGTGAGAACGCCGCCCAGCGCGCAAGGCGCATAGACATCACAGTCCGTGGCATGAAAGCGCTCGAATGAGCCGGGTTTCGCCCCGAAGGCCTCGACCGCACGGTCGCATCTTTTGGCGTCCACATCGGTCACGATCAATTCGGCGCCGCTTTGCGAAAGCAGCGAACAAAGGCTCCATCCGACATTGCCGATGCCCTGAACGGCGATCCGAACGCCATCGAGCGAGGGAGTGCCGAAGACCTTCGAACAGGCGACCCTGATCCCTTCGAAAACCCCGCGAGCAGTGATCGGAGACGGGTCTCCGCTTGCATATTGCCCCTGCGAAAGACCGGCCACGAAACGGGTCTGGGTGTATACGAGTTGCATATCGGCGATGTTCACGCCCACATCTTCAGCGGTGTAGTACTGGCCGCCCAGTTCCTCGACCGCCCGGCCGAAGGCAAGCATCATGGCGTCGGTCTTTGTCTGACGCTCACCCAGCATGATCACCGCTTTTCCGCCGCCAAGATCGAGACCGGCGATCGCATTCTTGTAGGTCATCCCGCGCGACAGCCTCAAGGCGTCGCGGAGCCCGTTCTCTTCGTTTTCGTAGCGCCAGACTCGACATCCACCCGCTGCGGGCCCAAGAGCGGTCGAGTGAATGGCGATGACTGCCCGCAATCCCGAGCCCTCGTCCTCTACGAATACCACCTTCTCGTGATCACGATATTCTGGATGCGCTCGGTAGCCGCTGTTCATCATCTATCGACCTTTTCATTCCTCAAAGTTCCATCTACCAGACGCAAATCGGCAAGATTGAGAGCACGCCCCGCGCGTGCCATTACTCCAGGCAGCGGGCGCCAGGACAATTCAGGGCTGTTGCCACGGCATCGTCCTGCAGCCGAATGCAGCATTTTTAAGCTGCGAACCGCCCTCGAAACCCAACAAGACAAAGATGAAAATCATCCGCCTGAGTTGATCCTGTGCAGGGGTGATCCCATTGGAAACGACGAGTGATCTAGAATGGATTGCTTTCATTGCGTCCCTCTTCGAAAACTCTAATGGAGAGAGAGCAGAATTTCTGACTTCTTTTTGGGATAAAACTCGATAGATCAAAAAAGTATTTCGTCTAAACTGCGTTTTGCAATCGATCAATCTGCCCTTTCGCCAACGGGCAAACAACTGACCGCTATCAAGAAGGCGATCGAGGGTTTCTTCCCCAAACGCAAGCAATGGTGCCGAATAGCATCGCGCTACAACAAGCTAAATGTAAGCGCCCTCGGCTTCATCCTAGTGGATTGATCGGATCAAAGGAGTCCGTTGGTTGATTCCCAACCGCTTTGAGATGTGCGAGTCTGCGGCATGCGCAGCAACATTTCCTTTACGGTATCTCCCGACGACCGGCAGCGATTGAGCGCCATCGTCGCGGCCCCGAACAGCCCACAGAAGCACGTCTGGCGGGCACGTATCATCCTTCTGAGCGACGATGGTCTGGGCACCTCGGCGATCATGGCCGAGACCGGCAAGTCGAAAACCTGTGTGTGGCGCTGGCAGGAGCGGTTCATGCATGAGGGCGTCGACGGCCTGCTTCATGACCGGTCCCGGCCACCCGGCAAGGCGCCGGTCCCGCCGGAGCGTGTTGCCGAGATCGTCCGCTTGACGCAGGAACCGCCGCCGCACGAGGCAACACACTGGACGCTGCGCGCCATGGCCAGGGTCGCCGGCATCGCGGCCTCGACGGTTCAGGCGATCTGGAAGGCTCACGGTCTCAGCCCGCATCGCTGGAGGCAGTTCAAACTCTCCAACGATCCAGCCTTCGCCGAAAAGCTCACCGACATCGTTGGTCTTTATGTCGACCCGCCGGCCCATGCCGTGGTGCTGTCGGTTGACGAGAAATCACAGATACAGGCTCTCGACAGAACCCAGCCCGGACTGCCGATGAAGAAGGGCCGTGCCGGCACCATGACCCACGATTACAAGCGCCACGGCACCACCACTCTGTTTGCCGCGCTCAACGTGCTGGATGGCACGGTCATCGGCCAGAACATGCAGCGCCACCGCCATCAGGAGTTCATCCGCTTCCTCAACCGCATCGAGCGCGAGGTGCCGCAAGACAAGGCCATCCACGTCATCCTCGACAATTACGCCGTACACAAAAAGGACAAGGTCCGCGCCTGGCTCGCCCGCCATCCGCGCTGGACCTTCCACTTCACCCCGACATCCTGCTCCTGGCTCAACGCCGTCGAGGGCTTCTTCGCCAAACTCACACGGCGAAGGCTCAAATACGGGGTCTTCCATTCCGTCGTCGATCTGCAGGCCGCAATCAACCGTTTCGTGCGCGAATACAATGCTGACTGTCCCAAGCCATTTGTCTGGAAAGCCGATCCCGAGGACATCATCACCGCACGAAACCGAGGGTTCCAAACGTTGGAATCAAACCACTAGAGTATCCGTTTTAGGCAAAACAATCGGGCTGATAGAAAGCGCTTCTAGTCTGTTGGACTTTTCAATCTCATCAATACGAACACAGGCGACCTTCCTTCCATCGTCCATGGTCGAAAGCGGTGGAAGCGCCTGGGTGCAGGCGTAGCGCGCATATGCGCAGCGTGGCGCGAAAGGGCAGCCGGAGGTGAGAAGGGGGACGGCCGGCGATGCCGCCTGCGCCGTTTCGTTGCGCAATCTGCGTCGCTCTTTCTGAGCCGCGACGTCAGGAACCGGAACCGAAGCCAGCAAGGCGCGAGTGTAGGGATGCGCGGGATCATTACAGACAGCCTCGGCCGGTCCGTCTTCCATCACCCTTCCGCGATAGAGCACGACCACCCGGTCCGAGATATGGCGCACGACAGCCATATTGTGTGAAATGAATATGTAACTGACTCCGTCCTTGCGCTGCAGATCGTCCAGCAGGTTCAGCACTTGCGCCTGCACCGAGACATCCAGCGCGCTGACCGCTTCGTCGCAGATAACAACCTCCGGGTTCATGATCAGGGCGCGGGCAATGGCGATGCGCTGGCACTGGCCGCCGGAGAATTCCCCTGGATAGCGGTACATCGCCTCCGCTTTCAGCCCAACCCGCTCCAGTGCCGCAACCACAGCGTTGCGAACCGCGCCGGCGCCAAGATCCGGCTGCGCGACGCTCAGCGGCTCGGCAATCGCGTGACCGACAGTTTTGCTGGGGTCGAGGGAACTTGACGGATTCTGGAACACCGCCTGAAGTTTTCCCCTGATCGTACGCCTTTCCTTTCCCGTCAGACCGGTTATATCTTTGCCGTTCAATATAATGGAGCCGCTTGCGACGGACTGCAGACCGAGGATTGCGGCGCCGATCGTGGTCTTTCCTGAGCCGGACTCTCCGACAATCGACACCGTCTTGCCCCGTCGCACTGCAAGGGAAACGTCCGAAACTGCCGTAACCGGAGCCCGCGCAAAACCCCGCGTATAAGTGACCTTCAGATTTTTCACCTCGAGCACGGCGCGATCGTCAGTCATGCCCAGCTTCCTCGCTGTTGCTGGCAACGGCCAGTTCGTCGGCCCGGATGCAACGGACTTCATGGCCGTCACTCCCGATTACATCTGAAAGCGGTATGGCATCCAGGGTGCAAGCATTCAGTCCGCTGGCGCAGCGGTCATGGAAGTGGCATCCGCGCGGCCATTGCGACGGGGCGGGGACCATTCCGGGAATTGTGGGCAACTTGGCACCGGGCACGGCTGCGGTCGGGTTGGAGCTAAGCATTGCCCTGGTGTAGGGGTGTGCTGGGTGCATGAACAGATCCGCAACCTCGGCAACCTCCACGACCTCTCCCGCATACATGACGGCAACCTTGTCGCAAATATCCGCAACGACGCCCAGGTCATGGGTGATCAAAATGATCGACGTGCCAGACTCCGCTGCAAGTCGGCGCAGCAGATCGAGGATTTCGCCCTGAATGGTGACGTCCAGCGCGGTCGTCGGCTCATCAGCGATCAGAACGCGCGGACGACCGGCCAGCGCACATGCGATTGCCACGCGCTGCATCATCCCACCTGAAAGCTGATGTGGGAAACGTGCAGCGGTGTCTTTCGGATCCGGCAACCCAACCTGGGTCAGAAGCTCCAGCACGCGCGCCCGGCGCATGCGGCCGCGCAGCTTATCGTGCCTGCCAACCAACTCGCCAAGCTGGCTTTCGACCCTGAAACACGGATCAAGGGCAACCATCGGGTCTTGTGAGACATAGGCAATTCCGCTGCCCCGGCTGCTAGCCCTGACGCCGCGCGGCGCGCTGTTCAGCTCTACCTGTCCGAAATGCACCTCGCCATCTATTGCGAAGCCGTCGCCAAGCTGACCGAGGATTGCCGAGGCGGTGACCGACTTGCCGCAACCGCTTTCGCCCACAATGCCAAGCGTTTCTCCGTCAGCCAGATCGAAAGATACGTTCCGCACCAGCTCCAACCCACGGATCGACGCGGACAGGCCGCGAACGGACAGGGCGGTCGCCGGGTTCGCCGGGTTCGCCGGTTCTGATCTTGTCGCCGGCTGCGCGGCGATGCCCTCATGCGGCTCGAAGCGCTCCCGGCCAAGTGCCATCGCATCGCGCAACCCGTCCGCGACCAGCAGCAAGGACATGATGACCAATGTCAGCGTCATACCGCCCGGCAGCATAAGATAGGGTTGCTTTGACAGGACCTTCTGCGCGTCAGCAACCATGCCACCCCAGCTGGGTTCAGGCGGATTTACGCCCAGGTTGATGTAGTTCAGTCCGCCCTGTACGCCCAGGATGATTGCAGCAAGCACCGCTGCATTGACAATGATCGGGCCCCAGACGTTCGGCAGCACGTGATCGAAGATGATGCGCAAACGCCCGAGCCCCAGAACGCGTGCGGAAGCGATATAGGTTTCCTCGCGCACGGCGCGGGCGGCGGTTCGCGTCACGCGGGTGATATTGGGTGAGGTCAGGACGCCCAGCGTGATCATCCCCAGATGCGAATTATTGTCACTGATACCGTAGATCATCAGCATCACGACAATGGCTGGTGTCGCCATGCAAATTTCGGTCACGCGTGAGACTGTGTTGTCGACAAGTCCGCCGAAATATCCAGCCAGCAGCCCCAGCGCGATGCCGAGTATCAAAGCGATAGCCAGCGCTTCCGCCAATCCGCCAAGGCTGACCCTACCGCCCCACAGCAGCCGGCTCAGAACATCACGGCCCAGCCTGTCGGTACCCAGCAGGTGTTCGGCGGAAGGGAGCGACAGCGCATTGGTCAGGTTTACGTCCAATGGCCCCTGCGACATGAGGCTGGGGCCGATTATGACGGCGAGCACTACAAAAACAAGGCACAGCCCCCCCGCAACGCCGAGGGGCTGGCGCAGGTAACCGCGCATCAAGCGAAAGCGCGCTGCAGGTCTGCTTTTGGCGCTTGTGGCCGCTCCTTCGGTCCTGTCTGCGGTAATGGAAATGGCTATCTGATCCTTGGGTTGAGGATCGTGGTGGCAACATCGATGACGACGTTGACCAGCACCACGATGATGGTGAAATAGACGGCGATCCCTTGGACGACCGGCAGGTCAGACGCCAGCGTCGATGCCAGCGATTGCGAGCCGAGGCCGGGCAATACGAAGATGTTCTCGATCACGACCGACCCGCTGAGCGACCCCACGAAGATGATCCCCATGACGGTGATGACCGGGGCCGCCGCATTGCGCAGGGCGTGCTTGTAGATGATCGACCGTTCGGATGCTCCGTTTGCGCGCAGGGTGCGGGCCCAGGGGCTGGCGATGGCGACCAGCATCTGGTCACGGGTCTGCTTCGCCACCGCCGTGATGCCCCCGAAAGCAAGCGCGATCACGGGAAGAACCAGGGACATGAAGTACCAATAGGGACTGTCATGAAAGAACACGAAACCCGTTGCGGGAAAGATCGGGATCTGGACCGCCAGGATCGCGATCAGGATCACGGCGAACCAGAAGTTGGGGATCGCGATCCCGAGCGTCGACACGACATCGACTGACCGGCCCACAAAGCGCCCGCGCGTGGCAGAGAGCACGCCAAGTGCTACGCCCACGATCGAAAATACGATGAGCGATCCGAAGATCAGCGACAGGCTTACGCCCAGCCGTGGCGCCAGGATTTCACGCACGGACTGCCCGCTGATGTAGGAATTTCCCAGATTGCCCTGAACCGCGTCGCCGAGCCAGTCGAAATATCGCACAAGCAAAGGCTGATCGAGGCCGAGCTTCCTGTTGAACGCCTGGACGACCTCTTCCGAAGCCTGAAGCCCGAGTATCCCGCGTGTGATGTTGGACGGGAACAAGCCCTGAAGGAAAAAGGTTATCGTGGGGATCACCAGCAGAAGCACAAGCGAACCGATGAACCTGAAGCCCAGTCCCTGAAGAATCTTCATCGTCCCGCCCTGTACTCCGGCCATCCTATTGGTCGAGAGTGACGTGGTTTTCTGGTCACTCGACCGGTTTCCAGTTCGAGGGGTCGGGCCAGGGATAGGTGGTGAAGTCCAGACCCGTGACGTCGTCGCTCGCGAAGATCAGTGCGTCGACGCTGGCAACCGGCACAAGGAATGCGTTCTCGACCATGTAACGCTCGGATGCCTCGGCGGCTGCTACGCCTTCGGGCGTGTCGATGTCGTATTTGCGCTGCTCCACCGCCAGAGAATCCGCTTTCTCATCCACGAATTTCGAAAAATTGTACACGGCATCACTGGTCACCAGTTGCTGCGTATCGGTCAGTTGAACGGAGTACTGAAACGTTAGCGTGGTTGCGGGATAGTCGCCTGAGAAATACATCGGAACATAAGTCGAGAAGCCCTCGCTCGGTTTCAGTGTCACGTCGACGCCGACCGCCTGCCAGTTGGCGGCCATGGCCTGCCCCAGAAGGTCGCCGCCGGGAACGGCTGGCTGAAGCAACAGATCGAAGGAGAAACCGTCGGGATATCCCGCCTCGGCCAGCAGCGCTTTCGCCTTCTCAGCGTCGTAGGAATAGAAGCGTTCCAGTTCGGCCACATAACCGCCGATTCCGTCCGGAACGAATTGGGTCGTCGGCGCGCCGTATTCTCCATAGAGGGCCGCGGCAATCCCGGCGCGATCGATTGCAAAGTTCAGGGCTTGCCGGACACGCACATCCGCCAATGCCGGGACGATGTTGCCGCCAATATCGCCGAGGTATACCCCGACCATGGCAGAAGGTGCGCTGAAAATCTTGAGTCCGGCCGCTTCTGCGGCCTCGGCGTCCGTCGCCTGTCCCTCGGCAACCTGCACCTGGCCCGTTCGCAACGAAGACAGGACGGCATTGCCGTCAGGGATGACCTTGATCACCACTTCATCCCAGTACTGGGCGTCAGGATTCCAATAGTGCGGGTTCTTCACATATACGTACTGCGATTCGATGATCGTGCGCTCGCTGTCGATCATGTACGGTCCGGCGCCGAAGGTAGCGGTGCCAAGCTTATCCGGGTCGGCCAACCCGCCGGGTGAAACGACTGCACCGGCCATGCCGCCCTGGTCCAGACCGTATGGCAGCATAGGATCGAGCGTCGACAGCGTGAGCGTCACCTGAAACGGGCCAGACGCCTCGATCTTGGAAACATTGGCAAGCCATGCGGTGAATTGGCCCTTCTCCTTATAGCGTTCCAGCCATTCGACCACGCCCTCGGCGGTCAGGTCGGTGCCGTCGCTGAATTTTACGCCCTCGCGCAGGTTCATGACGAACGACAGACGGTCCTCGGAATAGGCCCAGTCGAGCGCAAGCCCTGGCTGCGCGGTACCGTCCGGAGCGCGCCGGATCAACGAAGCGTAAGCGAGATTTGGGTACCAGACACTTGGCAGCCCATTTGCGCTCAGCGTCGGATCAAGCGTTGTCGGCGCGGAACTTGCGGCGATCGTCAGGGTCTCCGCGATGCTCTGGGTGGGAAGGCTGGCACCGAGGATGGCAATTATGGCAGCGGCGCCAATGAGCGGAATGGGTCTCGTGCGGCATTCCGGCAAAGTAAATGTCATCGTGTCCTCCTGTCATGGCGCTGGATAGGAAACGCCCTCTTCCTGGTTATGCGGCCGGCAACACCCTCGTCGGGCCAGACCAAGTATGGCCGGCGCCCGGAAAGAGCGTCCTTGCAGAAATGCATCAGCCGAAGCCATCCCGGGTGCCAGTCTGCCGATTTCGCCGGAAACGGACCCTCGCACCGCGCTCATGCGCCGGCGTCCCCCGTTTTTCTCTGTTCGAATTCAGTGCCGAAGATGTTTGACAGGACAGGAGCGGAACTGTCGCGGTGCCGCTCCCAAAAGTCGAGCCTCTCGGCAAGTCGATCAGTTTTCACGTGTGGTTCGAGATCTGCGATCATGGTTGCGCGTTGACGCGACGCGTAGGCCGGCCAAGTCCCCAGCGGACCGCTCGGATCGCCGGTTTTGACGAATGCCGCGAGCGCGCTGCTCAGCCCTTTGGCCAGTGCCCGCACCGGCGCATCGCGGACCTCCGACCCCAGCATATCGGCCACGCCCGTTGCATCGAGATTGTCAAAAAAGAACGGCAGGTCGACGACATGGGCAGCGCCGGTCCGCCCGCCAAGCCCCGGTGATTTCCAGCCGAATTCATAAACGAAGCCGCGACCACCCGCCGCAGCATGCCTATGGGCGAGGTAACGCACCGGCTCGCCCCATCCATGTTCTGTTGCGATCACGTGTCCTACGTTTGCAGCATCGCCTCCGACGGCCTTCAACACGGGCGCATAGAGCGCGGCGGCCTCGGACTGTGCATCGGGGTCACGCAGATAAGCAGCAATTGTCGCTGGCAGAGACCGCTCCGGCGGCGCCCATCCGGTGATCGGGAACAGCCTGTCCTCTTCACTTGTAGAGCCAATCAGGATATCGATGTCACTCCGCTCGGAGAGCGCGGCGTAGGGATCCGACGCCAACGTAACGCCATCCAGCACAGTGGGAAAGACCCGACGCCCGATGCCGAACATACGCTGCACGGCAAGGATGCGGAAAATGGAAATGTCGCGAAGCTGGGCCAGCACATCTCCCGCCGGGTCCACCGACAACTGACGCAGGAGGAAATCGGTCGTCTCCCGCGCTTTCCCGATTTCAGTCATCATCTCGAGATGTCCGCTTTCCAGGAATACACGGCGAAAAAGGCCGCGTGCGCCGGGTGCAATGAGCAGCGAGGCTACGGAAACTGCCCCCGCCGAATGCCCGCCGACTGTCACGTGGTCCGGATCTCCACCGAAGGCGGCGATGTTCTGTTGAACCCACTTCAGGGCGAGTGTCTGGTCCTGGATTGCCTGGTTGCTGTATCGTTCGTCGTAATCGCCAAGGAAGAGCCCGCCAAGATAGCCCAGCCGGTAGTTGACGCTGACAACGACGATACCGTGGTCGCGCGCCATGCGAGCGCCATCGGTCCACGAACCGCTGCCCGAACCGCACAGGAATGCGCCGCCGTGGATCCAGAAGAGGACAGGCGCCTTACCGGCAATATCCGGTGTCCAGATATTCAGATTAAGGCAATCTTCGTCCGACACGCTTTGCGACGCGTAGTAGATAGCCTCGGTCCCGGGAACAGCCATGGGGAGCGGATCGATATCCTGAGGCGATATCGATCCGAACTGCGATGAATCCACAATACCTTCAGCGACTTCCGCACGTTGAGGCGGCGCAAAGCGAAGCGAGCCAATCGGAGGGGCGCCATAGCGGACACCACGGAAAATCGAAACGCTATCATCAGTCACGCCAGCGAATGTGCCGCAGGGTGAGGTGGCAATAGGTTGCGTTTCGGAGGCGTGCGCAGTCGTGGTCACCTTCCGGTTCCTCTCTTCCCGATGGCCGGTCGGCGCCACTTTTTAACGTGACCTTGCCGAGTAGGCCTTTGCTGAAATGTTAGGCTAGAGAACTCCGAAATGTCCGCAAGGGCGTATTCCCCTCAATTTCAGACAACTAGCGCTTCGGTTCTGTTATTTCATCCGTTGAGCTTGCATACACAAAAAGGCTGATAGAAAATTGCCGCCATGGGCGCTGCTGTAACGCCGTTCAAGCTGGCGTTCTTTTTGAGCGCGGCGTTCAGAAGCAAGTGGCCTGCCCGCCCACGGAGTGACAGAGCGGGCAATCGCATCCGAGGAGGCGGTGCAATTCCGGGGGCGTATTGGTCAGAGGCGTTTGCTGAGTTTCGCCGAAGCGAGCTTTGTTCCCCTATCAAATGGCTTGGAAAACTTGCGATTAAATGCAGGGCGGCAACCTGGATCTGACGCTAGTCACGCTTGCTGCCCGTAGACGACGATCCGAATATCCGGCCGACCTTCGTAGAGGAGTACGCTCAGGTCGTAGCGCTTCCAGCCAGCGCCGGCGCGCAACTCCTTCATAGTATTGCCGATACGGACGACCTCGGGGTCTTTCCACCAGTCTCGCGCGGTGGGGAATTCGTCCATCACCTTGTCGAGGAGACAGCGAAGGATCGGGTCCTTCCCGGTTGTGAGGTAGTCGTGCCGGGCTTTGAGAAACATCTGTCGCGCCGAGCGCTCCCAATCTCGGACAATATTCCGATAGGCTTCGCAAAAGAACACGATCCCGAGCATGTTCGGATCGGGCTCGCGCAAGGCCGGGAACAGCCGTTCGGCCTCGTCGTTGAACGCCAGCACGTCCCACCGCAGATTCAGGATGTAGGCCGCATTTGGCAGGGCAGTAATCATCGCGACAAGGGCGGTAGGGACATCGGACCGCTCCACCACGCGCGGCTTGAGATCGCGTCCAGCAAGCGCGTAGAGATGCTCTTGCTCCGCGCGTTCAAGCTTCAGCCCCCGAACAAGGCGAGCGAGAAAATCGTCCGACACATGGATGTCACGCCCCTGCTCAAACCAAGTGTACCAAGTCAGTCCGACACCGGCGAGCGTTGCGACTTCCTCGCGCCGCAGACCCTTCGTCCGACGCCGCCCGCTGTCCCGCAGGCCGAGCTTTTCCGGTGAAGCGCGCTCCCGGCAGTACCTTACGAAATCGGACAATTCCTGACGCTCAGGAACGCGGGACAGTCTTGTCGAGTTCAATGTTCTCTCCTGAAGACCCATCACCATAGCAACAGGATAAAAGTCATATAGTAACAGAATAACATGAACGATATCGTTTTCGCAAACAGGAGAAAGCGCATGTCGGCATCAGTCATTGGACTTGGGCAGATCGGTTCGGCGATCGTCCCGCGTTTGCTGTCTCTCGGGGAAAAAGTAATCGTCTGGAACCGCTCCAGGACCGCCATCGACAAGCTCATCAGGCCTGGGGTGATCCCGGCGTCCGATATTTCGGACGCATTCGCCGCCGATATCGTCCTGTCCGCACTTTTCGATGACGAGGCGGTTCGTTCGGTGTTCACCCCGGCACGACTTGAACGGGCTTCCGACCTTGGATCGCTGCACGTTTGCCTCTCCACCGTCAGTCCGGATTTGACGGAAGAGCTGGCAAGTCTGCACGCGTCACTTGGGGTGGGCTATCTTGCGGCGCCGCTCTTCGGCCGTCCTGAGGCGGTCGCGCGCGGTGAGGCCAACATCTGTGTCGCGGGCGGTGAGGCCGCCATCGAGAGGGCCCGGCCTTATCTGGAATGCTTCGGGCGTGTCTGGAGGGTCGGCGTGGAGCCGCGGCAGGCCAGCGTCGCGAAGCTTTGCGGGAACTTCATGATCGGGGCCGCGATCGAGGCCATGGCGGAAGCGGCAGGGCTCGTCCGTGCCACGGACGGCGACGCCGGCGCATTCATGTCATTAATGACGAATACCCTGTTCTCTTCTCCGGTCTACCGCAACTATGCCGCCTCCGTCCTTGGGGCCAGTCCCCTTCAGCCAAGCGGCCTGGCGCTGCCAATGAAGGACATGTCGCTTTTGTCCGCCGTCTCCAGAAACGCGTCCGTTCCGACGAAGGTCCTGGACGCGCTGCGCGAAAGCCTGTCCAGCGCCGATGCCGTCGGTTTCGGACATCAAGATTGGTCTGTTGCGTTGGGAAATGCAGCCCGACGCGCGGTCTCCGCCTAACCACAAATCAGCAATAGTGAGAATGTCGCAATGCAAGCAGCCTATTATGACCGGCAGGGCACTGCCGACGAAGTCCTCGTCGTCGGAAACCTCCCGGACCCTGAACCGGGACACGGTGAAGTGAGAGTCAGGATCATCTACTCCGGGCTTAATCCCACAGACGTCAAGGCAAGGTCTGGCTTCGCGGGCATGCCGATGGCCTTTCCGCGCATCGTCCCCCATCACGATGGTGCAGGGACGATCGACAAGGTCGGCGCTGGCGTTTCTGAGAGCAGGATCGGTGAACGTGTCTGGATATCGCGCGCCCAGTTCGGTCGCGCATTCGGGACAGCCGCCGAATATTCGGTTGTGCCTGCCGATCTGGCCGTTTCTCTACCCGCAAATGCGTCATTCCAAACGGGGGCCTCCCTTGGCATCGCGGCGCTGACAGCACACAGGTGCCTCTTTGCCGACGGCGATGTTCACGGCCTGCGGGTGCTTGTTCAGGGCGGCGGCGGCGCCGTCGGTGCCGCCGCGATCCTGCTGGCGAAATGGGCGGGGGCCTGGGTCTCAGCTACCGTCAGCCGTCCGGAACAGGAAAGGATCGCTCGCGAGACGGGGGCCGACCTCGTTATCAACAGACATGCGGATGACATCCCCGCCAAAATCAGAAGCGCCACAGGCGGTATCGGCGTCGACCGGATCGTCGACGTCGACCTCGCCCACAACATCGACGTCGATCTGGCATGTTTGGCAACGAACGGCACTGTAGCGGCATATGCCACAGAGGATCCGTCAGCCACTCTCACAATGCCGTTCAGAAGCACGATGATGGGAAGCCACGTACTCCGCTTCGTCTTCCTTCCCTCAATTCCGGAGGATGCTATACGGCTCGCGGTGAAAGACGTGACCGCCTGCCTGTCCGCCGGCGCCCACACCCCCCATATCGGAATGGAGCTCCCTCTTGACCAGATCCACAAGGCTCACGCAGCCCAGAAATCGGCAACGGTAGTCGGCAAGATTCTCCTTCGAACTGCAAGCTCGAATGACTGACGCCAAGAGAGGACAGAACATGGAACGATCATTAGCGGCTTGGCAGAAGGCTGTCGGAATTCCTCTCGAAATCGGCGAGGTCGAAACGCCACCACCCGGCCCGGAGGAGATCCTCGTCCGCAACCGCGCGATCGCGATCAATCCCGTTGACTGGATCCTCCAGGAAACTCCAATCTTTCCATGGCTCGACTACCCGACAATTCTTGGAAGCGACGTTTCCGGCGAGGTCGTCGCGGTCGGAAGCAACGTGGACAGGTTCAAGGTCGGAGATCGGGTGCTGGGGCAGTCGGTCGGCGCAACAACCAATAGCCCTTCCCATGGAGCCTTCCAGACGCACACCCTCATCCTTGAGAATATGGCGTCGCAGCTCCCTCCGAGTCTCTCCTTCACGGAGGCGGCCGTCCTGCCGCTGGGGTTGGGGACGGCCGCATGTGGCCTGTTCGAGGTCGATCATCTCGCTTTGCGACACCCGACGCTGACGCCTCAGCCGACAGGCGAGGCGATCCTCGTCTGGGGCGGTTCGTCGAGCGTCGGATGCAATGCGATCCAGCTCGCTGTCGCCGCGGGATATCGGTGTGTCACGACCGCTTCTGCGAGCAACATGAAGCTGGTTGAAGAGCTGGGGCCAGCGCCGTCTTCGACCATTCCGATCCGCAAGTCGTCGATCGCGTAGTGCGCGCTCTTGAGGGAAAGGCATTCGCTGGAGCGCTGCACGCCACCGGGAATATGCATCAGTGTTTCGAAGCTGTCAACCGGTCTGGTGGCCGCCAATTCGTGTCGACCACGCTCCCGGCACCTGAAAATAGACCGGCTGGAGTGGAGACGAAATTGATCTTCGGAACCAGCCTCAAGGATAATGAGGTGAGCCGAGCGGTCTATGCGGACTTCCTTCCGGAAACTTTGGCGGCTGGTAGATTTCGCTGCGCTCCCGCCGCCCATGTGATTGGTCAAGGCCTGGAAAGCCTTCAAGCCGCACTCGAGGCGCACAAACGAGGAGTCTCGGCAGCGAAGATTGTCGTGGTTCTCGGCGAGAACTAGAGCCTGCTTTGCAAGGCGAAACTGGCTGCGAAGGCCTGCCGGATTCAGCCTTCGCGTTTCCACACCCGGGCTGGCTGTCCCTTCATTGTTGCCCCCGACTGAACCAGGACCCGGCTCACTGATGCTTCCGGCAGTTTTGCTGCAACCAACCCCTTCCGGGCCAGCAGCGCGTAATCCGTGAAGCTGAAATAGAAGGACAGCAAAAGTGGGACGATGGAGGTGACGCCGATCAACACGAAGCCCGCCGGCAAGCCCCTTTCACCTGAGCATGTCGTCCCGCTTCGTGGGCGAAATGCCCTATTGGCGTTAACTTTTGCCAGCTCTCTTGGTCATGTCCGATTGGCGGAAGGATACTGATGGCCGGAAACTGAAACGAAAACCGAGCCAAAACCTCCGTTAGGAAAAGCGCCCAAGCGCTCCGGAAAACTCTGACGACGGGCACGACCAGTAAACTATTGTGTTTGCGCAGTATTTGATCGGCATACGCTACAAACAGAACAGCGTAAGAATTCGTCGTATCAGTGTAGCTGGTTGCAGGGATCAGGGGAAGAGAGAGCATTACCCCTCACTGACCCCTTTGCGTGGCCTCAGGCGTGGTGCTGATCGCGCAACCTCCCGAGAAAGGCGGCACTCAGCGGACCGAGCAACAGCCAGAAGACAAGGCTGGTGCCGAGAGCAACCAAAATGAAGCGCTGCTCCAGCGCCGCCGGGGCAAGAGAGACCTCTCCAGCCGCCGGTTGCGGGGCGCCGATCAAATGCGGAGCCACGATCAGTGCAAACGCGGCGACATAAGCCCACCACTCACGCCTCAATAGCGAGAGCCCGATGCCACCCGCGGTCGCCACCGCCGTGACAATCCACCATGCCTGTCGTGCAAGCAGCGGACCGGCTGCCGATCCCGGAAGCTCCGGTGGCAGACCGATCGACGGCATCAGCATGACCGAGGTGAATGCCGCCAGTCCCCACACAATTCCCTCTCGAGCGCTTACCTGCGTGCCGCGCAGCGACATCAGGGCCGTCAGCACGATGGCAAAACCGATCCCGATGAGAATATTGGCACCGGCCGTATAGAAAAACCTTTCGGCGCCGTCGGCCGGCGCCCAGGCCTCTTCGTCGTGAGAGTGCCCGGCCGCGGACTGGTGATCGACGGCGACCGCGTCATGCTGATGTTCGACGCCATACTGATGCACAACCTCCGACGCCGCCGGCTCGGCGGTTTCATACGCCTCCCCCTGGAGGATAAGCGGCGTCGTTCCAAAGATCTGGATGCCGGTCACCACCAGCCCGGCCAAAAGGCCGGACAGCGCGGATGCGAAAATGATCGATCGCAAGGTGTGCATCTTACCTGCTCCTAGTGGCAAGGAAACGCGTAGGCGTGACGCGCGTCGTGGGCGGCATTATGCGCGACCGAAAGCGGGGAGAACCCCACCATGCCCACAATGAACAGGCCGAATGCCAGTGAAATCGTCGCCTGGATGTGGCGGGAAGTGGACGAACTGGTAGCGATCTGGCCCTGGGCCAGCCTGGATGTCGAAATTTCTGCGGTCATCGGATCTCTCCTGTGATTTGCTGATCTGGCGACGGGGCAGACCCTCACCCGGAATCGATGGATCCGGGGCAGGCGCCACGCCGTGAAATTAATGCGATAGTCGTTGCGCCGGTGCACGGCAGGCCTTGTCTACCGTAAGGGGCTTAGCGCTGGCTTCGCCATGGCTGTGTGAATGGCCGTGATCATGATGATGATCGTGGTCATGTTGGTGACCATTCAGCACCAGCGGTTCGCCAAACCCGCGGTGTTCATCGGCGTGGCGCCATTCTTCCTTGCGCGCGATGAGTTCGTCAAATGTTGACAGACCCTTGTCGTTCACCAGGTTTTCCAATGCCGCCAGCCACTGGTTGTAGTAGATCGTGTTGTAGTCGCTGGAACCGTAGTCCTTTCCAAGGTCGATCTCAGCGCTCAGGTAGTTGACCCATTCGCGCCACTGGAAAAAACCTTTTTCGTGCAGGGCAAGAACAATACTGAAGGCCGTTAGTTGCCACGGCTCTGCAAATACGGGCCCCTCCTCGTTGCGGGGCAAATTCGGAATTTCTCGAAATTGCAGTTTCTCATCCATCGATATCTCCTTTCCCTGGCATCTTGCGGGTATCGAAACCCGGATCAGGCGTGCCGCATGTAGTCGTCCCAGATGTCAGCATACAGCCGGTCGGACGGATGTCCGGCATCACCCCAGACTTCCTGCGCCGTGAACGTAACCGTATATACGTGCTGCGGCTTGGGTCCCTTCCTGTGGGCGCTGGTGTCGGGAAACACGAACACACCATGATCGAATGTTACAGTTCCGACCTTGCCCTTGATGTAGGACGGCAGGCGATTATGCGTTGGCGCGTTAACCTCCAGAACGACGACTTTGTCGCCTTCTTTGAACTTGGCAGGGATGGGCTCGTCGACGCGTGCCGGATCACCAGTTGCAAGGACGATAGGCATCATTTCGACTGTTACCTTGGTAATCATGCCACCTTCTCCTTCATAAGCTGCCTGTGACGCGCATCAACTTCCTCACGGGTGACTACACCCACGTCGATGCAATTCTGCTCCACCGTGCAAAGCCATTTTTCGTAATAGCTTGACAGCAGGTAATGCGCGGGTTTCATCGTCTCAATGGGACGCCTGAACTGATCTACGTTGAAGACCCCCGCACCAAAACAGGCGATCATCATTGCAAGCATCCGGCTTTCCCACTCCTCGTGGAAATATGGCTCATTCTGTTCGACGACAACGGGCCCAAAACCGTGCTTACCGCCGATATCGTGAATTCCGTTCATCTAATTCCCCTTCCTTTATTTTCCCGGCGCCAGTGCCAGACCGGTGCCAATCATAGAATCGCGTGTGACCAGTTCGGCCAGTTGAGACTCGCTGAAATTTTCGGTTCCGGCGGGACGCATCGGCATGACCAGGTAGCGTAACTCGGCAGTGCTGTCCCAGACGCGAACTTCCACGTCATCAGCTATCTCGAGGCCAAATTCCCGCAGCACCGCGCGGGGCTCGATCACGACGCGAGCCCGGTACGGAGCCGACTTAAACCAGATCGGGGGAAGTCCGAGGGTTGGCCACGGGTAGCAGGAGCACAGGGTGCAAACGACGACATTGTGAACGGTCGGCGTGTTCTCGATCACGACCATATTCTCACCCTGCACACCCGAGTAGCCCAGGCTCTTGATCGCTGCTGAACCGTCTTTCATGAGCCACTTTTTGTATTCGGGGTCGACCCAGGCCTTGGCAATCACCTTCGCGCCGTTCTTCGGCCCGATTCGGGTTTCGAAGGCTTCGACAAGCAGGTCGAGCGATTTCGGGTCAATCGCCCCCTTTTCCGCTAAAAGGGATTCCAGGGCTTTCACTCTCAGACCAACATCGGGAATGAGAACATTCTCTTGCGCTTGTGCCATTTTATGCCTCCTTGAGGTTTTGGCTGCTTAATTCAGGTTCTGCCGATCGGGTTATGCGGTTGCGGCTTCCGGCTTGGTCAGGAAGGCCGCGAACTTGGCGGACGCGAAACCGAACAATGCCCCGAGCCACATGGAAATCGGAACCACGATCACCGCGTTGTCCAGGCTGACCGATGTCATAACGCCGAGATCCAGCTTGCCCTGAGTTTGTAGGAGAAACGCGAAAGTGCAAGCATATCCGTATGTAGTGCCGGGCACTGAAACGAGCGCCGGAATCTGCGAGGACATGATGTAGAAGACAACGGTTATCAGGACGACCACTCCCGCCCAGACATTGGGCGTCAACACATCGCTGAGCGGGATTGTCAGGATCATCAGGGCGCCGACCCAGCCGACGACCGATCCGAAAAGGTTGGAAATCATCGTGCTCTTCAGGGCGGCGGCGTCACCGCCGGAATGAAAAAAACAAGCCCATGCCACGAAGGCGGCCCACACCAGAATCGTGCCCGCCGTAAGAAAGAACCAGGTGCAGACCGCACCAAGAATTCCCACACTCAAAGCTGTCGCCAGTACCGTTCCCATCGATCTCCCCTATGACCAAAAAAAAAGCCCAACCGCTGTTGCCAGCGATTGGGCTTCGTTGCCTAACTTGCGCGGCGCCTGAGTGGTGCCCTGCAAATCTATTTTCCCGAAAAACCGCCGCTTAAGTGCGACCTCTTCGGATTGAATGAATCATCATAGATACAGGAATTGTGAATTGTCAATGAGGACAGAATAAATTTTTATATAACGCTATCACTCTGTAATAACATATGATTTTACTAGGCCAATGACTGGCAGAGACATGGATGCAGGAATTCAATGCCCCACCCGGAGTTCCGCTGGCGCGCTGAAATTAATGCGATCGAGTTCCGACCCTGCGGACATCGGGGCAGTTGCGTGGTGCACAAACTCGCAATCAGAACGATCGTGGGATTCAGCCCTGACGCACAAGACTGCCTGGCATTTTCGCGGTCCCACTCCGACGCCCTGGTTCGCGCCGCGTCGGCCAAGATCGCCGATGGGCACATCCCCGTCGACAAAAGCTTCAATCTAAACAGCCGCGAGATCAGGGCCGCGATTTCGCGGTCGCCAAGGAAAAGTGACGCCGGTAAAACATGCAGTTGACAACTGCGGCGAATTGAGAAACCATGATTCGAACTTTCGACCAAGCAATGGCTTGGGAGTGGCGAGACACAAATAGGGTGGCGCGGCATCTGCCGGTCACTGCGGCGATGAAGCCCTGAAGGCCGGAAGGCCTTTGGGGCTTTTTGTTTTGCTGGTGTATTGGGACGAAGCGGAGATGCATACACGGACAAAGATGCCGAAGATCGAAATCGGAGTGCTTTTTTCGACCAGCGGACCCTACAGCGCGGTGGGCGTTGAGATGCTTGCCGGGGCATTGATGGGGATCGAAGAAGTCAACCGGTCAGGCGAATTCGAGTTCGAACTGGCGCCGACGATCAGGGATCCTGGTGGCGATGCGGTCAGTTATGCCACGTTAGGCAGGGAGATATTGAGTCTCGGAGCCGTAAAACACGTGATCGGCTGCTACACTTCCTGGAGCAGGAAGGAAATCATACCGGTCATCGAGAAATACGACGCGCTGCTTTGGTATCCCTCGCACTACGAAGGGTTCGAGAGCTGCGCCAACACGATATATATCGGCGCCCCACCCAACCAGCACATCGTTCCGCTGGCCCGCTACATGATCCAGAACCACGGCGCAAACGCCTATTGCTGCGGCTCCAATTACATCTGGCCGTGGGAAAACAACCGCGTCATGCGTGCCATGTTGAATGCGGCAGGCGGCGATGTGCTGGCGGAGAAATACCTGCCCATCGGCTCAACAGATGTCGATGGGTTCTTCGATGACATAAGACGGATGAAGCCGGACTTCATCTTCAATACGCTGATCGGCGAATCCAGCTACGAGTTCTTCAGGAAATACCATGAGGTGGGCCTCTCTGATCCCACCTTCCGGCCAGAGACCACCCCCATTGTAAGCTGCAGCCTTTCGGAACCCGAATTGCTTCAGATCGGCGGTTTGGCGGCGGTTGGTCACATCGCCTCCAGCGTCTATTTCGAAACGATCGACAGTCAAGTCAACCGCAGTTTCATCCAGCGCTACAGAAATCGCTTCGGTTCGGGTCGGGTCACTTCAGCTGACGCTGAGGCTTCCTACAATTCCGTGACCTTGCTCGCGCAGGCGATACATCGGGCCGGCAGCGCGGAAATCGACGCGGTGCGCGGTGCATTGTCTGCCATCACTCTGGATGCGCCACAGGGTCCGATCTGGGTCGATCCCGACAACAATCATTGCTACCTGACACCGCGCCTGGCGCGATCGGCCAAGAATGCGAGCTTCGATATTCTGGAAACCGAATCGGCGCCGGTCAAACCGGATCCCTACCTATTGTCCCTGCGTCAGCCGGTAGCCAACGACCCGCTCGACATCTCGACCGGGTTCAGGTCAACCTCGCTTCCGGTGAGCTGGCAATGAGAACCCATTTGCCGAATTTCTCATCGCTGAAGGCCCTGATACTTCTCACCAGGGACGCCAACCGGGACAATTTGCAGGCCCAGCTTAAGCGCCTGAACCTCGAGGTCGACGTCCAGTGGCCTCCGATTCCTAGCACCGAACACCTGCACCATGTCGTCTTTTTCGACGTGGACCGGGGTTATGATGGCATGTTCAACTGGCCTGCTGGCGAGCCGCCCGTTCCGCTGATAGCGATTGTTGGTTCCGAGGCACCAGGCCGGCTTGAATGGGCGCTGAGCCAGAAACCATCTTCCCATCTGCTGAAGCCGATCGGATCGAGCGGCGTGTTCCATGCACTCTTCGTGGCGTTCTCGAATTTCGCGGAGTCCGCCCGCGCGAGAGTCGAGATCGAAGAACTGAACGAGCGCATCAGGTGTCGCCCAATTGTCGTGCGCACCATCCTCAAATTGATGGAGGTGCACGAAATAGGAGACGACGAGGCATTCAGGTTTTTACGCGACCTCAGCATGAAACAGCAGATGAGTATCGAGGAGATGAGCCACGAAATTCTGTCAAAATCTGAATTGAATATCAGCAATACCCAGAATTCGTTGCCGCCGAGGTTACGAAACGGGCCGGAAACATCGACCCGAATGAAATAGCGAAACTGGCTGAACAGGAACTTCAGCCCACAGCGTACGCGCTGCGGGAGGGGAAGATCTGTGCCCTAAAGGAGGAAAGCAATGAACAATAATCCAACAACTCGAGTCATTACCCCGTTTCCTCATGAGTGGATCGCTGGCTCACTTCTTGCCCGACGCAGCGTCGCCGGAGGCGCCGGTACCCATACGCATCATCTGTCCGAGGAAGTACAGGGCACCTATCACTACACGATGGGTCCATATTCCGATCCAGTCCTGCATGTTAAGCCGGGCGATCGGATTGTCGTCGAGACGCGCGACGCGTTCGAAGGCGCAATTAAGAGTGAGAGCGACAAGCCCAAGGATAAATTGCGCATGCCGTTTCTCAATCCACAAAACGGGCCGATAATGGTCGAAGGCGCTGAGAAGGGCGACGCACTGGCCGTCTATATCGAATCAATGGTGCCGCGTGGCGAGAACCCACTGGGCACTTGCTGCATGATCGAAGAGTTTGGCGCTCTTACCGGCACAGCCTATACGGCGACCCTGAATGATCCGCTGCCCGAGATTGTACGCAAGATCCACCTGGACGAAAGCCATGTTTATTGGAGCGACAGGATCACTCTACCCTACAAACCGCATATCGGTACTCTGAGCTGTTCTCCTGAGATAGATTCAATAAATTCGCTAACGCCCGACAATCACGGCGGCAATATGGACCTGCCCGACATGGGGCCGGGCACGGTCACCTATTTACCTGTTCGTTCGCCCGGCGCGCGTCTGTTCATCGGCGACGCGCATGCCTGCCAGGGAGACGGAGAGGTTTGTGGCGTGGCGGTCGAGTTTCCGACCACAACCACAATCAGGGTCGACCTGATCAAAGGTTGGACGATCGACTGGCCACGCATGGAGACATCTGAACTGATCATGGGTATTGGCAGCGCTCGCCCACTTGAGGACGCCACCCGCATCGCCTATCGCGAACTTATCCGCTGGATGGTTGCCGATTACGGATTCGAAAAGTGGGATGCCTACATGCTGCTCAGCCAGTGCGGGATCGTCCGGCTGGGCAACTTTGTCGATCCCAAATACACGGTTGGAGCAGCGGTGCGCAAACGCCTCATTGCGGAGCAAGCCAATTGATGAATCAGGTTCCGCAGGGCGACGTGTCAACGGCGGAGTAAAAGTCGGCCATTGGGCTGCGCAAAAGTCGGCCACCTGGCACTGCAATCGGAGAACATCCGGAGGGTGTAGCCCCACCGGAGTTTTCCGATTGCAGAGTCAACGGTCTTATCGGTGAGGGTTTGCGGCTTTTCATGCCCGGCTTTCCGCCAGTCGGCAGCTGTCGCCGTTCATTTCGAGGATGTGGACTGAGCTACTCCCCATCGATTGGACAGGATCTGGCTTAAACTAAGCCGCTCTTTGCACCTGCTGATCGGGGTTGGTTGTTTCATTTCGTAGCCAATAGACCACGGCAGGCAGTCTGCCACCAAGGGCTGAGTGTGGGCGTTGGTGGTTGTAGAAGGCCACAGCAATCGCGTCTGGCAGCTCTCTATGATCGCCGACGCGATAGCCGGTCCGTGGATGTCGCTGAGAGTCGGTCCAGAAAGTTATTCTTTATGAACAAATCCTTCGTAGCATGAGGCGTATAGACGCTAGTGGATTGATCGGATCAAAGGAGTCCGTTGGTTGATTCCCAACCGCTTTGAGATGTGCGAGTCTGCGGCATGCGCAGCAACATTTCCTTTACGGTATCTCCCGACGACCGGCAGCGATTGAGCGCCATCGTCGCGGCCCCGAACAGCCCACAGAAGCACGTCTGGCGGGCACGTATCATCCTTCTGAGCGACGATGGTCTGGGCACCTCGGCGATCATGGCCGAGACCGGCAAGTCGAAAACCTGTGTGTGGCGCTGGCAGGAGCGGTTCATGCATGAGGGCGTCGACGGCCTGCTTCATGACCGGTCCCGGCCACCCGGCAAGGCGCCGGTCCCGCCGGAGCGTGTTGCCGAGATCGTCCGCTTGACGCAGGAACCGCCGCCGCACGAGGCAACACACTGGACGCTGCGCGCCATGGCCAGGGTCGCCGGCATCGCGGCCTCGACGGTTCAGGCGATCTGGAAGGCTCACGGTCTCAGCCCGCATCGCTGGAGGCAGTTCAAACTCTCCAACGATCCAGCCTTCGCCGAAAAGCTCACCGACATCGTTGGTCTTTATGTCGACCCGCCGGCCCATGCCGTGGTGCTGTCGGTTGACGAGAAATCACAGATACAGGCTCTCGACAGAACCCAGCCCGGACTGCCGATGAAGAAGGGCCGTGCCGGCACCATGACCCACGATTACAAGCGCCACGGCACCACCACTCTGTTTGCCGCGCTCAACGTGCTGGATGGCACGGTCATCGGCCAGAACATGCAGCGCCACCGCCATCAGGAGTTCATCCGCTTCCTCAACCGCATCGAGCGCGAGGTGCCGCAAGACAAGGCCATCCACGTCATCCTCGACAATTACGCCGTACACAAAAAGGACAAGGTCCGCGCCTGGCTCGCCCGCCATCCGCGCTGGACCTTCCACTTCACCCCGACATCCTGCTCCTGGCTCAACGCCGTCGAGGGCTTCTTCGCCAAACTCACACGGCGAAGGCTCAAATACGGGGTCTTCCATTCCGTCGTCGATCTGCAGGCCGCAATCAACCGTTTCGTGCGCGAATACAATGCTGACTGTCCCAAGCCATTTGTCTGGAAAGCCGATCCCGAGGACATCATCACCGCACGAAACCGAGGGTTCCAAACGTTGGAATCAAACCACTAGCTTGAGAAAGGCGAGCGAATTGCGCGACAGGTTCTCGAAATCCTTGGCCAGCCTGCGGCATCGACCCAGCCATGCGAACGTTCGTTCGACCACCCAGCGCCTCGGTAGAACCTCAAACCCCTTGGCGGTGTCGGATCGCTTGACGATCGCGACGCCAAGTTCGGGCATGGCTTTCTTCTGCCCTTGGCGAGGACAGGTTCCTGATAGCCGCCGTCGCGATCCTGGATGTCGGGACCAGCACGTGCAGCAACAACCCTACCGTATCGACGAGGATATGGCGCTTCTTGCCTTTGACCTTCTTCCCCGCATCATACCCGCATGGGTCGATGCAACGCCCCCTTTTTCCGCGCCTTTGACGCTCTGGCTATCGATGATTGCCGCCGTGGCCTCGCGCGCCATCGCCCCACGGCATTTCACGTACAGTTCCCGGTGAATACGGCCCAGCGTGCCATCCCGGTTCCACAGGTCAAAATAGCTGAAAAGCGTGCTTTTCGGCGGCAGGTCCTTCGGCACGGCTCGCCATCGGCAGCCCGTGCTGAGAACATAAAGCAGGCCGTTGATAACCTCGCGCGCATCGACCTCACGCCTGCGACCGCCACGCTTGGCAGGAGGGATCAAAGGCTCGACCAGCGCCCATTCCACATCAGTAATGTCGCTCGAATAGCGCAGACCATCCCGATTGTATTTCCCGCGGTTCGCCTTCGTCCACATCGCTTCCATGCCCTCATCGAACCACTTCAACTGCATGGAATCACAACTGATTCATATCATTCAACTTCTTTGTGGACCGACACTAAGATCATAAAGGATGGTCAGGTTCGTCCTCTTTTACTAGATGGCGGCTGAAATCTCGGGCGCGGGCTAAAAACAGTCTTGCCCTCTTCATTATGCTTCGGTAGCCCTTTGAGGCAAGGGCGCGCGGCGCACCGGTCAACTTCTACCGGCGCGCGCTCTCGAAAAGCGGGGTTTTGATGATCCATCTCTACAAGATCGGAGGGGCGAAGACGCCGATGTCTTCCACCGGCTCGCCCGAGCCGCTTGATGATGACGTGATCTGGATCGACATGCTCGATCCGACCGAAGACGACATGCGCCAGATCGAATCGCGTCTCGGCGTGGTGCTGCCGACCCGCGAAACGCTGAAGGATATCGAGCCGTCGAGCCGCTATTATACCGATGGCGATGCCGTCTACATGACCGCCTCGATCGTCATGAATGTGGATTTCGGCCTCGCCCACCTCACCGATATCGGCTTCATCCTCGCCCAGGGCCGGCTGATCACCATCCGCCATGCCGAACCGAAACCGTTCTTCCTGTTTGCAGCCGACATGAAGCGGCTCGAGGTCGCCCCCGGACAGGGCGCCAAGGTTCTGGCCTATCTGCTCGACACGATCGTCGACCGCACGGCCGAAATCCTGGAACTGGCGGTCGCCAAGGTCGACAATATCTCGATCGCCGTCTTCGGCGAGGGCGCGCGCGGACGCAGACGCCCGCCGGCGGAACTGGAGGAGCGCCTGATCGAGATTTCAACCTATCACCGCCTCGTCAGCAAGACCCGCGACAGCCTGACCACGCTGTCGCGCCTTGCGACCTACGTGCAGACCCTGCGCCGGGTCCGCGACGACAAGGCGACCAAGGATCTCTGCCGGATCGTTTCCCACGACATCCAGTCCCTGTCCGAGCATGCGGGTTTCGTCGCTTCCAATATCTCTTTCCTGCTCGACTCCTCGCTCGGCTTGATCAACCTCGAACAGAACAACATCATGAAGCTGTTTTCGGTGGTCTCGGTCGTATTCGCGCCGCCGATGCTGATTGCCGGCATCTACGGCATGAATTTCGACCGCATGCCGGAACTGCACTGGTCCTGGGGCTATCCGGCAGCCCTCGGCTTCATGTTTCTGACCGGGGCCCTGGCGGTCTACTGGCTGCGCAGGCGCGGCTGGCTTTGAGTGTGAAAATCCGGCATTTCTGATAGCGAAATCAGCTATTTGCGTGCCGCTGCATTGCAGGCACACCTCGGCTTGACTAGCATTGGCGGGAAAACTATGGTGCGCATCACTTGACCGGGCCTTTCTGCCGCTTTAGCGCGTGGCCGGAGCCTTCCTGACGGGAGCGCGCCCAAGGAGGGGATGTCATGGCAGAGGACGGACGGGAAGACCTGGAAGCCCGCCGCAAGCGGCTGGAAACAGAGCTCGGTTCGCGGCGCAAGGACGAGGTCTCCGAACAGGCAAAGACAGCGGCCTCCGCCAAGGACCGCAAGGAAATGTCGAAGGGGCTGAAGCTTTCAAGCGAATTCATGGCGGCAATTTTCGTCGGATTCATGATCGGCTATCTGCTTGATCGCTTCGCCGGGACAGGTCCTTGGGGATTGATTGCATTTATTCTCCTCGGATTTGGCGCCGGGGTATTGAATGTACTGCGCTCCGTGGGTTATGTGGCGGAGCCGGAAGACCGTCTGAAGAAAGACGGCGAGTAAAGTTTTGGTTGCCGGGCGCTGAACGGGGCTGCAGGCAGGGCGAGAAGAGAGAGACCAGGTGGCAAACGATCCGACCCATCAATTTCAGATTAGCAGCATTGTGCCGATCAATGTCGGCGGGCTGGACCTGTCCTTCACCAATGCTTCGCTGTTCATGGTGATTTCCGCTGGCGCCGCTGGGGGCTTCCTTTATCTGGCCACCGCCAAGCGCGGCCTCATTCCCTCGCGCACCCAGTCGATTGCCGAGCTTCTCTATGAATTCGTGGCCTCGATGCTCCGGGAGGGCGCGGGAACCAAGGGCATGGTGTTCTTCCCGTTCGTGCTGACGCTGTTCATGTTCCTGCTGACGGCGAACCTGATCGGCATGTTCCCCTATTTCTTCTCCGTCACCAGCCAGATTGTCGTGACGTTCTCGCTGGCGCTGATGGTGATGGGCGTTGTCGTCGGCTACGGGCTCTACAAGCACGGCATCCATTTCTTCAAGATATTCGTGCCCTCCGGGGTGCCGGCGGCGCTGCTGCCGCTGGTGACGCTGATCGAGATCGTTTCGTTTCTCTCGCGTCCCGTCAGCCTTTCCGTCCGTCTTTTCGCCAATATGCTGGCCGGCCACATCACGCTCAAAGTTTTCGCCGGCTTCGTGGTCTCGCTGAGCGCGATCGGCACGATCGGCACCGGCGGCGCAATCCTGCCGCTCGCCATGACCGTGGCGCTGACGGCGCTGGAATTCCTGGTGGCCTTCCTGCAGGCCTATGTGTTTGCAGTCTTGACCTGCATGTATCTCAACGACGCCGTCAACGCGGGCGATCACTAGGATAGAAAAGTCGCCGGCTTCGTCTGGACAGGCGGAACCGGCATCGCTATTAAGCCGCAACAACCCAATTCTTCTAAGGAGTTCTCATATGGAAGCGGAAGCAGCAAAGTTCATCGGCGCCGGTATTGCCTGCCTTGGCATGGGTGCAACCTCCATGGGCCTCGGCCGCATCTTCGGTGATTACCTCACCGGCGCGCTGCGCAACCCGTCCGCCGCCGACAGCCAGTTCGGCCGTCTGGTTTTCGGCTTCGCCGTTACCGAAGCGCTCGGCATCTTCTCGCTGCTCGTTGCCCTGCTCCTGCTCTTCGCCGTTTGATTGATTGAACGGTCCGACTTTCGGTTGCGGCGTCTGGCCTGAGGCCGGCGCCGCGCCTCTTGTTGTCGAAGACCCTTGGAGGTGAGCATGTTTGTGACCCCGGCTCTGGCCCAGACGTCGCATGGTGCAGAAGAACAGCACACGGAAACCACGCTGGCCCAAGCGGAGCAGCACGAACAGCAGGTGTTCCCGCCCTTCGATTTTGCGACCTTCCCGTCGCAGATCCTGTGGCTGGCCATCACGTTCGGTCTCTTCTATCTGGTGATGAAGAAGGTGATCGTTCCCCGCGTCGGCTCCATTCTGGAAGACCGTCACGACCGGATCGCCCAGGACCTCGACGAGGCGGAGCGCCTGCGCGGCGAGGCCGATGCCGCGATCAGGGCCTATGAAAAGGAACTCGCCGAAGCCCGCAACGAGGCCCGCAGCATTTCCGCCGCCGCCGCCGACAAGGCGCGCGCCGAAGCAGAAGCCGAACGCGAGCAGCTCGAGGCCGAGCTTGGCAAGAAGCTTGCGACCGCCAATGAGCGCATCGCCGCGGTTCGTAATGAAGCGCTTCAGGAAGTCGGCGGCATCGCCGAGGAAACAGCCGCTTTGATCGTTACCCACCTGATTGGCGGCCGTGTCGCCAAGGGCGATGTCGAAAGCGCGGTTTCAACCGTCAGGGAAGGCTGAACCCATGTCTCTTGATGCAACATTTTACGCGTTTGTCGGTCTGATCCTGTTCTTCATCGTCGTGGCCTATTTCAAGGTGCCCGGCATTCTGCTGCGCTCGCTTGATTCGCGCGCCGACGAAATTCGCGGAGAGCTGGCGGAAGCCAAGCGTCTGCGCGAGGAAGCCCAGCACGTGCTTGCCGATTATCAGCGCAAGCGCCGCGAGGCCGAGGAAGAGGCCAAGGATATCGTGGCCGCCGCCGAGCGCGAGGCAAAGGCGATCAAGGAAGAAGCCCGCCGCAAGACGGAAGAATATGTCGAGCGCCGGACCGCCTTCTCCGAACAGAAGATCCGCCAGGCCGAGCAGGAGGCCGTCGCCGCCGTGCGCGGTGCGGCCGTCGACGTCGCCATCGATGCGGCGCGTATCGTTCTGGAAAAGAAGGCGACGCCCGCCGTTCGCTCCAAGCTGTTCTCGCAGTCGGTCGACGCGGTCAAATCCCGCCTCAACTGATCCGGCCGGTTTCGAAGTGAAAGTCATTGGCAAGCGTTCCGGCGCTTGCCGTTTTTGTTTCTGGCGTCCGGTTGGATGACCTGACGCGCCGCAGAAGGTGGTTTCAGACATGGCAAAGCGGATAGACGGCAAGGCGATCGCCGCCGAGGTGATCGCAAAGGTCACGGCGGCGAGTTCAGCGCTCAAGGCGGAAAAGGGCGTCGTGCCGGGACTGGCGGTCGTCATCGTCGGCGATGATCCCGCAAGCCACACCTATGTCGCCGCCAAGGGCAGACGCGCGAAGGAATGCGGTTTTCACTCCGTCCAGATCACCCTGCCCGCGGAAACCGGCCAGGAGGAACTGGAACAGGTGGTCCGCGAGCTCAACGACGATCCGACGATCCATGGCATTCTGGTGCAGTTGCCCCTGCCCGCGCACCTCGATGAGTTCCCCGTCATCCAGCTCATCCGTCCCGAAAAGGACGTCGACGGACTGTCGATCGTCAATGCCGGAAAACTCGCGCTCGGCGATACCAGGACGGGACTGATTTCCTGCACGCCGGCGGGCGCGATGGTGCTGATCCGCTCGATCCACGGAAGCGATCTCTCCGGCCTCAACGCCGTCGTGATCGGCCGCTCGAACCTGTTCGGCAAGCCGATGGGACAATTGCTGCTTCAGGCCAATGCGACGGTGACCATGGCCCATTCGCGCACCGCGAACCTTGCCGATATCTGCAGCCGCGCCGACATCCTGATCGCCGCCACCGGCCGGGCCGAAATGGTGAAGGCCGATTGGGTGAAGCCGGGCGCAACCGTGATCGACGTCGGCATAACCCGGATACCGGCGCCGGAACGCGGCGAGGGCAAAACCCGTCTGATCGGCGATGTCGATTATGCCGCTGTCGAAAAGATCGCCGGCGCCATCACGCCCGTGCCTGGCGGCGTGGGCCCGATGACGATCACCATGCTGATGGCCAACACCGTGACCGCCGCCTGCCGCGACAGCGGCATGACCGTACCGGATTTCTGAGGCGACGGCCGCGCCCTGCGCGTTGCAAGCGCCGGCCTTACCGAAAGGGTTTTAGCTGAAAGCCTTGAACGTCACCAGGGTGAACGTGTCCTTCACGCCTTCGATCGTTTGCAGACTGCTGGTAACGAAATGACCGATATCGGCGTCCTTGGCGAGATAGAACTTCGCGAGCAGATCGTAATCGCCGGAAGTCGAATAGATTTCCGAGGTTTCCTCAAGCGTGCGCACCACCAGATCCGCGACATCATAGGCCTGTCCGGGATGGCATTTGAACTGAACGAATATCGTCTGCATCGGCTGTATCGATCCTCTTTACGCGTCATCGTCGCATCGCAGCTTCGTGTATAACATCAGCCGGCGGACGGAAGCCAGATACTTCAATGAGAGTCATTGACTACCACAAAAATAAAACTTAATTCCGTTATGTGTTATTTCTGCTCTCGGGAGCTCCGAAACCTTTCCGGGAAAAGTGGATACCGGTTTTCGGTCCGGAGGCACGAGAGAGCATCGAAGACAGGGCATTAGATGCTCTTCAAACTGGCGTGACCAGAATTTTAGTTTGGCGAATGAAACAGCCGGTCTATATGCATTGTGAGCGTCGCCCGCGGCATTGCAACGACGGAACGGCATGTGAAGGAAACAGGGAGTTAGCATCATGGCCATCGCAAAAGCGTTATCGGACAAACTCAAGAAGACGGACCTTGCCGAGACCCGCGCCTATATCGCCGGCGAGTGGCGCGACAAGGTCGCAAGCGGCAAGACCTTCGATGTCGTGAACCCGGCGACGGGCGATGTGATCGCCACCCTGCCCGACTGCGGCAAAGACGAGGTCGAGGAAGCAGTCGCGGCCGCCTACGAGGCGCAGAAGGCCTGGGCGAAGAAAACCGGCAAGGAGCGCGCCGCAATCCTGCGCAAGCTCTACGATCTGATGGTCGAAAATGCCGATGATCTGGCGGTCATCCTGACTGCGGAAATGGGCAAGCCGCTTGCCGAGGCGCGCGGGGAAGTCCTCTACGGCGCGGCCTATATCGAATGGTTCGGTGAAGAGGCCAAGCGCGCCTATGGCGATATCATTCCCGGTCATCAGGCCGACAAGCGGATCATGGTCATCCGCCAGCCGGTCGGCGTCGTCGGCGCGATCACCCCGTGGAACTTCCCCAATGCGATGCTTGCCCGCAAGATGGCCCCGGCGCTTGCCGCCGGCTGCTCGATCGTGTCCAAGCCGGCCCAGCAGACGCCGCTTTCGGCGCTCTCCATGGCGCTGCTGGCCGAGCGGGCCGGACTGCCGAAAGGCCTGCTCTCGGTCGTGACCTCCACCAGTTCGTCCACCGTCGGCAAGGTCTTCAGCGAGGACGATCGGGTCCGCAAGATCACCTTCACCGGCTCCACCGAGGTCGGCCGGATTCTGATGCGCCAGGGCGCCGACCAGATCAAGAAGATGGGTCTCGAACTCGGCGGCAATGCGCCGTTCATCGTGTTTGACGACGCCGATCTCGATGCCGCCGTCGAAGGCGCGATCGCCTCCAAATTCCGCAATGCCGGGCAGACCTGCGTTTGCGCCAACCGGCTTTATGTGCAGGCGGGCGTCTATGATGAATTCGCCGAAAAGCTCTCCAGACGCGTTGCCGGTCTCAAGGTCGGCGGCGGCATGGAAGAAGGCGTCGAGATCGGCCCGATGATCGAAAAGGCGGCTGTCGAGAAGGTCGAGGACCATATCGCCGACGCCACCGCCAAGGGCGCGTCGATCAAGCTCGGCGGCAAGCCGCATGAGCGCGGCGGCCTGTTCTTCCAGCCGACGGTTCTGACCGGCGTAACGCCCGACATGAAGTGCGCGCGCGAGGAAACCTTCGGTCCGGTGGCCCCGCTGTTCAAGTTCGACAGCGAGGACGAAGTCGTCGCCATGGCCAATGACACCGAGTTCGGCCTCGCCTCCTATTTCTTCTCGCGCGACGTGGCCAAGATCTTCCGGGTCGCCGAAGCGCTGGAATACGGCATTGTCGGCGTCAATACCGGCCTGGTCTCCACCGAGGTCGCCCCCTTTGGCGGCGTCAAGCAGTCCGGTCTCGGCCGCGAGGGCTCCAAATACGGTCTCGATGACTATACCGAACTGAAATACATCTGCCTCGGCGGCATCGCCTGAAGGCGAGCCACGCTCTCGAGAGGTTGCTGATACTTCTCGGGAGTCATGCTCGTGCTTGACACGAGCATCCAGGCCACGCGGAAAACGCCGCATGGACCCTCGGGTCAAGCCCGAGGGTGACCCGGTCTGAGGATAGTTCTGGCGACCAGCCAAAGGAGAGCAACACTTCCCTTTCGCTCACCTGCTGAACTCAACCCGGCGTTGCGATCGAGCGGAGCGCCGTTTCGATCCGCTCGCGTTCCGCCAGAAGCCGCGCCTCGGCCTCGTCCTGGCCGATGCGGACGAAGTGGAACGGTTTGCCGGTCGGCATCTGCGAAAACCGCGGCAGGTCGGCCGAAATCACCGTGGCGATCTTGGGATAGCCGCCGGTCGTCTGCCGCTCCGCCGTCAGCACCGTGGCAATACCCGAGCCCGGAACCTGTATCGAGCCCGCGGGGGTCGCATCGGAGATGATGTCGTGGCCGCCCGCGGCGCGCAGGAACGGCCCGTCGAGCAGGCTCGCCATCCGGTCGCGGCGGCCGGAAACGGAAAACGGCTCGGTGAGAAGCAGCGCCCAGGCATGGGCGTCGAAGCGGTCGTCCTGCGGCCCGGCGACGATCCGGATCGGGCCTTGCGGATAATGGAAAATCGCCGTCAGTCTTTGCGGCGGGCCGGGTTCGCTGTCCCCGAGCGGCAGCACATCGCCATCGGCCAGCACCCTGCCCTCAAACCCGCCCATCGCGTTTCGGACATGGGTGGCGCGCGAGCCGAGCAGTTCCGGCACGGCAATGCCGCCGGAAAAGGCGACATAGCCCCAGACCGCGCCCCTCATCGGACCGATCTCGAGCGTTTCACCCGGCCTGAGCGCGTGGCTTTCCCAAAGCGGCATGGCGCGCCCGTTGATCGTCATCGCTGCGGCCCCGCCGGTGACGGCCACCATGCAGGGCGCGGTGACGCGGTAGCTGCCGCCGAACTGGGCGAATTCCAGCGCCGCCACCCCGTCCCCGTTGCCGACAAGCGCCTGCGCAATGCGGAACGCGGCCGCGTCCATCGGCCCCGACGGCGAGACCCCGGCGGCAAGATAGAAGTTGCGCGGCCTTGCCTGGACCGAGACCATGAGCCCTGCCCTGACGACTTCCAGCGTGTTCATGCCGCCTCCACGATCGTCTCGCCCGCCGCCGCGCGGCGTTCCAGCGCCGCCATCTCATCGGCACCGATTTCGAAAAACCGGATCAGGTCGCCGGCACGGAAGAACGAGGGTTCGGCGCGCTCCGGATCGAACAGGCGAAGCGGTGTTCGTCCGATATAGCGCCAGCCGCTCGGGCCGGAAACCGAGTTGATCGCCGCCTGCGCGCCGCCAATACCGACCGCGCCGGCAGCCACCTTCTGGCGCGGCACGGCGAGACGGGGCGTGTGCAACGCCTCCGGCAGACCGCCGAGATAGGTAAAGCCCGGCGCAAACCCGATCATGTAGACCCGATAGCTGGCTGCGGTGTGAAGCGCGATCACCTCTTCGGGGCTTATGCCCTTCATATCGGCAAGGTCTGCGAGATCGAGCGCGTCATCGCCCTGATAACAGACCGGCACCCGGAAATGGCGGGCGACGGCCTCCCCGCCTTCGCCGGTATGTTCGAGCCGTTCGTAAAGCAGCGGCACCAGTTGAGCCCCGCGAATGACGGCGGGATCGTAACAGACAAGCAGCGAACGGTAGGCCGGGACGGTCTCGACAATGCCCGCCACCGGCCGCGCCTTCAGGCTGAAGGCGAGCGCGATCACGCGGGCATTGACGGCCTCGTCAATCGTATCGGCAAATTCCACGGTCACAGCCTGGTCGCCGGCCGGCTTGATCGTCACCACAGTCCCGTCGCTCCCGAATGGCGCCCGCGCCTGCGGACGGCCCGTTCAGGCTATCAGCTTTCGACGGTTTCGCGAAACGCCTCGATCGTCCGCCGTGTCCCCTCCACAAGCGAGACGGCAGGCCATGCGCCCAGGAAGGCGCGCAGCGGCCCGTTGTCCATGGTCTCCGGCACGGCGCGCGGATTGTTCGCAACGGTGATGGCAGCGCCGGGCACGACCGCGCGGATCGCGTCGGCCACATCGTCCATCGAACCGAGTTCGGTCGTCAAGTCGCTGATCACCGGTTCGTTTGCAGGCTTGTCGAGACAACGCAGGAAGATCTCCGTCACCTCGTCGACATGCTGGAAACACATCTTGCCGGAAAACGGCAATTCATAAGCGTCGCCCCGGGCCGCCGCCTGCATGGCCCTCGTGATTGCCGCGGTCTCGCCGCTGGTGCGGCCGGGACCATAGACCACATTCGGCCGAAGCCCGACCGAGCCAAGCCCGTGATCGAGGAAATAGACCTTCGATATCTCCTCGCAGCAATGCTTGAAAACGCCATAGAGATTGGCCGGCGAGGCGAGCGCCCCGCGCGGCCGGGCGGCGAGCGAACTGGCGTAGACGACGCGGTCTATGCCCGCCTTCACCGCAGCCTCGAGAATATTGATGTGGCCGATGACATTGACCTGCGCGCCAAGCACCGGGTTGGCCCGGCAGGCCGGAATAACAAGAGCCGCCAGATGCAGGATGGCATCGATCCCGAAATCAGCGATCACCGCCTCGATCGCGCTCGGCTGGGTGATATCGCCCTCAATATAGGAGACGCCCGGCAGACGGGCTTCCTCAGGCGGCGGATTGAGATCCAACACGACCACCTGGTCGCCGCGTTCGGCAAGCGCGTCGGTCAACGCCTGCCCCAGAAACCCGGAACCGCCGCTGACCAGCACCGTCAGCGGCGTGCGCAGCACATCCTGCCCGCTCATGATGCCATCCCCTGCCCGCCATTGACGTCCATCAACTGGCCGGTGATGAAACCGGCCTCGTCGGAAGCGAAGAAAGCGACGGCGGCGGCGACATCCTCGACCCGGCCGTTGCGGCGCACGGGAATGCTCTCGACCGTCTTCCGCCGTTCCTCCGGCGACATCCGCTCGCTCAACAGCCTTTCGACCCGCGGCGTCAGGATCGCGCCGGGGCAGACGGCGTTGCAGGTGATGCCGTGGGGACCGAATTCCTGCGCCATCTGCAACGTCATCGACTGGATCGCGCCCTTGGCGGCTACATAATTGGCCCCGGTGAACAGGCTGCCGTAGCGCCCCGCCTTGGAGCCGAGATTGATCACCCGGCCGAAACCACCCTTGACCATGCCCGGCAGAACAAGGCGGCTGACGCGCACGGCGGCGGTGACATTGAGCGCCATGACCCGCTCCCAGTCGTCATCGCTTTCCTCCAGAAACGCCTTCGGCGTGTGCAGCGATCCGCCGGCATTGTTGACCAGAATATCGAACGTCATGCCCTTTTCCGCAAATTCCGCCATCATCCGGGCGATATCGTCGCCGTCGGTCAGATCGCCGGCAATGAAGATGGCATCGCGGAACGCCGGCATCTCGCGCGCCTTGTCGATCGCCTCCGGGCTGCGGTCGATGATGCCGATCCGCGCGCCCTCGGCGGCGAGCCTCGCGGCGATCGCGGCGCCGAGCCCGTCCGCAGCGCCGGTAACCAGCGCGGTTCTGCCCTTCACGCGTTCCATATTTCCTCCCTTCGGTCTTCCCCGCTGAATGAGGGATTGACCCTTATTAAAAATGGTACATAATACCACTATGCAGAACTTTTGACATTCTGCCAACGGTTTTTGCAAAAGCTCCTGACGGAGCGCGCGAATATTTGGGAGGAGCAACATGATGAAATCAACCAAGGGGGCCGCGGGCCGCCTCGTATCGGTAATCGCAGTCGCTGCGACCTTTGTCACCCTGACAGGCGCCGCCGAGGCCCAGTCCAACCGTCCGGTCACCATCGTCGTGCCATTTGCAGCCGGCGGCGGCACCGACATCACCACCCGCGCCATGCAAGAGGGTATGGCCACGTCACTGGGCGTCAATGTCGCGGTCAAGAACACGGCAGGCGCCGGCGGCACCATCGGCGTCGGCGAGGTCGCCCGCGCCAGGGCGGATGGCACCACGCTCGGCATGGCGCCGGTGGGCCCGCTGACCACGCAGCCGCATCTGCGCAAGCTGCCCTATGACGTCGACAGTTTCGATTATATCTGCCTTGCCTATTCCGCACCGACGGTGATCGCGGTCAGGCAGGACTCGCCTTTCAACAACCTCGAAGACCTCGTCAAATTTGCCAAGGAGAACCCGGAAGAGGTGACGTTCGCGGTGCAGGCGATCGGCTCGATCCCGCATATCGCGGGCCTCGCTCTGGAAGACGCATCCGGCATCAAGATGACCTATCTGCCGGTTGACGGCGACGGCCCGGCGCTCAAGGCGCTGCTTGACGGCACCGCCGACGTGTTCATTCCGCATGTCTCGTTCTTCACCAGCAATTCCGAGCAGCTCAAGTCTCTGGCGCTGCTCGCCAAGGAAAAGCTGGCCGAACAGCCCGACCTGGCCACCGCGGCCGAGCAGGGCTACGACCTCGATTTCCCGATCTGGGGCGGCCTCGTCGCGCCGGCCGGGCTTGAGGATGCCGATGTGACCCGGCTCGACACAGCCTGCAAGGCGGCGATCGATTCCGCACCGTTCCAGGCGCAGATGGAAAACCTGAAACAGCCCTCCGCCTATATGAATTCGGCTGATTTCGGCGCTTTCGTGCACGAGAAGTACGAAACCAACCGCAAACTGCTCGAAAAGGCCGGTCTTCTGGCAAACTGACGATCCGACGGCTGCCGTGCCGGCACGGCAGCCGTCCCGATCAACCCGCAGTTTCTGAACAACACGGAATAAGCTACTTGTCATCTTGAGAACCCGGCTGGTCCCGCTCCTGCCGGCATTATCTTTGTCACGCCGAAACGGGCTTGGAGGAAGCATGACCGACCGGGAGATCAGCGACGGCAAGGTATCACTGGCAGCACGCGTGACGGAGGCGGCGGTCATCGGCGCGCTCGCGCTCGTCGTCCTTGTCTTCTTCATCCAGACCTTCGAGGAAATCAGCGCCTTTGCCAGGGCGAGCCAAGGCAGGGGGCCGTTCTTCTTTCCGCGTTTCGTTCTCGGCGTGATGGCGGTGCTGCTCGCGCTTCTCATGTTCCTGTTGCCGGGCGTGCGCCACCGGGGCACGGAACTGCCCGCCCTCCGGCCGTCGCTTCGCATGCTGGCCCTGATGGCGGCAACGGCGGGGTATTGCGCCGCGATGCCGGTGATCGGGTTTCTTGCCTCCAGCATTGTCTTCGCGATCGCCGTGCCCGCCATTCTGGGCCGGCGCGACATTCTCCTGCTCGCCGCTGTCGCTGCCAGCTATTCGCTCGCCGTCTGGTTCCTGTTCGAGCGGGTCTTCCTGATCCTGCTGCCGGGCTTTTCCTGGCCGTGGTAACCCTCATCAACCGATAACCGGGGACATTTCATGGATCTCATTGTCTCGGCCGCAACCCAGATCGCGACACCGCTCACGCTTCTTGCCATCATCGCCGGAACGCTGGTCGGCGTGATCGTCGGCGTCTTGCCGGGGCTCGGCTCGGTGATCGGGCTGACAATGGTGCTGCCCTTTACCTTCTCCATGCCGCAGATCCCGGCGATCGCGCTGATGCTCGGCGTCTATTGCGGCTCGGTCTATGGCGGCTCGATCACCGCGATCGTGCTCAACACGCCCGGCACGCCCCAATCCGCGGCAACCGCGCTCGAAGGCTTCCCGATGGCGCAGCGCGGCGAGGCCGATCTCGCGATCGGCTGGGTGACGACCGCCTCCACCTTCGGCGGGCTGTTCTCGGTGCTGGTGTTCGTGCTGGCGGGCCCCTCGCTTGCCGCCTTTTCCCTGCAATTCACGCCGATCGAATATTTCGCGCTCGGCCTGTTCGCGATGACCTGCATCGCCGGCGTTTCCTCCGGCAATCTATTGAAGGGACTGACCGCCGGCGCGTTCGGCGTGTTGCTTGCGACCGTCGGCAATGACCCGGTCACCGGCGATCTGCGCTTTACCTTCGACAGTTTCCAGCTTTCCGCCGGCATCGGCCTCATTCCCGTGATCGTCGGCCTGTTCGCGTTTTCCGAGATGTTCATGCGGGTTCTGACGATCGATCGCGACGGACCGCCGCCCGAACAGATGCGGGTCGGCTTCCGCATGCCGCCATGGTCTCAGTGGAAGAGCCGGCTCGGCATGCTGCTGCGCGGGTCCATAATCGGCTCCTTCGTCGGCGCGTTGCCGGGCACGGGCGCGGCGACCGCCGCCTTCATCGCATATTCGGAGGCCCGCCGTGCGTCCAAGCGCAAGGACAATTTCGGCCATGGCGAGCCCGACGGCCTGGTTGCCTGCGAAAGCGCCAACAATGCGGTCACGGGCTCGGCGCTGGTGCCGACGCTTTCGCTCGGCATTCCCGGAGACCCGGTGACCGCCGTGATGCTCGGCGCGCTGGTGGTCCAGGGGATTGCGCCGGGCCCCCAGCTTTTCGCCAATCATCTCGATCTGATCTATGCGATCTTCTTCTGCCTGATCATCGTCAATCTGGCGATGTTTGCGATCGGCGCGCTCGGCGCCTCGCTGTTTACCCGCGTGTTGCGTATTCCTGAACCGATCCTGATCGGGCTGATCCTGATCATCGCCACCGTCGGCGCCTATGGCGTCAATGGCAATCCGTTCGATGTCTGGGTCGCCTTTATCGCGGGCGTTGCCGGCGTGGTGCTGCGCCATTTCCGCTTTCCGGTGGCCCCGATCGTGATCGGCATGGTGCTGCAACCGACCATCGAAATGTCGCTGCGCCAGGGCCTGATCCTGACCCATGGCAATTTCTGGGCCTTTTTCGAACGGCCGATCGCCGCCCTCCTGTTCACCATCACCGCGCTCACGCTCTGCTGGCCGCTGCTGCGGAAAGGGCTTGCACGGCTTGAACGCTGACATCCCGGGAGCGAGCGCCAGCCAATGTGGCGCCGGTTGACCTGCGGGCAATGGCGACGAGGCGAAGCCCGACGCCACCCGTCAGTCCTTGACGCGCATGTCTTCGGGAACGCCAGGCCTTCGATCACGATATCGACGGTTGCTTCCCCGATTCTTAGAGTCTGTCAGGTTCAAATCGAACCAGACAGACTCTAGATTTATTTGTTTTCGTTTGTCTTTTCGGGAAAACCGGATTCCACTTTTCCCTGACAAACTCTAGAAACACCTTGGCCTCGCCGCCATAACGGACCTCGTTTTCGATGAGATTGCGGATGGCGCGGCGCAGCGAATCCGGTCGGCAGCGATAAACCGTCTTCTCGCTCTCGATATAGGTTACCGGATGGTCGATATCCGCGTGATCCTCGCAGATGCTGCCGACACGGGCATCGAAATCGATCGCGCGCGTCTTTTCGTCAACCGACTGACCGCGCGCGAATTCGACCGCAGCCTCTGTCGTGCCCTGCAATTCGTCAATCGTCGCCAGCATCTTCCGCCGGGTCGTGCTGTTCTCGACAAGTTCTGTCCGCAAGCGCAGCGAGGTCAGCGGGGTGCGCAGGTCATGGCCGATCGCGGCCAGCATCCTGGTGCGGTCTTCCACGAAACGCCTGAGGCGATCCTGCATCCTGTTGAAGGCTTCGGCGGTTCGTCTGATTTCCTCGGGACCGTTTTCGGCAACGCGTCGACGGCACCATTGCTCAGGCTGCCCCTTCCTGCGATGACGAGAGCACAGCGGTCCTCTCATGAGCCCCCAGAATAGGATCTCGGCCGGTTGGCGAAGGCTGCCTGTAACGACAAAATCAGGTGTCCGAAACAAGGAGCGCTCCCCATCGCGCTCATCGGCGTGGCCGCGAGAAACGCTGCCCGATTCTCCGGCAATCGATCTCCATCAGAAACCGCTTGGAACAGCATTCCCTTATTGACCCTTGTAACTGACAGAAAATCGCCCTATTGTCATCAAACGTTCATTTTCAATGGCTAAATGTCTTCAAACGTACATTTATGTCGTTTCAGGTACAAAGGAGAACGAAGATGAAGAAATTTGGGTTTTGGACGCTTGGTGCGCTCACCGGCGCGCTGATCTCGAGCGCTGCCTTCGCCGAGACGATCACCGTTTATACCTCTTATGAAGAAGACGAAGCGGCAGCTTTCCTTGAAAAGGCCAAGGACGCTCTTCCCGATATCGACGTGAACATGCTGCGGCTTTCCACCGGCGATCTCGCGGCCCGCATCATCGCCGAAAAGGCCAATCCGCAGCATGATGTCCTGTGGGGTTTCGCCATCACCTCCATGGTGAACCCGCAGATCGAGGAAACGCTGGAAGCCTATGAGCCGAAGGGCATCGATACCGTTCCCCCGCAGTTCCGCGACCCCGACAACAAATGGTTTGCCGTCACCGGTTACATGGCGGCGCTTTGCGTCAACAATGAACGCCTCAAGGACAAGGGACTGGAAATGCCGACCTCGTGGGCGGACCTGACGGACCCTGCCTTCGCCGACGAGATCGTCATGCCCAATCCGGCAAGTTCGGGCACCGGCTATATCCAGATCGACTCGCTTCTCCAGATGATGGGCGAAGACGAGGGCTGGAGCTTCCTCGACAAGCTCGACAAGAATGTCGCGCAGTACATCAAGTCCGGTTCCAGGCCGTGCAATGTCGCCTCGATGGGCGAATACACCGTCGGCGCTTCCTATGCGATGCGCGCCATCAAGAATATCGAGGAAGGCTACCCGATCACGATGGTCGTGCCGTCCGAGGGCGCCGGCAACGAGCTCGAGGGCAACGCGCTCATCGCCTCCTCCAAGCACAAGGATGCAGCCAAGCTCTTCCTCGACTGGACGCTCAGCCCGGAAGCGGCCAATGCCTATTACGACTGGAAGACGATCGTGACCGTTCCGGGCGGCGATGTGCCCGAGCGCTTCCTCTCCGCAGGCCTGCCCGAGGACGTTCCGGCTGCCCTGTTCCCGGTCGACTTCCGCGCCGCGGCGGAAGACCGCACGGAGATCGTCAATACGTGGCAGGAGCGCTACGAGCGCTAAATTCGCCAGCCGACAACGCAGCCGGCGGGCGGTCATGTCCGCCGGCGCTTGCTTCCAGACTGCATTTCGGCGGGGGCAGCTTCGGCTGACCTGCTCCGTCCCTAGTTCTTACGTGCGTCCGGAGGAAACCGGCCTCCATTTCCCGGACCCGCGCCAGCTAGCAAACCCGCATCAGGAGAAGACGCGCGATGGACCTTTCGATCCGCAATCTTGTCAAGCGCTTCGACAGGCTGACAGCACTCGACAACGTCACGCTCGATGTGCCGCACGGAAACTTCGTCTGCTTTCTCGGCCCGTCGGGCTGCGGAAAGACCACGCTGTTGCGCGTCATCGCCGGGCTTGAGGAAGCCGATGAAGGCACCATTCAGCTCGGCGGCGAGGACCTGACGACGGTGCCCACGCGGGCGCGCAATTTCGGCGTCGTTTTCCAGTCCTATTCGCTGTTTCCCAACATGACGGCGGCGCGCAATGTCGGCTACGGGCTCGAATGCAGGCGCTGGGACAAGGCCAAGATCGGCAGCCGCGTCGATGAAATGCTCGATCTGGTTCACCTTGCCGATCATCGCGCCAAACTGCCGGCCCAGATGTCGGGCGGGCAGCAGCAGCGCATCGCGCTGGCCCGCGCGCTGGCGCCCGATCCGTCCCTGCTTCTGCTCGACGAGCCGCTGTCGGCCCTCGACGCCAAGGTCCGCGAGGAACTGCGCGTCGAGATCCGCGCCCTGCAGCAGCGTCTCAACCTGACCACGATCATGGTCACCCACGATCAGGAAGAGGCGCTGGCGATGGCGGATGTCATCGTCGTCATGAACAAGGGCGCGATCGAGCAGATCGGCTCCCCGCGCGAACTCTATGCCGACCCGAAGACGACCTTCGTTGCCGATTTCATCGGGCGCATGAACATATTGGCACTGGACGAGCATGACCGCGGAAACCCGAGTTTCGGCGGCGTCTCGCTCAAGGTCGCGGATATCGGGAAAGCCACGGATAACGCCAGGGCCCTCGGCATTCGTCCTGAAATGATCTCGCTGACCGATGCCGAAAGCCTCGGCGACAACATTCTGCCCGCAACCGTCAGCGGCGTCACCTATCTCGGCAATATCACCCGGATCGAGACCGTCACCGATGCACAGCCGGACACGCCGATCACCATTGAACTGCATGGGGCGAGCGCGGTTCCCGGGATGGGAGAACGCCTTGGCATCGTCATCCCGGCCGAGGCCCTGAGGGTGCTTTCATGAGCGACGCCGCACGGACCGCAAACCGCCCGGCGCGCGGCGCGGATATAGCCGACCGCGCCAGCATCTGGGCGATGACGCTGTTCGTCGCAGCCCTTCTCGTCATCTTCCTGCTGTTGCCGTTGCTGGGCATTCTGATGCGCAGCCTGGAGACCCCCGACGGTCTCGGCCTCGGCAATTTCATCTCCACCTTCTCGGCCATGCGTTTCTGGCGGCTTGTCGGCGACAGCATTCTGGTATCGCTGACTTCCACCCTGCTGGTGGTGGTCGTGGCCTATGGCTATGCCTACGCGCTTCAACGCGCGATCATTCCGGGAAAATGGCTGCTGCGGATCGTGGTTCTGGTGCCGCTGTTTGCGCCCTCGCTGGTTCAGGCGCAGGGCCTCATCCTGCTGCTGGGGCGCAACGGCATCCTCAACCGCTATCTCGGTTTCGATCTGGATATCTACGGCTTCTGGGGCGTGGCGATCGCCAACGCGCTCTATGCCTTTCCCTATGCCTTCCTGATCCTGTCGGCGGCACTCGCCGTGGCGGATGCGCGGATCTACGAAAGCGCGGAAGCGCTCGGCGCCGGGCCATTGCGCATTTTCCGCGACGTCACGCTGCCAGCGACCCGCTACGGGCTGGCCGCCACCCTGTTCATCGTGTTCATGCTGGCAATCACCGATTTCGGCAATCCGATGGTGATCGGCGGCGATTTCAACGTGCTGGCGACCGAGGTCTACAATCAGGTCATCGGCCAGGCCCAGTTCGGCCTCGGCGCGGTCATCGGCGTAGCCCTTCTGGTGCCCGCCATGTTTGCCAAGCTGATCGAAAAGCGGCTGACGGCCCGCCAGCACGCGCTTGTGACCGAGCAATCCCGGCCCCTGACGGTAAGACCCTCAGCGCGTCGCGACCTGTTGTTTTCGCTCTATGCCTATGCAGTCGCGGGCCTCGTTCTCTGCGTGGTCGGCATCGTCGTGTTCGCCAGCTTCGTGCATCTGTGGCCCTATAATATGAGCTTCACGCTGCGCCATTACCGGTTCGATGTCCAGAACGGCACGGATCCGCTCTGGAACAGCGTTTTTGTCGCTTTTGCAACCGCCATTGTCGGCATCGTCGTCACCGGCCTCGGCGCCATCGTCGTGCACAAGTTCAAGACCGCGCTCACGGGACCGCTCTCCTTTCTGGCAATCCTGCCGGCCGCGGTGCCCGGCATCGTGCTCGGGCTTGGCTACATTCTGGTCTTCAATTCCCCGGCCAATCCGCTCAATTTCCTTTACGGAACCTTTGCGCTGATCATCATTCTCGAGGTCTATTACAACCACGCCCACGCCTTCCTGATCTCATCGACCAGCCTGAAGCAGATCGGCGCGACATTCGATGAAGCATCGACGACGCTCGGCGGCTCCTCGATGACGACGTTGCGCAAGGTCACGCTGCCGCTGATATGGCCGACGCTGCTGGGCGTCGGCGTATTCTACTTCATGCGCTCGATGGTCTCGCTTTCGGCGGTGATCTTCCTGGTCACCCCGTCCACCCAGCTCGCTTCCGTCTCGGTTCTGCAATTGTCCGATCGCGGCGCGCTCAATCAGGCCGCAGCCTTCTCGGTCTGCATCATGGGGATCGTGGTGCTCTGCCTGATCGTCGTGCGTACGCTGATGTGGCTGGCCGGCGTCAGAAACGTCAATCTCATTCGATAAGAGCGGAAAACGCCATGCCTTCATCTCCCATCAAAGCCATCCTTTTCGACAAGGATGGCACCCTGCTCGATTACCAGCGCACCTGGGCGCCCCTCAACCGGGCGGCGGCAGATCTTGCCGCTGTCGGCGATCCGGCGCTTGCCGCGCATTTTCTGCGCGTGGGGGGAATGGACCCGGATAGCGGGCAGACATCGTCCAACAGCCTGCTGGCGGCCGGAAATACCGATGAAATCGCCAGAGCCTGGATCGAGGCCGGCGCGCGTTTCAGCGTCAGCGAACTGACCGCCGCGCTCGACAGGCTCTTTACCGCCGCCGTGTCGGACGCCGTGCCGGTGACCAATCTCGTCAACCTTTTTCGCGATCTGCATGAACGCGGCTTCAGGCTCGGCATCGCCAGCAGCGACAGCCAGTCGGCAATCGAGGGGCTGGTGGAGCGTCTGTCGCTTGCGCCATGGATCGATTTCATCGCCGGCTATGACAGCGGCTACGGCATCAAGCCGGAACCGGGCATGTTGCTGGCGTTCTGCGAGGCGATGGGGGTCGCGCCCTCGCAAACCGCCGTTGTCGGCGACAATCCGCATGACATGAACATGGCGATTTCGGGCGGGGCCGGCCTCAGGGTCGGCGTGCTGACGGGAACGGGAACGCGCGACGTGCTGCAGCCTCTCTGCGATGTCTGCCTTCCGGGAATCCAGATGCTCGCGACCGACATATTTAAAGATATACCGGCTTCCGGGCCATGAGACGGGGAGCGGAAAATCAGGCGGCGGCGCGCGTCAACCGCGTGTCAGCAAACGATATCGACGCCGTTTTCATCCAGAAGACGGCGGATTTCCCCTTCCGGCATCGTGTCGGTGACAAGGGTGTTCACATCGGTGATCGAGCCCAGCCGCACCATGGCGCGCTTGCCGAATTTGCTGCTGTCCACGGCCAGAACCGTGCGGCCCGATTGCGCCATGGCCGCCGTCGCGACAACGCTTTCTGCATGGTCGTCGTCGCAAAGATCGCCGTCATTGTCGATGCCGCTCACCGAAATAATCGCGCTGTCGAACTTGAAGTTCCGGATGAATTCGGGCGTCTCTTCCTGAAAGATGCCGCCATGGATGGGACGGACGAAACCGCCGGGCACGGCCAGCGTGAAATTGGTATTCTCGTTCAGGATCGTCGCGACCCGCAGGCTGTAGGTCAGAACCCTCAGATGATTGCGGCGCGACAGCGCGCGGGCGATCGCCTCGCATGTGGTGCCGGAATCGATGAAGATCGAGGCGCCATCGGGTACCAGCTCGGCAACCAGCTCGCCGATGCGCTGCTTTTCCGCGGAATTGTCGACGCGCCGCCGCCGGTAGACGGTTTCCTCCAGAGGACCGACAAGAACCGCGCCGCCGTGAAGGCGGCGCACGCGACCGGCCTTTTCAAGCGCCAGGATATCGCGCCGCGCCGTCTGCGTGGTGACCGTGAAGAACTCGGAAATCTCTTCCACGGAGATATAGAAGTTCTTTTCCATCAGGCGCAATATCGATGACTGACGGCTCTCTTTCTTTCTTTCTTCGCCGTTATTTTCCACGTCCGCGCCACCTCCAGCACCATTTTCGATTCCGTGCCCCCTTTTTGAAACACCGGGCGCGTGTACGCAAGAAATCTATAAAAATGTTGTAAATATGACATATACGGGGGTTATGTGTCGGTTTGGAAACATGTTAACCTGACGACGCAAATCAAAATTTCATAGCGTTCCGATTACGAAAGGAATACCCGATGAATGGTATCATTCAGCGGCTGGGAAGCCGCGCGCAGATTTCAGGGAAGATGCTCGGCCTTCTCAGTGGCGTTTCTCTGCTGGCCGTGACCGCTGCCCCGGCTCAGGCCGAAGACAACGCGCTGCGCATTATTTCACTGAATACCTGGGGGGCCCGAACGCTCATTCCCGAAGCGGCCGACCTGCTGTCGTCGGGCAATTACGATTTCATCACCATTCAGGAGTATCACAACAGCTACGGCATCGACATTCAGGACAAGATGGCCGATCTCGGCGCGGGCGATTACGCGCTCCACTTCAAGGGCGACACCGGACTGGCATGGCGCGACAAGACCATCGTTGATTTCAGCAATACCGACGAACCGGCTCATGTGGTTGTCGGCGGCGAAAACGGTCGCCCGCAGACGATTATCGCGACGGAACATCTCGATTACCGCGATGATCCCTTTCTCCACCGCAACCGCGAAGCCCACGAACTGAACGACTGGGCGGCGAGCAAAGCCAGCCCCATCATCATGACAGGGGACTTCAACGCGGGTGACATCTCCGAGCGCGGACTGCTGGAAGTGGTTCAGCAGGAATTTATGATGAAGCGCGCGCGTGAGACCGGCAATGAGGACCACAAGGCCTGGGCGCTGCAATATGTCGCGCGCAATCACGCCGTCGGTTCGGAAAAATACGCCGCCGCCGAAGCCTATATCAACCGCAAGACCAATACCGCGCCGGAGGGCCTGTTCACCGACGAGACCTATCCTGTGGCGGGCAACACGCCCTACACGATGAACCTTCTCAAGAAGCAATATCAGATCCTGCAAAACCCCGAGGATCGCGAGCGCTTCGCGCCCCACAAGCTGGCCGATGGCAGCACGACATGGCCGAGCGTGGAAGAAGATGACGAGGCCTTCAAATGGCCGTCCTGGGGACGCACCCAGATCGACCATTTCATCGCGTCCCGGCCTTACGCCAAATGGTGGGAACTGACGGATGCGGCAGACGACCCCTATGTCGGCGGCGTTCTCGATCAGGAACTGAGCACGACGGAAGACGGCACGGCGCTCTCCGACCACGAGCCGCTTGCCCATGAAATACGCTGGCGGGGTCCCGGCGTCGAGGAAATCAACGACGGAAGCGGCAAGGTCCGGCTGGTCTTCGATGCGCAAACGCGCGATTCCGCCAAGCGCGCCGGTGAATTCAGGCTGTCGCGCAACAACCACCGCACCGATGTCTATCTCGGCCAGCTTTCCGATGAAAACGGCCGGCCGATCTACGCGCAGGCGCCGGAAGTCTCCGAAGACCGGCTCGGCTTCCTGCTGGCCAACGCGGTTTACGACCGCCACGATCCCGAAGCCTTCCAGGACGAACTCGCCCTTTATGTGCCCACGGAGCAGCAGGCGGTTTATGCCGGATATCTCGATCGGCTGACGGACACCTCCAATCCGGAATTCTTCCGCAACGTGATCCAGGACTATTTCGACACGCATCGCGACGAATTCCCCGGCATCAACGGCATCGGCGACATGAGCTGGCAGCAATGGGGCGACATCCTCATGGACTATGTCGATGAGGACCTCGCCTTCCAGACCAAGCCTGAAAACCCGGCATGGGACGAGCTTGTGGCAACCCTCGGTCTCGATGACCCCGCCATCCGCGCCGCCCTCAGCCAGCAGACCGGGCTCGATTTCGAAAACGACCCCTTCGCGCCCCTCAAGCTGGCGCTCGACTGCGCCGACGCGCAGCATCTCTCGCTTCAGGGCGCACGCGCGCTTTGCGTGGATGATCATGAACGTTTCCGCGACATCGTCGTGACGGCCGGCAAGACCGTGGCCATCGACGAGAGCGCCGCACTCGGTTCCACAGACGGCCTGATCACGCTCGATAATGGCGGTATCCGCACCGCCGGACCGGACGATGACTGGGCGCAGTGGACGGGTCCGATCACTGAGATCGACAAGGCCATCCGTTTTGACGGCCGGGGCTGGATCGATGTCTCCCACCCGACGGTTCCCGTCACCGCCCTGAAGGCATTCTCCGGCGACGGCACGTTTGAAAAGCGCGGACAGGGCACCTTGCTTCTGACGGCCGACAGTTCCGCCTTTGCCGGCAATACGCTCGTCAACCAGGGCAAGCTGCTGGTGGGCGACGAAAACGGCGTCGGCGCGCTGGGCGGCAGCATGACCGTCAATGACGGCGCTATTCTGGGCGGCTCCGGCACGATCGGCTCCGGCGCCGGGTCGCTGGTCGCAATCGCTTCGGGCGGAACGCTGTCGCCCGGCAATTCCATCGGAATGCTCACAATCGACGGCGACCTTTCCTTCGCCTCCGGCTCGATTTTTGCGGTAGAAGTCGACCCGGAAAGCGGCCGCAGCGATGCCGTTACGGTGACCGGCAAGGCCTCTCTGGGCGGGACGCTCGCGCATGTCGGCTTTGACGGGATCTACGATCCGCGCTCGACCTACACCATCCTCTCGGCCGGGCAGATCGAAGGCGAATTTGCAAGCGTCACTTCCGATTTCGCGTTCCTGACGCCCGACTTTATCTACGGCACGGGAGAAATCGCCCTCAAACTTCAGCGCAATGACCGGGATTTCGCATCGCTGGCTGAAACCGCCAATCAGGCGGCTGTGGCCGGGAGCATCGAGACGATCGGCTTTACCGCCGGAAACGCGCTCTATGATGCGATTGTCGTGCTGCCGGACGATGGCGATTTCATCCGCAACAGCTTCGATCAGCTCTCGGGCGAGATCCATGCCTCGGTAAAATCGGCGCTGATCGAGGAAAGCGGCATCGTCCGCGGCGCTGAAGCCGATCGCCTCCGTTCCGCCTTCGGTACGGTCGGTGCATCCGAAGCGCCGGTGCTGGCCTATGGGCCTGACGGCGCAAACCTTGCCGCGCCCGATCAGGCGGACGGCATCGCCGGCTGGGGCAATGCCTTCGGTTCGTGGAACCACTTCGACGGCAACGCCAATGCTGCCAGCCTCGATAGTGCGACCGGCGGCCTGCTGCTGGGCGCCGACATCCCGGTCTTCGAAAACTGGCGCGTCGGCGCGCTCGCCGGTTACAGCCATTCGAGCTTCGACAGCGACGACCGCGCGTCGTCCGGTTCAAGCGAGAACTATTCGCTCGGCCTCTATGCCGGCTCGCAATGGGGCGGGCTTGGCTTCCGCTCGGGTCTCGCCTACACGTGGCACCAGATCGACACCAGTCGCTCGGTGTTCATCCCGGGTCTGTCGAATGCGCTCGACAGCAGCTATGACGCCGGCACCTTCCAGGCATTCGGAGAACTTGGCTATCAGTTCGATCTCTCGGGCGCTGAGCTGGAGCCGTTCGCCAACCTTGCCTATGTCAATCTCGATACGGACGGGTATCAGGAGACCGGCGGCGCGGCGGCACTCAGCGGCGCCGACGGCAGCTCCGACACGACCTTCACCACCGTGGGGCTTCGGGTTTCATCGGACTTCATGCTGGGCCAGACACGGACAAAGGCAAGCGGAATGATCGGCTGGCGTCACGCCTTCGGCGATACCACGCCGTTCGCCACGCAGGCCTTTGCGGGTTCGACGCCGTTCACCATTACCGGCGTCGCCGTTGCCGAGAATGCCGCCGTTGTCGAAGCCGGGCTCGATTTCAACCTGTCGGATACCGCCACCCTCGGCGTTTCCTACCAGGGCCAGTTCGGCGACGACGTCACCTACAACGGCGTGAATGCCCGGCTTCAGGTGAAATTCTGATCGCAAGGAGCAAAAGTCGCGGGCGGGAGCCATTCCCGCCCGCGACTGTGACAGACGAGATGCATGCCAGCGGGCGTTGAACGACAGCGACAAGCTTGCTTCGCCTGCGCGGCGCGCTGCTTCCACAGATAGCGGATCGGCACCGTCCCGACGAAACCGCGGAAGGCGCCAACCGGATGGTTGGGTGTTCTGGCCACGACCTCGACCAACTGCGAGAGCGTGATCTGCTCCTCGAATTCTCGTCGGGATATCGCCTCACACGATAGTTGCCGGGCAGTGCGCTGCCGATGATCTCCCTCTGGCGGCTTTCGAACTGGCAGCATGTCAACACGGCCCGTTCGAGTGCGTTCGGCGTAGGTCGCGGCCCGTGACGCCCTGCACGATCATCCTGACAGCTCCGATTCCGTCCATTCGTCGAAGGGCAGATTGCTGGTAATCACGGTGGCGCCCCGTTCGTAGCGCTGAGAGAACAGCTCGAACAGCAATTCCGCACCGGTTTTCGACAGCGGCACGAACCCCAACTCGTCGATGATCAGCAGCTTGTATCCTGCCATTTGCTTTTGAAGCCGGATGAGACGCCGTTCGTCACGCGCTTCAATCATCTCGCTGACCATGGCGGCGGCTGTGGTGAAGCCGACGGACAGGCCCTTCTGGCAGGCTGAAAGGCCTAGGGCGAGCGCTATGTGCGTCTTGCCGGTTCCGCTGGGGCCGAGAGCAATGACGTTCTCGCGACGCTCGATCCACTCGCAACGTGTCAGTTCCAGAACCTGCGTTCGGTGCGGCACTCGGACCGGTGGCGTGCTCACGCCTCACTGTTCAGCTCGGGTATGGCGTCGAAGTCGAAGCTGTCGAGGCTTTTGACGACCGGGGATCTGGCTGTCTTGATACGGCGCTCTAACTTACCGAATCTACGCATCGTGCTTTCCGAAGATCGATTCCGATTTTCGGGCCGATGCGCTAGATTCTTTATTTTTACGCGTCGGGTTAACGAAAAACCGGATTCCACTTATTCTCCCGACCCTAACTGCGCTGACGGGAATCATCGTCGTCGTGCCGTTTGGTTCGATGCGACTTCAGCGCCTCGAAACCGGTGATCACATCGAGCAGTTCGGTGGTGATCTCGCTCTGCCGCAGCTGACGCATTTCGCCGGCCAGTTCCTCGCGTCGGTCATCGATAGCACGTTCGGCCTGCTGCATGCGCGCCAGGCGCGCGGCGTTCTCGGTAACCAGCGCCTCGGCTGCGGCGAGGTAGAGTTCGGTGAACAGGAAGCTGCGGACAAGCGCGGCAAGCATACGCCCGGGCGGCAGGGAAAAACTCGGCAGGCTGCGCGACGCCCAGGGGCGATCCGCCAACGCCCCGGTCATGGCCGGATCGAGAGGCAGGAGCCTGCGCGTGACCGGCGCCTGCCGGCCGTGCTCGACCCGCTGCATGAACACCAGCGACACGGTGATGCCGGCATCGCCCTTGGCGCCCCGGATATCGTCGAGCAGGGTGATCAGGCGCCCGGCAAGCCGGCCCAGCCCGTCGACATTCGCCGGCGGCAGGAGCGCGGCATCGGAAGCAATGCCCTGCCCCGCGAGCGCATCCTCCATCTGGGCGCCGATGCAGATCACGCGCGCCGGGGCGTCGTCGCCGCGCAGCACCTCGCCCGCCAGCACCTCGTTGTAATTGCCGCAAAGCCCGTGATCGGAGCCGAAGGCGATCGTGATCCGCTCTCCCGCGACGTCGGGGACCGGCGGCAACGCGCCGTGCGCGGCGATGAAGGCGTGCAGCCCGTCAAGGACCGTGGCGCGATAGGCCTCGATGGCGCGGGCGGCCTGCTCGTAGGGGGCGGCGTTGATCGCCGACACCGTCTTCATCGTGCGCACGATGCCGCGAATGCTGCGCATGGTCTCGGCGCGGCGCGTCAGGCGTTCAAGTGTCTGCGTCATCGGCTTTTCCCATCGCTTCGACGGCCTCGCGCGCCCTTGCCGTCACCGCGGCGCGCACCTCGTCAGTCAGGGGCTCGTCTGCCGCGATGCTTGCTGCGAGGCCGACGTCATCGTCGCGGACGACATGACGGATCGCCTCCATCGCGCGCAACGTCCGGGTCTCGTCCAACCCGTCCAGCAGACCGTCGATCGCGGCGATGAGGATGGCGAGCTGTTCGGCCGCCGGCATCGGATCACGCTCGGGTTGGCGCAGCGCAGCGCGCACCGCGGCCCCGCGCGCCAGCCGCGCTCGCGTGTCCTCGTCCAGCCGCGTGCCGAAGCGGGCGAAATCCTCCAGCTCCTCGAACTGCGAAAGCGTGACGCGCAGATTGCCCGCGACCTCGCGAAAGGCGCGGGCCTGCGCCTTGCCGCCGACGCGGCTGACCGACACGCCCAGATCGACCGCCGGAAACTGGTTACGCCGGACGAGGCGCGGCGAGAGGTAGATCTGCCCGTCGGTGATCGAGATCAGATTGGTCGGGATATAGGCCGAGAGGTTCTCGGCCTGCGTCTCGACAACCGGCAAGGCGGTGATCGACCCCCGCCCCTCGCCGAACTGACCCGCGCGCTCCAGAAGCCGGGCATGAATGAAAAAGATATCTCCGGGAAAGGCTTCGCGTCCCGGCGGACGGCGCAGAAGCAGGGACAGCTCGCGATAGGCGCGGGCGTGATGGGTCAGGTCGTCCAGCACCAGCAACACATCGCGCCCCTTGGCCGCGAAGGCTTCGGCCATCGACATCGCGGCATAGGGCGCGACATAGACCAGACCGGGCGCGTCCTCGTCGCCCGCCGCCACGATGACGGTGCGCGCCATCATGCCGCCCTCGCGGATCGCGCCGATGACCTTGGCGACAGCATCGCCGCGCTGGCCGATGGCGCAATAGATGCAGTGCACGCCGGTATCGCGCTGATTGAGGATCGCATCCACCGCGATCGAGGTCTTGCCGGTCTGCCGGTCGCCGATGATCAGCTCGCGCTGGCCCATGCCCACGGGGACTGCCGCGTCCACTGCCTTCAGCCCGGTGGCAAGCGGTCGCGACACCGCCCGCCGGTCGAGAATACCCGCCGCCGGCCACTCGATGGGCCGGTGATGGCTCGCCTCGAGCGGCCCCTGACCGTCACGCGGCCGGCCGATCGCATCGACCACCCGCCCCAGAAGCGGCGCGCCGACGGGCACGCTGACGACCCGGCGGGTGCGGCGCACGGTCTCTCCCGGCACCACGTGGTCCGTGGGGCCAAGCAGAACGACGCCCAGTCGATCCGGCTCCAGATCGAACACGATGCCCTTCACGCCTGAGGCGAATTCCAGCACCTCGTCAGCCAGCGCCGAGCCAAGACCGGTGACGATAGCGACGCCGTCGGCGGCTTCCTCCAGGCGGCCCATCTCGCTCACGCGCGGGAGCGGCGAGGGCGTATCCAGGAGTTTCCGGATCAGATCGGCCGCACCGGTTTCGGGAGCGCCTTCATTCGGCATCGCGCGCTCCCCCGGCCGGAAGGTCGTCCATGGCCTCGTCCAGCATCGCTTCGAGGTCCTCGAGATAATCGCCGATCGTCCAGTCCACCTGCGCGCTGCCCAGTTTCAGGCTCAGTCCCGGCGATCGGGCGCGGTCGGTCTCGAAACTCAGGACGGCGCCCGGGGCGAGGGTATTCAGCGCATCGCGCAGGCGGGCGCGCACATCCTCGGGCAACGGATCGCGTGTCAGGGCCACCGCCTGTTGCGGTTCGCCATGCAACCGGTCGGCCACCTCGGGCAGGCGCGCGACGGCGCGGGCGACGATGCGGCTCTCCAGCGTCTCGTCCGCCAGGTCGGTCAACGCCTTCCGGGTCAGCGACAAAAGCGCCTCGGCTCCGGATTTCTGCAACTCGGTCCGGTAGGCGCGCGCATCCTCGGCGCGCTGCGCGGCACGCTCGGCCTGTTCGTGATCGATCTTCTTGCGGGCCTCGGCCAGCATCTCGCGGCGTTCCTTCTCGGCCTCCTGCCGGGCGGTTTCCAATGCTTCGGCACGGCCGGCCTGCAGAGCCTCGATCCGGGTTTCGTACTCGGCCTTCTGCTTTTGCGCCGCCGCCTCGACCCGCGCGGCTTCACCCATGCGCGAGGCGATCTCGCTCTCGCGCGCGTCGATCCCGTCAAGGATGGGCCGGTACAGGAACCGTTTGAGCAGCCAGACGAGGACCAGGAAATTGCCGATCTGCGCGCCGACCGTGATCCAGTCGATCGACATGACGTCAGCCCCCGGCCCCTTGCGCCGCCGCCTCGAGCGCCGCGTTCCAGAACGGGTTGGCGAACAGCAGGATCATGGCGACGACGAAACAATAGATGGCCGTCGATTCGATCATCGCGAGACTGACGAACAGCGTCCGCGACAGGGTCGAGGCGGCATCGGGCTGCTGCGCGATGGCGCTGAGAGCGGTCGAGGCGGCGCGCCCCTCGCCCAGAGCCGGTCCGAGCGCGCCGAACGAAACCGTCAAGCCGGCGGTCAGGATCGAGATGAAGGCGATGATGGAAAGGTCAGTCATGGCATGTCCTTTTTGTCGTCGGGAGCATCGGGCACGGCGGTGGCCGAGGAAATGTAGACGGTCGCGAGAACGGCGAAGATATAGGCCTGGATGACGCCCGTCAGCAGGCCCAGCATGTCCATGACCACCGGAAAGAAGAACGGCGCGATCGACAGCAGGATGGCGGCGATGACCGCGCCGCTCATGATGTTGCCGTAAAGGCGGATGGCGAGCGAAACGCCGCGTGACGCCTCGCTTATGACGTTGAAGGGCAGCATGATGATCGAAGGCTCGGCATAGGTCTTCAGGTAGCCGCCAAGGCCGCGGCTGCCGATGCCGAAGACGGGGACCGCCACCAGCACGGAGATCGCCAGCGCCACCGTGGTCGAAAGCGACGCGGTCGGCGTGTCGAAACCGGGCACGACCATCAGAAGGTTCGCGGTCACGATGAACAGGAACAGCGTGCCGACGAAATAGAGGATGCGCGGATCGCGCCGCTGTGTCACCTCGGCGATCTGGCCGACGATGCCGCTCACCACAACCTCAAGCGCGGTGCGCCAGCGGTTCGGCGGCACATCCGGGCGCAGATTGCGGGTGATCAGGGCCGACAGGGCGGTGATGAGCGCCATGATGATCCATGTATTGACGATCGTGGCGTTGATGCCGATGCCGAAAACGGTGAAGACGATCGTGTCGTCGGGCGTCAGTTGCATGTCGGGGCCTCACGCGCTTCGGTGGCGCGCACCACCGCCACGACCAGCGTTCGCGTGATGACAAAGCCAAGGGCGAAGGCGGCCAGCGCCTGCGCCCCAAGCCCCGCGACCCACCAGCCGAGCCCGAGCAAAGCGGCCATGCGCAGCGCGGCGCTGACAAACAGCGCCAAAGCCGGACGCGAGCCGCGCAGGGCAAATCGTATGCCGAGCGCCAGACCGGCCAGAAACAGGCCTGCCGCCCCGGCTCCGGCCAGCAGGCCGGGCAAGAGCAATGTCCAGTCAAGAGCGATCATTTCCATTCCCTTCCTTCACAATCCAGCCCCAGGCGATGAACGCGCCGACAACCACGCCGCCAAGCAGAAGCGCCAGCGTCCAGGAAAACCCCTGCGGCGCCACGCGATCCAGCCAGAGCCCCAGAAGCGCGCCTCCCACCGTGGGCACGGCGATGGACCACCCTATCATGCCGAACGTTCCGAAGCCGCGCAGCGGGCTCGGTCCGGGGTTGTCGCGCGCCTGCTTCATCCGGCCGGCGCGGCGTCCGATCTCGCTGGTGGAGCGGTCGTCCTCTTCGTTCATGGCTGCATTTTCCTCAGGCTGGCGAAACGCCGCACCATTTCGGCCTCGAACCGCGAGAGCGCGGCGCGCGCCACCCGCTCCTCGTCCTCGAGTTCGGCAAAGCTGCGGACCACGCGGTCGCGCAGGCTTTCCAGATCGTCGCTTTCGACCCCGCGGCGCGCCGCGATGTCGACGGTATGTCCCTTCTTCACCAGAACCCCCTCGTCCATGCCGAAGAACCGCTCCCGTCCGTCCGGCTGCGTCAGCAAAACCACCGACGGCACCAGCGCCGTGACGAAATCCAAATGGTTGGGCAGGATGCCGAACCCGCCATCCTCCGCCTCCGCCCGCAGGCGCGTGGCGACGCCATCGAACAGCACCGCGGAGGGCAGGCGCAGATGAACCTGCATTTCCGACGCTACGCTCATGCCGCCGCCTTCCCAAGCTCTTTCAGACTGCCGATCATGTAATAGGCGCTTTCGGGCAGATCGAAGCGGGTTTCGGACAGGATCGCCTCGCAGCCGTCCAGCGTCTCGGAGATGGGAACGAGCCGGCCGGCCGTCCCGGCGGCGGAGCCAATGGTGAAGAACGGCTGCGTCAGGAACCGCTCAAGCCGCCGGGCGCGGGCGACGACGGCGCGATCATGCGCCGACAGTTCCTCGATGCCCAGCATGGCGATGATGTCGCGCAGGTCCTCGTATTCCGCCAGCGTCCGGCGCACCGCGCGCGCCGTGTCGTAATGACGCTGCCCCACCACGTTCGGCGTCAGCATGACGGAGGTCGAGGCCAGCGGATCGACCGCCGGATAAAGCCCCTCGCTCGCGCGTTTGCGCGACAGGACGACCGAGGCCGAGAGATGCGAGAAGATATGCGCCGCCGCGGGGTCGGTGAAATCGTCGGCCGGAACGTAGACCGCCTGGATCGAAGTGATCGCGCCCTTGCGGGTCGAGGAAATCCGCTCTTCCAGCTCCGCCAGCTCCGTCGCCAGCGTCGGCTGATAGCCCACGCGGCTCGGCATCCGGCCCAGAAGCCCCGACAGTTCGGACCCCGCCTGCACGAAGCGGAAGATGTTGTCGATCAGCACCAGCACGTCCTGACCGCGCGTGTCCCGGAAATACTCGGCCATCGTCAGCGCGGATTTGCCGACGAGGAACCGTACGCCCGGCGCCTCGTTCATCTGGCCGAACAGCATCACCATCTTGTCGCGAACGCCCGCCTCGCCCATCTCGCGCCAGAGTTCCTCAGCCTCGCGCGAGCGTTCGCCGATGCCGCAGAACAGGCTGACGCCGTGATGATGCTCGACCGTGTTATGGATAAGCTCGCTCAGGAGAACCGTCTTGCCCACGCCCGCACCGCCGAAAAGCCCGGTCTTGCCGCCGCGTTCGATGGGCGAAAGCAGGTCGATCGCCTTGATCCCGGTCTCAAGCACCTCGGCGCGCAGCACCCGGTCCGACAGTTGCGGCGGCGCGGCGTGAATGAAGCGGCGGTCCTCGGCCTCAGGCGCAGGCAGACCGTCGAGCGGCGCGCCAAACATGTCGAGCATCCGGCCAAGCACCGCCTCACCCACAGGAACGGTGATCCCGGCGCCGGTATCGGTAACCGCGGCGCCCAGCGCCAGGCCGCCGACCACGCTCAATGCGATACAGCGCACGGTGCGCCCACCCACCACCGACGCTACTTCCATCGGGACGTCGCCAGCCAGAAGAAGACTCTTGATCCCGGGAACCCGGCCCGAAAACGCCACGTCCACGATCCCGCCGCGGATCGCCACGATCCGGCCGCAGGCCTCGCCGGCATCCATGACATCGATATCCGGTGCTACATCCTGCATGAGCGGCCTCCCGGGCGGAATTTCCGCGTCACGTTGCAGCCATGCCGCCATCCACCGGATATTGCGCGCCGGTGATGAAGGAGGACTCGTCGGAAGCAAGGAACAGCGCGAGATTGGCGATATCGGCGCTTTCGCCATAACGGCCCAAAGGGATGGTCGCGGCGAGTTGATCCTTGACCTCGGCGCCATGGCCGGGACTGAACCCGTCTTCGAGCGAGCGCATCATCCGCGTGTTTACCGGCGAGGGATGGATGGAATTGACCCTCACATTGGCGCTTGCCGCCTCCACCGAAGCAGCGCGCGTCAGTCCCACCACCGCATGTTTCGAGGTGATGTAGGGAGCGACGTTGGGGCTGCCCTTCAACCCGGCAATCGATGACATGTTGATGATGCTGCCTGATTTCCGCTCGATCATCACCCGCAGCACATGCTGGAGCCCAAGGAAGGAACCGCGCACATTGACGGCGATGACCCGGTCGAAATCCTCGATCTTCTGCTCGGTCAGCGGAGCGACCTTGCCCTCGATCCCGGCATTGTTGAAGAAGATGTCGATCCGGCCGAACCGCTCCACGGTTTCGCGGACGTAGCGCGCGGTATCGTCAGGCGAGGACACGTCGGCCGCCACCGTCAGCACCTCGCCCGCCGCCCCGAGACTTTCGGCCGCCTTCTTCAGATCCTCCTCGCGCAGATCGACGAGCGCCACGCGCGCGCCTTCCTTCACGAAGAGCCGTGCGGTCTCAAGCCCGATGCCGGCAGCGCCTCCGGTAATGAGTGCGATCTTGTCTTTCAGGCGTGGCATGGTTCTTTCCTTTTGTCAGCTTGTATCGGCAATGATGCGGGTGCCGGCCCGCTTCTCCAGAATGGCGGTGGCCTGATCGAGTCTTCCGATCCCGGCCAACCCGCCATGGCTCGCGAAATCCGCCGCGGCCCTGATCTTCGGCCCCATCGACCCGGCTGGCAAGTCGAGCGCACGGGCCTCGTCGGGCGTGAGCGCGGCAATCGCCGCCGCGCCGTCGCTGCCGAACCCCTGGTAGACTGCGTCGACGTCGGTCAAAAGCAGCAGCGCATCGGCGCCGAGTTCCCGCGCCAGAAGCGCGCTGGCCGCATCCTTGTCGATCACCGCCTCAATGCCGGTCATGCTGCCATCGGGCAAGCGTAGCACAGGAATGCCGCCGCCGCCCGTGCAGATCACGATCACGCCTTGATCCAGCAGCAGCCGCAGCACCCGGATATCCGGTATCTCCTTCGGCGCGGGCGAAGGCACGACCCGTCGCCACTTGTCGCCATCCTGCGCGATGGTCCAGCCTGCGGCCCTGGCGCGCGTCTCGGCCTCGTCGCGGTCATAGACCGGCCCGATGAACTTGGTGGGCTTGCCGAAGGCCGGGTCGCGCCCATCCACGACCACCTGCGTCAACAGCGTGGCAACCGGCTTCCCATGATCCAGCGCGTTTTCGAGCTCCTGCTCGATCATGTAGCCGATCATGCCGCCGGTCTCGGCGCCCAGAACGTCGAGCGGATAGGCCTCGTCCGGTTTGTAGGCCGCGCCCTGCAACGCCAGTAGCCCCACCTGCGGGCCGTTGCCATGGGTAACGACCAGCCGGTGCCCCGCCCGGACGATGTGGGCCAGCGCATGTGCCGCATCGCGGACATTGGCGCGCTGGTTTTCCGCCGTCAGCGGCTCTCCCCGTTTCAGCAGCGCATTGCCGCCAAGTGCTGCCACGACAAGCATGCTCAACCTCCCAGCGTGGCGACCAGAACCGCCTTGATGGTGTGCATCCGGTTTTCCGCCTGGTCGAAAACGATCGAGGCGGGGCTTTCGAACACCTCTTCGGTGACCTCCATCGCATCGAGACCGAACTGTTCCAGGATATCCTTGCCGACGCTCGTGTCGGTATTATGGAAGGCAGGCAGGCAATGCATGAATTTCGTGCGCGGATTGCCGGTCTTTTCCATGACCTGTCTCGTGACCTGGTAGGGCTTGAGAAGATCGATGCGTTCGGCCCATTTCTCCTTGCCCTCGCCCATGGACACCCAGACATCGGTGTAGAGGAAATCGGCACCGCTGACCGCCTCGTCCACATCCTGCGTCAGGGTGATCCGCGCACCGGTTTGGGCCGCAACCTCTTCGGCCTCCTTGCGGATTTCCGCCGTGGGCCACAGGCTTTCCGGCGCGCAAAGCCGCACGTCCATGCCCATCTTGGCCCCGCCGATCAGCAGGCTGTCGCCCATATTGTTGCCCGCATCCCCCATGAAGCAATAGGCGACCTCGCGCAGATGCTTTTCGGAATGTTCCTGCATGGTCAGGAAATCGGCGAGGATCTGTGTCGGGTGGAACTCGTCCGTCAGCCCGTTATAGACCGGTACGCCCGACCATTTGGCGAGCGTCTGCACCACCTCCTGCCCGAAGCCGCGATACTCGATCGCATCATAGACGCGGCCGAGCACCCGGGCGGTGTCCTTGACGGTTTCCTTGTGGCCCATATGGTTTCCCGAGGGGCCGAGATAGGTGACGGTCGCCCCCTGATCATGCGCCGCGACCTCGAAGCCGACACGGGTTCGGGTGCTGTCCTTCTCGAATATCAGCGCGATTTCCTTGCCCTTGAGCGTCGGCACCTCGGTGCCTGCGTATTTGGCGGACTTCAGGTCGGCCGCAAGCTTGAGAAGGAAGGCGATCTCCTGCGGAGTGAAATCGCGCAGGGTCAGAAAATGACGGTTTTTCAGATTGTAGGCCATATGGTTAGCTCCTCAGACCGGATCGCGCATTGTCGGGCAGGACATGCAGCGGCTGCCGCCGCGCCCGCGCCCGAGTTCCGCGCCGGGCAGTTCGATCACCTCGATGCCCTCGGCGCGGAGCGCCGCATTGGTGTCGTCGTTGCGGTCATAGCCCATGACCAGCCCGGGCCGCAGCGCCAGCACGTTGTTGCCGTCGTTCCACTGCTCGCGCGACTGCTCGAACGGATCGCTGCCGCCGGTGGGCACGACCTTCAGCCGCTTGAAACCCATCGCGTCGGCCACGACCTCGAACAGCGGGCGGGTATCATGGCGCATGTCGATCGGCTTGCCGCCCTCGCCCGGATGCAGATCGTAACATGTCATCTCGTCAGCAACCTCCTTGAAACTGGTCACGACATCGCCGCCGCAGAAGGTGAAGACCGTGTCGAGATGCATCGCGGAACGCTCCTTCGGCATCTGGCAGGCGATCACCCGCTCGGCGCGGCCCTGGCTGAACAGCGCCTCGGCCAGAAGTCCCACGGCCTGCGGCGAGGTCCGTTCCCCCATGCCGACCAGGACCAGACCGTTGCCAACCGGCATCTGGTCGCCGCCCTCAAGCGTTGCAAGTCCGTGATCGGCCAGCGGATCGCCCCAGATCACCTCGACCTTGCCCGCGAATTTCGGATGGAACCGATAGATTGCCGCGGTCAGCAGGGTTTCGGGGCGGCGCGCCTGCCAATACATCGGGTTCAGCGTGACGCCGCCATAGATCCACGCCGAGTTGTCACGGGTGAACAGGAAATTCGGCAGGGGCGGCAGAATGAAACCGTGATAGCCCAGATAGCTGCCGAACATGCCTTTGGCCTCGAACGGAAGGTCCGCGACCGTCAGTCCGCCGATCAGATATTCCGCAAGCGTGGCGCCCGAAAGCGTATCCATCCAGTCCCGCAGCTCCCGCTGCATGCCGATCCCCACATGCGTTGCCGAAATGCGGTGGTCGAGCACCCATTTGCGGGCCTCGGGGTTTTCCAGCACCTCGGCCAGCATCGCCCCGGTTTCCAGCACCTCGACGCCCTCGCCGCGCATCGCCTCGGCAAAGGCGTCATGGTCCTTCTGCGCCTGCTTAACCCAGAACACGTCGTCGAACAGCAGTTGCTCGCAATTGTCCGGCGTGAGCCGCCGGTGCGCCAGACCGGGGCGGCAGATGATGACCTGCCGCAATCTGCCGCTTTCGGAATGGACTCCAAGTTCATGACTGGTCACAACGGACCTCTCTTTCATAATATTCATAATATTGCGCCAATACTCAGCACGACCGAGATGAACACCAGCAGGATCAGCATCAGCGGCCAGATAAAGACAATCCAGCGGTCATAGGACACCCGCCCGATTGCAAGCCCGCCAATAACCACGGCGAAGGTCGGATTTATCAGGTTCACCAGCCCGTTGGCTGACTGGTAGGCCGTGACCACGAGGTCGCGGCCGACGTCGGCGAAATCGGCGAGCGGCGCCAGAATTGGCATCGACAGCACAGCCAGGCCGGAAGAGGACGGAACGAAGAAGCTCATGCCGACCTCGATCCAGAACATCAGGTTGATGAAGGCCAGATTGCCGAGCCCGCCGAGCGTCTGTTCGGCGCCGTGCAGGATCGTGTCGGAAATCAGCCCCTGTTCCATGATGACGACGATTCCGCGCGCCAGCCCGACCACGAGCGCAACGCCCAGAAGGTCACGCGCGCCGTCCACGAAATTGCCGGTGAGCTGCTTTTCCCCCTGCCGCGCCACCAGTCCGATGACGATGGCCGATCCGAAGAACAGCGCGCTCATCTTCGCCATCCACCAGCCCTGGCTGGAGACGCCCCAGATCATCACCGCGAAGGTGGCAGCGAAAATCACCAGAACGACCTTCTGAATGCCGCTCAGCGCCACGGCGTCCGCTTCGCCGGTCCTGTCCTGAAGGAAGACCCTTTTGTGCGCCTCGATTTGCTTGGCTACGACCGAGCGCGAGGGATCGGCCTTGACCCGGTACGCATAGCGCATGACATAGGCAGCGCAGATCACCAGACCGCCCAAGAGGATCACCAGCCGCAGGGTCAACCCGTCGGTGAAGGGCATGCTTGCCGCGTTGGAGGCGATGACGGTGGCGAAGGGGTTGATCGTCGACCCGAGCACGCCGATACCCGCGCCGATCAGGATGATCGCGACGCCTGTTACGGCATCATAGCCCGCGGCGATCATGACCGGGATCAGGATCGCATAGAAGGCCAGCGTCTCCTCGGCCATGCCGTAGGTGGTGCCCCCCAGCGCGAAAAGGCCCATCATGATCGGAATGATCCATATCTGGTGCCCCTTCATCGCGGACATCGCCGTTCTGATCCCGGTGTCTATCGCGCCGGTGGCATTCACCACGCCGAGGAAGCCGCCCAGAAACAGGACGAAAAGCGCCACGTCGATGGCGTTGGCCACATAGCTGTCGGGATTGTAGAACCCCGCAACGGGCGCCAGCATCACGTCGACGAAGCCCTGCGGGTTCGGATCGACCGCGTGATAGGTGCCGGCGACGGCAATTTCGCGCCCGACCTCTTCATTCATGACCCGGTCGTACTGGCCGGCCGGAATGATCCAGGTCAGCGCGGCGACCAGCACGATCAGAAGAAACAGGATCGTGTAGGCCGTTGGAAAACGGGACGAAAGCTCTGGCGCCGGTTCGCCCGGCGGCGTGGTCTGGTCGGTCATGTGCGGTCCTCCGGCTGGAAATGCAACTCCCCCGGCTTGTGCCATGAAGGGTCCTTACATGATGAACCTGATCCGATTTCCCGCGGCGGCGCATTGACTGAGGTCAACGCCCCACCAACAATCCGCCTTCAACCCGTATCGACAGGGCCCGCGCCGCCCGCCCCGATATACGGACATCCGCCCTATCGCTCTCCTTCGCGATGCACCGGATGACAAGCCAGACGTGCCGCTGACGGCTTCAGCGTTCCAGAGCATCGCTCGATGCTCCGGATTCCTTGTGTTGGCGCGTCGAGTTAGGTCGGCGTAGAAATGCATGCTGATTGAAGGCTCCGCGCCTCATCCGCCAGCATTCGGCGAACGGATTGCCGAGCCACTTCAGGCGTCACAGGTCTCGTCTGCACCGTTCTGGCGCGACACTACCGCTTTGATCCACGTCAAAGCCGTATGGCAATGCGCTGCTAGTCTATTGCAGATGGCCGACTGACTGAGGCTGGGAGGGAAGCGTCCAGCTCGGAATATCCCGGTTGCCAAGATACCGACGATCTTCACGAAGGAGGCAAAGCAATGCCGACGAAATCGCAGCTCCTGTGGATGTATGGGATAATGGAAAAGGCCCGCTACTACGAGGACACGATGGCGGTCGCCTATATGGAAGGCAAGACGCCGAAATTCGACATCGGCGCCGGGCCCTTGCCGGGCGAGATGCATCTGGCTGCCGGCCAGGAACCCTGTGCCGCCGGTGTCTGCGTTCATCTGCGCAAGGATGACGCCGTCACCGCCACCCACAGGCCTCATCACGTCGCGATCGCCAAGGGCGTCGACCTGAAGAAGATGACGGCCGAGATTTATGGCAAGGAAAGTGGCCTCGCTGGCGGACGGGGCGGGCATATGCATCTGCTCGACCCGGAGGTGAACTTTTCCTGCAGCGGCATCATCGCGCAGGGAACAAGCCCGGCCGTCGGCGCGGCCTTGGCCGCCAGGCTCAACAGCAGCGATGCCGTCGCCGTGTCCTATCTCGGCGAAGGAGCGGCCAACCAGGGCGGCTTTCACGAAGCGATGAACCTCGCCGCCTTATGGAAGCTGCCCGTCATCTTCGTTATCGAGGACAATGCTTGGGGCATCTCAGTGCCGAAATCGAAGTCGACGGCCGTTGCCGACAATTCGGTGCGCGCGGCAGGCTACGGCATTCCCGGGTTTCACGTGGCCGACAATGACACGCTTGAGCTTTTCAAGGTGGCCGGCGAGGCGGTCGCGCGTGCCCGGCGCGGTGAAGGCCCGACGCTGATTGAGGTCGAGACCTACCGCTATTACGGTCATTTTCAGGGTGATCCAGAACTCTACCGTCCGAAAGATGAAGTCGCGAAACTCAAGGCGATGGATCCGATCCGGCGCCTTCGCGAGGCGATGATCGCGGGTGGCACAGTGACGGAAGCCGAGGCGGATGAGGTGCTTGCCAAGGCGAAAGCCGAGGTTGACGAAGCCTTCGCTTTCGCGCAGGCGGCCGCCTATGCAGCCCCGGAAGAAGCCCTCGAACGCGTGTTCGCCTGACCGGCGTCTCGGAATTCAGGAGAAGAGAATTATGTCCAGCAATCGCATCATGACTGTCTCTCGCGCCATTTCGGAGGCGATCGCCCAAGAAATGCGTACAGATCCGAAGGTCTTCGTCATGGGCGAGGACATCGGCAAATATGGCGGCATCTTCGGCGCCACGACGGGTTTGCTCGCGGAATTTGGCGAAGAGCGGATTCGCGACACGCCAATCTCGGAGACCGGCTTCATAGGCGCCGGCGTAGGCGCGGCAATGTCCGGCATGCGTCCGATTGTCGAACTGATGTTCGTCGACTTCTTCGGCGTCTGCATGGACTCGATCTACAATTTGGCCGCGAAAAATATCTATTTCTCGGGGGGTAACTACAAGGTGCCCATGGTGATCATGACGGCGACCGGAGGCGGCTATTCCGATGCCGGCCAGCATTCGCAGACGCTGCATGCCACCTTTGCTCACCTTCCTGGACTGAAGGTCGTTACGCCGTCGAACGCCTATGACGCAAAGGGCCTGATGATCTCGGCGATCCGCGACGACAGCCCGGTCATGTTCATGTTTCACAAGGGTTTGCAGGGCTTGGCCTGGATGGCTTCGCCGGAAGCGGCGGCGACGGAACTCCCGGAAGAAGCCTATTCGATCCCCTTCGGCGAGGCAAATATCGTCCGTTCCGGCAAGGACGTCACAATCGTGACGCTCAGCATGATGGTGCACCGCTCGCTGGAGGCTGCCGCGGAACTCGAAAGAGAAGGCATCGACGTTGAAGTCATTGATCTACGCACACTCGTGCCGCTTGACCGCAAGACCGTTATCGAGTCCGTCGCCAAGACGGGACGGCTGGTCGTGGTCGATGAGGACTATAAAAGCTTCGGTCTGACCGCGGAAATCATAGCGTCGGTAGTCGAGGACGATCCGGCGCATCTAAAGGCCGCTCCGCAGCGGCTTGCCGTTCCGGATGTGCCGATCCCCTACAGCCGACCGATGGAGCAGTTTGTCCTGCCCAATGCCGGCACGATCGCCGCGGCTGTCCGCGCAACGCTCGGCAATGTGCGGAAGGCCACCTGATATGGCGACGGATATCACTCTCCCGTCCGATCTCTGGGACGCCGCCGCCAACCCGGAAGGCATCGTCGCCAACTGGTTTTTTGCCGAAGGCGCCGGCGTCAAGAAGGGGGTGACCGTCGCCGAGATCATGGTGGAGAAGACGAGCTTCGATATCGCCGCGCCTGCGGATGGGCGGTTGCACATTCGCGTCGCCAAAGACGGTGTCGTGAAGCCCGGGGCGGTGATCGGGACGGTCGGTGGAGACTAGTCCCATCGTCGCTGACCCTTCGACGGAGGTGGGGAGGACGTTTCCGCCATCTCATTTTGCCGCCGACATTCGGACGTTTGCGACGGCTCGATCCGGTCTCGAACAACAGGAGCGGCTTGACGCGGATCTCACGCCCGATACAGCGCCGCTCCTCATGGCCTGGCAAGCGCCGCGAGCACTGATCGTTGGCCGCAGCGACGCCCGGTTGCCCGGGTTCGCGCGCGCAGAGGAGAAATTGGCGGCCGAAGGCTGGCCCGTTCTGGTCCGTCGCAGCGGCGGTTCGGCCTGTCCTGTCTCGCCGGGAACGTTCCAGATCGCGCTCGTCCGCGCCAGTGCGGGAAAAGGCGATATCGAGGCCGGTTACCGAACCTTGGCAAGCCTGATCGACAGGCTGCTTTCGAGCGTTGGCGTCCAGTGCGAGGTCGGCGAACGGACGGGCGCCTTTTGTCCTGGGCGCTACGATCTGGGTGTCGGACCACGCAAATTCGCCGGGCTTTCCCAGCATTGGCGCTCTCGTGGACTGGTCACGATCGTCACAACCGCTGCCTCGATCATTGTCGAAGACAACATTGAGGAGTTCTGCCGTATCGTCAATCTCTTCTATGAAAAGGCCGGCAAGGAACGGCAATGTTCTTCGGCCTTCGTCACTGATGTGAAAAAGGCACTTTCAACCGGGATCACACCGGATGTCGATCTGATCGTGGCTCTTCAGACGCGGCTTGCCCAAGAAGTGGATTCTTGGTCACATAAACCATTCGATTCCGTTCCACTCTCAGGGCTGCCGAGGCATTGGGTTTGACTTGGAGCGTCGGATTGATGGCCATCAATATTTCCCTCGATCCTGCGCCACCGGATATTCCGGCCGCCGGCGCATGAAGGGCCCGGTTGAAATGTTCAGCCGACCAGCTTCTTTTCCGCGCCGACGACATGATCGGCGTTCGGACGCATCCACGGGAACATCCCGGGCGCGGCGGGCGGCGGAGCATCGGGCAAGGCGATGCGCTTGAACCTCGCGCCATCGACATTTTCCGCAATCCTCGCGATTCACGCGGACGTGGACTGCCGCTCGAAATTGCTTGTTTCGGCGGGCCGTTGCGGCGGGCGACCATTGACGGCCGTCAATGACCCGCCCCTCTGCCGCGCGCAGCTTGCGGCATCAGCAATCCAACGGAAATCCTCAAGGAGGTTGTCATGCAGGACAATACATTGCGCCAGAACATCATCGATGAACTGGAATTCGAACCCAGCATCGATGCTGCGGATATCGGCGTGGCGGTGGAAAACGGCATCGTCACCCTTACCGGTCATGTTCCGACCTATACCCAGAAGACCACGGTTGAAGCGGCCGTCAGGCGCATCCGGGGCGTGCGCGGCATCGCAGAACAGATCGAGGTCCGTCCGCGAGGCTTCCACATCACCGCCGATGACGAGATTGCCCGGCGGGCGGTCAACGCCCTGGAATGGAACGAGATCGTTCCTGGCGAAAAGCTTCAGGTTACGATCCAGAAGGGCTGGGCGACGCTGACCGGCAAGGTGGAATGGCAATATGAACGCGATGCGGCAATGCGCGCGATCAAGGGGCTTGCCGGAATAACCGGGATCAGTAATCTGATTGAAGTCGTGCCGAAGGTTTCCGCTCCGGACGTCAAGAAGCGCATCGAGGATGCCTTCAAGCGGGATGCTCAGATCGAGGCCGATGCGATAAAGGTTCAGGTCCTGGATGGCAAGGTCACGCTTGAAGGCAAGGTGAAAGCCTATCGCGAACGTCAGGCCGCCGAGCGTGCGGCGTGGTCGGCGGCGGGCGTCCGGCATGTCGATGACCGCATCACGGTCCTTTAGAACGGTTCAGCGTTTTAAGGAAACGCTGAACCGCCTTATCTATTTGTTTTGACGCGTTTTCGCGGATGCCAGGTGCTACTGCCTGACTGCGAAATGCTTCAGGGCCGAGGCGGGTTGGCCAAGGTGCCGGCCCGCCGTCCCAACCAGACAGAGATTGGTGCCAGTGCATGAAAGCGATGGTTTTGCGGGCGTTGCGAACCCCGCTGGCTTACGAAGAAAGGCCGGATCCGTCACCTGCCGCCGGTGAGGTGAGGGTAAGGGTTGAGGCCTGTGCCGTCTGCAGGACCGACCTGCATGTGGTCGACGGCGATCTGCCGGAAGTGAGACTGCCTGTCATTCCCGGCCACGAGATTGTCGGGATCGTCGAACAGCTTGGCGAGGGGGTGGTCACCCTTGCCGTCGGACAGAGGGTCGGCATTCCCTGGCTTGGGCATACATGCGGTCATTGCGCCTATTGCCTTGAAAACCGCGAAAACCTCTGTGATCATCCTCAGTTTACCGGCTGCACGAGGGATGGTGGGTTTGCCACAGATGTGATTGCCAATGCGGATTTCACCTTTCCCATGGACGGGTTTGACGATCCGGTGGCCGCCGCCCCGCTGATGTGCGCCGGCCTGATCGGATGGCGGTCGCTGAAGATGGCGGGCGAGGGAAAGCGCATCGGGCTTTACGGCTTCGGCGCGGCCGCGCATATCCTCGCGCAGGTGCTGGTCTGGCAGAGCCGTGAGGTCTATGCCTTTTCGCGCGCCGGCGATCGCGCCAGCCAGGATCATGCGCTGAGCCTCGGCGCCGTCTGGGCCGGGGCGTCGGAAGACGAGCCGCCGCACGCCCTCGACGCCGCCATCATCTTCGCTCCGGTTGGTGAGCTCGTGCCTTTGGCGCTCCGTGCCACCCGAAAAGGTGGCAGGGTTGTCTGCGGCGGCATTCACATGAGCGATATTCCGGCCTTTCCCTACCGCCTGCTTTGGGAAGAAAGGCACATTCTGTCGGTGGCCAATCTCACCCGGCAGGATGGACATGAATTTCTGGAGATCGCGCGGGCCGCCGGCGTATCGACCACTGTCAACCGCTACCCGCTCGAAGCGGCCAACCGCGCTCTCGATGATCTCCGGCACGGCCGTTTTCAGGGCGCCGCGGTTCTTGTTCCCTGATTGAGCGAGACATGCGTCTCAGTTTGTTGACAAACCTCGTGCGCCATCACGGCGTTGCCTCGCTTTCTGCCGTCATCCCGGCCTTGAGCCGGGATCCAGCAAGCGCAAGTCATTGCGCGCAAAGACTCTTTTCTGAACTTCACCACAAGCGGCCCTGGATGCCGGCTCAAGGCCGGCATGACGGAGGAGTCGGAAAAGGGACTTTGTCAGCAGTCTGTCGTTTAATGTGTTGACAGAGGTCAACGCCTTTGCCGCCAGACCGTGGTCGAATACGTTCGTTCGACGCGTACAATGGAGACCAACATGATTAGGGATTTGTGTGTTCACCTCGACGGGAGCAGTGGCGACAAGGACCGCCTTGAAGCCGCGCGTCGGATCGCAGTGATATTCGATGCTCATCTTTCCGGCGTCTTCGTCAATCGTCTGCCCGACATGCCGGCGACGGACTTCTATGGTTATTCCGCGGCTGACTTCGATGAAATGCAGAGTCAGGCGCGCGCCAAGGGCGACAAGATTGCCGCTGCGCTGGAAGGCCCGCTTTCCGACCTCGATGTCCGCCACGAACTGCGTCGTTTCGACGTCGTCTCATCCCGGTGGCAGCAGACCATCCTGGCCGAGGCGAGGCTATACGACCTGTTCGTCTCGACGCTGCCGCAGGAGGACGACCATGAGGCCATGGCGCTTGTTGAATCCGTGCTTTTCGGTGCCGGGCATTCGGTATTGCTTGTGCCGCCGAAATGCATATCCACCCTCGATTTCTCGACCATCGTTCTGGGCTGGCGCAACACGCGGGAGGCAGCACGCGCTGTCGACGAGGCCTTGCCGTTCCTGAAGCGGGCGGAAAATGTGTCGGTCTGCATGATCGGCGACGACGAGCTTGGACGGATCGAGCGTGTCACCCAGGGAAATGACATCGCGCGCCATCTCGACCGCCACGGGGTCGCGGTCGAGCTCAATCCCCTGCCGGAGGGCAAGGGCGTGGGCGCCACCTTGCTTGAGGAGGCCGATCTGCTCAACGCCGGCCTGATCGTCATGGGCGGGTATGGTCATACCCGTCTGCGCGAGTGGGTGCTTGGCGGCGCGACGCGGGAGATCATGAAAAAGTCCGAAATCTCCGTTCTGATGGCACACTGAGCCGGCTCACGGGCGAGCATCGATCCGTTGCTCGCGCGCGAAAACGCCGGGGCGGCGTGTGCCGAAGGCAACGCCGTCTCCAATTGGATTAGCGAACCACGATGCAGGTGCACGGTGCGAGATGGGTGACCTTGTGTGACACGCTTCCCAGAAGCAGGCCGGCGACATCTCCAAGGCCGCGGCTGCCGAGGACCACTGTATCCACTTTCCGTTCCCTTATCGCATCGAGTATGCAGGCGTTTTGTCGAGCGGTCCTGGACAGGTCACCTGTTCTTGGCCAACGGTTTGCGAACAGGTCGACGAGCGGGGATCATCAGCGAATACCCGCGAGTGTTCATTGACGCGCGTCATCGCGCTTCGGCGCTGCCGGGGACAGTCGTTCGCCGTGGTGACGGCAGTGGCGGGAGCAACGCTCCCCGCATTGATCTTCGTCAATGCCTTTCGCATTCGGACCTCTATCAATGGAAGTGGCCATGGCGGGTGTCGCGGCTGGGCGATATTTGCCGTGTAGATCGCGAGGCCGACCATGACCGGTTCTGAGGGCGCTTCTCCTCTATATTCCGGTGGTTCGCTGCCGGCTGATCCACACGCCATTTCTGTTGAGGGTTTGTTTCGGGAGCTGTCGGTTTCCGTTGTGGGTCTCTCCGACGAGGAAGCCAGGGAACGCGCCTTGGTGTTCGGAGCCAACATTATTGCCGTCCATGCCAAGACGTCCATTTTCCGGATTGCCCTTCATCAGTTTCAGAGCCCCGTTGTCTACCTTCTGGTGGCGGCTGCCGTCATGGCCGGTTCCCTGAACCAGTGGAAGGAAGCGGCGGCCGTTCTCGTCGTTCTCGCGATCAGCGCCCTGATCGGCTTCGTCACGGAGGTCAGGGCGTTGCGCTCCATCGAAAGCCTCCGCGATCTCGGAACCCATACCGCGCGGGTTCGCCGCAGCGGGGACGTGCGGCTCGTGCCTGCCGAGAACCTGGTGCCCGGCGATATTCTTCTGGTCGAGGCCGGTGACAGGCTGTCGGCGGATGTGCGGTTGATCGAGGCCTCGAACCTGACCGCGGACGAGGCCGCCCTGACCGGAGAATCCCTGCCGACGGACAAGGACGTGGAGCCAGTTGATCGCGATGCGCCGATCGGCGACCGCCATTCGATGCTCTACAAGGGCACCGTTATTGCGGGTGGCAGCGGCGCGGGCATCGTCGTCGGGACGGGGCTCTCCACCGAACTGGGTCGCATATCCCAGTTGATCGCAACAGCCGAAACCGGACGTTCCCCGCTGGAAAAACGGCTCGCGCGGCTATCCGGCCAGTTGATCTGGGTAACCCTTGCTGTTGCCGTCCTTGTCGCGGCGGCTGGCATTTTCTCCGGCAAGGAACCCATGCTGATGATCGAGGCCGCCATCGCTCTGGCCGTGGCCGCTATCCCGGAAGGGCTTCCGATCGTAGCCACGTTGGTGCTTGCGCGCGGAATGCGGCACATGGCCCGTGAGAATGCTCTGGTCGAGAGACTTTCCGCGGTGGAGACGCTTGGCGCCACGACGGTGATCCTCACGGACAAGACCGGCACCCTGACCGAGAACCGCATGGCCGTGCGTGTCATCCTCACCCCGGACACTGGCTTGCGCATTCTTGAAAGCGCGTCTGGCAAAGCGGTTCCGGAAGAACCCGGCAGCGATGCCGTTTCGGGCCTTCTGAGGGCAGCCGTCCTTTGCAACGACGCTACGCTCGGGGAGATCCAAAGCGAAGACTCCGGCGATCCCATGGAACTGGCCCTTTTGCGGGCCGGGGCCGCCGCCGGTTTGGTGCAACCAGCGCTCGCCGGTGAGTATCCGGTTCTGCGCAAGATGCCCTTCGATACGGAAGTGCGGATGATGGCGACGCTGCACGGGTCGGGAAATGGTGCCTTCTGGGCGGTCAAGGGCGCTCCGGAGGCGGTCCTTCAGGCATCCTCCCGGGTCGTTTCCGGAAATGGCAGCCTGTCGATGGACGGGAAGCTTCGCGCGGACTGGCATGACAAAGTCGAGCAACTCGGCCGGCGCGGCCTTCGCGTCCTGGCTTTTGCCACCAGGCCCACGGACCGGCCGGATGGCGAACCGTTCCGGGACCTGGTATTCCTCGGTATTGCTGGACTGGAAGATCCGGTAAGGCCCGATGTGCCGGAAGCGATTGCGGCGTGCCAGGAGGCCGGAATTCGCGTCGTCATGGTCACCGGCGACCATCTGGTGACGGCGCGCAGCATCGGCGAGGCGGTCGGCCTCTATGAACATGGAACCGCGATCGCCGAAGGCGCGGACGGTGTCCGGCTGGACGATGGCGATGACAGCGGGTTCAGGCAGGTCGGCATCTTCGCACGTGTCAGTCCCGCCGAAAAACTGGCGCTCGTTCGCGCCTATCAGGAAGCTGGCGAAATCGTCGCGATGACGGGTGACGGTGTCAATGACGCGCCGGCGCTTCGACAGGCCGATATCGGCGTTGCCATGGGGCGGCGCGGCACCGATGTCGCCCGCGAGGCGGCGGCGATGATTTTGCTGGACGATGCTTTCCCGACGATCGTGCGCGCCATCCGTGAGGGCCGCATCATCTTCGACAACATCCGTCGTTTCGTTGTCTACCTGCTTTCATGCAACCTCAGCGAAGTCCTGATCGTGGGACTTGCCGTGCTCGCGACGCTGCCGTTGCCGCTGCTGCCGCTGCAGATCCTGTATCTGAACCTTATAACGGACGTCTTTCCGGCTTTCGCTCTGGCCATGTGCAAAGGTGACCGCGCTGTTTTGAAGCGTCCGCCGCGCAGGCCCGACGAGCCAATTCTGGGGCGAGCGCAATGGACGAGCATCATCGTTCACAGTGTGCTGATGACGTCCGGCGTATTCATGGCCCTGTTGCTGGCCCACCTGACACTCGATCTCGACCGTGACGCCACGGTGACCGTGACATTTCTGACGCTCGGGTTTGTCCAGCTTTGGCATGTCTTCAACATGGCTGGCAAGTCGGCCGGCGTGCTGAACAATGAGGTCACGCGAAATCCCTGGGTGTGGGGCGCCATTCTCCTGTGCTCGGTTTTGCTGATCGGACCCGCGCTGACGCCGCCACTCGCGAACGTCCTCGGTTTGACCTCACCGACGGCTGTGATGTGGTGCCTGATTGCTGCGGTGAGCCTGCTTCCCGTTCTCGTCGGTCAGATCGGCCTGCGTCTCTTCGGGGCGCTGCGACGGAAAGGCGCTCGCTGACGCACCCGGTCGAGACGGCCAGATCGGCGAAGGTGCCCTATTGCCAGGAATTGCTGTCGGACATCATCGACCAGACCGTAACGAAAAGCGCTGCGATCAGCGGACCGGCGATGAAACCGTTCACGCCCATGAGCGCGATACCGCCGAGTGTCGACACCAGGATCAGATAGTCCGGCATTCGGGCGCCTTTGCCGACAAGAGGCGGCCTGAGGAGGTTGTCGACGAGGCTGATGACCAGTATCCCCGTCGCGAGCAGGATGAGCCCTCTGACGATTTCTCCTGAAAGCAGGAGATAGGTCGCAGCGGGCAGCCAGACCGCGGCTGCGCCAACCACCGGAAGCATCGACAGAAACGCCATCACCACGCCCCAGAGCAACGCGCCATCCATTCCCAGAAGCCAGAAGACGGTTCCGCCGATCATTCCCTGGATCAGGGCGATCACGACATTGCCTCTGACTGTCGCGATGATCACGCGGGAGAATTTGTCGAGAAACTGCTCTGTCTGGCGAGGGGTAAGCGGGCTTGCCTTTCTGACCGTCGCCGACAAGGCCGCGCCGTCGCGCAGAAGAAAAAACAGGACATAGAGCAGCACCCCCCAATTGGCGATCACCCGAAGCGCGCCCTGGCCGATCCAGAGCGCCTGCGGCGCGGCCCATTGCGTGGCCTGCACCAGCGCGGCGTTGAGCCGATCCTGCAGTTCCTCCAGCGATCCGATGTGAATGAAGTCAAATGCCTTGAGGGCGAAGGGAGGCGCTCTCGCACGGACGCTCTCCAGGGTTGAAGCCAGGTCGATATCATGCATGGACATCCAGCGATAAAATCGCGTGGCTTCACGTGCGACGGCAATGAAAATCAGTGCGGACGGGATCAGGATGACGCAGATGCAGATAAACAGACCGATGCTCGCGGCGATATTTTTGTGCGGCTGCAGGCGGGCCGTGATCGATTTCTGGAAAGGGTGGAACAGGATTGCAAGCACCACGGCCCACAGGATCGCTCCGTAAAAGGGACGTATCAGCCAGACGAAGGCCACCGACGCAATCGCGGCCATTATCATAAAACTCGCCTGTTGAAGCTGCCTTTGCTGCATCGCACCGCCCTATCGTCTGTCGTGGGTTGTCACGGAAGCTTTTCAGTAAGCCGGAAGCTTATCTGCATGCAGCCAAAGTGCCGGCCTGAGGATGATGGCCATGACCCAGATTTTGTATCCACGATATGATACAGGGCCGAGGAACGCGCGCAAACACGATAAAGTCGGTTGCATTGCGATTCCGGGCCCTGAATATTGCGCAACAATCTGGGGCTCTTCCGCATTTCTGGTGCAGGTTGGGGTATTCACGGCAGGTCCGAACGGGTTCATAAGGTGGAAATTGCAATCGACGCCTTAAGTCGCCGGTGCTTGATGCTTTCCGCACGCTGATTTCGCCGGATCTTTCGATCGTCCAGGCGCTTCCGCGGGCCGACAAGGTGGTGCTTGTGGCACGGCCGGGGGGGGGGGGCGGGAGCCATGCTGTCCGTATTGCGGAAGCCCAAGCCGCCGCGTGTGGTCGGCATCGATGACCGGAACCGGCGATAGCGGACCGGAACAGGCAGTACAAGACCTTCAACTGAACCCGAAAGATCGCAAGGCGCAATGCCGTCTTCCGGTCATGCCTGCTTTTGCTCGCGGCCTCAGTCGGCTTCTGCGGTGATCTTGTATCTGTCGAGGATGGCTTGGCGGATGGCCTGGCGACTGGCGACCGGTGAGATTTCCGCCGAAGCGGCCTCTTGAGACGCCCTGGCCAACCCTTCATCGCGGATCACATGCTCAAACCAACGCGTGAAGTCCCCGTTTCGCAGGTGTTGTTGCCAGGCGCGATCATCGACGTCGTTCGCGATCTCCAGAAACTGCGAAAGATTGCAGGCAACCCTCCGAGGCCCAGCCACGTCGAAGTGGAAGCCGCGCTCGTGCCCGACATCGCCAACAGCGTATTTGCCCCCATGTCTGAAGTGGGGCTTCGTCGGCGCACTCACTGTGAGCATCTCCACGCCTTTTCCTTCCAGCGGCCTCCAAAGCAGCGCCTGACCCGGCTGGATCGCGGAAAGGGTCGAAACCTCCTTGTGCAGGCAACGAGCAAGACGCGCGAGGTTTTCAGGGGCTGCAAGTCCAACCGAAATGACCGCGGTTACTTTGTGAAGGATGGCACAAGGCAATGCCTCCGGGCTCATCGTCACGAACACCATCCCGGAGGCGCTGACGTCCGACGCAAGGGAATGGTAGCTCTCTTCCGCAAAATGATGCGCTTCATCTATGATCATCCAATGCGGACGGCTGTAGCGCTGTTTCAGTTCCAGGACGCCGGGGAGGAGGCGAGCCAGGCAATTGGACCGGCCCTCGAACACCACCCCGCTCATGTTTACGATCACATCGGCAAAGTCACGCGACAGCAATGACCTTGCGGCGTCAAGAGATGGAGCGGCCCCTCGACTGCCTATGGTGTAGACGTCATCCATGGTTTCGTAGTCACCCTCCGGGTCCACGATACAAAACTGCTGGCGCCGGGTCGCCATCTGCTCGATGAGCAAGGTTGCAAAGGAAGATTTTCCGCTCCCCGAGGATCCAATGATCAGGACGACATCCGTCGGCTGGATTACGGGTTCGGTCCCGCTGCTGCTTCGACCAACCGTCAGCCCGTGCCGCGCTGGAGGGGCGAAATGAAGGTCCTGATCAATGACACGATCGACCAACTCAACGATTCCCGCGCCATGGTCGTTTGCGAGGACTATGTCCACTGCCGTTTTCAGCGAAGGTATCGCATTGGCAACCGCTACAGAACAACCGCAGATCTTCAGAAACGCATGATCATTCTCAGCGTCCCCTACGCCCACCACGTTTTGAGGCAACAAACCGAGGCGCCGCAGCGCAACCGCGAGGCCGGTCGCCTTATTGATCCCGCCCGGCAGGACCATGATTGCGCCCTTGTTGAAAATGATCTGCAGTTCCAGGCCCAGTTCCTCAATGGCGGCAAGAACATCGCCTTCATGGGGATGCCAAGTGGCCACGATCGTGCGACCAATGGAGATCGGCTCAACCTTCCGCTCCATCAGTTTCTGGACAAATGCGGCAGGTGGCGGCGCAGCAAGCGCATCTTCATCATCCGCTTGAGGATCGTAGATGACCCCGCCATTTTCCGCGACGATCAAATCGAAGAGATCAAGTCGTGAAAGGGCGTGTCTTAGGTCGTTGATTTCTCGCCCGGTCACGAGGATCAGGTATCGACCGGTTTTCTTGAGCCGCAGGAGTGCATCGAGCGTGGAACCATCGACGCCGCCATGAAGAGCGACTGTGCCGTCAAAATCGGCAGCCAATGCCCGGAAAAACATCATCGTACCCCAGTTCGGCTAGCGAACGATCCAGCGCAACTATCGATAGACATGGCGAAGCTTCCCTATTCCTGCTCTCTCAAAGTCAGGAACATAAGCGCCAGATAGACCGCTGGAATGACAACAAGCACGCCCAGTTCTATGGTCACTGGAGCGCAATCGCTGGACATCATACGGTAGCCCAGAAAGATGACCGCGACGAAGATGATCATAGCGCCGATCGTCCAGGCCACAAGGCCATTTCTCACCCTCTGAACAGTCATCAGTTGCTCCACTTCCATGTTGGTTTTCGCAAAGCCACTGCAACCCACATCCGGGAATACGGGCTCAAGATCATTGTAGCACGAAAGCTAAGTCACGCGCCTCGGCAGAACCTCAAAACCCTTGGCGGTGTCGGATCGCTTGACGATCGCGACGCCAAGTCCGGGCATCACGTTCTCTGCCCCGCTGACAACAGCCGCTGTCGAAGCCGAGCTTACGGTCCATGCCAACTGCCAGCATTGACGCAATTGAGATGCTTCCTTTCATATGGCTGCGGGTGTAACCTTGATATTCATCAAATGCGATTTCGAAGGACGCACGCTTTATCAAGCGCCACGCCGCGAAGAAGCATTGCCCCCGTGGCGACCCCGAAAGGAATGCAAATGCCGGCGAGAGATATGCCAGGCTTTCAGGGGCGTTTCCTGCAGGTTGTCTTTTCCCGCCGCTTTGAAGGAAGGGCCGGCTATCTTCTGGCTGTTGTCGCGGTTGTAATCGTTTTTATCCTCCGGTTGGCCTTACAGAGTACTTTCGGCAATACCGCCACCTTCATTCTCTTCGTCCCCATGATTCTTGTCGCGGCAATCGCCGGCGGCATCGGTCCAGGACTATTTGCATGCGTCCTGTCTATAGCGGGTGCGGTTTATTTTATCGGCGCCGACCAGATCGTCTGGCTACAGGTATTTGTTTTCGGTCTTGTCGGGGTGGCAATCGCATGGATGGGCGAAATGCTGCATCACGCGCGCCGCGCCCTCGACAAGTCCGAAGAGGCGCTGAGGACCCGTGAGGCGCACCTGCGTTCAATCCTCGACACCGTGCCAGACGCGACCGTTGTGATAGATGAGCATGGGCTTATCAATTCGTTCAGCGCTGCCGCCGTTCGACAATTCGGCTACACCGAGGCTGAGGTGCTTGGCCGAAACATTCACATCTTGATGCCGGAGCCCTACCACCGCGAGCATGACGGCTACCTCCATCGCTATCTGGCCACCGGTGAGAAGCGGATCATCGGCGTCGATCGTGTTGTGGTAGGGCGCAGGAGGGACGGCTCCACCTTTCCGATGAAACTCTTTGTCGGCGAGATGAGATCAGCAGCTGGCCGCTTCTTCACTGGCTTCATCCGTGACCTCACCGAGCGCGAAGACTCCGAAGCGCGATTGCAGCAAATCCAGAATGAGCTGGCGCACCTCTCCCGTGTTAACGAACTCGGTGAAATGGCGTCGACGCTCGCGCATGAACTCAACCAACCACTCGCTGTCATTGCAAATTATGCCCAGGGCTGTGTCCGCTTCCTCAAGGATGTAGATGATACGACCGCGACCCGCATCAGGGACGCCGTGGAGGAGATGGCGAAACAATCACTGCGGGCCGGGGGGATCATCCGGCATCTGAGGGAATTCGTCACGCGGGGCGAAACGGAGAAATCATCGGAAGGCGTGCGCAAGCTCATCGAGGAAGCAGCGGCCCTGGCACTCGTCGGCTCACGGCAGCAGGGTGTGCGGTCAGTCTTCGAGTTTGTTTCGGATGAACAAAATGTCCTGGTCGATAAGGTTCAAATCCAGCAGGTCTTGATCAACCTCATGCGCAACAGCATCGAGGCCATGCGTGAAAGCAATCAGCAAGACCTGATAGTGCGGACGGTGCAAGACGGGCCCGGACATGTCATAATCGAGGTGGCTGACACGGGACCAGGCATCTCCGACGAAATAGCGGCTCGCCTTTTCCAACCTTTCGTGACCAGCAAGGCAAATGGCATGGGTATCGGGCTTTCGATATCCAAACGCATCATAGAATCGCATGGCGGACAGATATCAGTTACCCGCAATACCGCGGACGGCGCCACGTTCCGGTTCTCGCTCCCGATCGCAGGAAAAGAGACTACCGATGCACATTGACAGCTATGTGGTCCACGTGGTCGACGATGAGGAGCCGGTGCGCAAGTCGCTTGCCTTCCTCCTGACCACGGTGGGCTTCACGGTCAGGGTGCACGAGTCCGCGACGAGCTTTCTCGCTTCCGCGCCGGCCATCGGCAAAGCCTGCCTCGTTACTGACTTGAGGATGCCGGGTATGAGCGGAGTGGAGCTTTTGTATAAGCTGAACGAGACCGGTACCATGATCCCTGCCGTCGTCATCACCGGGCATGGTGACGTTCCCATGGCTGTTGCAGCGATGAAAGCCGGCGCCATCGACTTCATCGAGAAGCCGTTTGAAGACGAGGTGCTGATTGAGGCTATCAAACGCGCCGCAAGTCAGCTTGAACAAACCGCGCGTCCCGTCGAAGACGCCGCTGCCCTTTCCGCCAGGCTTGATCTCCTTTCGGAGCGCGAACGCCAGGTTATGTCAGGCGTCGTCGCTGGTTTGCCCAACAAGGCAATCGCCTACGATCTTGGCATCAGCCCCCGCACGGTCGAGGTCCATCGCGCCAATATCATGGCCAAGATGCAGGCCAGGAACCTGCCCGAACTGGTGCGCATGACCATCGCCATGCGCGTCTTCCTCTGACCCTGCTCTGGAGCGGCGACGGCTTAGCCCAGACGACCTTTCTTGATCCACCTCAATGCAGACGGCCGCGAACAATGGGATCAATCACGATTGGTGGCCCTGTCGGGCCGGGTCTTTGGAAAAGTGGATATGGCAACGGCGAATGTACTGGTCGTCGCTCCGGATGCAGCATTCGGGCACTCCATCGCTTTCGCACTGGAAAGCGGCGGCTTCAAGGTCGTCCTCCATCGCTACGTGGATGAGGCCTTTGTGTCGCCGGACGCGCTCGATGCTGCATGCGCGGTCGTTGATGACGACGCGATTGTCGACTGGAAACGGTCGCGCGAACTGTTCGACAGCTTTGGGAAACCTGTCATTCTGTTGCTGAATCTTTTGCGTTCCGCACCCGATCTTCCCGTCGCCAAGCACCTCACGAAGCCGTTCCTCGGTGAACCGTTGATCGAAGCGGTGTTGAACGTGATTGCAGGTCAGCAATGACCCGCTACGTAGTATCCCTTACGAACATAACCGAATTTCGCTCTGTCGGATTATGCGCGAATGATTGCTCATCAACCTGAGGGAGACAATCATGGCCGGCCCGAACACATCGCAGTTCCTATACGACGCACATGATGGGCCCGTCCCAGGCGAGCTACCCTGTCCGCCGTTCGGCCGGGGTGTTCAGCCTCCAGCCTTCTACCCGGCCGGCGCCGAGATTTATGCTCAGGGCGAGACGTGCGGAAGCCTTTACAAGGTCGAGTTCGGCGCAGTGCGGATCTATCGCCTGCTGGCGGATGGCCGTCGCCAGATATCGGCCTTTCATCTCTCCGGGGAGGTCTTCGGCTTCGAAGCCGACACGGTCCATCATTTTTTCGCCGAGGCGATTTGCGCTACCGGCATCCGGACCCTGCGTACGACGTCATCCCAAGGCGATCGTGCGATCGAGCTTCTGCCCATGGCGCTCCGGGGTCTCGTGCGAGCGCAGGAACATCTTCTTGTGCTCGGTCGCCAAAATGCCATCGAACGGGTCGCTGCGTTCCTCGTTGAAATGTGCGAGCGGCAGGGCGGATTGCGGCAGGTCGAGCTACCGATGTCGCGGACCGATATTGCGGATTATCTCGGTCTCACAATCGAGACCGTCTCGCGCGTTTTCTCCAGGCTGAGGCAGAAGGGTGTCATTGGATTGCCAAGTCTGCGCGGCGTGGACATCGTCAAATGGCAAACGCTGCAGGACATGGCGGCATAAGGGACGCCATATGGGAACCGGCCGGTTGCGGGATTCGTTGAATCTGCAACCGCCTCGGCAGCTACGCCGACGCTGGTCTGACGAATTCAAAGCACGGGCGGTGGCCGAGGCACCTGGAGCCAGGCGCGAATGTCTCGGCAATCTCGCGCCGTCTGGACATCCACCCGTCCCAGTTCTTTAACTGGCATCGTGCAGTCCTGAATACTCGGGAGGGTCTGACGGAACCGACCCGCAAGCCTGGCTTGCCGATGTCGTCGCCGCCGCAACGCCGCCATAGCGCGATCGGCCAAGAATACCCGGTCGAAATCCGACAACTGATCAAACAGCCAGCGCCGCGGTGCTCACCGGACGGTTGCGGCCAACGTGTCGGCAGAATGCCTGGAACTCGCCTGGTCGGACGAGGTGATTCGGCGGCGTCACCAAGTCGATGCTGGATCAACCTACGGTGCCACTCTTCATGGCTCGGTAATGGTGTAATTACGCACGCCGCTCCCGGCCGGCAGAGCTTAACCCCTTACGCCTCCAGAGCGTCGCGCCCCGACATGCGCGTGATATGTATGCGGAAGAAAACGTGCGGGGCGTGGTCGGCCGCCGGCGGCAGAGCCGGCTTCAATGCGCCAGGTTCCCACCAGTCGACATGCTTGGAGAGTAGCGACCAAGCGCGTTCGCGCAACCGCTTATGGCCGATCTGATCCGGCAATTCCTCGAAAAGACCTTCGGCAACAACGCTTTGCCAGGTCCGCCCTTCGCCTTTCTCCTCGACCAGAATTGCCACGTTCGGATTGGCTCGCATTGTGTCCAGCTTGCGGCCGGGCATGGTGAATGCATAGGCGCAGTCGTCGGCATAGGCATAGAAGATCGGTACGGCATAGGGCTGATTGTCGCTCGAGCAGGCAAGCCGTGCGAGACGGTTGGCTGCGACAATAGCTGTGCATTGGGCTGCGGAAAGTTCTCGAATAATCATAGCGGTCTCCGTTCAAAAGCGTAACGAAAATGCGGTCAGCCGCGTCCATTATCATTGCCGAGCTATGATTTTGCTCCAGAAATGATGCGGATCAGTCTGATGGCCGCGCACGGCGGGACAGCATCTCATTTTGGGCGGCTGGCATGCCTTCTCCTTCGTATTTTCGCATGAGTTCGAGCACCTCGGCGTCATCGAGTTGATGGAACTCCCGATAGTGGAAGCCGAGCGCGCGGAAATGCGACGGTTGGGAAAGGCATACAATCCGATCGGCCTCCCGAGACAAATCCGACACGGCCTCCGGCGAGGCGACGGGCAGCGCCAGGATGATCCGCGCGGGTGACCGGCGGCGGATGGCACGCGCGGCAACCTTCATAGTTGTGCCCGTTGCGGCGCCATCGTCGACCAGGATCACGGTCTTTCCCTTCACCGAAAGCGGTTGCCGTTCGGCCCTGTAGACCGCGCGGCGGCGTTCCAGTTCGGGCCTCTCGCGGGCAATCAAGGCTGAGAGTTGCTCATCCTGCAAGCCGTAGGCTTCGATGATTTCGCGGTTGAGGACCACTTCCGGAGGATTGCCGTCAACGATCGCCGCCACTGCGAGTTCCGGATTGCCCGGCGCGCCGACCTTGCGAACGATGACGAGGTCGAGGCGGGCGCCGAGCGCCAGGGCGACTTCGACCGCGACAGGCACGCCGCCACGCGGGAGCGCCAACACGATCGGATCGCGCGGCGCCAGAGCGGCGATTTCAGTTGCGAGCATGCGCCCGGCTTCGGAACGGTTGCGAAACATTGTTCAATGCGTCGGCCAGAGTTGGCGGAGCGCCTTCTTCATAGAGGTGCGGACCTGCGCGATTTCGCCTTGGTCGAGATGACGGTCGAGCAACCCGAAAACTGCGGCGATCGCCCAATCCGGCTCGTCGAGGGGGTCGCTCGCCATGTCGTGTTGGATGCGTGCGACGAACTGCTCCTTGCGGCGATCGCGGACCGGGGTCTCCAAGGGCTTCCAGCCCTCGAAGTAGATGCCGCGCACAAGCGCGGGGAGTTGCGCGGCGAGGTCAGCCATTTCCGCTTCGGGCAGCCAGTCACGCAGCGCGTGCAAAACAGATCTGAGAAGGCGGTGGGCGCGCCGTTCGCTCCAGCCCAGATCCTCGGCGAGTTCATTGACCCATTCCTGAGCCTGGTCCGCAGCCTGCGTGAAGCCTGAGATTGTGGTGTTCATGATGAGCGCCTTTCTTGAGCCTGCATATAAGGCAAGGATGCGTCAGCATCTTCGAGCCTTAGCATAATGCGTCGTTTGACCTTGTTGCATTGAGCGGCGTCAATTTGCTCAACCGGCGCGCTGCAATTGTGTATTTGGCGGCGCGAAATCCTCCAGATCATGGCCAGAAATGGTCAGCAGGCGCCGCAGGTTCAGGATTTCGAAGCGTTGCGCGTCAATGATCCGGATCACGGCACCGCGGCCCATCTGCCGGATCGAGCGGCTAATGGATTCGACCGTGGTGCCGAGGTAGGCGGCCATGTCTTTTCTCGCGATCGGCACCTGAATGAAAGATGCCGCGCGGTTGTCGCGTGAACCGATCATGCCCTGGTTGTTGCTCAGGATCAGCAGGAATGTGGCGACCCGCTCGGTGACGGACTGGGTGGCCAACAACAGCATCCAGTCCTGTGCCGCGTCCAACTCGTGCGACATTGCAATGAACATCCGGTGCTCGATTTCCGGAAAGCGGAGAAGCAGACCTTCGAAGCTCGCGCGGTTGTAGCAGCAGAGCGTAACGTCCGTGGCCGCCTCTATGGCAACGTGCGAACGGCGCGCGAAGACCCGCCCGAACATGTCTGATGGCAGCAGCAGGCCGACGATCTGCTGGCGACCGTCATGAAGCGTCTTCTGCATGCGAAGAACGCCGGAAACGACATTGCCGACGAAGCCCATCTCTTCGGCCTCCGCCAGCACCGTCTCACCAGCGCGATACGTCCGAATCCTGGCAAGCCGCGACAGTTCATGCTTCAACGTTGCGGAAGCGTTGGCGCAAACGGAGCACCTGAGTGCGGAACACCTGGCGCCACGAATGGGAAGTATTGTGTGCTGAGCTTCCATGTCTCCCTCGAACGTTGGAACAACGCCTGAGCGGGGAAACCCCACTTGCAGGGCGGTCGCGCCCATTGCCGGGAGAAGTTAAGAAGTGCAAGGCGAGCCGTCTTTGCGCTGGATCAAATTCGTGGCGCTTGTGGACGATTATCCTTTCCGGCGAGCAGGCGGATGCCCTGGCGCATGTCACGGACGAGCGCGATTTCGGTATTGTCGTTGGCTATGCCGGTGAAGCGGCTCGGGCATATCCTCGCGCACCATCGCCAGCCTGGGGCATGGCTGGAAGAACGGTCGCGACATGCTCATGTCCCGCGATGTGCCGGTGATCGACGAGGCCGGCATGGCCGGCACGCGCCAGTTGGAGCGCGTGCTGTCCCAATCGGCAGAGACTGGGGCCAGGGTGGCGCTGGTCGGCGATCCGCAGCAGTTGCAATCCATCGAAGCAGGCGCGGCGTTCCGTTCGATCCACGAGCGTCACGGCGGCGTCGAGATTGAAACCGTCCGCCGCCAGTGCGAGAGCTGGCAGTGTGACGCCACCCGTGATCTGGCGACGGGTAAAATCGGCGCAGCGAACGGCGCCTATAACAGTCACGACATGGTGGCACCAAAAACAAACACTCCCGGAGGGGTTTCCTCGGGAGTGTTGGTATCGTTGGTTGCGGGGGGGCACGCAACTACCGATACCGACATTCGATTAAAGTTGAGGTCTGACATAGACGCTACAATCTCTAACTCCGCGCCACTTCCTCAAGTAGATATGCCACTGTGCGATCAACCTGACCTTCATCAGAGAAGCGGCCAAAACTAAATCTTATGCATTCCGACGCGACTTCACGATCTACTCCCATGGCCCTCAACACATGCGAGGGCTCTGTTGTCCCATGCTCCACGACCAGTATCAGATGCAGCGCGTCCGGCGCGGGTTGGAAGATGCGCAGATGACCGCTGAAAAGATCCTCGAACGCAATCGAGCTCTACTGGAGGATGTGGCCACAGTTTTGGTAAGTAAGCGCGAACTCAGTGGTTCTCAGCTCGAAGACCTTCTGGATCGTGTCGAGCCAGAGCGCGGGAAAGGAACCATGTTGCGCGGTCAGCGCGGGCTGAACAACGGTAGGTCCATCACTGAATCAGATGGCCTTGGCGATTGCGGCGGATTCCGCAGCATTACAAGATAACAGTGCTCGTGACTGACAGAGGTCACCAAAGATGAACCGCGGGCGCGTTAGGTGTCGCGAGCGCATCGAGGCGTTACGATCGACTGGCAGCAGGTCTGGCTGCCAATCGATTACTTCGGTGACCGGAAAGAAAGAAGACATTTCTGCCGCGCGTCCGCATAACGCGTTCGGCGACAAAACGACCGTTCCGGGTCCTTGCTTCACCTTGAAGGGCATATAGAACTGGTTCCAGTTACCGAACAAACCTTGTCGCTTATCCCGGAAAATGCTTCCCGAAAAGCTAATGACAGTCTGTCACTGTAGATAGTTTTGCGCTGACCAAAAAGTTGTTCATCCTGTTTTCGATTTTCACAACCGCCCCTTATTCTGTTCAGAGGCGAAGAATACAGGTTAGGTGCAGCATGAGCTACCAGTTCATACATATACAGACATACGGTGACAGCGTTCGAAGCGTGGGGCAGAACGAAAACCACGTAAACAGTGCACAGCAGGTGTTCGGCGATGGGTATCGACGGCCATCAGATCGTGCGCGGCAACGGAACTAAGATGAGAGAGTATTTCGGCAACGCCTCTCGTTATGACGCTGACGCAGGCCCCCTCGCGGCGCAGGTGAACGTGGCGCGAGGGGAGCCAAGCTCCTGGATCTTCAGGCGCGAGCCGCCCAGCAACCATTCCTCCGCCAGCATCCGGTAGGTAAAGCCCGGTGCGAAGGCTGCCAGCGCCTTCTGTTCCACGGAGGATGCGCTTGGCGTAATCGAGATGTTTTCACCCTGTTTCAAGTTGGAAATAAACTCAAATTTTACAGGGTAATCAATATCATTTTGGCATGGATCTACCCCAATGTTTTTATTGGAATTCTATCAGTCCCTGTAGTTCTCTTACATAAGACGTGTGGCAGAATAGCTTGCCCTCGCACCACACCTAGGTAACGACAATAATCGGGCAACCAGGTACCGCATGCAAAATTATACGGAAACCATCGAAACCGATATCGTGATCGTTGGCGCCGGCTCGGCAGGCTGCACACTGGCCGGACGGCTGAGCGAGGATGGTCATACACAGGTGACCGTACTGGAGGCCGGGGGCAAGGACAGCAATCCCTGGATTCATATCCCGATCGGCTACGGCAAGACGATCGTCGACGCGCGCCTCAACTGGCGTTACGAGACCGAAAACGGCCCAGAGATTGCGAACCGGCCCATGTACTGGCCACGCGGCAAGGTGCTTGGCGGCTCCTCCTCGATCAACGGCCTTCTCTATATCCGTGGCCAGGCGGAGGATTACGACCACTGGCGCCAGCTTGGCAATGCCGGCTGGTCCTATGACGATGTCCTGCCCTATTTCCGCAAGGCCGAGGACCAGGAAAACGGCGAGAACGAATTCCACGGCGTCGGAGGGCCGTTGGCGGTCACCAATCTCAGGGAACGCAATCCCCTGTGCGAAGCCTTCATCGCCAGCGCCGTCGAGGCCGGCATCCCGCGAAACGACGATTTCAATGGCGCCGTTCAGGAGGGCGTCGGTTACTACCAGACCACGACGCGGAACGCCCGCCGATGCTCGGCAGCCGTGGCATATCTAAGGCCGGCGATGAAGCGGACCAATCTGCGCGTGATCACCCGCGCCGAAACCCAGCGCATTGTGTTTGAGGGCAAGCGCGCCGTCGGCGTGGTCTTCGAGCGCACGGGAAAACGCACGTTGATCAGGGCGCGGCGCGAGGTCATCATCAGTGCCGGATCGATCAACTCGCCAAAGCTGCTGCTGCTCTCGGGCGTCGGTCCCGCGGCCGAACTGGCGCGGCACGGCATCGAACTCGTGCACGACCTGCCGGGCGTCGGCGAGAACCTGCAGGATCATTACGGCGCGCTTGTCACCTACAAGAGCCGCCTTGCGGTGACGGTCAACGATATCATGATGAGCCGGATGAAGCAGTTGCAGGCGGGATTGCAATATATCCTGGCGCGCAGCGGACCGCTGACGATTTCCGCCGCACAGGTCGGCGCCTTCGCCAAGTCGGATCCGCGGCTCGCCACGCCCGATATCCAGTTCCTGTTCCAGACCTTCAGCCATGACGAGTATGATGACGGCCTGCATCCGTTTTCGGGCTTCGCCAATGCCGTCTGTCCGGTAAGGCCGGAAAGCCGGGGAACGCTCAGGCTGCGTTCGGCCAATCCGGCCGACATGCCGCTGATGCAGCCCAACTACCTGTCGGCCGAGACCGACAGGCATGTGCTCGTTGAAGCCATAAAACTGTCGCGCAAGGTGGCCGAAAAAGGCGCGATCGCCGCCCAGATCATCGCCGAATACGCGCCTGGCGACCAGGTGCGCTCCGATGACGAGATTCTCGCCTATGCACGGGAGACAGGACTTTCGATCGCGCATCAGGTGGGCACCTGCAAGATGGGGCAGGACCCTCTCGCGGTGGTCGACAGTGAACTCAGGGTCCACGGTCTTTCCGGATTGCGCGTCATCGATGCCTCGATCATGCCGACGCTGATCTCCGGCAACACCAACGCACCGACGATCATGATCGCAGAAAAAGCCGCGGATATGATCCGCGGTCAGGCCGCCTGAACACCGGCCTACTCAGACTGAATTGCAAAGTCCCCGGTCGAACACAAAAGCCGGAAAAGCGGGAACAGCGCTCGGGGATTGAGACGTGGCACCGGCGCGGGAGCGCCGGATTACCGGGAGAATATCCGTGCTCGACGGACAGAGTTTCGATTACATCGTCGTAGGCGCAGGCTCGGCCGGTTGCGTACTCGCGGCGCGGCTGAGCGAAGACCGGAAATCGACAGTGCTGCTGCTGGAGGCAGGCGGAAACGATTCAAGCTTCTGGATTCACATTCCTGTCGGTTACGGCAAAACCATCGTCGACCCCAGAGTCAACTGGAAATTCAAGACCGAACCCAATCCCGCACTCCGCGGCCGGGAGATCTACTGGCCGCGCGGCCGGGTTCTCGGCGGATCATCGTCGATCAACGGCCTGATCTACATTCGCGGCCAGGCAGAGGATTATGATCACTGGCGTCAGCTCGGCAATACCGGCTGGTCCTATGACGACGTATTGCCTTATTTCCGCAAGGCCGAGGACCAGGAAAACGGCGCCAACGAACATCACGGCCGCGGCGGCCCGCTTGCGGTGACCAATCTTACCGAGCGCAACCCGCTCTGTGACGCGTTCATCGGTGCGGCCGGCGCGCAGGGCATTCCGCGCAACGACGATTTCAACGGCGCCACGCAGGAAGGCGCCGGCTATTTTCAGGCAACCGTCAGAAATGGCCGGCGCGCTTCGGCGGCAACATCCTATCTCAGGCCAGCGATGAGGCGGCCCAATCTCACCGTGGCCACCCATGCCGAGGCGGAACGCATCCTGTTCGACGGGCGTGTCGCCACCGGCGTTCGCTTTCGCCGAAACGAGGCGGTGCTGGAGGTGAAGGCGCGCCGCGAGGTCATCCTCGCCGCGGGCTCGGTCAAGTCGCCGCACCTGATGATGCTTTCGGGCGTCGGCGATGCGGAAGCCCTTTCCGGGCACGGCATCGCCAGTGTTCATCATCTGCCGGGCGTCGGCAAGAACCTGCAGGACCATTACGGCGGGCAGATCACCTGGAAATGCAACCAGCCGATCACCATGAATGACGTGATGATGAGCCGGTTCCGCAAGCTGCGCGTCGGGCTGCAATGGCTGCTGACGCGCAAGGGACCGCTGTCGGTGCCCGCGGGACAGGCCGGCCTGTTCACCCGCGTGCTGCCGGAATCGGCCTCGCCGGACCTGCAATTCCTGTTCCAGACCTTTTCCGGCGGCTATTATGAGGATGGGCTGTTCAAGTTTTCCGGCTTTGCCAATTTCCTCTGCCCCGTCCGCCCGGCAAGCCGCGGCGAAATCGCGCTGCGGTCGTCCGATCCGTTCGACCAGCCGAAACTCTCGCCGAACTATTTCTCCGACGAACGCGATCGCCGCATCGCGGTCGAGGGGCTGAAGCTTGCCCGGCGCATGGCCGCAAGCAAGCCGCTTGCCGATTTCGTGATCGCGGAACATCTGCCGGGCGCGGAGACGGCCACCGACGCCGAGATCGAGGCCTATCTGGTCCAGAACGGCGGCTGCGTCTCGCATCAGGTCGGCACCTGCAAGATGGGCACCGATGCGATGGCGGTCGTCGATCCGGAACTGAAGGTGCACGGGGTGGAGCGACTGCGCGTGGTCGATGCCTCGATCATGCCGACCCTGATCTCGGGCAATACCAACGCACCAACGATCATGATCGCCGAAAAGGCGGCGGACCTTATCCGGAGGCGGGCAGCATGAGTGAAGCAAGCGAAAGAGCAGCGGAAGACCGGGATATCATCGTCCGCCTGGAGGGGGTATCCAAGAGCTTTCCGGGGGTAAGGGCGCTCAGCGATGTAAGCCTCACCGTGCGGGCCGGCGAAGTGCACGCGCTGACCGGCGAGAACGGTTCGGGCAAGTCGACGCTCTCCAAACTGATCGCCGGCCTGATCCAGCCTGACGAAGGCACAATTTTCGTCGACGGCGCGGCCTGTCGCATCGAGAGCCCCGCTCATGCGCTGCAAATGGGCTTCGTGATGATCAGCCAGGAACTGACCCTTGCGCCGACATTGACGGTGGCGGAGAATATCTTTCTCGGTCGTCTGCCGCGCACCCGGTTCGGCCTGATCGACTGGCCGCGGCTGGAACAGGCGGCCACCGAGGCCCTCGACCGGCTCGATGTCCATGTCTCGCCGCGAGCCATCGTCTCCGATCTCAGCGTCGAACTGCGCCAGGAGATCGAGATTGCCCGGGCGCTGTCATCCAATGCCCGGCTGCTGATCCTCGATGAAGCCACCAGCTCCCTGTCCGAGGCGGCGACCGAACGCCTGCTCGCTCTGGTGCGGCAGGAGCGCGATGCGGGCATGGCCATTTTGATGATCACCCACCGCATGCCCGAGATTTATGCCGTCGCCTCCATCGCCACGGTGCTGCGTGACGGTCAACTGGTGGCAACCGTGCCGCTTGCGGAAACGCAGGAAACCGACCTCGTGCGGCTGATGGTCGGCCGCGAGATCACCGATTTCTACGGCAAGCGCGAGATCCCGGCCGGCGAAACCGTGATCAAAATCCGCGACCTCCACACCCCGCAGGGCCTGCTGAAGCCGACCACACTCGATGTGAAACGCGGCGAAATTGTCGGTATTGCCGGCCTCGTCGGCTCAGGAAAGTCCGAATTCGGCATGGTGCTCGGCGGCGCGATCGAGGGTGCGGGAACGGTCAGGGTCGGCGGCAAGCCCGTGCCGCTCGGTGATCCCCGCAAGGCCATCGCCGCCGGCATCGGCTATGTGCCCGACGATCGCAAGGCTTCGGCCCTGCTGCTGGTGCGCAGTGTGCTCGAGAACTTCTCGATTGCCTGGATGGACCGGCTGTGTTCGGGCGGCATTCTCAACACGAGGCGCGAGCGCGGCGAGGTGCTGGACGCCATCAGCAGTTATCGCGTCGCCACTTCATCATATGCGACGTCGATCGCCACCCTTTCGGGCGGCAACCAGCAAAAGGTCATCCTCGGCCGCACCTTCGTCCGCGCACCGGACGTGCTGGTGCTGAGCGAGCCGACACGCGGGATCGACGTTGGCGCCAAAAGCGAAATCTATCGCATGTTGCAGGATGCAGCCGAAGCCGGCGCCGCGGTCATCGTCATTTCCTCGGAACTGCCGGAACTGCTTGGCATCTGCGACCGTATCGCCGTGTTCTTCGAGGGCGGCCTGCAGGCCGAGTTCGACCGCAGCGAAGCAACAGAGCAGGCCATCGCCCATGTCGCGGTGGCCGGCGCCAAGAAGCATGAACAAACGAACCACCTATCCGGAGCACGTCAATGACCGCCACCCCCCTAGAAAAGTCGACGGCGGCCGCGCGCTACACGCCGGCGCCTTCCTTCCTGGCCCGTATCTTTCAGAACCGCTACGCCGGCGCGCTGATCAGCCTTGTGATCGTCGGCCTGTTTCTGACCCTGACCCAGCCGGTATTCCTCACCTGGCCGAACCTGATGAACATCGTCAAATCCAACAGCGTGGTCTTCGTGCTGGCGCTGGGGGCGACCTATGTGGTGATTTCAGGCGGCGTCGATCTGTCGGTGGCAAGCGCTTCGGCGGCCTCGGCAATGATCTTCGGGCTGACACTGCTCACCGGCGTATCCGCCCCGATCGCGATTGTCGCAGCACTCCTGTTCGGGGCATTTCTGGGGGCGATCAACGGCTTCGCAATCTCCTATCTGAAGATATCATTCTTCGTGGTGACGCTGGGCACCCTGTCGATGTTCCAGAGCTTTTCGCTGATCATCAATGACGGCACCAGCGTCAGCGTGTTCGCGACCGCCGGTTTCAAGCCGCTCAACACATTCGTCAACGGCAGCATCGGCCCGTTTCCGATCATCCTCGTCTTCGACCTTGCCCTGCTGCTGATCGCCGGCGGGATCCTGCGCTATACCGCCTTCGGCCGCGCGCTCTATGCCATCGGCTCCAACCAGGAAGCCGCCCGCCTCAACGGCATCAACGTCCGGCGCGTCGTGCTCGCGGTGTTCATCATCGCCGGCCTGATGGCGGCGCTCGGCAGCATCGTCCAGGTCGGGCGGCTGACCTCGGCTTCGGCCGATGTCGACCCCACGCTGCTGATGACCGTGCTTGCCGCGGTCCTGATCGGCGGCACCGCCTTTACAGGCGGCGAGGGCGGAGTGTTCGGAACGATGATCGGCGTGCTGTTTCTCGGCGTCATTCAGAACGGCCTGACGCTGAGCGGCGTCTCCTCGTTCTGGCAGGGCATGGTCAGCGGCGGCATCCTGATCCTGGCGGTCTGGCTCGGAGGACTGCGCCAGATCCTGCGTCGTCGGCGTCAATCCGCCGTGGAATGATCCCTCTCGCGCGCGGTGTTCCCCCCAAAAAGCGCGCGCCCTCCCGCCTGAGTGCCTTTCGCATTCAGGCGGGACACTTCACTTCCGCGAAAAGATGCGACCGACAGGACATTTCGGGTACCCCCTGCGCCGGCCATGAGCCGGCGTCACTGTCTCCGCCGACCTCTTCCGCAACGCCCCTCGCCTTTCCCGCGAAAAGGCCCCGGAAGCGTGCTTCCGGGGCCCGTTCACTTCAGATTTTCGGTCTCAGTCCGGAGCATTTCCGGACGCAAAACAGGTCTCCGCTTCTTCCGGAAACGGCTACTTCGCCAGCGGGTAGTCGTCCATCGTGTAGCCGCGCTCCGTGCCGTCCTTCCAGCTGTCGATGTTTTCGAAGGTGAACAGCTTGGCCGCGACGACGATATCCTCCTGCTCGGCCGAGGGATCGTCCATGGCGCGTTTCATCGCGGTCGCAACGGCAAGCCCGGTGGCATAGGAGTCCGGATCCCAGGTGCCGGTCAGACGGCCTTCCTTGACCGCGGTGATCGCATCCTGATCGCCATTGATGCCGAAGACCATGACGCCGTCTTCATTCTCGCCGTTATATATGGACTTGCCATTGGCGAAGACCGAAGCGGCGATACCGAGCGCGCTGGAATCATTATAGGCCCAGAACACCTGCACATCGGGGAACCTCAACAGTTCGTCGGCGGCCAGCGTTGCAGCATTCGACGTCGAATCCTTGGTGTTGTCGACCTGATCGATCACCTCAAGGCCGGCGGCCTTGGCGGCGGCCGTGAAGCAGTTCTTGTTGTTGATGATCGATTCAACGGGAGGACCGCCAAACACAATGACCTTGGCGCCCGGTTTGCGCTCGGCGATCCAGGCGGCCTGCTGATCGTAGGCACCGCCCGACTTGCAGAGATTGGTTTCCCACCAGACGGTGTTGGTCACGCCCTGGCCAACCGAATTCAGGCCGATAACCGGCACGTTCGCCGCGTTGGCGCGGGAATAGGCCCCGGCGACGGCATTGGCGTCGAGCGACCAGGAGCCGATGGCTTTTGCGCCCATCGTCAACAGCGTATCGACATGGGAGACCTGCCGGTCGGCGGACAGGTTGGCGTCAAGCACGCGATAGGTCCAGCCGTTTTCCGTGGCGGCGGCCTCGATCGCCTGGTTGATCATCTGCTGGCCCGGCTGGGCGGCGATCGGCGAAATATAACCGACAAGCGTTTCGGCATGGGCGCCAAAGACGCCTGCCGTCAGGATAACTGTCGTCCCGAGAAGCGTTTTCAGGCATTTCATGGTCATTCAATTCCCCTTTCGTTTTTTGATGTGGGTAAGCGACCGCCGGAATGCTTCATTTTCCGGTCGCTCCGGGCAAATGCGCGGCATTCGGCCGACGCTTTGCATGAGACCAGAAGAACGGAATTTCGCGCGAGCATCCAATAAAATAGGTGCCGGCTTTCCATACCGTTTTGCGATGAACCGGGGGGCCGAAATGATCGATCGGGAATTGAAGCCTTGTTATCCGTCAACTACCAGGCATAATCCGGCTTTGCGCTGAAGCCGAACATCTCTCTCAGAAAGACCGGCGGTCATAACGCCCGGAACGACACTCTATGGGCGCGCGTCGCCTGCCTGCACCGCGCGCGGCGACGCTAGACAATGCCGGCGACGACGCTTTTCAGCCCTGCTTCGTCTTGCGCCGCATGCCGGCCTTGAATTCCCGGAAGTCGAGCGCCTTTCCGGTTCGCACGAATTCCGCAGCCATGGCCTTGATTTCGCCGCGCTGCAGTTTCTGGGTCGAACTTAACGGCGGAGCATCGATGAAGGCGGCATAGCCCGGCAGCTTGTGATAGGCGAGCCGTTCGGCGCCGGCCCGTATGACGTCCTCCGCAAGGCTGGCGTCGGCGCCGCTCCCACCATCTCCTGACCTGACGAAGAAGGCAAAGACCTCCTCGCCGCGCAGGTCATCGTGCACCGGCGTCACCACCACCGCTTCGATCCCGTCATGGCCGGCAAGGGCCGCCTCGACTTCCAGAACCGCGATGTTCTCGCCGCTGCGGCGAACGATGCTTTTCTTGCGGTCGAAGAAGTAGAGAAGCCCGCCGTCATCCTCATAAACCACATCGCCGGTGTGGAACCAGCCGCCGGCCCAGGCCTCCTCCGTCGCCTGCTCATCCTTGAGATAGCCGCTAAAAAACCCCTGTCGCGGATCATCGCCTTCAGCGCGAACGATCAGTTCGCCCGGCGTTCCGCGTTCCACGTCGTTGCCCGCGTCGTCAACGATACGATACTCCATCCCCTTGCGTGGCCGCCCGATACAACGCTGACCAGGGGTATAATCGTCGCAGGCCGTCGTCGTGGTGGCCCGCCCGCCGGTTTCCGTCATCGCCCAGGCCTCAACGATCGGGATGCGATAGCGCTCTTCGAATTCGATCTTGTGCTTGGCGTCAACGCCGGGCCCGAGCGAATACTTGACCCGGTGGTCGCGGTCATAAGGGCTTTCAGGCAGGCGCAGCAGGATGGCCGGAATAACGCCGAGGCAGTGGATGATGGTCGCGCCGGAATCGCTGACCGACTGCCACCAGCGGCTGGCATGGAAGCGGTCGAGCGGCACGATGGCGCCGCCGGATACGATCATGCCAAGCGCGGTGCAACCAAGCGCATTCATGTGGAACATTGGCAGCGGCGTCAACGCCACTTCCTCGCCGTGGACGATCTCGGCAATGCCGCCCTGGGTGACATACCAGTCGGCCAGAATCATGAAATAGGTATTGGACAGGATGCAGCCCTTCGGCTTGCCGGTACTGCCTGAGGTGAAAAGCAGCGCGCATTCATCATCGGCAAGGCCGCTCTGGCGCAGCGCCGGCGTTGTCGCCGCAGGCACGGCTTCGCCAACCTCAATCACGCGGATGCGGCTGCGGTCGAGAAGGGAAAGCGTCGCGGCCTGTTTCGAATGAGTGACGATCAGGTCCACATCGGCCATATCAAGCTGATAGTCCAGTTCGCCGGGCCTGAGATCCGGATTGATGGGCACGATCGAAATGCCGAGGGCGTTGAGCGCAAGCCAGTGACTGAAGAATTCCGGCCTGTTCTCCAGAAGCAACCCCACGCGATGACCAACACCGTATCCGGCATCGCCAAACCGTTTGCGGAGAGCCTCGACCGTGTCCCGCATTTCTCCATAGGTAATGCGAAACCCCTGAGGAGCGTAGGCAAGGCCGGCGCTTGCGGGCGCAAGCAGCATAGTGGCGTCCGGTCGCGCATTCGACTGCATCAGGAAAGCGGAGAAGGGGGAATGCATGGATGGTCCCTTTTTTGCCGTTATCGCGGCAATCTGCGGATGCCGCCAAGCACATGTTTTTCCAAAGGGATAGTGGTAGCCGACCTTTCGGGTCCAATATTATCGCTTGCAACGACACATAACGAATTGCTATCAATCAGCATGGATCTGAGACAAATTCGATATTTCATCGCCGTTGCCGAGGATGAGCATTTCGGGCGCGCCTCGGAGCGGATTCACATTGCCCAGCCCGCACTGAGCCGGCAGATTCAACTGCTCGAGGCCGAACTCGGGGTGACGCTTTTCGACCGCCTGCCGCGTGGCGTGAAGTTGTCGGCCGCCGGCCACACCTTCCGCGAACATTGCAGCCAGATCCTCGTCAACCTCAGCCACGCGGTCAGCGAAACGCAGGCGGTGGCGCGCGGCGAGGCCGGCATGCTCAAGCTCGGTTTCATCGAGGTCGCAGCGTGGAGCGGCGTCATTCCCGAGACGATCATGGAGTTCCGCCGCGCCAATCCGGATGTACGGCTCGTGCTGAGCCAGATGACTAGCCTTGGCCAGATAGAGGGCATTTATGACGGCCGGATCGATGCCGGCTTCATCTATAACCCGCCCAACGATCCGTTGCTGACGATCCTGCCTGTAACGCGTCACACGGTACTGCTCGCGGTGCCTTCAATCTCGGAATTCGCCCAGCGGAAGTCCATCGACGTGTCGGAACTGGCCGGTCAGCCGATGATCCTGTTCCACCGGCGCGAGAGCCCCACCTATTATGATGAAATACATCGCGGACTGTTCCAGGCGGGCGCTACCGTCGATGTGGTTCACGAAGCCGAAAACGAGGCGGAGATGCTGGCGCTGGTCACGACGGGGCTCGGCAACGCCTTGGTCAACGAATGCCAGAGATGGCGCAAGCCCCAGGGGATAGAGTTTCTTGCGGTAAAAGGTCTGGATGTCGGCCTCAATCTCGCGCTGATCTATCGCGCCAACCAATCAGTGCCGGCGCTGCGCCGCTTCCTGACATTGCTCAAACGCTGAAACAGCCTATTCGAGAGCAAACACAATAGACACAAAGGCCGCGCAATAGCATTTTGCGATTGGTCGGCCGCTTCAATACTATTGGACCCGCAGCCGCATCCGGTGATGACTTTATCAACAAACAGAACAAGACGAGCGGCAACGCCGCCAGAGCATTTCGCTGCCGGAAGCAATAATCTGCTGTCTGCGAAAATGCCGTAAAGCAATGAAATGGAACGAGTCTGCAACCAAATCGAACGCGGACTCACTTCCAGGGAACCTGAAATATCCAGCCGGAATACATCGTCCGGCTGCACCGGGAGTAAACACATGCTCGAGATGATTGAAAGGCCTGGCGGTTCGTCTATCCGCATTCCTGAAGGCAAGATGCTGATTGACGGCAAGTGGCGCGCCGCCGCCGACGGGCAGACGATCGCGGTCTATGATCCGGCCACGGAAGACAAGATCGCAGACATCGCGGCGGCGACAGCAGCCGATGTCGACCTTGCCGTGCAGGCCGCGCACCGAACCTTCGAAAGCGCGCTGTGGCAGAAAATGCGCCCGCTCGACCGCGGCCGACTGCTGGAAAAGCTCGCGCTTCTGGTTGAACGCGATGCCGAGGAGCTCGCCCGTCTAGAGACGCTCGACAACGGCAAGCCCTATTTTGTCTCGAAGAATGTCGACCTGAAATTCACCGTCGATGCCCTGCGCTATTATGGCGGCTGGGCATCCAAGATCGCCGGCGAGTATATCCAGCTATCGCCTTTTTTCGATGACGGCGGCACCTATCGCGCCTACACCGAGCGCCGGCCGGTCGGCGTGGTCGGCGGGATCACGCCGTGGAACTTCCCGCTGGGCCAGGCAATCCAGAAGATCGCCCCGGCCATCGCCTTCGGCTGCACGATCGTTTTGAAACCATCAGAAGAAGCGTCTCTGACGACGCTGCGGCTCGGCGAACTCGTTCTTGAAGCGGGCATTCCCGAAGGCGCGATCAATATTGTCACCGGCTACGGCCACAATGCCGGCCAGGCCATCGTGGACCATCCGCTGGTGCGCAAAATCGCCTTTACCGGTTCGACCGCGACCGGACAGCGCATTTTGCAATCCTCGGCCAGCCAGATGAAGCGCGTGACGCTTGAACTCGGCGGCAAGTCTCCGGCGATCGTGCTCGCGGATGCCGATCTCGACAAGGCGATCCCCGGCGCAGCGAATGCGATCTTCCCCAACTCCGGGCAGGTCTGCACCGCGGGCTCCCGGCTTTTTGTTGATGCCTCGATCTTTGACGAGGTGACCAGGGGCGTCGCCCAGATCGCGAAAGAACTGCGCCTCGGCAGCGGCTTCGATCCGTCCAACCAACTCGGACCGCTGATTTCGTCGCGGCAGATGGAGCGGGTGTCCTCGCTGGTCGCCAGCGGCGTGGAGGAAGGCGCCGAACCGCTCTGCGGGGCGGCCTCCGCAGATGGCAAGGGTTATTTCTACCAGCCCACGGTGCTGACCGGCGCCCGCGCCGATATGCGTATCACCCGCGAAGAGGTTTTCGGTCCGGTGGTCCTGGCGATGCCGATCGAGGACCCGCGCCAGATCAAGGCACTGGCCAACGACACCGAATTTGGCCTCGGCGCCAGCATCTGGACGCGCGACATCAACAAGGCGCACCTGCTGGCCGGCCAGATCGATTCCGGAACCGTGTGGATCAACACCCACAATATCCTCGATACCGCCATGCCCTTTGGCGGCACCAAGCTTTCCGGTCTTGGCCGCGAATTCGGCAGTGAGGTCGTGCACGCATATACCGAACCGCGCGCGGTCTGCATGCGGCTGGAGTCACCGGATTTCGGTTGACGTCGGGCACGGGGTTTTCAGTTCAGGGAGATAGAGATGAAAGACCAGCTCGACGCGCTTTGTGATGACCTGAAGGCAAAGGTGATCGAATGGCGACGCCATCTGCATGCCAATCCCGAACTCTCCTTCGAGGAACACCAGACCGGCGCGTTTATTGCCCGGACGCTGGAAAGCTTCGGCGGCATCGAGATATCGCGCCCGTCGGGCACCAGCGTCGTCGGTCGGCTGAAGGGCGCGCGGCCCGGACCGGTGATCGCCATCCGCGCCGATTTCGACGCACTGCCGATCACCGAGGTGACGGGCCTTCCCTTTGCCTCGAAAAATTCCGGCGTCATGCATGCCTGCGGCCATGACGGGCACACGTCGATCCTTCTCGGCGCGGCCGCTGTGCTGTCCGGCCTCCGAGACCGGATAGCCGGAGAAATCCGCTTCCTCTTCGAAAACGGCGAGGAAACACCACCCGGCGGCGCGGCGGGCATGGTCGCCAATGGCGCGATGGAAGGCGTCGACCGCGTTATCGGCCTGCACCTGTGGTCGCCCTATGAGACCGGCGTGGTGCAGATCAACGCGCGCGCGGTGATGGCGGCATGCGATATTTTCTCGATCGTGGTGAAGGGCAAGGGCGGCCATATCGGCACGCCCCACACGGCCATCGACCCGATCGCCATCGGCGCGCAGATCGTCACCAATCTGCAGCATCTGGCGGCACGCGAGGTCGATCCACTGCATGCCGCCGTGGTCGGCGTCACAGAGTTCTACTCGGGCCGTTCAGTCGGCGTCATCCCGGCGACAGCCACGATAGGCGGAGGCACGAACACGTTCGATCCGGATGTACGCGATCTGATCGAACGCCGTATCGGCGAAGTCGCGCGGGGGATCTGCGCCGCCCACGGGGCGAGCTGCGACTACAAATACACCCGCATCTACGATGCCGTGATCAACGATCCGGAAACCGCGGCGATCATGTCCACCGTTGCTACCGACCTGTTCGGCCCCGACGGCGTCTGCGAAATGCCGCCGATCATGCCCGGCGAGGACTTTTCCGCCTTTGCCCATGAAGCGCCGGCCTGTTTCGTTCTGCTGGGCGCCGGCAACGCCGCAAAGGGGATCACCGCCCCGCATCATGACGCCGCATTCACCATCGACGAGGATGCGCTTGCGATGGGCACCCGCCTGTTCGTCCATGCCGCCTTCGCCCTTCTCGAACAGACCCAGGCCGGCAAAAAAGGCTGACGCCGTCGGCAAAGGCGTTGAGGCGATGAGGGCAACAGGATGACGGTTCTGCACTATCAAGGCCTTGTCGAAATCGGCGAACTGATTGCCAGCAGGCAGGTCTCGGCCGTCGAGGTGACGCGGCACCAGCTTGAGCGCTGCCAAAACCTCGCCTCCCTCAACGCCTTCATCACCCTGCTCGCCGAGCGTGCGCTTGCCCAGGCTGTAGCCGCCGACCGCGACATCGCAGCGGGCTTGCGCCGCAGCGTGCTGCACGGCGTGCCGGTAGCGCTGAAGGACCTCTATGATCTTACGGGTACGCCCACAACCGCCGGCATGCCGGTGCGCCACGAGGCGATTGCCGCCGCCAATGCGACGGTCACCCAAAGGCTGCTCGACGCCGGCGCGGTCATTCTCGGCAAGACCTGCATGACGGAAGGCGCCTATGCCGAACACCGCGCTCCCTTCGGAACGCCGGTCAACCCCTGGAATCCAGATCGCTGGTGCGGCGCGTCGTCAAGCGGCAGCGCCGTCGGCGTCGCGGCCGGCCTGTTCTTTGCCGGTCTGGCGACAGAGACAGGCGGTTCAATCCGCATTCCGTCGGCGATGAACGGCGTCACCGGCTTCAAGCCGAGCTGGGGCCGCGTCAGCCGCGCCGGCGTCTATCAACTCGCCGCCTCGCTCGACCATGCCGGACCAATCGCCCGCAGCGTCACCGACGCCGCCGCCGTGCTTTCCATCATCGCCGGCCGGGACAGCGCCGACCCAACATCGTCGCACCGGCCCGTCGAAAACTATCTTTCGGAAGCCGGCGTATCGCTGAAGGGCATACGGATTGGCATCGACATGGCATTCTCCCACGCCGGTACGGACCCCGAACACGTCTCGGCCATGCTGGCCGCCGCCGACACGTTACGAGACCTGGGCGCCGACCTGATCGATGTCACGCTGCCGAATTCAGAGCAGATAATATGGGACTGGTTCGATGTCTGCGCCGTCCAGAATGCGCTGGTCAATGGTCCCGTCATCGACAAGCAACCGGGTGCGCTTGGTCCCGCGCTCACAGAGCTGGTCGCGCGCGGCAGGGCGTTGAAAGGCGCTGATTACCAGGTTGTCATCAACCGTGCGAACGCGTTTCGTGGCGATCTCGAAGCGCTGTTTGCCAGTCTGGACCTTGTCCTCTCGCCAGCGATGGCCTTCTCGCCGCCGCTCAATGAAGCGATGGAAGCCCTCTCGGACGACATGATCTCCGGCATCCATCGCTTCACATGCCCCTTCACCATGTCGGGTCATCCCGTGCTCTCGATGCCCGGCGGCGTCCATTCCGATGGCATGCCGATCAATATCCAGCTGATCGGACCGCTGTTCGGCGAAGCCGCGCTGGCGCGCGCCGGCATGGCCTTTCAAAAGGCAACGCAATGGCATCGCAGGCGGCCGCTTTCGTGATGCAAGCTTCCAAAGATTACCGGAGCACGCCGACGGAGAAGTCCCAGAGCACTGCATGGTCATCAAGTCCGCGATTGACCTCGCGAGGATGTCCCCCCTTAATCTTCAGCCAGACAGCCTGGAGACGCTGCCTCGCCTCGCAGGCCGATATGACGCGGTGGTATTGGATGGGTTTCAGCCTAATCCTCTTACGCCGGTTGAAGATGGCTGCCGACATATGTGCCGCTCGGATTCTTATTCCAGGCCTGATCGCACGCTGCGGACACCATGACATCGCTTCAAACCTCTGTGGGCTCGCGAAATAGCGCTTGTTCCAGTTTATTTTATATATATAATAATATCCGCAGCGTCCGTACGAGACGCGCCAACCAGAGCCGGCTACATCGGCAACAAGACCGGGAACGGCTCGAACGGAGAGTGCAGTACACAAGATCACGCGTTGAAGAAGCTGCCGCCGGTTCGGCAGAAGTCACAGCATCGCGGTTACAAAACTCCGGTCCTCGGATCGAGAGCCAAAAATGGAAAAAGGGGATTCATATGCGTCGCTTATTGCTTGCCGGCTTGTCCGCAGTCGGTCTAGCCTTATCTTTCTCAGCAGCCACGGCCAAGGAGGTTACGCTCAAGGCCGGCGTCTTCATTCCGCCCAACGCCTCCTTCGGCGTGCCTATGGACATTTTCGTCGATCACGTCAACGAAGTCGGCAAGGGCGTTCTGCAGATTCGACTGGTGGGGCCGGAAGCCATTCCCGGCGCCGAGCAGCCTAACGCGGTGATCTCCGGCGTTCTCGACATGGCTGCGGTTCCGCCGCCCTACTACAAGGGCATGTTCGTGGAAGCCGATGCCGTATCTCTGACCAACCACACGCTGGCCGAACTGCGTGAATCCGGCGCCTACAAGATGATAAGCGACATGGCCGAAGAGAAGATGGGGGTCGTCTACCTGACCACCTATGGCGGCGGCATTACCTTCCACGTATATCTTAACAAGGACGCAAACAGCCTGGACGACATCCGCAGTAGCCGGCTGCGCAGCCAGACGATCTACAAGCAGATTTATGATCAGCTGGGTGTGGAGGGCACGAACATCCCGACCCCCGACGTGTTCACGGCGCTCGAGCGCGGGGTGGTAGAGGGCTATGGCTGGCCGCTCAACGGCATCGGCGAAATGGGCTGGGCCCCCGAGACCAAGGTCCGGATCGACCCGGGTTTCTACAATGTCGACGTGACCGTGATCATGAACGAGAAGAGCCTTGAGAAGCTCGACGAAGAGCAGCGTAAGGTGCTCTTCGACTCGGTGGCGTGGTTCGACGACTACATGGTCGAGTGGACCGAGAAAGCACTTCAGGACGAGATCGAGTTCCAGAAAAACGCAGGCATCAAGACCCTCGATATCGGCCACGAATATGTCGACCTCGCGTTGGAACAGTATTGGGCCGACCTCGAAAAGCAGAGCCCGGACACCATCCCGGCCATCCGCAAGGCTCTGATGAAATAGTTGCCCTTGCCCAGTCAGTTGGACCGGGGCGTCTCCCCGGTCCTTTTGACGTCAATCCCAACGGCGACCCGCCTTTACTTGAAAGCACATGTCTCCCGGCCAGCAGACCTTGCGGCGTCACCCGCCCCAGCTCTGACATCGATGCGGGCACACATGTGCAACCACAGAGCGGCCGGAGCCTGTCGATCGACGTCACGGCTGCACTTCCAACGCCCTTGCAAGCGCAAGACGCCAGCCCAGGACACCCTGACATGACATTTCTCGTTAGGATTTATCTACTCATCATAACTCTCCTCGCCGCCATCGCTATTTCGATGCTTGCGGTGCTCGTGCTCCTCATCGGCGGCGAAGCGATCACGCGCACGCTGCATTTACCGTTCTTGCCGGGCGTCGTGGAACTGTCGGAATACGCGTTGTTCATGATGGCGATGCTTGCCGCGCCTTGGCTGCTACACCACAACGGTCACCTCGCAGTTAACGTGGTTGTTGACCTTCTGCCGCAAAAACTGCGTTCGGCCACCGCGTTGCTGACATGGGTCCTGGGACTCTGCGCCACCAGTGTGACTTTCTGGATCGGCGTCCAGCTCTTCATGCAATCTTACAGATCGGGCCAATTGATCTTTCGTGATCTCATCATTCACGACTGGCTGCTTCAGTGGCAAGTGCCCCTGGTGATGGCCCTGATAAGCATCGAGTTTCTCGGGCGAATCGTTTCGGCGGCCTTCCCCTCCACCGACTCTGCTCAGCACAAGGCGCAATAATCATGCAGGAATGGACTTTAGCCCTATTGCTGATGTTCGGCGGCGTGGTGGCCATGCTGCTGATCGGCCTGCCGATCGTGTTTGCCTTTCTGGCCGTCAACATTGTTGGTGCCGTCATCTTTCTCGGTGGGGAAATCGGGCTGACACAATTGGTGAGAAACATGGGCCCCGCCGTCGCCAACTATTCGCTCGCGCCGGTGCCGCTGTTCGTCCTGATGGGCGAGATCATGTTGCAGACCGGCATGGCGTCACGGTCGATCGATGCGATCGACCGGCTGATCGCGCGCGTGCCCGGGCGCCTCTCCATCGTCGCCGTTCTGAGCGGCACTGTGTTCTCCTCCCTTTCGGGATCAACCATCGCTAACGTCGCAGTGGTGGGGCGCACGCTTTATCCGCAAATGCACGATCGCGGCTATCACCCGGTCATGGCGGTAGGTCCTGTCCTTGCCGTTGGCGGAATCGCCATGCTCATTCCGCCATCGAGCCTCGGCGTGCTCCTGGGCAGTCTGGCACAGATATCCATCAACGACCTGCTCCTGACCGCAATCGTTCCAGGCATCCTGATGGCATTTCTGTTTCTGGGATTCATCATCGTAAGCTGCATCATCCGACCCGATATTGCCCCGGTGTTCGATGTCAAGGAACTGACCTGGAAGCAGAGACTGATGCCGGTGGTAACCCATGTGCTGCCGCTCATGCTGATTTTCGTGGCGGTCGTGGGCAGCATGTTCACCGGCGTCGCCACACCGACCGAGGCATCTGCGATCGGCGTGCTTGCAACCATTGTCGCCGCAGCGGGCTATCGAGCGCTGTCGTTCGAAAGCCTGCGCAAATCGCTGATCGAAACCACGAAATTCAGCGGGATGCTCCTGATCATTATTTGTACCTCGAGCACCTTTTCGCAGATCCTCGCCTTCAGCGGTGCGACCCAGAGCCTTGCTGAAATGGTGACATCCTCCGGCTTGACACCGCTGCTTCTAGTGCTCGGCATGCTCGCCGTGCTGGTGTTCCTTGGCTGTTTCATGGATCAGCTGTCGATGATGATGCTGACCCTGCCGATCTTCATGCCGATCGTTGCCGGCCTTGGAATCGACCAGCTGTGGTTCGGCGTGCTGGTGCTGATCGTCCTCGAAATCAGCTTGATCACGCCGCCTTTCGGTCTGCTGCTGTTCGTGATGCAAGGCGTCGTCGGAAAGCAACTCAAGGTCACGACCATCTATGCCTCGGTCGCGCCATTCATTCTGCTCGAATTCATCATTCTGGCGCTGATGATCGTATTCCCGCAGTTGACGGCCTGGCTTCCCGGCCTGTTGAAGTAGGATACACCGAAACGCATCCGGGCAAAACAAGGGCGCGACCCGCATTCACCATGCTGGTCGCGCCCTTGGCTTTTCATCAAGAGGCTTCGATGTCCTTGCAGTCGCAGCGCGTTTGCTACTTCGAAAGCCGGCTGAAGCGGTAGGGGGCCGGGTCGACGATCGGCGTCATGCCCGACACCAGATCCGCGGCCAGTTGGCCCGCCGCGGGCGATGTGCCAAACCCATGTCCCGAAAATCCGGTGGCCAAGGTCAGACCGGGAACCCGATCGAGCCCCGAAATAACCGGCAGCGAATCCGGCGTGACATCGATCATTCCGGCCCAGGCTTCCCTCATCTCGGCTTTCTCGAAAACCGGGAAGGCCTTGACCGTATTGGCGATCGCTTCGGCGATCAGGCCCGCGTCGACCAAGGGGTCCTTGGTGCGCACCCGCTCGAACGGCGAAGGGCCGGTGTCCTTCCAGCGCCTCGGCAATCCGAGATCGCCGAGGAATTCGCGTCCCAGCGACAACCGCAAATATTTCCAGTTGTTCCGCAGCGTTGGCAGATATTTGAGCCCGATCAACAGGTTGTCGATCGTCAGCGGATGGCACAGCGCCCCGCGCTGGGTCACGGTATATCCGCCGTCCAGCCGCTTTCGAAACGAGAAGTCCGAGGCCCCGAACGCGATGTCCGACGGCCCGTCCATGGGCGCGGTGCGGATGACGGAGGCAACCATCGGAAGCGTGGGCAAGGAGATGCCCATATTGCCTAGGAAACGGCGCGACCACAGCCCGGCGGCGAGCAAAACCTGATCGCATTTGATTTCGCCGCGCTCGGTATGGACGCCGGCCACCCGGCCGCCTGCAAGGGAAAGCGAAAACGCCGCGCAATTCTCGATGATGACAGCGCCCTTCTGCTGCGCCGCCGTCGCGATCGCGCTCGACGCCAGCGTCGGTTCGGCATAACCGTCCGAAGGGGTGTGAATGCCGCCTACCCATTTTTCTGCCGTGCCGGGCAACAGATCGTCGATTTCGCGCGGGGTGACGAGCCGCGAGTCGAGCGAAAGGTCCGAGACGGCCTGAAGCCATTTCCTGTGGGGCTCCATTTCGGCTTCGCTGCGAGCGGCATACATGATGCCGGCGCGGCGATATCCCACGTCGAAACCGGTGCGCTGGGGCATCTGCGTCCACAGCGTATCGGAAGCGACCGAAAGGGCCACGTCCTCCGGATCGCGGTTCAGCTTTCGCACCCACCCCAGATTCCGAGATGACTGCTCCGCGCCGATCCGCCCCTTCTCCAGAATGGTGACCGGAATGCCCCGCTCCGCAAGCGTCAGACCCGCCGTCAGCCCGATGATCCCGCCGCCAAGGATGACCACAGTGGTCTGCCTTGGCAGGTCGGATGAGGTCTGTACGGGTCTGATGATCGGCGCCATGAGAACGGTCCTGAACGCGGTGAGTGTTTGCTTAGGGGCGAAGCGACATGTAGGTTACGAGGCAGAAAGATTGATCAGCCTGGTGTTGCCCTTGCCTGCGCCACGATAGGCCGTGACGTCAATTTCCACGCGGTAGATCTTGGAGCCCAATGCCGGGCACACCATCGTCGTCGCCGGATCGATGCCGCGGAACCTCTTGCCCAGAACCTCGCCGACGGCATCGCCATCGGCCGGATCCTGAACGTAGACTCGCGAGGAAACGACATCCTCCAAGCTCGAATCCACAGCCTGAAGCGCGCGTTCGATATTGGCCAGAACCTGCTCGGTCTGCGCGGTGATGTCGTCCGGAATCTCCTTGGTCTCGGGATTCCGGCCCGCGGTGTTGGACACGAAAATCAGATTGTCCACCGCGACCACGCGCGAATAGCTGGCCCAGTCCTCGAACTTGTTGCCGGTTTTTACCTTGATCACATCAACCATTATCTATCTCTCCAGACTGCGGGGAAAACCTAGCGAAGAACCGGCTCGTCCCAGAGATTGAGCTTCACGCCAATCCCCTTCTCGATCGCGTTGCGATAGAGCATGGTTCCCCATGCCACGTCCTCGACCGGCATGCCGCCCACCGAAAGCATGATGATTTCGTCGTCATTTTGCCGTCCGGGCGCCTCGCCGGCGACGATGCGGCTCAAATCCTCAAGGTCATCCATGCGAAGCCGGCCCTCGTCGACCAGATCCATGAAGCGCATGCCGACGGCGGGAATGTGCTTGTGCGTCGGCTTGGGCGTTTCGTGGTGCCAGGCTTCATAGAGCGGGGTGAATTCCAGCACCTTGCGCACATCGGGACCTTCGACGCCGCGGTCGAAATTTCCGAGAGCCGGCATGGCGAAGAACGTACCCGGGCTGATCCACTCGCGCTTCACATGCGGATAGGTGGACGGATCGCCTGTCGGGCCGGAAGAGCAATAGGCCACCACATCGGATCCACGCACCAGTTCCTCGTCGCTGCCGACTTCCTCGATATGTTTGACCTGCGGATAAGTGCTCCGGACCCATTCCGCGAAAGCGTCGAGGTTCTTTCGGCCGCGACCCTTCACCTTGACGGTGTCGATACCGGGGCATGCGGCAATGAAGGCGCTGAGCGCAGTCTTGCCCATGACGCCTGGACCGAGAATCCCTGCAACCCTGGAGTCTTTTCTCGCAAGATGTCTGGCGCCGACGCCCGGCACCGCGCCAGTGCGATAGGCCGACAGAAGATTGGCCGACATCAGCGCGAGCGGCGCGCCGGTGTCGGTGTCGTTCAGGATGAACATCAGGATCGAACGCGGCAGGCCCCTGTCCCGGTTCGCGATGTTGGAGCCGTACCATTTCACGCCGGTCGTGCCGAACTTGCCGCCGAGATAGGCCGGCATCGCCATGAAGCGACGATCCGCCGTGGGCTTGGGCATGTTCGGAAAAGGCGAGTCTTCCGGAAATAGGATCAATGAGCCGTGCGAGCTGTTGTTCGCGCCGGCCATGCGGTAGTCGCCGCTGGCAAGCAGCCCGAACATCTCTTCCATGGCATCGACACAGGCGGGCATGTCGGTGACGCCGGCGCGCACCATGTCCGGCTCGGACAGATAGATGAAATCGATCTTGGTGGAAGTGGTCATTCTGTCATCCTCGTTGTCAACCAGCGGTTCGCCAACCGTGGCCGTCTGCTGTGAGCCTCTGCACGAGCGCACGGCGGAACGGCAAGGCGTTCCAACCGCACCAACGCGCCACGTCTCCTCTCCCGCAGCATATCTACGTATTCGACGGCCCAGGGCATATCCGGGTAAGCGGAGGGTTCAGTCGAGGGCCGCCTGCCAGCTCCCGGCGAACGGTGCTTGAGTGGTAATGCATGGGCAGACCCCCATGAATTGCGCTTGCGGCCATTTACGTAACAATTCCGGCCATGCCCATGGAGCCGGTCGCGGTTGTCCGCACCGTTGCGCAGGCGAAGCGGGAAGCGTGCTTACCTCAAGTGTGGGATGACTGTCTGCGGGCTGCCTTGCGCGCGGCACTGGGCGACTCGCCGGTCAGACTGCGAAAGGCCCGAGAGAACGCCGCCTGGTTTCCATAGCCGAGATGCTCGGCCATTTGCTCTATGGTGATCGTTCCGCCACTCATAAGGTTCCTGGCCTTCTTCATGCGCTCATCGTTGACGATTTTTCTGAAGCTCGTCTCGTGCGCGCTGAGTTGGCGGCGGATGGTGCGGGGGCTGACGGCGAGTTCATCGCACACCGATTTAAGGTCGATTGCCTCCCGGCCCAACCGCCGCGCAACGATCAGCGCGACTCGTTCGGGGAGAGAACGATGCCGCTCTTCCGGCGCGCCGAGCAGATCGAACAGATGGCTCTCGACGATCTGACGCGCCGCCTCGTTGAAGCGCAACCAATTGCTCAAGGGGCGTTCCAGATCGGCTTCGAGAAGCACCATGCCGTTGGCGGAGGCGTTGCCTGTTATCCTGCATTTGAAGAACCGGCGCAGAGCATCCGCGTGGTCGGAAACGTCGTGCTCGAACCTCACTTCCACGGGGTTCCAGCGATCGGACAGCAATTGCCGCACCATGCCGCACAGGCCCGCTATGGCGTATTCCGCGTCCTGACGCCTCGGCCATACGCTCAGATCGTCGATCATGTAGATATAGATGCTTTGCTCTTCCTGCCTTTTACAGGACATGGTGGTATGGCTCTGCCATAACCTCTGAAACCGCGCGAACACATCCAGCGCCCCTCTTAGCGTCTGGGCCGTCGCAAGCAGGGAATAGACCGGACCGACCTCCCAGGCGCGAAACGCCTGCCCCATTTCCAGGCCGAGATAGGGCCGCTCCAGCAGGTTGGCCGCATCCTCGAAGAAGCCGACATAGGCGCGCAACGGGATCATCGCATATGGGCTGCCGGCCGGGCCGTCTGACAGGCCATGCCGGGACAAGAGGTCCGTCACGTCCTTGCCATCCCTCACCATCTCCCTGACAATAGCGTCCACGAATAGCCGCCGCACGACCGGCAGGGTCTCGTTTCGACCGGCAATTTCATAGACTCCCATTCCAGCGGTATGTTTAGCGTTGGTCTGCATGGCCTACTCCAAAGCGGTAGGCGGCGGCGATCGCCGTCCCCAAATTTTATTTTACTTACGAAACAATAGCGCGATTATGGCCGCTAATGCAAAATATTCGGTCACAAAGTGCATGGATCGCGGGTTTTGGTGTCCTCTACACTCACATGAGTTCGTTCGACCGTCCACCCGCCAAAACTGACTTTGCTGTATCATGACCGCGATGAACAGACTGGGACAAGATAGACCATGTTCTACGCCCACGAATTTGCAGTTTCGGCCGCGGACCTCCCGCGATCGCGTGTCTACAGGGTCGGGCTTTTCATTCAGCGGACCGGAGCGGTCTGCAACGCGGCATTCGTGTCCTCAGCCAAGCAAGGAGAATACCGATGAACAAGATCGACAGGCGACTGTTCCTGAAGCTCGCAGCGGCAGCCGGCGGAGCGCTGGTAGCCCGCCCGGATCTCACCTTTGCCGATGACGGCGAAATCGAGAACGTATCGATTGCCTGGACCTCCGATCCGGTCACCTGGGATCCCAATCAGCGGCTTGCGCCCGACCCGCAGTCGATCCTCAAAACGATTTTCGACCAGCCGATCGACCAGCTTCAGAATCTGGAACTGGCGCCCAATGTCCTCACCGACTGGAAGCTGGCTGACGACGCGATGAGCATGCATGTGTGGATGCGCGACGACATCACGTTCTCGGATGGCTCTCCGATGACGATGGAGGACTTCCGCTACACCTTCTTCGAACGCATACAGCAGGGCGATGAAATCGATCTCGTCGTCGGCTTCGGCGTGGTATCCGACATCGAAATCATCTCGCCGACCGAGGGCATCATGCGGTTTTCGCAGCCCTTCGCCACCCCGGCGCAGTGGCTGAGCTTCAGCGCAAGCTTCGTGATTTCCAAGGCTTATGCCGAGAAGGTGGGCATCGAGGGCCTGCAGACCAAGCCGATGGGATCCGGCCCCTATGAACTGGTGGAATACGAGCGCGACAGCCGGATCGTGCTGAAGCGCCGCGACGATTACTGGGGCGAACTGCCGGCCATCAAGCAGCTCACCTTCGAGATCATTCCCGACGCCACGGCCCGTCTTGCGGCGCTCGAATCCGGCAATGTCGACTTCGCCGTCGAACTGTCGATCCGCGACGTCAAGCGCCTGCAGCAATCCGATCGCTTCAAGGCCATCGCAAACCCGATCGCCCGGATCATCTATGTCACTGTGCGCGCGGACGGCACTTTCGAGGACAAGAACATCCGTCTTGCCGCCCATTACGCCATCAACAAGGAGTTGTTGTCCAAGGCCTTCTTCGGCGGAGACGCCGTGGCGATCGATGCTCCTTCGATCCCGGGCATGCCCGGCTACCCCGAGGATTTCGAGTTCCCCTACGACCCAGAGAAGGCCAAGGAGTTGCTGGCGCAATCCGGCTATGGCCCGGACAATCCGGTCACCATTGGCTTTGCGACCACAAACGGCAACTTCGCCGGCGACTACGATATTGCGCGCGCCATCGTCACGATGTGGGACAAGGTCGGCATCAAGACGGACCTGCAGGTCATCACCGAAGGGCAGTGGTACGATCTCAACGCCACCGGCAAGCTTCCCGATGCCTCGCTGTTCGTCTGGGAGAACGGCACCGGCGACCCGGAAATCTTTACCGGCAACATGTTCAACGCCGATCTGCCCTTCGCCACCTTCCGGCGGCCCGACATCACGGCCAAGATCAAACCGCTGTTCGACATCGCGGATTATGACGAACGCATCCGCCAGTATGATGAGCTGAACCGCTGGCTCATCGAAGAAGGGGCAATCATTCCGCTGCTGCAGGCGATCCAGACCATCGGCTACAGCAACCAGTTCAACTTCCAGCCCTGGACCAATGGCTGGATCCTGCCCCGTGCCATCACGAAGGCCTGAACGGGTCTGACGACCTCCCTTGACCGCCGCCGCTCAGCGGCGGTCCGCACTTCTCTTTCAGGGACCGAGATAGTTGATCAAATCGCTGCTGTTGATCCTCGGACGACGCCTGGCCTCGCTTGTGCCAGTGTTCGTCATTGTTTCGATGCTGGTGTTCGTGGCCTTGAGAGCACTGCCCGTCAATCCCGCTCAGATGGCGCTGCCACCGCAGGCCACCCTTGAGCAGGTAGAGGCCAAGCGTCTGGAGATGGGGCTCGATAAACCCATCTGGCAACAATATGCCCACTGGGTGGGACAGGCTGTCCGGGGCGATTTCGGCGATTCCGCCCAGTACCGGATGCCGACCAGCGAGGTCATACTGTCCCGCCTGCCCGCCACGGTCGAACTGGCGCTTGGCGCACTGGTTTTTGCGGTGATCGTCGGCGTGGCCGGCGGACTGTCGCTCTTCGCGGTCCGGGGTACGCCGCTTGAGGGCGTGGCGGTTTTCGGAACGTCGGTGCTGATGGCGCTGCCGGACTTTCTGTTGTCCCTGCTCTTCATCCTGCTTTTCGGCGTAATCATTCAGATCTTCCCCGTCAACGGGCGTCTCGGCCCGGGAATGATCGTGCCCGACCAGACAGGTTTCCTGGTCATCGACGCCTTCCTGACCGGCGATCCGTCGCTGATCGGCAGCACGCTCTCCCATATGGCGCTGCCGGTCATGGCGCTCGGCCTTGCCTTCGCCCCGCTGATCATCCGGGTGCTGCATTCGAGCCTGATCTCGATCTATGAGGAAAGCTATATCCGCCAGGCCCGGATGCGCGGCCTGAGCGAAACCCAGATTCTGTTCGGTCAGGCGCTGAAAAACGCCATGCTGCCCGTCATCATCCTCGTCGGCACCCAGTTCGGCCTGCTGTTCGGCGGAACGCTGCTGGTCGAGATGATCTTTTCCTATCCCGGCATTGGTAATCTGATGCTGCGGTCGATGCAATCCAGCGATCTCGAGGTCATCCAGACCGTCGCCCTGATCTATTGCGCGACCACGCTGCTGTTCAACTCACTGGCCGATGCCCTCGCCTACATGATTAATCCAAGGTTGCGTTCCTCATGAGCCGATTTCCGACCAGATTGCTCGACACGCGATTCATTATCGGCTCGGTGTCGGCGTCGATCGTTCTGTTCGCTGCGATCTTCGCTCCCTGGCTGGCGCCCTATCCACCCAACGACCAGGACCTGCTGAACATGCTGATGCCGCCGGTCTGGGTTCAGGGCGGTTCGATGGAGCATGTTCTGGGCACCGACAGCCTCGGGCGGGACACGCTTTCCCGCCTGCTCTACGGCGCGCGGATCGCTATGTATGTTGCCTTCTTCGCCTCGACAGGGGCGATGCTGCTCGGCGCGGTGCTCGCCAATCTGGCGGGCTATTTCGGCGGCTGGGTCGACTGGGTCATCAGCCGTCTCGTCGAAATCTGGCTGTCCTTCCCGCCCGTCGTGCTATCCATGCTGCTGATCATCGGGCTCGGCATCGGGATCGACAAGGTGATCCTCGCCATCGTTCTGGTGGACTGGACGCGGTTCTGTCGCGTTTTGCGCAGCGATGTCCAGGTGACGCGGCGCAAGGACTATGTCTCCTTTGCCCGTCTCATCGGATTTTCGCACCTGCGCATCATGACGCGCGAGATCCTGCCCGCGACGATGCCGATGCTGATCACCCTGTTCAGTCTTCAGATGGGCATTTCCGTCGTCGTGGAAGCCATCCTGTCCTTCGTCTCGATGGGCGTTCCGCCCAATGAACCGGGATGGGGCCAGATGATCGCCGACGCGCGCATGGACGTCTATTCGGCGCCCTGGGGACTGTTTCTGCCCATCGCCGCCATCTTCCTGACCGTGCTCGGTTTCAATCTGCTCGGCGACGGATTGCGTCGCGTTCTCGACCCCCGTCAATAACGAATTGGATCAATCTGCCATGGCCTCGGTACCTATCCTGCGCATATCCGGTCTGGAAGCGGGACTGCCCACGGCGAAAACGCGCGTCCTGAGCGATATTTCGCTGACGATCGAACCGGGAAGGATCCTCGGCGTGATCGGGGAGTCCGGGGCCGGCAAGTCTATGCTCGGAAACGCCATCGCGGACACGCTCGCCCCGGGTATCGAGGTCACCAACGGCCGGATAAGCTTCGACGGCCGCGAACTGACGACCATGTCAAGGCCCAAGCGTCGGCAAATTCTGGGCCGCGAGATAGGGTTCATCCCGCAAGAGCCGATGACCGCGCTCAATCCCAGCCTGACCGTGGGGCAGCAGTTCGTGCGCCATCTCAAGCGCATCGGCATCGTGCAGAAATCCAGCCGGAAGGAGCGCGCGATCGAGCTCCTGGACGAGGTCGGCCTGCGCGACCCCTCGCAACTTCTGCATTCCTATCCCCATCAACTATCCGGCGGCATGCTGCAGCGGGTGCTGATCGCCATGGCATTCGCCTCCAATCCCAGGCTTGTCATCGCCGACGAACCGACAACCGCACTCGACGTGACCATGCAGGCCCTCGTCATGGAGCTGATCAAGAGAATGCGGGACGCGCACCAGACCTCGGTGCTGCTCATCACGCATGACCTGCGGCTCGCGGCGGACGTATGCGACGACGTCAGCGTTCTTTATGCCGGCCGTATCGTGGAGGACGGGCCGGCCGAAAGCATCCTCAACGACCCCCGGCATCCCTATTCGCGCTGTCTGAATCTTGCGACCCCCAGCATGGAGGCCGCGAACCGGACCCTGCTGATTTTGCCGAAGGCAATGGCCACCATCGCCGAACGCAACGAGCTCCCCGGCTGCGAATTCGCGCCCCGATGTCCGCTTGCCGTCGAGCAATGCAGCCAGCAACGTCCGCCGCTGGAAACCAAAATTGCCGGCCACCGGAGCGCCTGTTTCCGATCGGACCTCACCGCGACAATCGAAACGCCGCCGGGAACGATGGACGCAGCGCGGGATTTCGCCTCGGAAAAGATCGTCCTCAAGGCCTCCAATCTTCGCAAGAGCTATGTGTTGCGGGATATGTTCGGCCGGGCGCGCCACGTCGAAGCGCTCAAGGGTCTCAATTTCGAGGTGCGCGAGGGCGAGTTCGTCGGCGTGGTCGGGGAAAGCGGTTCGGGGAAAACCACCCTCACCAAGCTCATCGTCGGTCTCGAAGACGTCAGTGAAGGGGAGTTGAGAGTTGCCGAACTCGACGGCGCCGACCACTCCAGCGCGAACCGGCGCAGAATTCTCGATCAGGTGCAACTGGTGTTCCAGGATCCGGAATCGGCGCTCAATCCGCGCCGGACCGTCGGGAGCCTGACGACCCAGCCCGTGGAAGCCAAGGGGCTTCCGCCATCGGCTGCAAGCCGGGACGCGCTGGCCCGCCAATTGCTCGAATATGTGAAGCTGACGCCGGACATGATCTCCCGTTTCCCCAAACAGCTTTCCGGAGGCCAGAAGCAGCGCGTCAACATCGCGCGCGCGCTCTGTTCGAACCCGCGACTGCTGGTGGCCGACGAGATCGTTTCCGGTCTCGACGTTTCGGTGCAGGCGCAAATCCTGGAGCTGCTGCGGGAATTGCGCAAGAAGACGCCGTTTTCACTGCTGCTGATCTCCCACGACTTGTCCGTGGTCCGCCACCTCTGCGACAGGGCGCTCGTCATGTATAAGGGCGAGATCGTCGAACAGGGGCCGGTCGATGACGTCTTCGGCAATCCCAAACACGATTATACCCGCACCCTGGTCGCCGCCGCGATCGGCAAACCGCCCCACGACCTGGACATCGCCTAGCGCCAGAATTTCCAGCCGGCGACGCACAACATGGAGACAACAATGAACAAGCTCGACAACGACCTCGGCAGACTGGGCGCCGCCGCGCGCGCCTTCCTCGATCGCGACCACGGACTGCATATCGATGGAAAGTCGAGCACGGGCGCGTCCCGATACGAGATCATCGACCCGACGAGCGGCCGGCCGGTCGCGACAGCTGCCGAAGCAAGCGTTGCGGATGTCAATGCCGCCGTCGTCGCGGCGCGGCGCGCCCTGAAGGGGCCGTGGGGCCGCATGCGCCCCAACGAGCGCCAGAACTGCCTGCTGCGCATGGCGGCGCTGCTCGAGCAGAACGGCCAGGAGATATCGGAGATCGGCGCAGTGGAATCGGGACGGCTGCTGGCCAATACGCGCGGCATCGATGTCGATTACTCGAACCACTTCCTCACCTACATGGCGGGCTGGGCGACGAAGATAGAAGGCCGCACGATGCCGCTGTCGATGCCCTACATTCCCGACGGCGAATTCGACGGCTTCACATTTCGCGAGCCCATCGGCGTTGTCGCCGCGATCGTTCCATGGAACGTCGCTCTGGGCATCGCCGTCTGGAAGATCGCTCCCGCGCTGGCCGCCGGCTGCACCATGGTGCTGAAACCCGCGCCGCAGACGCCGCTGACCGCCTTGCGGTTCGCCGAGCTTGCCCTTGAAGCGGGCCTTCCCGAAGGCGTGTTGAACATCATCACCGGCAGCGCCCCGGAACTGGGCTCGGCCCTCGTCCAGCACCCCGATGTCGACAAGATCACCTTTACCGGCTCCACCGAGACCGGGCGATTGATCGCGCAGGCGACCGCCGGCTCCTTCAAGAGCGTGAGCATGGAATTGGGCGGCAAATCCCCGTTCCTCATCATGGAAGACGCCAATCTCGATCGCGCCATACCGGCGGCGGCCTGGGGCATCCTGGGCAATCACGGGCAAAATTGCTGCGCCGGCTCCCGCCTCTATGTCCACAAGCGCCATTATGAGGAGGTTCTCGAAGGGGTTTCCAAGATCGCACGGGATATTCGGCTCGGCTCACCGCTGCTCCCGGAAACGCAGATGGGGCCGCTGGCCAACCACAGGCAGCGCGAACGGGTGCTCGGCTATATCGAGGCCGGGCGCAGCCAAGGCGCTCGCGTCGTCACCGGCGGCGGCGTTCCCGATCACGGCGGCGCCTATATCGAGCCGACCATTCTGGCCGATGTCACCGCCGACATGACCCCTGTTCGCGAGGAGATCTTCGGCCCGGTGCTGGTGGCGGCATCGTTCGAGACGGACGAGGAGGCGCTGCGCCTCGCCAACGACACCGAATACGGGTTGGGCGCCAGCATCTGGTCGCAGGACCTGGACCGCGTCCGGACCATGACCCGGGGTCTTGAGGCCGGATCGGTCTGGGTGAATGTCCACAACGCGCTGGACATGGCTCTACCCTTCGGCGGCTGGAAGAATTCCGGGCAGGGTTTCGATCTCGGTAAGGAGTCGGTCCTGGGACACACAAGGGTGAAGGCCGTGGTTCACCACTACCAGTAGTCTGCAAGAGGCCCCAGGATCGATCGCGACCCCGGGGTCCGCGCCTAGCGCATATAGATGCCGCCATTGACGTCGAAGCAGGCTCCGTTGACGAAGCCGGATTCCGGCCCCGCCATCAAAACGATGAGTTTCGCGACGAATTTCGGATCGCCCAGGTGCCCGACCGGGATACCGGCAAGGGCGGCGGGTAGCTTGTCGTCGGTCAGCACGGAGCGCACCATCGGCGTGTCGTGCGGACCGGGCGCGATGGCGTTGGTCGTCACGCCGAAAGCGGCGAGATCGCGGGCGAACACCTTCGTCAGGGTCAGGATGGCGCCCTTGGAGGCGGCATAATGCGCCCCGGTGGCCGTGCCGCCATTCTGCCCGGCGATGGAGGCGAGATTGATGATCCGCCCGTAGCCATTCTGCTTGAAGTGCCGACCGAACACCTGGCTTCCGGCGAAACAGCCGCCGGCATTTGTCGCGAGGATGCTGTTGAAGTCCGCGGGATCGATGTCGAGCAGCGGCTTCACCTCGGTGCGCGCGGCGTTGTTCACCAGAACATGCGCCTTGCCCCAGCGTTCGACGATCATCTCGAGCGCCGACTGGAAGTCGTCGGGCCGCGAGACATCTATTCTGACCGCCACGGCCGTCTGGCCGGTGCTGTCGAGCTCGGCCGCCAGTCCTTCGGCCGCCGTCAGGTCGACATCCGACACCACGACGCGAAAACCCGCCTCATGCAGGGCGCGGCAGATGTCCGCACCGAGCCCGTTGCCGCCGCCGGTGACCACGGCGGTCTGCGTTCCATCAACATCGAGCGCGGCCATCACGATGCGCCCTCGATGTGTGCGGTCGCCCGTAGGGCGCGGAAGAGTGCGTGCATGTCAGTCGTCCTTTCCGGTTATCTCATGCCACTGCGACAAGTAGCGTAATCGCGTTTCGAACCTGCGGCCTCAAGGATAGCCGGGCAAGCCCGGCTGATCGAGCATGACAGCGCCGGCCGCTGTCCAGGTTCCCATGCCCATGAAGGCATGCTGGCCGACGGCCGCGGCGTCCAGCATGCACCGGTTCAGCGTATGCCCGCGAATGATGGCGGGCGTGCCCCCGAGCTCGAAGGCGCGCCGCGATACATCCGCACCGGCCCGCGCCGCCTCGGTGGAGGCGAGGCGAAGATTGAGATGCACGTCGGGCGAAACCGGGTCGCCCACCAGGATCTGCTCCCAGGCCTTGTTGGTGACATCGTAAAAGAACGCACGCGCACCGGCGAGCGCGGCTTCCGCCTTGGCGAGATCTTGCTGCACATAAGGCTTGGCGCCGGCCGCTGGACCGCCGGTGATCGATTTGCGCCCCGCGCTTTCACGCAGGAAGTCGAGAGCCTCGCGCGCCGCGCCAAGCCCGACGACCGCAAGAACCTGGGCCGCAAGCGCCATTGCCGGGTATTGGAAGATCGGCTCGCTCCGCTCTGCCTTCGAACCCCGGATGAAAGTCCAGTCCGCCGATACCAGAACATCTTTCGCGACGATATCATGGCTACCGGTCGCACACAGCCCCACCGTATCCCAGACCTCATCGATCTCCACACTGTCGGCCGGCATGACCGCCATGCGCGGCAAGGGGCTGTCGTTGGAGTCATCGATGATGCCGCCGCCGATCAGATCTGCGCCCATGCAGCCCGAGGCGTACGGCCACCGGCCGTTGACCAGAAAGCCCTTGTCGGTCTTCTCGGCCTTTTGCGGAGGAAAGATCGATCCGGCAAAGGTCAGGTCGGGGTTCTGGCCGTAGAGGTGCTCGAACGTGTCCTTGGGGAGCGCGGCAAGATAGGTGGAGCTGACGCCGAAGCTGGCAACCCAGCCGGCTGACGCGTCGGCGCGCGACAGTTCCTCGATGAGATGCAGGAACTGGGCGGGCGTCAACTCATCGCCCCCGAGAGACTTGGGCACGAAGGCGCGATAAACGCCGATTTTCTTCAGCTTCCGGACGATATCGCCGGGAACATGCCGCAGCGTCTCGAACTCCTGCCGACGCGACCGGATCTCCTGCTTGAGGCTTTCCAGTTCGCTTTTTTCCTCGACCGCTTCAAGGACTTGGTCGCTCATGATCGTCTCCCTTTTCCGGGGCACTTCCGGCGAAAACCGGAATCGCACCATCTGTTTGTCTTTTCGCGCTTCAGGCGTCAGGCTTCCGGCTATCTGGCTCCCGGTTCGCGCTTACGAATTTGAGAATTCCACGGCTCAGCAGTTCGGCATCGCGCTCGTGCGCGCGCCGCGGCCAGCGATGGATGGAATTGAGCATGCCGATGATGGCGTTGGCGGCCATGTCCGGGTCGTCGACATCGAACTCACCACTTTCCTTGCCGCGCTTCAGCAGTTTGCGAAGCTTGTCTTCGACGTTCCGCTTGCGCTCGTTGACCTTTTCAAGTTCGTCGGCGGCGGCGAAGCTCTCGTGCGAATAGAACTCGCGCAGCAAATCAACTCTCGGGGCGTTGAGATCGATGAAGACCTGCGCGAAGTCCCCGAGCTGCTCGGTGGGGGAATCCGATGCCTTCATGGTTCTATCAAGCGCCTGATCGACCTCTCCGACGACAGCCTCGTAAGCCGCGATCTGCTCGCTTTTGGCGCGCACGAGGCTCGCCCAGGTCCCGTTCATGAACAGCAGCGGCTGCTCGTCCGGCATCACGGACACCGCTTCGACAAGCCCGACGAATAGTGTGTGCGTGGAAAACTCGATCGCCTGCGCCAGGCTGCATTCGAAGCTTGCGGCGCTGTCGGACAGCACCGGCGCCCCGCGCCCGGAGGTGCGCCAATTGCCATATGCAAAGCGCTCTTCGCCCTTGACCCCTTTGCCGCCGGCAAAGGCGCTGGCGATCTCATGCTGATCGCGCCGCAGGACATTGACCACGAAGCCCTTGCCGGCGGTGATCGCCGCATGGGAGGCGTTGGAGCGATTGACCGCGACACCGAGTTGCGGCGGCTCCGCGGTCAGCGACATCACCGCCGTCGCTGTCATGCCTGCCCGCGCCCCGGGCTCGCCCGCCGTGATCACATTCACCGCGGCAGCCAATTGCCGCATGCCCGTTCGGAAGTCGTCCTGCGAAACCGTCATGTCTACACTCCTCCGCGATCTCGCCAATTATAGGAATATTCACTCGAAATGTCGACTAATTTTTGACAAAAGCCGATTTCTCCGTCTCGAAGTCGGGCCCGAAAAAGGGCCGAAGCGGTCAGGATTGGCCGGTTACGGGCAAAAAGTTTCCTGCAGAAACAGCCAGCCCGGCCGCTTACCGTCGCCCCGGTCCACCAGCACCGCCGCCGCCCAGCGATCATTGGTTCCGGAGTCCTGAATCTGGCGCTCCTTGTAGCGGACAAGCGCGGTATTGCCGGCGATATGACGGATCTCCACGTCGCTGATCTCCATGACCAGCGTGGGCCGGCTGCCGCGCTGCTTGGGAAAGCCGCCGCGCATCGCCTCGATGCTCACGACATTGCCCGCCGCGCCAACCATCTGGTAGCCGGGCTCAAAGCACTGCAGGACGGTATCGGCATCCTCGGTGCCTTCCGCCCTGAACCAGGCCTGCAACTGCCGATGCAGCGCGTCCGGCTCCTTCTCCGCCATCGCCGTGAATGATGCTTGCTCTGAACCCGTCATTTTATTCTCCCTCGAAACCGGTTATCGGCGGTCATCCCAGCCTGATACCAGGCATATTCTTCTGGTCTTTTCGCGCCGGCCGTCTCAGTCGCCATTTGGTTGACACGTATCAAGAAAGTAGCATATTTAATGGAATATTCAAACGAATTTGACCCTACCAGACGGGTTCGAAGCGGTGGGCGCAGCAAAAAGCGCCTTGCTCACGGCCCTCCATATGATGTTTAAGACGTATTCAAATCGCGTTTGCGCGGCTTGGGACGACGCGATCGACAACATCACGGGACACTGGGGATGGAGAAGTCAGTTCAAATGAGCAAGACGACCGAGCCTAAGGTAAGCCTTGACCCGACGAAAGACGATTTCGATTATCAGACGTCGCCCTTTTACAATCTTGCCCGGGTCATCTCCCTTTATCACCAGCGCCTCGATGCAGCCCTCAAGCCGGTGGGCATGGACGTGGCCCGCTGGCGCATCCTGACCATTCTCGAGAAGCATGAACCCGCCACCGTTACCAGGCTGTCGACAGAGACGATGATCCGGATTTCCACCATCGCCAAGCTGGTTCAGCGCATGACGGCGGAGGGGCTTGTGGACACGAGGCCATCGACCGAGGATGCGCGCTCCACGGACGTATTCCTGACCGAGCTTGGCCGGGAGAAGATGGAAGTGGTTTTCCAGAAGGCCCGCGCGATCGCCATTCAGGCCTGCCACGATATCGAGACCGACGACCTGCACGCCGTAAACGTGATCACCCGGAAGATCTTCTCCAACCTCAATCCGTGAACGCGACCCCTGAACCCTGGCCGAACCGATTTTCGCCCCGACAGCGCCTCACCCGGACAGATGAGCCAAACAAGCGCTGCCGCATGCGGATCACGCGCATTGACAAACTACCATTTTCATGCGAATTTTCTCCTAAATAAGAAGATTGATCGCGGTCTGCGTACCCGATCACGAGAGGGGACTGATGGTGTGCGGAGCAATGCCCGGCGGGAGACCGGGCCATCCGATGTCGTGCCCGTTACGCCTTTGGCGTGACGTTCAGCGAACGATTCCGCCGATTTACGCCGACAATTAAGCACCGAAAATCTGCAACGAGAACAGTTCAGCGCCTCCCCTTGAACAGAAGAACGTTACAAAACTTTATATGTAAACGACTGAAAAGGAGACGTCACAGATGAAGCATATCGGAAAGCTTGCGGCCGCATCCGCCTTGTTCTTGATGCAGGCATCCAACGCGGTCTGGGCCGAGACCACGATGCGGTTCTCGATCTGGCTGCCGCCCACCCACCCGCTGGTGGCGGATGTTCTGGTTCCCTTCGCCGAGGATATCGAGAAGGTCACCGAGAACCGGGTGAAAGTCGAAATACTTCCCGCTCCGCTGGGCGCTCCTCCCGCGCATTACGATCTCGTGAAAAACGGCGTCGTCGATCTGGCGCAGGGCAACCAAGCCTATACGCCGGGCCGGTTCAAGACGATGGTCGTCGGCGAACTGCCATTCCTCGGCGATACCGCCGAAGCAACCTCGGTCGCCTACTGGCGCACCTGGGACGCCATGCTGAAAGATGCCGGCGAATATGACGACGTACACGTGCTGAGCGTCTTCACCCACGGCCCGGGCGGGGCCTTCTTCAAGAATCCGGACATCGACAGCGTCGACCAGATCAACGGCCTGAAGATGCGCGTCGGCGGCGGCGTTGCGCATGAGGTCGCCACCACGCTCGGCGCCGCGCCGGTCGAGGGACCGTCGTCCAAGGCATACGAGCTTCTGTCCCAGGGCGTGGCGGACGGCATCTTCTTCCCGCTGGAATCGGTGAAGTATTTCAATCTCGACAGCCTGCTGTCGAAGGGCCTTATGGTCCCCGGCGGTCTCTATAACACCTCCTTCTTCATGATCATGGGCAAGAACACCTGGGAAAGCCTCTCTGAAGAAGACAAGGCTGCCATCGACAAGATCAGCGGCGAAGCGCTGGCGCGCAAGGCGGGCCAGATGTGGGACCGGATCGATGGCGAAGCCCGAGAGGCAATGGCCGGCACCGTTGCAATCCAGCAGATCTCCGACGCGGATATGGCAGCGCTCAAGGAGAAACTCCAGCCGGTCATCGAAAAGGGCATCGAAGAAGTCTCCTCCACGGGGATCGACGGCCAAGCCGCTTATGAGATGATGAAGGCCGAAGTGGCCAAGGTATCGGCTGAATAGGCAATCGCCTGACAGGGGAGGCCCACGGACATGCGTTCCAAGCCACTGAAAATCGCCGTTCTGGGTCTCAGGATCTTTTGCGGCGTGATGCTGGTCTCCATGATGATGCTCACCATCGTGGATGTCGTGGGACGATACCTGATGAACCGCCCTCTGATCGGCGCAACCGAAATGACCGAACTGCTGCTGGCGGCCATCATCTTCGTGGGGCTGCCGGCAGCGAGCCTTGATGACGAGCACATCACCGTGGACTTCATCTCGGCCAGAACGCCGCTGTCCGTCGAACCGTTTCGACGGGCGCTGATCGCCGTCGTGTCGGCGGTGGTTCTGGGCGTGGTGTGCTGGCGGCTGTGGATCGTGGGCGACAATCTGTCCAGCTACGGCGCGGTGACCGACAGTCTGGATATCCCCGTCGCCCCGGTCGCCTACCTCACCTCGGTGCTGACCGGGATCGCCATGCTTATCACCTTGCTGGTCGGCTTTGCCCCGCCCCGGCGTTCAAAACACGTTCTAGACCAGGATAAGACCTTATGAGTAGCTGGGAAGTCGGCATCGCCCTGCTCTTTATCATGCTCGGGGCAGGCGTCCCGATCTCGTTCGCCCTCACGCTTGTCGGCACCATCGGCACAGCTTCGATCATTGGCTGGCAGGCCTCTTTTTCCCTTCTCGGGCAGACATTCTTCGACAACAGCCACGCCTACTCGCTGTCCATCCTTCCCCTCTTTCTGATGATGGGCAATTTCGTCGTGCAGTCCGGCGTCGCGAAGGAAATGTACGAGGCCGCCTATGCGTGGCTGCGTCATCGCCGCGGCGGACTGGCGCTTGCGACGATCGTGGCCTGCGGCGGCTTCTCCTCGGTCTGCGGATCGTCGCTTGCGACCGCGGCGACCATGTCCAAGATCGCCATGCCCTCGATGCGCCGGTTCGGCTATCCCGACACCCTCTCCACCGCCTCGATCGCGGCAGGCGGGACTCTGGGCATTCTGATTCCGCCCTCGGTCATCCTGGTCATCTACGGCATCATGACGCAGCAGGATATCGGCAAGCTGTTCATCGCGGGCATCATACCCGGCATCGTCGGCATCCTGGGATACGCGATCGCGGTAATCTATTCGGTGCGCCGGCGCGGCGTAAACCTGCCCGAGGAACCCAAGCTGCCACTGATGCGGCGTATCTATGCCTTGCGCGGCGTTTCCGGCGCGCTGCTGATCTTCACCTTCATCATGGGCGGCATCTATTTCGGCGTCTTCACCCCGACCGAAAGCGCCGGCATGGGCGCGGGAGGCGCGCTGCTGCTGCTGATCGCCAAGCGCCGGTTCAAGTGGCGGGAAACCCTCGACACGCTGTTCGACACCGCCAAGACCACGGCGATGATGTTCTTCATCCTGTTCGGCGCGCTGACCTTCGCCAATTACGTCAACCTGTCCGGCATGACGTCGGATATGCAGACACTGCTCGGCGCTTTCGGCGACAATCCCTACGTGACCATGATCCTGATCGTGATCATCTACATCGTGCTCGGGTGCATGCTCGAGGCGCTTTCGGTGATCACCCTCACGATTCCGATCTTCGTACCGATCGTCGCGGCCCAGGGCTTCGACCTGATCTGGTTCGGGATCTTCGTCGTGGTCGTTTCGGAAATCAGCTACATCACGCCGCCGGTCGGATTGAATGCCTTCGTGCTGCGCTCCGTCGTCCGCGACGTGTCGCTCGGCACGATCTTCAAGGGACTGGTGCCGTTTCTGGTTATCGACATCCTGCGGGTCGCCCTGTTGCTGATCTTCCCGGCGCTGGTGCTGTTCCTGCCGTCCCACATGTAGCCGCCCTCCCCGGTCGGCTCTCCAACGCACATGCACAAGGAGTGAAGCGCATATGATTATTACGGTTCTGGGTGGAGGAAACGGCTCTTTTGCCGCCGCGGCAGACCTCACGCTCGCCGGTCACGAGGTCCGCTTGTGGCGACGCGATGAGGAGCAGGTGTCCGCTCACCGCGCGGCGGGCGGCACGATCAAGCTCATCGAGGGCCGCAAAGAGGCCGTCGCGACGCTGCACACCATAACAAGCTCCATCGCCGAGGCGCTGGCCGGCGCCGAGCTTGTCCTCTGCCCCTTGCCGGCATTTGCGCAAGACTCGATCGCGCAACTGGCCGCGCCGCATCTGGAAGACGGTCAGGTGGTTTTTCTGCCGCCGGGCACTTTCGGCAGCTACGTTTTCGCCAAGGCGGTCAAGGACGCCGGCGGATCGACGGACGTCGCCTTTGCCGAGACCGGCACGCTGCCCTGGCTTGCGCGCAAGAAAAGCGCCTATGAGGTTCGTCTGTCGGGTCGCGGCGTGCGGCTGCCGACGGGCGTGTTCCCGCAATCCAAATCGGCCCATGCGCTGGAGGTGATCGGGCGCGCGTTTCCGGGCGCAATCGAGGATTGCGGCGATGCGCTTTCGGCAGCGCTGATGAATGCGGGACCGATCATCCACCCGCCTCTGATCGTGATGAACGCGGCGGCGATCGAGCATTTCGATACCTGGGACATCCATACCGAGGGCACCCAGCCGGCTGTGCGCCGGGTCACGGACGCGCTGGACCGGGAGCGCATCGTGGTGCGGGAAGCGTTCGGCTATGGCGCGCCACACTTCCCCCTCGCCAACCACTACAACAAGACCGGCGAGATGTGGATGTACGGCCGCGAAGATCATGACACCATCAGCGAAACCCGGGACTGGAACGAGAGCCTGGATCTGGCCACGCATCGCTACATGCTCGAGGATACGCGCATGGGCTTGTCGCTGCTGTCTTCGTTCGGCGCGCTGGCCGAGGTGGCGACGCCGCTCGTCAATGGCTTCATGGCCATCGGGGGCGCGATCGTCGGCGAGGATTTCATGAAGACCGGACGCAGCCGTTCGGCGCTGGGCCTCGATCATCTGGATCGTGACCAGCTCCGGAACCTGCTGGTCGAGGGCTTCAAATGAGCGAGAAGATCGCCTGCCTCGGCGCGGGCCGCATGGGGCGCGGCATCGCCGTCGTGTTCGCCTATGCCGGCCATCGCGTCGACATCATCGACTTCAAGGACCGCGACGCGGACGGCTTCGACCGTCTCGTCGCGGAAGTTCGCGACGAGATTGCCTCGACGCTGGCGATGCTGGCCCGGATCGGCCTGATGCAGGACCAGCATATCGACATGATCGCCAATCGCGTGCGGGTGGTGGCAAAGGGCGATGCCCAAATCGCCCTTGACGATTCCAGCGTCGTATTCGAGGGGCTTCCGGAGATACTCGACCTCAAGCGCGAGGCGTTCGCGCAGATCTCTGGCATGGCCGGGCCGGAAACCATTATCGCATCCACCACGTCGACCATTCTGGTCGACGACCTGTCGGGATCGGTGGTCCATCCGGAGCGTTTCTTGAACGCGCACTGGCTCAACCCTGCCTTCCTTGTGCCCTTGGTGGAAGTCTCGCCGGGCGCCAATACCGATGACGCGACCACCAAAAGGCTGATCGCGCTGCTCGAAAGCGTGGGCAAGGTGCCGGTGGTCTGCGCCGCGCGTCCCGGCTACATCGTGCCGCGAATCCAGACACTGGCGATGAACGAGGCCGCGCGCATGGTCGGCGAGGGTGTGGCCAGCGCCGAGGATATCGACAAGGCAATCATCCACGGTTTCGGCTTTCGCTTCGCGATCCTTGGCCTGCTGGAATTCATCGACTGGGGCGGCGGCGATATCCTGCACTATGCATCGCGCTATCTCGTCGGCGCGCTCGGTGACGAACGCTATGCCGCGCCTCCTATCATCGCCGAGAATATGGAAGCCGGCCGCATCGGCCTCAAATCCGGCGAGGGATTCTACAATTTCAAGGACATCGATCCCGAGGCTTACAGGGAAAAGCGCCTAGGGGATTTTGCCGCCGCACTCAGGAATATGGGACTGGCCCGCTCACCCGTACTCGACGGCTGAGAACGCGCGTCGCTCCATAAGCCAGCGCGGGAGGAGGCCCGCCCCTCCCCCGTGACGAAACAAGCTTCTTCCAATAATTTATTTTATATATATAACAATATCTCGGCGTATGGACCGGTCCTGTTGCGGTCCTGGCCGGGTAACGCTTGTTTTCCGGGGGGGCACGCCATTGGCACAGACAAATAATCCAAATCCGCTGGTCATCGTCGCCACGCTCGGGCTCTCGGCAGGGCTCGGCCCCGCCAGCATGACGCTCGTCACGCCCTCGCTGCCGGCCATTGAGACGGCGCTCGGGGTGTCTTCGTTTATGATCGCGCTCGCCCAGTCGGTGTTTCTGTTCGGCCTTGCGGTGCCGCAACTGGTGTTCGGCGCCTTTTCCGACCGTTTCGGCCATCGGCCTCCCCTGATCGTGGGCATGGTCCTGTTCGTGCTGGGAAGCCTGATCTGCATGGTGACGCCGAATTTCGCATGGCTGGTCGTGGGACGGATACTTCAGGCGATCGGAGCGTCGTCGGGCATGGTGACCTCGCGGGCGCTTGTGCGCGAACTCTACCCGACGGAGCGCGCCGCCGCCATGCTCGGTTACATGACGGTCGGCATCATGGTGATCCCGATGCTCGCGCCGGTGGCGGGAGGTTACATCCAGTCGAGCATCGGCTGGCGCGGCAACTTCGCGCTGCTGACTGCCATATCGTTACTGCTTGTGGTGACGGTGACCTCCATGGTGCCAAATGTCGTCTCCCGACGGCCGCCGCGGCCCCGTTCGACGGTCGAGATCTATGGCCGCCTGCTGCAGTCGAAAGCATTCCGCTATTTCACCTGGCAGGTCATCCTGCCGAGCTTTCTGGCGCAGACCTTCTTCGCAAGCGCGCCGTTCGTGCTCGAACAGCATTACCGCCTGAGCCCCAACTCCTACGGCGCGCTGTTCGCCATCCCGGCGATCGGGTTCATGATGGGAAATCTTACGTCCGGCCGGCTTGCCGAGCGGTTGGGCGTCAACAGGATGATGGGGCTTGGCACCGCCTTCACCTTCATTCTGTCGGTGCCGCTTGCCGCGATCTATCTGTCGGGATCGCTCTCGGTGTTCTGGTTGTTCCTTCTCATCGGCACACTGACCTTCGGGCACGGACTGGTGGTGCCAAGCGCGACCGCCAGCGCCACCAGCGCGCTTGACACCTCGTTCGGCAGCGCCGCCGGCATGCTGGGCTTCCTGCAGTTCGTCCTGTCGGGTCTTGGCGTGCTCGTGCTCGTGCCGGCCGCAAGTTTCGGACCGGCCTCGATCGTCGGGTCCTACGTGCTGGTGAGCGTAGCGACCTTCGGCATGTATCTGATACGTGCCGTCACGCGCGACACTTGAGACGATGACGCGCCGGGGAAGATCCAGTTGCCGCGATCTGACAGGCGACTGAACCTCCCCCGACGCGTTGAAAAGATCAGACCTTGGCGGCCTTCTCGCGGTCCCAGATTCCGTCAACAAGACCCTGATCGCGGAAGACGGTTTTCTTGATCTTGCCGTTTTCGGTGTGCGGCATCTCGTCGACGAAGCGGATGAAGCGCGGGACCGCGAACTTCGCAAGCCGCGTCTGGGCATAAGCGACTAGTTCTTCCGGCTCCAGTTCCTTGCCCGCCTTGACCTTGACCGCCACGGCGACCTCGTCCTCTCCCAGTTCCGAAGGCAGCGGAAACACCGCGCAGGTGTCGACCGCGGGATGCTTGTGCAGTTCCTGCTCGACTTCCCAGGAGGAGATGTTTTCTCCGCGACGGCGGATGGCATCCTTCATCCGGTCGATGAACTTGAAGCTGCCGTCCGGTTCGCGCAGCACCCGGTCGCCCGAGTGGAACCAGAAATTCCGCCACGCCTCGACGGTCTTGTCGGGCATGCCGAAATAGCCGGTGGCGAACGAATAGGGCTGGGTCGGCCTCAGCAGCAGTTCGCCGGCCTCACCGTCCGACACCTCGCTGTCATATTCGTCGACGATGATGGCCTCGGCGCCGCTGCTCAGATAACCCATACCGCCCGGGCGATCCGAAGGAATCCGGCTCCAGAACACGAAATTGGTCTCGGTAGAGGCGTAGCCGTCGACCAGCGGCACGTTGAAGCGCTCGCGGAAGGGTTCGTGCAGCGGACCGGGAACGCCGCCGCCAAGCGCCACGCGAATGCTGTGGCTTTTCTCTTCGGGACGCTCAGGCTGGGCCATAAGAATGGCCGCCATGGCGCCAAGCAGATAGGTAACGGTAGCCTTGCGATCCTTGCAGATCCGCCAGAAGCCGGACGCGGTGAACTTGGGCTCGAGCACATATTCGCAGCCATTGATCAGCGCCTGGTAGAAGCAGTTCAGCGCATTGGTGTGGAAGACCGGCAGCATGGTCATCAGCACGTCGCCTTCGCGCACGCCGAGTGCCTGGGCGGAATAGACGCCCCACCAGAACATCTGGGCCTGCGGGCAGCACACGCCCTTGGACGGGCCGGTCGTGCCGGAGGTGTAAAGAATGACGGCGGTGTCGCTGACCTTGATCGGCGGCGGCGTCATGTCCGCCACGGTTTCGGGCGCCGTGATCAACGCGTCGTCAGGCCCGTGAATGCCGTCCTTGCGGATCGTCCAGATCTGCGGCGGGACCGCCGTCCCCTTCTCAAGCCCCTCCAGAACGCCGAGATTGTCTTCCTCGATAACCAGGATCCTGGCGGTGGAATTGTTCATGACGCCTTCGAGCTGCGCGCCGCGAAACGCCGTATTGATCGGGGTGGCGATGGCTCCGAGCCACGCGCAGCCGAGATAGATCTGCATGAATTCGGGACGATTGTTGCAATGGATCGCAACCCGGTCCCCGGCGACGATGCCCGCTTCGGCAAGCCGTTGCGCCCAGCCGGCGGCAATGACCGGTGCCTCTTCATAGGTCCAGCGGGTATCGCCGAAGGTGAACAATATCCTGTCGCCGTATTTCTCCGCCTGACGCAGCAGCAAGGTCGAGAGAATTCGATCCGATGGCGGGAACGCGGCCAAGGCCCGATCATAGGCGCTATCCTGCGTCTGGACGGCATTTTCATGAGTTTTTGGCATAGTCGGATCCCGGAAAATTCAAGCGAAGCTGCAATTATTTTAGATGTATAATACTCTCATGCCGACGTCAAACCGAACATCACGCGCTCCCGCCCTTTGCCGCGCGAACGTTGCGCGGGGAACGGTACCGGCCCGGAACATCAAACCCGGCTCTGGGCGTTGATAACATTGGGTCCTGCGAAGGAAAATCGCGCGCCCCGCAAATTACCGTTGCGGGCGACAAAATTTCTTTATATATAAAATAATTACAGGTGGAGTTGGGGGAAGGCGGGCGGTTCCGATTGCCTGCAGCCCTCCACGGCCAAGACGGCCTCCAGAGCATTTCCGGTGAAAACCGGATCGCCAGAAATGCTCTTTATTTTGTTGTTCGCGCTTTCCGGACGGAAAACCGGTGTCCACTTTTACCGGAAGCGCTCTATAAACTGAGACTGTCATGCCGCGCATAGTCTGGCAGAGTTTCGTCGCTACGGAGATCGGGAAGATGACAGTGAAACCTGGCTGTAGGGCGGAAGACACATCTACAAACCGACATGAAGGCCGCCATGCCAACGCGTTCGGCGGCCCAGCCGGCAAAGGCCGCTCTCTCAACTGCACGCCCAACGTCTCGCTGCTCGGGCTTGGCGGGGCGCTTACAAGACAGATCGTCGAGAACGCGCACAAGCGCTGCCCGTTCTCCAACGCAACCAGGGGCAATGTCGATCTTGCCCTGAACCTCGTCTGAACCGCATTATGAAGCATTCCACAAGCAATCGACGCCCCTATGAAAACGTGGTGATCACCACGCCTGTGACGGTCCCCTATGAGCGGTTTTCCAACAAAACCGCCCATTGGTGGATCGGCCGGGCGGTGCGGGCGCTGCTGGACGATTCCGGCATCGACAAGGCCGATATCGACGGCTTCTGCCTGTCGAGTTTCACCCTCGGCTCCGATGCCGCGATCGGGCTGACCGAGCATCTGGGCCTGTCCGTCCGTTGGCTGGATCACATTCCGCTTGGCGGCGCCAGCGGCATCAGCGCCATCCGCCGCGCGGCAAGGGCGGTGGAGGCCCGTGACTGCGATGTCGTCGTCTGCGTTGCCGGCGACACCAACCACACCGACAGTTTCCGCCAGACCCTGTCGAACTTTTCGCGGTTCTCCCAGGACGCGGCCTACCCCTACGGCGCGGGCGGCGCCAATGCCAGCTTCGGCATGATCGCGCGCCACTACATGAAGACCTTCGGGGTCAAGCGCGAGGATCTCGGACAGATCGCCGTATCGCAGCGTCAGAACGCCCTGCGCAATCCCAATGCGCTGATGAAAAAGCCACTGACGCTCGACCAGTATATGAATGCGCGGCCCATCTCGGACCCGATCCATCTGTTCGACTGCGTGATGCCATGTGCCGGCGCGGAAGCGTTTCTGATCATGCGCGAGGAGACGGCGGCCGCGAGCGGGCTTGCGGGCGCGAAAATCCTCGGCACCATCGAGCGGCATAACGTGCGCACCGACGACGTGGTGCAGAGCCATGGCGGCTGGATCGCCGATATCGACGATCTCTATGCCATGGCCGGCCTGAAGCCGGATGACATGGACTTCTTGCAGACCTATGACGACTATCCCTTCATCGTGATGATGCAGTTTGAGGATCTCGGGTTCTGCAAGAAGGGCGAAGGCGCCGAATTCGTGCGCAGCCACGACCTTAAGATCGATGGCGATTTCCCCCACAACACCACCGGTGGCCAGCTTTCGTCGGGACAGGCGGGTGCGGGCGGCGCTTATATCGGATTGACCGAAGCCGTGCGGCAGGTGCTCGGCACCGCCGGACCGACGCAGGTCAAGGACGCCAGGGTCGGCCTCGCATCCGGTTTTGGCATGATCAACTACGCGAGGGGCCTGTCCTCGGGCGCGGTCATCCTCACGGGAGACAGGTAATGGTAGAGCCGCTCAAGCCACCGAAACGCAAGAACCCGCTCGCGCGGACCTGGCAGCAGGCCCTTCCGCCCGCAGCTCGCAGCCGCTCGGCGCAATTGCTGACCCAGGCGGCGGCCGAAGGCCGGTTCGCGCTGCAACGCTGCGCGGAATGCCAGAATTATGTCTATCCTCCTCGCGAGGTCTGCCCCAATTGCCTGTCGGTCGATCTGGCGCTGACCGATGCCCCCGATGGCGGCGTGATTGTCTCCGAAACCACCACCCACGTGACCTCGGACAGCTATTTCCGCGAGCGGATGCCCTGGCGGATCGGCATGGTGAAGCTTGACTGCGGCCCGATCGCCGTTGCGCACCTGCATGGCGACTGCCAGGATGGCGACCGCGTGCGAACGACATTGCAGCTCGACAAATCCGGGCAGGCCGTCTTTTTTGCGATACCGTCCGAACCCACCCCGAATATGGATCAAGACAGGCAGTGGTACGAAATGGTTGCGAAACCCCAATTCCGCCGCGTGCTGGTGACCAACGGCCGTTCCGCCATCGGTCAGGCCGTGGCAAACGCCCTGGCCGAGACCGGAGCGACCGTCTATGTCGGCATTGCCGAACCCTGGAAGCCCTTTCCCGGCGAAGAAAGGCTGCGCGCGGCCGAGCACAAGATCGTTCCGCTCGACGCCCCGGACGAGCGGTCGGTTCGCGAACTGGCGGCCGATATCGGCGGCAAGATCGATATTCTGGTCAATACGTCGGAATTCATCCGCCCGGGCGGTCTCCTGGACCGCAGCCGCACCACCGTCATCCGCGATGAGATGGAACAGCTCTATCTGGGCTTCGTCAACCTCGCCCAGGCCTTCGGCCCGGCCATGCTGGGGCGCGGCGCGGACCAGCTCAACAGCGCTGCCGCCTGGGTGAACATCTTCTCCGTTCATGCCCTCGCCAACTGGTCGGCATTCGGCACCCACTCCGCCGCGGAGGCAGCCTGCCTTTCGCTTTCGCATTGCCTGCGCGGCGAACTGCGCGGCGGCGGGGTGCGCGTGGTCAACCTGTTCACCGGGCCAACCGACACGGAATGGTTCCAGACCCTGCCCCCGCCGAAGGTCGCGCCCAAGGCGCTCGCCAGCGCCGTGATCACCGCTCTCAACAAGGGCGTCGAGGAGATGTTCGTAGGCGATGTCGCCAATGAGATCCGCCAAAACCTCGTCGACAACCCGAAGAGCGTTGAGCGCGAATTCACCAATCGGCACACCTGAGTGGAACATCGACAATGGCATTGACCGACCCGACCGAATTTGCAGTTGCGATCGCCTCCGGCGCCCTGCGGATCGTTGACCTCACCTTCACGCTGTCGCCGGACTTTCCCGTCATGGTGCTGCCGCCGGAACTCGGCCAAGCCGCGCCGGTGCGCATCCGCACCATTTCGCGTTACGACGATGCCGGTCCAGGCTGGTACTGGAACGAGATTTCGCTGAGCGAACATACCGGCACCCATTTCGACGCGCCGGTCCATTGGCATACCGGCAAGGACCTGCCCAATGGCTCCGTCGACACATTGCCGATCGAACATATGGTCGCTCCCGCCTGCGTGATCGACTGCTCGGCGGAAGCGGCAGCGGACGACGATTTCCTGCTGACCCGCGAGCATGTGCTCGCCTGGGAAGACCAGCACGGCAAGATCGAGCCGGGCCAATGGGTGCTGATGCGCACCGACTGGTCGAAGCGTAACTTCCAGGACTACGCCAATCTGAAGGAAGACGGCGCACATACCCCCGGCCCGGATGTCGATGTGATGAAATGGCTGGTGGAAGAGCGCGGCATTCTCGGCTTCGGCACCGAAACCATCGGAACAGACTCGGGACAGGCCACCCATCTCAACCCGCCGCTCCCGGCCCACCATTATCTGCATGGCGCGGGCCGGTACGGGCTGCAATGCCTGTGCAATCTCGACCAGCTGCCGCCAAGAGGCGCCATCGTCTTCGCCGCGCCCCTGAAGATTCTCAATGGCTCGGGAAGCCCGCTACGGGTTCTCGCGGTCACGCCCGGCCAATAGAGTGCGGCCGGGAAAGCCACTAAGCGTCACGGAGCGCGCCCCCTCTCCATCGTCATGCCGGCCTTGAGCCGGCATGACGATGGAGTTTGAGGAGGACTTGGTCAGCAAGTCGAGCATTTCCGGTTTTGACCGTAAAACGCTCTACGGCAAAAACTCCTGCGTCGTCAGGGGATAATGCGCATTGCCGCCGGTGAAGGGCGGGAACGCGACGAAATCGGCGCGCATTTCCTCGCGCACCGGCGAGTTCAGCGCGGCGACCAGATCCTCGGCGCTATCGAACACGACCTTGTTGCGTTGCATATGGTCGACCCTGGGCCATGGCAGGAAACCCAGCCAGTCCATTCGCGAGCACACTTCCGCTTCCCGAACGTTGGGAAATTTCGCCATGATCGGCGGATGTTCGCGCACATAGTGGTCGAGCCAGGCATTCAGATCCTCGGCGGGGCCGGGATAATGCACAAGATAGGTGCAGAACGGATCGGTCTCGGGCCGACCGCGCACCGGATCGGGCACCGCGAAGCGCCGCACGATCATGGCCTGCTGCTCAGCCTCGGCGGCGGCGAGATCGGGCAGGGTCTGCGGCAATGCCAGTTGCTGGAGGTGGCCGTCGCGCGCGACCGCGCTCTCCAGATGCGCGATTTCATCGAAATAGAGCTGCAGCGCCAGTTGGGGCGGCGCGTCGCCGCCGGGATAATGCTGCCCCGCGCTCTGGTCGGCGTGATACACAAGCCCACGCCTCAGATTTGGCGTGGAGCGCACGATAGCGCCAACCCTCTCCAGAGTTGCGCGATCCAATTCCCTGCCGGGATCGTTACGGTCGAAGAAAGACAGAAAGTAGGCAAAGCGCATCGATTTCTCCCGGCGGACCAAGTTGACAGGCCGCATGATGTGCGACACATATTGTTTTATTCCTAAAACATATCCCCGGTGAACCATGCGCGCAATAAGATATGACTCCTATGGCGACCCGGATGTGCTGGAGATGGCCGAGATTGCCGATCCCCGGCCGGGCCCCGGCGAGGTGCTGGTAGGCCTCAAGGCGGCGAGCGTCATTCCCGCCGACTGGAAAGTGCGCGCGGGCATGCTGCAGAGCATGCTCCCCATCAGCCTGCCGAAAATACCCGGTCGCGACGGCGCCGGTATCGTGCTCGAGCTCGGGGAAGGCGTGGACTACGCAAGCGTCGGCGATGCGGTGTGCGTTGTCGCGCAACATGCCGAAGACGGCACCTATGCCGAAAAGATCGTGCGCAATCAGGACACCATCGTCGCCATGCCCGAAACGCTGGAGTTCGGCGAGGCGGCATCGCTGATGCATGCGGGCATCTGCGCCTGGATATGCCTGGTGGAGACCGCGGATCTGCAAGCCGGCGCGCGCATTCTGGTGCATGCCGGCGCCGGTGCGACCGGAGGCCTCGCCATTCAGCTCGCCCATCATCTCGGGTGCCACGTGACGACCACCTGCCGCGCGGCGAATGCCGACTATGTCACCGCCATGGGCGCCGATGGCGTGGTTGCCTACGACAGGGAAGACTTTACCACGATCGAGGAGCCCTTCGACGTCGTCCTCGACCTGATCGGCGGCGAGGTGCACCGCCGTTCATACGAGGTTCTGAAGCGCGGCGGCCACATGGTGTGCCTGCGCGCCGAGCCTTTCGAAGACCAGTCCGAGCGCTACGGCGTCCGGCTCAGCATACCCCACATCCACGACAGCCAATATGCGCTTGAAGCGGTGGCGAAGCTGGCGCGCGAAGGCGTGTTTCGTCCGCAGGTGGCCCATCGCCTGCCCCTTGCGCAGGCAGACGAGGCGCACCGGATGATGGAGGCGGGCAAGGTGTCGCGCGGCCGCATCGTTCTCGACATCGCCTGACCGCTCCGGCCATTCCTCGGCGGGCAAATCACATCTTGTGGCTGGCTGACCCCTGCGCTTCATGAGCGCCCTTGTGTCAAAGAACGAGGAATAGCCCTGGGAAAAGTACGTCCGGTGAACCCGTGTTCACCGGACGTGCGCTGGATCATCGGGTTGTCGAAAAACCGGATTCCACTTTTTCGCCCGATGCTCTAGCTGTATTTGCCCGAAAGCAGCGCGCCCGCGTTCGGAACGCGGGCCTCGAGGCCGAGGCTCTTGAGCATCTGATGCGTTGTAGCAACCGATGCCGACAGAACCGGGATGCCGCACTCGTCCTCGACCTTCTGGATCGCGGCAAGGGATGGCATCTGCACGCAGGCGGACAGCACCAGCGCGTCGATGTTCTTCAGATTGACCTTCTTGTAGATGTCGAGAAGGTTGTCGGTGTTCTGTCTGGACACCTCGAGATTGTCCGGAATCTCGAGCGCGACATAGTCGCTGACCTCGATCTCCTCGCTCTCGATGTAGTCGGCCACCATCTGGGTGAGCGGCTTCATGTAGGGCGCAACGATCGAAATGCGCTTCGCCCCCATCAGGTGCAGCGCATCGACGAGCGCACCCGCCGAACTGACCACTGGCGCGGGATGCCCGTTGTCCACGGTCAGCTTGTGCAGGCGGGCCTGGCTTTCGCGGTGGTAGCCCTTGCCCATCGCCATGATGGCCACGAGGCAGGCATAACCCATCACGTCCACGGCGGCGTCGGACAGTTCCAGGGCGCACCTGTCACTGTCGCAGTCCATCGCCTTCAGTTCCTCGGCTGTCACCTTCTTCATGCGCATGCGCGATGAATGAAAGGAGAAGCGCTCCGGCAGTATCTGCTCGCGGGCGCGCAGCATTGCCGGGATCTCCCGTTCCATCGTCAGGTTCGACGACGGAACGATCTGGCCGATCTTGATGGTGTCGTTGAGGTTTTCCATGACGCTCAACCGATCCTGACGACGGGATTGCGCAGCACGCCGATGCCATCCACGCCGCACTCGATGACGTCGCCAGGCCACATCCATTCCTGCGGATCGCGGCCGGCGCCCACGCCGGACGGCGTGCCGGTGGCGATGATGTCGCCGGGCTCGAGCGTCATGCCGCTCGAAAGGTCGGAGATAAGGGTCGGAATGTCGAACAGCAGGTGCTTGGTGTTGGACCGCTGCTTTTCTTCGCCATTCTTCTTCAGCCAGAGATCGAGATTATGCGGGTCGGCAATATCGTCGGCCGTCACGATCATCGGTCCGAACGGGCAATAGGTGTCCTGCCCCTTGGAAAAGATCCACTGGCCGGCGCGACGGTTGTCGCGGGCGGAGACGTCGTTGATGACCGAATAGCCGAAGACATGGCTCATCGCATCGTCCTTGGCGATCCGCGTCGCGCGCTTGCCGATGATCACGGCCAGTTCGACTTCCCAGTCAAGCTGCTGAGTCATTGCGGCATTGTGCTGGATGGCCTCGCCGTCAGCGATCACCGCGGTCGGCGGCTTGGAGAAGACCACGGGCTGCTTGGGGAGGTCCTTCGACGTATCCAGCGACTTCGCCGATTCCGCGACATGTTCGACATAGTTGAGGCCGATGCCGAAGATGTTCTTGCGCGGGCGCGGGATCGGCGCCAGCAGCTTGACGTTCTCAAGCGGCACCGCGATCCCGGGCGGGCGGGCGCCGTCGGTCTCCTTCAGGGCGGACCGGAGCGCGGCCAGGGCGTCGGGGCCCTGGTCGATCAGTTCCAGCATCGAACCGGCGAAAAGTTCGCCGACCACCGCGCCGAGGCCTTCAACGTCGATGACGAGGCCATCCTGGACGACGCCCAGGCGGCCCTCCGCGGACACGTGTCCGCGATAGGTTACCAATTTCATAATTAAGTCCTTAACTTAGTTCGTTTTCACGACCTGGTGACCGTCGTTTTCGTTCAGGCCCTGCTCGGCGTAGAAACCCAGCTTGGTCATGGTCGGCAGGTCGTTGAACTGGAACAGGCAGGCATCGTCGCCGGAGGACGTGTTGCAGTGTTCGTGCCACATCCATGCCGGAACGCAGAAGATATCCTTCTCCTTCCAGTCGAAGCGCTGACCATTGATGACCGAATAGCCCTCACCCTTGGCAACCTGATAGATGGCATTGCCGGTGTGGCGGTGCGCCTTGGTGTGCTCGGAAGGACGCAGGAGCTGCATCGCCGCGCCCATGGTGAGCATCGGATCGCCACCTGTGGTCGGGTTGGTATAGCGCATGATCACGCCGTCATAGGGCGAACCATCGGTTACCTTGGCATAGTTCAGCAGGGCCTCGTATGTCGGCTCCCAGCGATACTGCATCAGGGGCGAATACGGCTTGTCCCACTTATCCATGAGCGGAAGAAGCCCGGGACCGCCATAGGTCAGCGGGCTGTCGTTCACCGGCAGGTCGGTGGTCTGGTAATCGTCCGGGTGAACCGCATAGAAATTGGCTTCCAGGGCATTGGTCAGCGGAATATCGAGCCCGTCCTGCCACATGCTGGTTTCGCCGTCCTCGGCAATGCCATGTTCGTGCCAGGTGCCGTTCGGGGTGATGACGAAATCACGGGCGCCGAGATTGATCTTGTGGCCATCCACGATCGTGTAGGCGCCGGCGCCTTCCATGATGAAGCGCAGGGCCGAGGCGGCGTGCTTGTGCGCGCCTGCCCGCTCGCCCGGCCGCATCACCTGAATGCCGGAGAACAGCCAGCCGCAGGCGGCGCTGACTTCGGTGCGCTTGGGGTTGAGCAGATAGACCACGCGCCGGCCGGCGTCTTCGGGGCGAACCAGGTCGAGCGCGCGCAGGACCTGATCACGCAGTTCCGAGTTCTTCCAGAGAACCGGAGCCGAAGCCGGCGTCGGCTGCCAGGGTTCGATCGAGTTGGCGACCGTCCACAGGGCGCCCGTGTCGAGCTTGGCAAGATCATTGTAGTAGGCTTCGAGTTCCGCATTGTCCTTGACGCGGGCGCGGCCCAGAATGTCATCGCTTTGTACTGCATCAGTCATGGCTTCAACCTCTCCTCATTTACGGATCTTGATCGGTTCCAAATCCTCAGGCGAAGCTTCGCCCTTCTCCCGCTCCGCCTCGTCGGCGGGCGCGCGAAGCGTCTCGATCGGATTTCTGACCGTCTGGTTCACATTCAGCTGGAAAACATCGAACCGGTTATAGTGGCCGATGATGTCGTGCATCTGCTTGGGCTGAATGCACTTGCCGAGGTCGATCTCGGCATAGACAATCCCCTCGTCGTCGATCAGGCCATCCCCGATCACACGGCCGTCCGGGCCGATAACGCCCGAAAACGCGCTGGACTTGCGCTCCAGCAACGCCCGCGCGTCGGGCCGGACCTTTTCCATTTCGGCGATGATCTCATCCGAAATGGTCGAGGTGGATATAATGGTGAATACCTTGCCCTCGAAGCTGTGCGACTGACCGCGCAGCTTGATTGCCTCCGCCATATCGTAATCGGGCGGCGCCACGGGCAACGAAATGTAGCTTGCGGCATGCACCAGTTCGCCCTGAGCGAGCAGGGAAAAGCGCGCCAGCGTATTGGTGTTTTCGCCGCAGGCGAGACCGCCGAGGGGACCGATCTCGGTGTCGTAAACCTTGAGGCTGGAACCGTCGCCGCCGGTCCAGGTCAGCTTTTCCGCCCAGGTCGGCACCAGCTTGCGATGCTTGCCGATGATCGCTCCGTCGGGACCGATGAACACCAGCGTGTTGTAGAGTGCGCCAAGCGACACGGGGCTACGCTCGTTCACGCCCAGGATGACATAGACCCCGTGGGTGCGGGCCGCCGCGCGGACCGTGTCGATCTCGGGCCCCGGCACAAACACCGATGCGCGCACCAGCTTGTCGAACCAGGCGCTGCCCGTCACCGGATCGGTAATCCAGTTCCAGTAGGGATAGCCGGGAACGAACACCTCCGGAAACACGATCAGACGCGCGCCATTGCGGGCAGCCTCGGCGATCAGATCCGCAACCTTCTCTACCGTTGCCGCTGCGTCGAGATAGACCGGGCTCGCCTGCACGGCGGCCGCCTTGAATTTGGGAAAATCATGTACTGGAAGCATTCAACCGTTCCCTTGCAAGCCAAGAATTTGCACCCGAAATGCATCTGCGCGCCCTGCTTGCCGCGAAAGCCCGCCATTGCAGGGCAACCCTTCGTCAAGCTGGAACTGGCTGCGATCTATCCACTTGATTCCGCTTGCCTTAGTCGGGCGATCGGGACCCAGAAAAGCGATAGGGGTCGCCACAAATTCATCTCTTATGACAATGTATTTTACATATAAAATTATATTTGGCTACCCCTTTCTTTGCGGCATCTTGAGCCCGCGTCAGGTTGACGCGGCGCTGACACTCTCGTTCGAGGATCAAACCGAAACGACGGAATTCGCGACAACGGAAAGGTCTCTGCAGACCGGTTGAAGCCAAAAACACGTTGACATATTTTATATATAAAATTATTCTCGAAACAGATTATTTGGAGACTTGGATGGCCGAACGCTCATTTGCGAAAGAAGTACAGGACCTCAAGCTTGGAGAGGGAGACGTTTTCCGCGGCGAAGGCATTCTGGCAATCACCAAGGCCCTCCTTCAGTCCGGCATTTCCTATGTCGGCGGCTATCCCGGGTCGCCGATTTCCCACCTCATGGACGTGCTGGCCGACGCCGACGAAATCCTCGAGGAACTGGGCGTCAACTTCCAGAGCATGGCCAACGAGGCGACTGCGGCCGCGATGCTTTCCGCATCGGTGATGTACCCGTTGCGGGGCGCGGTGGCGTGGAAGTCCACGGTCGGCACCAATGTCGCATCGGACGCGCTGGCCAATCTCGCCTCGGGCGGCGTCACCGGCGGCGCGATGGTGATTGTCGGCGAGGATTACGGCGAAGGCTCCTCGATCATGCAGGAGCGCACCCATGCCTTTGCGATGAAGTCGCAGATGTGGCTGCTCGATCCACGCCCGGACCAGGAATGCATCGTCAACCTGATCGAAAAAGGGTTCGAACTTTCCGAGGAGTCCAATACGCCGGTGATGCTGCAGGTGCGCGTACGCTCCTGTCACATGCATGGCAGCTTCGTGTGCAAGGACAATGTGCGCCCGCAATTCACGCTTGCCGATGCGATGAACAATCCGAAGCGCGATCTCGATCGGATCGTCCTGCCGCCGGCGGCCTATGAGCACGAGCAGGAAAAGATCAAGCGCCGGATGCCCGCCGCGATCGAGTTCATCACCAAGCACAAGCTCAACGAGTTCTTCGGCGACAAGACCGGCAGCAAGACCGGCATCATCGTCCAGGGCGGAACCTATAACAGCACGATCCGCGCCCTGCAGTTCCTCGGCCTCGCCGACGCTTACGGCGACACCAAGGTCCCGATCTACGTGATGAACGTTGCCTATCCCACCATCGTGTCGGAAGTCGACAGGTTCTGCGAGGGGCTCGAGTCCGTTCTGGTGATCGAGGAAGGCCAGCCCGAATATATCGAGCAGTCGATTTCCACCACCCTCTCCCGCGTCCGCTCGACCACCCGGGTGCACGGCAAGGATTACCTGCCGATGGGCGGGGACTATACCGCAGAGGTGCTCACCGACGGGCTGCAGCGCTATTTCGAGGATCATGAGCCCGCCCGCCTCGGCAACCGGCCGCCCGTGCCAAACGCCAAGCCAACGCTTGCCCTGCCGGAGGTGGCAAAACTCAGGGAGGTGGTGCCGTCGCGTCCGCCCGGTCTTTGCACGGGCTGTCCAGAACGCCCAATCTTCACGGCGATGAAGCTGGTTCACGAGGAAATCGGCGAGCACCACGTCTCGGCCGACATCGGCTGTCACCTGTTCTCGATCCTGCCGCCCTTCAACCTCGGCGCCACCACGATGGGCTATGGCCTCGGTGGGGCATCGTCGGCGGCCTTCAACGTCAAGGGCGCAAAGCGCTCGATATCGATCATGGGCGACGGCGGGTTCTGGCACAACGGCCTGACCAGCGGCATCGGCAATGCCGTCTTCAACAAGCACGACGGCGTCTTCCTGATCATCGACAACTTCTATTCCTCCGCCACGGGCGGACAGGACATCCTGTCGTCGCGCGCTTTCAATAAGCGGAGAAACACCAACAACAGCATCGTCAAGGCGGTCAAGGGCATCGGCGTGGAATGGGTCCGCCAGATCGATCGCACCTATGACGTCAACAAGATGCGCGATGTCCTCAAGGAGGCGCTGACCACGCCGTTCGAGGGGCCGAAGGTGATCGTCGCGTCATCCGAGTGCATGCTCAACAAGCAGCGCCGCGTGAAGCCGCAGATCAGAAAGGCCATCAGCGACGGCAAGCGGACGGTCACGGCGCGGTTCGGCGTCGATGAGGACGTGTGCACCGGCGATCATGCCTGCATCCGGCTTTCGGGCTGTCCGTCGCTCTCGGTGAAGCAGCTCGACGACCCGCTGCGCGACGATCCGGTGGCCTCGATCGACAACACCTGCGTGGCATGCGGCAATTGCGGCGAAGTGGCGGACGCGGCGGTTCTCTGCCCGAGCTTCTACCGCGCCGACGTCATCAACAACCCATCGAAGTGGGACCGGTTTTCCAACAGGGTTTCGATGAGCATCATCGGCTTCCTGCAGAACACCCGCGAACGTTTCGCCGTAAGCTTCGAGGCCTGATACCGACATGAGAGACGATACTGTAAAACTGAGCCTTGCTCCCGCGGGCGAGGCCACGGAACGCCCTATCTCCATTGCCATCGTGGCAATGGGCGGCCAGGGCGGCGGCGTGCTGACGGGCTGGATCGTCGATCTGGCGGAAAGCCAGGGCTGGATCGGCCAGTCCACATCGGTGCCAGGCGTCGCCCAGCGGACCGGCGCGACGATCTACTATGTCGAGATGATGAAGGCGCGTGAAAACGGCCGTCATCCGATCCTGGCGCAGATGCCGACGCCGGGCGATGTCGACGTCGTGATTGCGTCGGAATTCATGGAAGCCGGTCGCTCGATCCTGCGCGGTCTGGTGACGCCCGACCGGACCACCTTGATCGCGTCGAGCCATCGCGCGCTCGCAGTGACCGAGAAGATGCCGCCCGGCATGGGGGTCGCGAACAGCAACACGGTCGACGAGGCCGTTGGCGTTACCGCCAGACAGAAGATCATTTTCGACATGGACGAACTGGCGGTTCGAAACGGCAGCGTCATCTCCGCGTCGATGTTCGGCAGCCTTGCCGCATCGGGCGCCCTGCCCTTCGCGCGCGAAGCCTATCACGCGGTCATCCGCAAGGGCGGCAAGGGCGTGGAGGCTAGCATCAGGGCGTTCGACGCCGCCTATGACCGCACCCTCAAGGGACCGGACCCGACCGAAGAATCCACGGACGACGGCAAACCGGCGCCGGTTCCTGCCAAGCTGGCATCGCGCAAGGCCGACCGTCTGTTGCAACGGCTCAGGGCAGAGCTTCCCGAAGCCGCCCACACAATGGCGTTTGCCGGTCTCCAGAAGGTAGTGGCATTCCAGGATGTCGCCTATGGCGACGAGTATCTTGATCTGCTGGCAGGTCTTCATGCCACGGACCGGCAGGCAGGCGGGGACGGGCACGACTGGCTGTTCACCAACGAAGCCGCCAAGTATCTCGCCAACGCCATGGCCTATGACGATCTTATGCGGGTGGCGGACCTGAAGACCCGCAAGGCGCGAAAAGCCCGGATCGCCAGCGAACTCAGGGTCAAGGACAACCAGATCCTGAAGACCACCGAGTTCATGCATCCGCGCATGGAGGAAGTCTCGTCCGCCCTGCCGGCCGGCTTTGCCCGCTGGCTGAGATCACGCAAGGGATTTTACGCCTGGCTCGACCGGCGCGTCGACAAGGGCCGGCACGTGAACACCTATTCCCTGCGCTGGTTCCTCGCACTCTACTTCGTGGCGCGCTGGAAGCGCATGCGGCGGGTTTCCCTGCGGCATGCCACGGAGGTGGCGCATCGCGACGAATGGCTGGAGAACGCAAAGCGGGGCCTGACCGCGCATTACGACCTCGGCGTGGAAATGCTGCGCTTCCGCCGGCTGATCAAGGGATACTCCGACACGCATGTGCGCGGACACGCCAAGTTCGACAAGGTGATGAACACCACCCTGCGGCTGCTGAACCGTGACGACGCGGCCCAGTGGGCGCGCCTGCTGTTGCTCTCCGCAGTCAAGGATCCTGAACAAAAATCTCTCAACGAGACCATACAAACGATCGAAACACATCTATGAATGACCAGAACATAGCGCTCCAGCAAGAAATTCCCTCTCCCCTGACCGCCGAGGCGCTACCGCCGTCGTGCTGGTCGTTCAAGGTAACCATCCGGCACGGCCATTGCGATCCCGCCGGCATCGTCTACACCCCCAAGTTCTTCGACCTGTTCAATCACGCCATCGAAGGCTGGTTCATCGAGGTTTTGGGAATCGACTATTACCACGTCATCGGTGAACGCCGGACGGGTCTCGGCTATGTCACGGCATCGGCCGATTTCTTCGCGCCCTGCATGATGGGCAACAAGCTTGAGATTTTCGTGCGCGTCGTTCGGATTGGAAGCAAATCCTACACATTGATGCTGCATGCGATGAAAGAGGGTCGCGAGGCGTTGCGCGGACATTTCACCACCGTCACGACCTCGCTCGATCACCACAAGTCCATCGTTATTCCAGCGGATATCAAGGCGGCAATAGTTGCCTATTCTGGAAAATGGTGTCAGTAGATGCTTCCTCAATCGGTGCTATCGAGGGAGGCTTGCGGTTATGATGGACAGTCTGGAACACGAGAGCAATACATCCCTGGAAGCAAATCTCTCCCGTCGGCAAAAGGCGGAGACCAGATTCTGGCTTCAGATCCTGAATGTTCATCACCTCATCTATAATGACCTGAACGCGCGCCTTGTCAACGAGGCGGGGTTGAGCATCGCCAAGTTCGACGTGATGGCGCAACTCTATCGTTATCCCGAGGGAATTTCGATGGGCGCGCTTTCCAAAAAGCTAAAGGTGACGAACGGAAACGTCTCCGGCCTCGTCACCCGGCTGGAGGCTGACGGCTATGTCAAGAGGTCGGTCGAGCCCAACGACCGGCGCTCTTTCAGAGCCTCCATCACAGCCGAGGGCAAAACGGTATTCGAAAACGCGGTGGCGAAACACCAAACCGAGATCAGCAAGAAGCTTTCCGGCATCGCCCTGCGCGATATCGAAGAAATGACCGTAAGCCTGAAGCAGATCACCGATCAGATCAGAGGCACTGGGGAAGCAGAAAAGTCCGACTGACCGTCTGTCCCTGGAGGATTTCGCTGGAGGGGTACCGTTTCGTCGTAGGGGGACTGCTTCGGCTGAGGGCGGAATGAGGCCCTACGCTTTTTCGCCCATCGGCGAACGGTATTCCCGGTCAATAGGATGAGCGCCTATTCGCGCGAGCAGGTATGCACCTCGAACTCAGGCCGCACGTCAAGCCCTTCATTTGGCCGACCGCCGATGGCCTGGCAGAGAGGCGCGGTATTCCGGCAAATGATGGTTGCTGCGAACCCATTCAGCCCGGTGACATTTTCGGCAATCTGCGTATTCTTTGCGAACTGACGAAAGCACTGGCGGCGCGCGCGTTGAACACCATGCTTGACGGTCATCCCGGCCATCTCTTGTGGCAGGTCGCGATCGAAACTTCCACACAGATGCGGGATACGATCGGCGCTTGATCCCGCCCTCAGCCAAATCGCGGCTACAGCTCAGACACCCGGTTGGCATTGACACAGACGGTATCGAAACCGCCGTTCGGAAAAAACTCGACGCCGCGGGCCTGCAGCGCGTCCAGATCGGTCCGGTAACCGACGCATCCTTCCCAGCCAGCCGCTCCGATCTTGAAGACCCATCGGTCAAGTTCGTCACCGCCTCGATGGAGCGCGCACTCGACGAACCGCCCTGCATTCTGCCAAATCTCGGAGTTTCGCTGCCCAACGCGATCTTCACCGACATTCTGCAGTTGCCGACAATCTGGATTCGCCATTCCTATCCGAGCTGCCGCCAGCACGGGGCCGACAAGCATCTGTCGAACTCGACGCCAAAGTGGGCTTGGCGATCATGGCCGGGCTTTTCTGGGGTTTTGGTGAAGCCTGAAGGGCACAGCCAAGTCACAGAAGCGACAAGTGGCAAATGGCCGATTCAGCCTTGCGGCATCAGGCTCCTGAAAGCCGACCGGACATAGACAAGCGCTTCGCCGTCTGTCGAAAGTTCGATGTCCCTGATCTCGCCGACGAATATGCGGTGACTACCGACATCGTGCTTGGCCGTGACCACGCAGGAAAGCGCAGCCCGGGCGCCTTCGAGGCGCGGCATGCCTAGGCTGCAGGTCTTCCAGCGGCCTGGCTCGAATTTTTCAGCGCCGCGCAGGCCGGCGGTCCCTGCAAAGCGGAGCGCCAGGGCATGATCCTGATCGTTCAGCAATTGCACGCAGAACCGTCCATTCCGCGTTATTTCGGCTCCCGTCTCAGCCTTGCGGTTGATGCAGACAAGCAGGCTTGGCGGATCATCCGTAACCGAGCAGACCGCCGTCGCCGTCATGCCGCGACGGTCATCGCCCTCGCCCGTCGTCACGACGGTGACAGCGCCGGGAAACATCGCCATGGCCTGGCGGAAATTCTCAGGATTGGTTTGCATGACAACCTTCTTCTTGAGGTTCGAATACGTTCTGAAGCACCCCGTTCAACCACTTCAGGCCCGGATCAGCGCTGAACATCTCGTGAGTCCAGAACTTGATTTCATAGTCCGGCATGTCGAACGGCAATTCGCACAGTTTCAAATCGTCATGGTGATGCATCAAGTTGAAGACCGAGCGCGGGAAGACTGCCGCGTAATCAGTGCGCCGGACGATCTCCGGAAGAATGGTGAAATGCTCAAGTCGCGCAGCGATGTTATAGTGAATGCCCAGATCCTCGATCCGTGCCCGGGCCATGCGATAGCCCGTCGCCTCCCTGCTGACATCGATGAACGACAGCTTGGAAAAGCTTTCGCTGGTCCAGTCCTTTTCCAGGACCGGATGACCGTTGCGGACAAGACAGATCAAATGGTCTTTCAAGAGAAAAGCACCGCGGCAGGCGGTATCTTCCAACAGCGGGCAATAGCCGATCGCCGCATCCACCTTGCCGACGCGCAGAGCCGTTTCCAGCGCATCGGTCGGCACGCGGACCGTCTGGATATTGACCCCCGGCGCCACGGCCTGAAGCGCGTTCAAAAGACGCGGCAGGGTCACGAATTCGCCTGTGTCCGTCATGGCGAGCCGAAACCTACGCGTGGACGTCGCCGGATCGAAGGTCAGGGAAGCGTCCATGGAATCGCGTAAAATGCGCATCACCTGCTGAAACGGCCCGTAAAGCGCGGTTGCCGCCGGTGTCGGATGCATTTCGTAGCCCGACCGCAGGAACAGCCTGTCATCGAACGTGTCGCGCAGACGCCGCAAGGCATGGCTGACGGCCGGCTGCGTGAGCCCGAGACGCTGGGCGGCGCCAGTCAGGTTCTCCGCCTCGTACACGGCGATAAACACCTTGATGAGATTGAGATCGAACAGCAGCAAACGCCTGTCATCCATTTGCCCGACACCTTTTGGATTGGAGAAGCTACGGATAACCGCGCGGCGCATCGAGGCCGGCAAGAACGCGGCCGGCGCTTTCAAACGTCAGATCCGCGACGGCGGCATGCTGCGTGACCACCATGGCATCGCGCAGATAGCGCTGCATCGGATTATCCTTGCTGATGACGCCCATGCCAGCGATCCGGTAACAATGCTGCACGATCTCGGCCCCGGTGCGGGCGGCATTGCTGGCGCTCAGCCGCAGCATCGTGTTTTCCACGACCGAAACCGTGTTCCCCTTCAGCAGGCTGTCCCAGGCAGCCTCGGCGGCTTCATAGAAGAATGCCCTTGCGCTGCGCAGTTTCGCTTCGCATTCGCCGATCCCGGTCAGAAAATAGCCCCGGTCGCAGAGTCTTGAATGGCCAACCATGATCTTGGCGGCTCCGGAGACCGATATCGCCTGATCGATCGCGGCGCGCGCCAGACCGAGGTTGCAGGCGGCGTGAACCTCGGCCTGATAGGCCATCGCCGGATAGCGATAGAGAAGATCATCGAAAATACCGGGCGCGCCACGCTCGCAAATCCAGGCGTCGGAATAGAACTTGTCCCTCACGCGAGTATCATGGCTGCCGGTGCCCTGCATGCCCGAGACGTCCCAGGTCTCGATAATCTCGACCTCTTCCGCCGGCGCCACCGCCATCATCACCACCGGCGGCGCATCGGCGCTTTCGCCCTCGCGGCGGCCGGCAATGCCAACGCCGATCCAGTCGGCGCCCATGCAGCCCGAGGCGAACTTCCACTGGCCAGAAACCCGCCAGCCGCCACCGACCCGCACCGCCTCCTGAACCGGGTGCAATCCGCCGGCAAAAACCTGGTCGGGGCCGTCCCGATACATGATTTCCTGCGCTTCGACGGAAAGGGCCGCCGTGTAGGTATTGGCAGAACCAAAGGCCGCAACCCAAGCGGCCGAGCCATCGACAGTAGCAATCGCATCAATCATCCTGAGGAAATGATGCGGCGCGAGCGCATCGCCGCCGAACCGGGTCGGCGTCGCGGAGCGGAAGATCCTAGCCTTTTTCATGAGTGCAATAACATCGCGGGGAATATGGCGCAGCTCCTCGAACTCACGCTGTCGTTCTGCTATGATGGCCAGAAGCTCTTCGAATTCGGGAGTTTTAGTCAGTGTGGCGCCATCGACACTGGTCGTAGCGATGTCAGTCGCACGCAAGGCTTGGCTAGAGGCCGTCATGTTCCGCTCCTTATCTATTGCTTCTGACAGGTAGCCTCGCTTTATTTATAAAGCGAATTAATATTTCTAAAAGTATCAATTCGCAAAATTCATAGATTAAGAATTGACGCCCTGCTCCCGCAGTTCGGCGATGGCTATACATGCATTAAGTATATGATATAAAAATCATTATTCCGATACTTCGGATATCAAAGCCAAACCCGGCGCTGCCGGCAGGCTCGCTTCGGACCGAAGCTATTTCAGCCAAAGGCGCTTTAGGTTTCAAGTTTTTCAGTATCATTTGATCAAAATATCTTGATCCCCTCCTACAATTCCGTTTTGATGGCCTCAATCAACGCCGCCACCGGCATCGTAAACTTAACGGAGGGAGAGAAAGCGAAAGACGCCATCCGCCGATATCTCTCATGCTCGGGCAATTTTCGCCCACAGGCTCATCGCCGCCGTGCGCAGTTCGCGATAGTGGCCGGAGGAGATGTCGTGTCGTGGGATTTGAAATAGGTTGGCGATCGGATCATGAATGGAGACGAAGCGTTGTAGATGTCGCTGTGATTTGAAGCGCTTCATGATTCGCTCTCGAAGCCGGACTGGCTGGTGAGAATTCTCCGCCCGATTATTTAACCCTTTGTGAGCACGATGCTCGACATCCGGCATGATCTCTCGCTTTGCTGCGCCATAGGATCGCAGCTTGTCTGTGATCATCACCCGCGGCGACCGGCCCTCACCCTTCAAGAGCTTGCGCATCAGGCGCTTGGCGGCCTTGGCGTTTCGGCGGCTTTGAACCAGAACCTCTAGCACAAAACCGTCCTGATCAACTGCGCGCCACAGCCAATGCTTCTTGCCACGAATTGAAACAACGGCTTCATCGAGATGCCACTTGTCCCCAAGCCGACCGCATGATCGACCACGAATGTCGTTGGCAAAGGTGCTGCCGAATTTCTCAGCCCATAGCCGGACGGTTTGGTGCGAGACAATGATCCCGCGGGCAGCCAGCAATTCCTCGACCATTCGCAGGCTAAGAGGGAACCGGAAATAGAGCCACACGGCGTGGGCAATGACTTCAAGGGGGGACGCGATGGCGGCGATAGAGTGGATCACGGTCTGTCATGGCCCATCAGTCGCACATCGAATTCCACATTCCGTTAAGTTGACGATGCCTTTCAAACGGTTCTGCCGAGACGGGACGTGGCGGCGCATTCATGACGCGCTCTACTGCCGGACGCGGCAACTGGAAGGCCGCGAAGAACAGCCATCGTTTGCCATCATTGATAGCCAGTCAGTGAAGACCGGGCCGGATGCCCGCCGCGATACCGGTTATGATGCGGGCAAGAAGATCAAGGGCCGCAAGCGGCACATTCTGGTCGACACGCTAGGCATGCTGCTCAAGGCGGAAGTCCACTCGGCGGGCATTCAGGATCGCGACGGAGCAGCTCTTGTTTTCGACAAACTCGCCAACCGCTTTCCCTTCATCGAGAAAATCTGCGGCGACGGCGGCTATCAGGGCCCCAAGGTCGAACAGGCAAGCCCGCGACCCATGGGGATCGTCAAGCGCAATCAGATTGGATTTGAGGTGTTGCCGAAGCGCTGGATCGTTGAGCGCACTCTGGCATGGCTTGGAATAAACCGCCGCCTGGCAAAGGATTTCGAGCGGTTCTCAGCAACGAGCCGCGCCTTCATCCAGACCGCAATGATCACGCTCATGACAAGAAGGCTCGCCCGATATCCGCTTTCTTGAACAGACTCTGAGGCATCAATGCTTTTGCCTTCGGAGTGAGACTTTGCCGACGAACCAACGGCCGCGCTCGACAAAGACGCAGGCCTTCATGTGGTCAGGATACTCAAAGCCCTTGGAGGGAAGCGCGGCACTTCGACGGTGATGGTGACGCACGACAGCCTCATCATCGAGCTTGCCGATAGGACTATCACCATTGAGGGCGGCGCGGCATTCCGGGACTGAGATGGGATTTCGATTTAGAACACGCCCCCTATCGGGCGCTATGACCCATTTCCCCGGACGGACTTATCGGGCTATCGGCGGCAAATTGTTCGTCCAAAAGGTGATTTTATCCAAGATGGTGGGGCGTGCGGGAACCCGATGGGCACGACATCTACTCTATGGCCCTCCCTATTGAACCTTAAAAGCGAATTGCTAGGCCCATGAAAAGGCAAAGAAATCTTGCCTATCGTGCGGCAATCGGCGATTTTCCGCCGATTGTTGCGTCTGATCCGCCGTAGTGATGTGTCCGTTAGGTCCGAACAGTCTTCGTTAGGCGCTAGTGTTGACCACCTGACACATGATACCCGATGAAAGCAGGGCATCGGGCACTGGTCCAACATTCTGGAGCGACACGGTCAGTTGACGGCTTTGAGCCCTTCCAAGACCTTCTGCGCCCCCCCCGGAGGCTACGCAAGTGCGCTATCGACGGCGCTCCTTGCTCGGAAGGCCCCAGAGAACAGCGCGACGGCGGCGAAACATATCACGGCAAACTCAACGCCCGGACCCGCCATTAGGAATCCGAAAAGTGGTGCGCCGACGGTTTGGCCCACGGCGATGGTCAAGAAACCGACCATGAGCCCGGTTGCAGGCCGGCCGGGTAAGGCATGGGTGCCCCAGATTAGGTAAACCCCGGTCAGCATCACGTAGGCCGCGCCGAAGATGGTTCCTCCGACGAGCGTCGGGACGGGGCCAAGGCCAAGGCCAAGGCCGACTGACAGGATGCTGGCCGCCATCAGGCCCAAAAAGGCCCAGTGAACGCAGTCGAGACCAAACTTTCCGACGAGCGTTCCTGCCAAAGCTCCAACAAGCCCGCCGACGCCGATGCAGGTCCAGAGAAGGCCAGTTCCGGTCGACCCCCAGTCCAACTGGCTCGCGACGAACTGGCCGCCGAAGGACCAGAGCGCCGTGCTCGCGGTCCCCATCAAGAAGGATGCCGAAATCAGCCGTAGGACCGGCCCCGTCATCGGGGGCAGACCACCTGAGCGACCGCTGCCCGAGGCTGCGGGGAGCGCGATGGCGGCCGCGATGGCCAACAGCAGTGCCACGGCGGCAAAAGCTCCGAAGGCCAGCCGCCATTGTCCCGTGATGGCGAGGGCGATGGCCCCCGACAGCGCCACGCCCGCGCTCACGCCGGCATTGATGACCGTGTTCGTCAGGTCCTGCCGACCTTTACTGACCGCCGCCGCGACCGCGGCGGCCATGGGCGGCGAGGCAAGGCCTGTGCTCGATCCGGCGACCACCACGGCAATGGCCAGGATCAGTGGCGACGGCGCGAGCGCGATACCCGCCATGCCGATTGACGCAACGAGGGCCGCCCCGACCGCGACGGCGCGCGCGCCGAGCCGTTCGGTCAGGATGGCCGATGCGACAATGGCGACGCAGTAGCCGGCGAAAGAGCCACCCGAGATCACCCCACTGAGGGACGTGCCGAGGCCCAGTTCGCTGTCGATCTGCGGCAGGAACAGGCCGAAAGCGAAGCGGGCAAAGCCGTAGCAGACCGCGATGAGGGCGAAGCCTGTTGCGCCGATGCGAAGGGCCGAGCTCATGAGCGCGCCCTCTCCAGCAGGATGGTCGCCGCCGCCCGTGCTGCGGAGACGGTTTGCGCTCCGCGATAGACCGCCGCGTGGGTCGCGCCCTCGAAGAGGACCAGCACCTGCTCGGCGAGCGTCGGGTCCTCGCGTCCCAGATCCATCGCGACGACCTCGCCGACCCGCCGGTGGAAGACCTCCTTGTGCGCCGCGACGGCTGCGGCGATCTCCGGCGTATCGCCACCCGTTTCTGCGCGCGACCGAAGGAACAGGCAGCCCCGACACCCCTCGATCCGCACCCAGTCCTCAAGGGCAGCAAACAGAGCGTCCACGGTCCGCACCTCAAGCCGGGCCATGAAGCGCCGGTCTCTCTCGGTCAGGACACGTGCCATGAGTGCCGCCTTGCTACCGGCGTGCTTGTAGAGCGTGCGGCTCGACATTCCCGCAGCCTCCGTCAACCGGTCCATGCCGGTGGCCATGTAGCCGTGACGGTCGAAGAGCCTCTCTGCGGCGGCAGTGAGTTTGGTGGTCATATCCATAGGAACCTCCCCTTGCGTCCATGAACACCAATGTAAGACGATCGTTTTACATTGCAAGCTGGCAGGAACCGACGGCGGCTTTGTCCGCATTCTGGACCTCGAGTCTTCGTTCGAACTACCGAGGTTGAACGGGACGCAAACTGGGAATCTTTTGCCAGGTGGCGAACACTAGCAGTGGTTCCCGATGCAACCGTTGCATGTCTGCAGTACGCCTTTATCTCGGTCATAGGGACTACCCCGGCGGGGTTGCTAAAGCGGACATGGAAGCGGACTGAGGAAGCGGCATGTTTGCGTCAACAGCGGTCATCCGCGAGAGAATGGCGGCGGAAACAGAACCCGCCGCCATTCCATTCGCGTCGCCTTCATTGGAGGCTTAGATCTCGGAGAGAACAGTCAGATCGCCCGTCCGCCAGACATTGTCGACCGTGTTGCGGGTGATGACCCAGACGTCGCCGGTTCTCGCCAACTCGACGTCGTAGCGGTTCTTCATCAGATAATGACGCGAGGGATCGCCACGGGGAACGTGCTGAGCCTCCACAAGCACATCCATGCGCGCCGTGTCGCCGTCGATGGTCACACGCGGATTGCTGACGGAGTGGGTGGTGTCCAGCATGCTGAGCGACGTCGACAGGGCCGCGACAATGACATCCCGACCTTCAATGACTGGATATTCGAACCCGGCTTTGGCGGCGGCCGGCCGGAAGTCTGAGACCGCGTTTTCTGCGAGCGACGACGATAGAAGCTCCTTGTCTCGGAGGTCGATACCAGCCGCGAAGCGATACAACGCTTCGACGACAGCCAGCTTGTCGGCGGCCTCCTGAGTGAGAGATGGCGAGACTGTCATGAACATACTCCTTCTTGTGCGGGGGCTTGCGGATGCAAGCCTTCCCCGGCATCCGCGCCTCAGGCGCAGATGTTCGTTGTCTGATGAGATTGTGAGGTGGGCCTGCTACTCGAGATCGGCGTCGATGCGCTCGATCAGGCCCTCAGAATTGATCGCGATCTTGAGGATGCCGACCTCGTGGCCGAAATCTCCCGTGAAATCGAGGCGGACGTTCGCGTTGAAGTCGTCCAGCGTCTCGATGGACAGCAGCCTGCTTGCGGTGTTGTAACCGACGAAGAACCGCTCGAAATAGATCCGGACGCCGGCCCGGCCGACGAAGGCGTCGCCGACCGAAACATCGTCGATGACGGCATCGGGAGCGAACAGGGACAGCGCGCCCTCGACGTCGCAGGCGTTTGCGGTCGCGATGAAGGATTCGACGAGCTTCTGCATGGTGCGTTCCTCAGATGTCGACGATCGTGGTGTCGGCGATGGTCTGAGCGAAGCCGCTTCCGAACAGAACGGCGGGCGTCTGGAAGCCGGGGCGGACTTCGCCTGCGAGCACACGGCGGCCAGCTTCGGCCGCAGCCATCGCGGTGAAGGTGTAGCCGTTGACCGTGTCGAGAAGCGAGCGGGTCACCTGGCCTTCCGCGTCGGTGACTTCGACGGCTGCCTGGTATCGGTTCGCGAGACGATCCTCTTCACTCGGCCCATCCGGGAGCAGGGAGAGATCGCCCTGCGGAAAGCCGTCGCCTGTCACATGCACAAAGGTCTCGACATCAGGGACGCCCGTCGACCGCCAGATCGTGATGAGATCGGGAAGCGTCACCGGGAAACAGTCGACCGCACCCTTGCCGAAGTCAAATTTCCGAATGCCCTCAGCAGAAGCGCTGACGAGCTTGCCGTCGATACGAGCCAGGGTCTGGGTGGCGACATTCTCGATGGCGCTAATCGCCGACCCGCGCGAAAGACCACCTGCGACATGCAGCGCGATCCTGATTTTTCGGGGGTCGCGGACCTTCCCGACAGCGTGTCCGGCGAGGCTGCCGAGCATTGCGACGCTGCCCCCGCCGCCTGGCATCAGCATTATTCCTGCTGCCTTCGCCTCGTCGTCCAGGTCTTCGGCCAGACGGTAGCTGTCGAGTTCGGCTGCAGTGTCGAGATAGTGTACGCCGTTGCGGAGCGACGCCCGCATCAGGGCTTCGGCGGTCCGCAGGAAAGGACCGGCGCAGTTCAGCAGGACCGAAATATCGGCAACGCCTTTGTCGATCGCCGCAGCGTCGCTGAGGCTGAACACCCGGTATTCAACACCGAGCTCGGCGGCAAGCCTGGAGAGGGTCTCCTCTCTGCGGCCTGCGAGAACGAGAGGCGTGCCTGCCGCCTTCCCATGTTTCGCTGCCATGCGGCCGGTATAGCCGGTCGCGCCATAGATCATTAGCTTTGTCATGTCAGTGCTGCCATTCCTTGTAAACGAATTCGAGGCTGTAGCCGTCGGGGTCGCGAACCTGCGCGGCGTAGTAACGTGGGTCGTAATGAAGCTGCGGGCCGGGCGGATGGATCTCGGATGCACCTGTAGCCATGGCGGCGGCGTAGGCGGCATCGACTTGGGTGGTGCCTTTGGCGACGAAACCGACATGAGCCGAGCGGCCTTCGACGACCCCTTCGCGAAGCCAGAAGAACACCCTGCCGTTCGCCCCAAAGCCTTTCAGGTCCGGATGGCCGGGAGGCCCGTCCTTCCCGTCGTAGTCATGTGCATGGACGATTCCGAGCGGTGCCAGCGCCGCCTCGTAGAAGGCGACCGAGCGGGTGATGTCGCTGACTGAGATGAAGACATGATCGAGCACGTTGCTCTCCTTTGGTCAGATGATGTAGCCGCCGGCGACTTCGATGTTCTGGGCGTTGATCCAGCGATTCTCGCTCGACAGAAGGCTGGCCACGACACCGCCAATCTCTTCGGGTTCGCCGACGCGGCCAAGCGCGGTCTGACCTGCGAGCATCGTCTCGAATTCGTCATTCAGGCCACCGCCGAGTTCGGTGCGGATAGCACCAGGTGCAATCGAGTTCGCCCGGATACCCCGGTCACCGAACTCCTTGGCCATGTAACGGGTCAGGACTTCGAGGCCGCCTTTGAAGGAGGCATAGGGCGCGACACCTGAAGTTGCGACACGCGAGGTAGCGCTGGTGAAGTTGATGATCTGGCCACCGTCCGCCATCAGCGGCAGCAGGATCTGGGTCAGGAAGAACGGGCCTTTGAGGTGGACGTTGAACAATCCATCAAACTGTTCTTCTGTGACTGTGGCTATCGGACTGAAGAGGCCATATCCGGCATTGTTGACCAGATAGTCGAAATCACCACGGTCGAAGACCGTCTCCAACTTCCCCGCGACGTCGTCACGAAACGCCGAGAACGAGCTGATGTCGCCAACGTCGAGCTTCAGGGCCACGGCCATGCCGCCGCTCTGCACGATCGTCTTCACGACCTCTTCTGCTTTTTCAGGATTGCTGTTGTAGGTGACGACAACGCCCATGCCGTTGCGGGCGCATTCAACGGCGGTGCTCGCTCCGAGGCCCCGGCTGCTTCCGGTAATGATAACGATCTTCATAGGGCTTTTCCTTCCCTGTTCGGTATGACCTGAAGCTAGGCCTGTACCATCGCTGACGCTCACCCATTTCTCTCTGAAACTTGCCTATTTCTGCTTCAACGCTTGCGGAACCAACCTCAGTCTGTCACCTTCGCCTTCATGGAAAACCAACTTCAGGAACTGCGCAGCTTGGCCTCGTCGGCCGAAAACCGCCGGACGGAAACAGGAATTCCCCGCGTCGCCATGGTCCAGGGCGAGATACCGGAACATCGGCTCTCGGCCGTCTATGAGCCGATGATCAACCTGATCCTGACGGGCTCGAAGACGATGACGATTGGCGAGCGGACTTTTGCCTATGATCCGGCCACCTATTTCGTCATGTCGGTCGATCTTCCGGCCGTGGGATCGGTGCATCCGTCGGCCTCCGGGGAGCCGTATCTCGCGGTTAGCCTGACGCTTCATCCTCCGACGGTCGCGTCGCTGATTAGCGACCTGCCCGTGCAGGTCTGCAGCAAGCTGTTTGGCTCGGGCTTCTCGGTCGCGCCGGTCAACGACGAATTTCTCGATGCCTGGGTGCGAATGCTTCGGCTTATGGACCGGCCGGACGAGGTCGACGTGCTCGCACCTGCCTACGAAAGGGAAATCCTGTTCCGGGTGCTGCAGGGGCCGCTCGGCTGGATGCTACGGGACATCGCGGCGCCCGACGCGGCGCTCTCACGGATTGGCGTCGTGATCCAGTGGATCAGGGAGAACTTCGCAAAGCCCCTGAGGGTTGAGGCGCTCGCCGAGATGGCGGCCCTGAGCGTCTCGGCATTCCATCGCCACTTCAAGGCTGTCACGGCGCTGAGCCCCATCCAATACCAAAAGCAGGTCCGCCTGCTCCATGCCCGCACGCTTCTGATGGCAGGAGAGGGAAGCGCAACATCTGTGGCCTTCTGTGTCGGCTACGAAAGCCCGAACCAGTTCAGCCGGGAATACGCGCGACAGTTCGGGCTGCCCCCATCCAAGGACGTAGTACGTCTTCGTGGCGAGGCCGCGTAAGTGTGCCTATGCCGGACAAGTCAATTTACGACCGGTTTGGGCCCGATTAAAATCATGGCATCCGATGTCGTGTGTCCGCTTTCATCTCGGTTAGCCCAGCAACTGACAATCGGTAGTCGGCCCCGATCCGGTCATGCCCAAGCCTCTTCCCTGATAGAAGCGAAGGGGGCTGTGGCGTTTGATCGGCGATGTAACGGTAGGGCTATCCCGCTTGGTTGGGCCGTGCGAGAACCACGTATCATAATTCAAGTACCTATCTAATTGATAATTAAAGATATAGCCGGTCAGTTTGTGCGGCAATCGGCGATGTTTGGCGGGCAGCGCCCGACGAAGGTGAGCACTATGAGATCGTCATAACCCTTTGACGATTATGCAGATACTTCGTGTTATGCGGCTATCGGCGGCATTTGGGTGGCTAACGGCGGCCATTTCGGACGTTTGGCGGGTTTGCGCCCTCATTTCCGTCGTTCGCGACGTTGTCTTCGAATGTCTGCTTCAGGCTCGAAACGGACCTCAGCCCGGCACCACGGCTACCGATTTCGGCAAGAACTTCACCCGCTCGAGGCCTACGAAGAGCGGGTCTGTTGGTCAAGTTCTGCGGCCGGCATCACGAACCAGATGCTTCGAGGCTGGTCGAGGACGTGGCATACAACGACCGCATCGATGTCCGGGCGGGGGCCCACAGTCATCGAGGGGCGACGCAATATTGTCGCGCTACGAATAGCTCTGGATGGGTATATTGGCGATCTCCTCGCTTCTGCGCCAAAGCTCTTCGGCGACGTCGGGGTCGATCGCATAGGCTTCTACGCCAGTCAGGCGATTGGTGCGATCTTCGCTGCCCAGATCGACGCAACCGCCGCCCGGCAGCACAGGCGTGATGTCGGAATCGGCGCAGAACACACCACCTTTGCCGTCAAGCTGCGGGCTGACCGCGCACCAAACGTGGGTAGCCGCTCCCTGCGGTACCGATTTCAGGTCACGGCTCAGATCGACGACCGGCCGATCATTCTCGTCGACGAACCCGGTTTTTTTCAGCATTTCCACCCCGACATGCATACCGAGATTGGTTCCCGCGATCCCGCCGGGATGGAGCGCGAACGCGCGGATGCCCTCTTCCTTGCCTCGCCGGTCGAGGGCGACCGCGAAGAGGATGTTGGCCGTCTTCGACTGACCATAGGCCTTGAAAGGCTCATAGTCGCGGCGCTCGAAATTGATGTCGTCGAATACCACCGGCGAGAAGCGGTGCCCGGCGGACGAAACTGACACGACGCGCGCACCGCCGGCCCGCTTGAGCGCCGGCCAGAGACGCAGGGTCAGCCGGAAATGGCCGAGGTGGTTGGTAGCAAACTGCAGCTCATTGCCCTGCGCATCGCGCTTCAGCTCGGGGAGCGCCATGATGCCGGCGTTGTTGATGAGCAGGTGAAGCGGCAGGCCAGTTTCGACGAAGTCGCGGGCGAAGTTGTCGATCGAGCCGGGATCGGTGAGGTCCATCGCCTGAACCTCCATGCCGCCGCCTGCTTCGGCGATGGCCTTGCGCGCGCGCTCGACGTCGCGCGCCGGGACGATGATTCTCGCACCCGCCGAGGCGAGCGCGCGTGCTGTTTCAAGCCCCAAGCCTGAGTAGCCACCCGTGACGATCGCCACCTTGCCGACTAGATCGACTCCCTTGATGATGTCGGCTGTCGTGGAGGCGCGGCCAAATCTTGAACCGATTGGTGATTGAGCTGTGCTCATTGCTATATCTCCCTACTTCGTGGAGACACGCATAAGCGACCAATCTAGAACGTTGAATGCTTATTCGTACAAATATTATGAGCGATCGTTCGAGATGCGTCGCGCTTGTCAGCGTGCGCGCATTCCAGCCGTGGACCATCACGTTGCGATCAGGCCGAGAGGCGCGAAGCTGAGGGCATCGTTTGTCCATCGACGGTTGTGCCCGGGAAGCCGATCAGGGGCGCCAGTGTTTCATTGTTCTCGGCCGGGAAATTGAGTTTGGGCTTGGAGACGTTGTCGAGCATCTTGATCTGGTCGGGCGACAAATTGACGTCGAGCGAATCGAGGTTCGCTTGAAGCTGATCGACGCGCCTTGCGCCCACGAGCGTGGAACTCACACCGGACCGTGACCGCACCCAGGCCAGCGCAACCGACGCGGAACTCACTTCCTGTTCCGACGCGACGGCCGCGACCGCTTCGATGACGTCGTAATCGGCTTCACTCGGAACGCCCACCAGGCCGGTGCGCTTCGTATCGACGTTATCGCCGCCGCCGCGCTTGAACTTGCCGCTCAGGAACCCGCTCTTCAGCGGCGACCAGGGCATGATGCCCATTCCCATTGCCTGGGCCATGGGAAAAAGCTCGCCTTCGCTTGTCCGCTCCAGCAACGAATACTCGAGCTGCAGCGCGATGATCGGCGCCCACCCCCGGAAATGGGCGATAGTCTGGGCTTCAGCCGTCTTCCAGGCGGGGATATCGGAGAAGCCGACGTAGCGGATCTTGCCGGCCGTGACGAGATCGTCGAGCCCACGCAACGTCTCCTCGATCGGCGCGGCCTGATCCCAATTGTGAAGCCAGTAGATGTCGATGTAGTCGGTCTGGAGACGCTTCAGCGAGGCTTCGCATTGCTGGAGGAGCGCCTTGCGGCCTGCGCCGCCGCCGTTCGGGTCTCCAGGAAACAGGCTGCAGTAGAACTTCGTGCTGAGCACGAGCCCGTCACGGCGAACATCGCGTCGCTGCAGATAGTCGCCGGTGATCCTTTCCGAATGGCCACCGGTGTAGATGTTCGCCGTGTCGACGAAGTTACCGCCGCGATCGAGATACGCCGACAGCATCGCGTGCGAGTCCTCATCGCTCGCGCCCCAGCCGAAGTCTTCGCCGAATGTCATGGTGCCAAGGCACAGCGGGCTGACCCGCAGGCCCGAACGGCCGAGTGTGATGAAGTGATCGAGAGGCATGGGGGGCTCCTTCCGTTCGCGAGGGTAGCGTCTTGGTAGGCGGCTGCTTCCGAATGATGAATGCTTGATCGTGCGAAATTTATGCGAGATAGTACAACGATGCACGCCGACCCGCTCTCAGATGTCCTCAATCTCGCCGACGCTCGCTGCGTACTCACCGGCACGCTTGTTGCCGGCGGCGGGTGGGCGCGCAGATTCAAGCGTTCGGACGCGGTGAAGTTGCTCGCCGTGGTCAGAGGGGTGTGCTGGCTATCGACCGAAGCAGACACAGCAGCGCCGGCTCGGTTCGAGGCGGGCGACGTCGTCATCACGAATGGAGCGCCGGCGATCATCCTGGCCGGCGCTTCGGAGCAGCTTGCGGGCGCCCTCGCCGCACCGCTTGAGCGGGATGCAGAGGGCAACCTGCGCGCAGGGGAAGGCTCCGAATTCATGATGATCGGCGGGCTGCTGGAGGTCGACGAGCAGCGCTGTGGCTTTTTGCGGGAAAGTCTTCCTCCCGTCGTTCACGTCAATGGTCAGAAAGCAGAAGCCGCGAAACTGCGCTGGCTTCTTACGGAATTGGCCGAGGAGACGCAGCGCGAGCGGGCAGGCTCGACAACCGCGATCATCCACTTGGCGAAGTTGCTGTTCGTGGAAGCTTTGCGGCTTCACATAGAATCAAACAAATCGGACCGGTCCGGTTGGCTCACGGCGCTTGACGACAGGCGCATCTCGATCGCGCTACGAGGAATTCACGCCGAACCTTCGCATGCGTGGAGCCTGGACGAGTTAGCGAAGCTGTCCGGAATGTCGCGGACATCGTTCGCCGTACGCTTTCGTGATGTCGTCGGGGTCCCGCCTTTGACCTATGTACTCAACTGGCGGATGCGCCTGGCGGAAAGGGAGTTGAGCGAAACGGACCGTTCCGTCGCCGATATTGCCTGGTCGCTCGGATACGGGTCCGACAGCGCCTTCAGCAACGCGTTCAGCCGCTCGACTGGTGTCTCGCCAGGCCGGTTCCGGAAGGAGGCAATGCAGACCTATTGCGAGCGTCGCCGCAGGGCGGGCCGCCACGCGATCGAAGTCGAATAGGCCCGAAAGCAATGCACCCAGCTTTCGCACAAGCGATCGCGATCGTGACCCCAGCCACTTTGCAGTTCGTTGGGAACGGATGCCAACTGCGCTCGTTGGGCCGACGCCGCCGCAATGTTGCGGCCGTGGGGCTGACTGGACGGTGCAACGTCGGCTGGTTCCTGGGAAATGAAACCGCCTAGCCGCCCTCGTGTGGCGGTTTGACCGTTTGTGGCGCCAAGCCGTCGTCCAGGAAGCTCTTTCTTTATGGCGGTTTCCGGCCCGTTTCAGGCATGCAAGCAGCGGTCGATAGCGTAGAATCGGCGGTCCGCTATACCGTCTGGTGTGGTGCGGTGATCGGCGGAAATATCGGGGTATAGGGGGTAATCGGCGGGGTGGTGAAGCATGCGGGACTCGAACCGAGATTCGGACGAATGGACCCTTTCAATGCCGCGCCTATCCTTCGTCTGCCGAAAGTGAGCCAACCCTTTTCTACGCCATGGTATCCGATTTACCGCACGGTCTGGCAACGAGCCTTTTCAGGTTCGATATTCGGCGCTTCCATGTTCCACGCCCATTCCGGGCACGGGACTATGGGAGACAATGGCGATCAAGCGGGCCAAGCTCATCATGGAGGTCTTCGGGCCTTCATCCGCACCGGAAACGGCGCGGCGGGAGCTTGACCGCTCCGATGAAGCTGTCATCGCCCTGGCCCGACTGATCGGCCACCAGATCGCGCGCGAGCAGTTCGAACGCTATGAAGCACAAGCTCGGAAGGCGAACCGGCGCAAGCGCAACACCCCCACCTGAACGGCTGCCCACACATGCAACCGGCGTCGACGGTTCCAGCCGTCGGGGCCTTGGTATATTTCAATTGATACCATTATGGTATCATGATACAGAGGTTCGAATGAGGATCATCGCCCGCCGCACCCTGCAGCAATTCATTGACAGCCTCGCGGGGCAGAAGGATCAGACGGCGATGAAAGCCGCGCTTGATGCCTGGTTCGATGAAGTCAGCAAGGCGGACTGGGCGAATTCCGCGGATGTGAAGAGACACTACGCCACGGCAAGCATCGTCACAGCCGAGCGGATTGTCTTCAATATCAAGGGCAACAACTACCGCCTTGTGGTGGCGGTCGATTTCGAGAAGGGCATCGTCTGGATCAAGTGGATCGGCACCCACAAGGCCTATGACAGGATCGATGTGACGGAGGTGAAGCATGGTGACTGAACTCAAACTCATCCGCACCGAGGCGGATTACGACGCGGCGCTTGAAGAAGTCGAACGCCTCTGGGGGGCGAAGAGCGGAACGCCCGACGGCGACCGGCTCGACGTGCTGGCGACGCTGATCGATGTCTATGAAGCGAAGCACCACCCGATGGACCCGCCCGATCCGGTCGAGGCGATCAAGTTCCGCATGGAGCAGCAGGGGTTGAGCCGCAAGGATCTGGAGCCGATCATCGGACCGCGTGGCCGGGTCTCGGACATCCTAAACCGCAAGCGCGGCCTGTCGATCGACATGATCCGGCAGTTGCACGAACAGCTCGGCATCTCGGCGGACGTGCTGATCCGGCCGAGCCGCTTCGACAAGGTGGCATAAAGGAACCCGATCATGACCCGCGTTGCGCTCTATGCCCGCTACTCCTCCGACAATCAGCGGGAAGCGTCGATCGAGGACCAGTTCCGGATTTGCCGAGAACAGGCGAAGCGGGAGAAGTGGAAAATCGTCGGGACCTACAAGGATGCGGGTATCTCCGGGGCCAGCATGATCCTGCGTCCCGGCATCCAGTCACTGCTCCAGGACGCGCAGGCCGGGAAGTTCGACATGGTGCTGGCCGAAGCGCTGGACCGGGTCAGCCGCGACCAGGCCGATGTCGCCACCTTCTACAAGCACCTGAAGTTCGCCGGCGTCCCCATCGTCACCCTGTCGGAAGGCGAGATCAGCGAGTTGCATGTCGGGCTCAAGGGCACGATGAACGCGCTGTTCCTCAAGGACCTCGCTGCAAAGACCCATCGGGGCATTCGTGGCCGTGTCGAGGAGGGCAAATCGGGCGGCGGACTTTGCTATGGCTACAAGGTCGTCAAACAGCTCGACGCACGCGGCGATCCGATCCGCGGCGATCGCGAGATCGATGACGCGGAGGCGAACATCGTCCGGCGTATCTTCCGGGAATTTGCCTCTGGTGTGGGTCCGCGTACGATCGCTCGCACCCTGAACGAAGAGGGCATTCCCGGTCCAAACGGCAAACCATGGGGCGACACCACGATCCGCGGCCATGTGAAGCCCGGAACCGGCCTCATCAACAACGAGCTCTATATTGGTCGCCTGATCTGGAACCGGCTACGCTACATCAAGGATCCATCGACCGGAAAGCGCGTGTCGCGCCTCAACCCCGAGAGCGAATGGCTCACCCGTGAGGTGCCTGAGTTGCGTATCGTCGATGATGAGCTTTGGCAGGCGGTGCGTGAGCGGCAGGCCGCGATCGCGGATAAATACGCGAATGTCACCGAGGCGGTGCGCAAGCACCACAAGAAGAACCAGCTCAACGGCAAGCGCCGACCTCGGTCCCTTCTGTCCGGCCTGGTCTTCTGCGGCTGCTGCGGCGGTCCCTATTCGCTGCGCGGTGCAGGCCGCTTCGCATGCTCCAACCACATCAGCAAGGGAACCTGCTCCAACAGCCGAACCATCCGGCAGGATGAACTGGAGAGCCGTGTGCTCTCTGGTCTCAAAGACCGCATGATGTCACCAGAGATCGCCGCCGAGGCGATGCGCGCCTATGCGGAAGAGACCAACCGGCTAAACCGCGAGCGGCGCTCCAATGCGGATGTCTGGCAGGTGGAACTGGCGAAAGTCGATAAACAGATCGCCCAGATTGTCGAGGCCATTGCCGACGGAATGTATCACCCCTCGATGAAGGAGAAGATGACCGGCCTGGAAACCCGGAAGTCCGAATTGACCTCGCTCTTGGCGGATGCGCCGGACGACAAACCAGACCTGCTGCCGACGGCGTCAGCGATCTATGCGAAGAAGGTCGCAAAGCTCGCACAAGCCCTGAATCGCCCCGCCGAGCGCCAGGAAGCGGCAGAGACCCTTCGCGGTCTGATAGAGAAGATTTCGCTCACTCCCGGCTCAGAACGCGGCGAGATTTACGCAACGCTGCATGGCGAACTGGGCACAATCTTGAATTGGACGGAACGGCAAGCTCTTGGAAAGGCTTCCAAAACGACAAAACCCGCCGCTGATGCGACGGGTTTGTTGGTATCTTTGGTTGCGGGGGCACGCAACTACCGATACCGACATTCATTGGAAGTCACGATCTGATCAACTCGATGCAGCTTCGCCTTGCCTCGACCGAAATCGTTTTCCAATGGCAAAATCATGAAACGGGCGGCGAAAGTCGGCATCGTCGTGCGATCAACCCCACTTTTTTCTTGCCAGTGAAAATCGCCGAACGCAAACGCGCTGCTGATCGACAATCCGAAGCAGACATACACGCAACCCGTTCCCGCTCGGAGACCACCATCCGTCAGGGCGAGGATATGGCGGCTCCCTCACGGCTCTTGGCCGAGAGCGACAGGTCCACGGAAATTCATCTCTGCCTCGACAGAGAAAAGCGCACAAGAGACCGGTCCTAGTTTGGTCTTTTGATCGACAGGAAGCGGCGAGGTTGCAGTCTCGTTAAGTTCAAGATCGGCCCCCTCGTCACGACCACGAGTCCCGAAATCGCGCCATGGTTATCCAGCAGAAAACCAACCAGACGTCCCGTACAGTTCGAGATCTCGCCATTTCCGTATATCAGTTCCTCTTGTGAAGATTGGATTGGACGCGGCTGCGAAAGGGCGACGATCATCAACATCTTCTCGTGTGCCATCGCTGTTCACGCGCCGATCGCGAAGGCCTAACCCTTAGGAAGGCCAGCAGCGCTTTTTAACTTGGGTTTTGCATGATACAGCGGCATCGTTCATTTAGGTTGACGGCATGGGCAAGCGGCGTTCGCGTATTATCACAATTGCGGTGTTTCTGGGCATTCTAGGCGCGGCGCTCCCGATCGTTGCTGCGTCCTATCTTGCTTGGTTTATCGCCGTCCAGAGGGTGCAGAAACGGTTGGAACAGGTCGCCGGCCTGACGATAATGCGAGCAACAGGCACATTCGCCGATGCCAAAGCGGCACTCGCCAAGGTTGGCGCAACATCCCTGGCGCCCTGTTCCGACGCCCACGTCGCGCTGATGCGAACCCTGACGGTCGACACTCCTTCCGTGGAAGAGATCGGATATTTCGAGGAGGGCCTACTAAAATGCACATCCTGGGGCAGAACGACCGGTGAGTTTGCCGAGTCACCAACCGATTTTCATACTGAGGACGGCATCGAAGTTTCGATACACGTCAAACCCGCAATCAGCGGCGGGAGACCGGTCATGGCGTTGCGTTCCGGCGCCTACAATGCCTTGGTGGTTCCATCAAGGTTTGTCGACGTTTTGATCGATGATGGCATATCCATTGCGTTGGCAAACGAGGACGGCACGATCATCCAAACGCTGAATGCACCGGACCGCGAAGCTGTCAGTTCGCTCGTCGCCGGCCGCAGCAAAGGAATGACCGACAGCGATCTGTTCGCCACGGCGCGTAGAGAAGGCATGGTCGCGGTTGCCACCAAACAACGATCTGAAGTGGCCACCGGGTTGAATTCAGAGCGAATGTTGATGCTGCCGATCGGCCTGGTCTCGGCGATATTTACAGTCGGCGTCGTAATTTGGCTGTCGCGAAGACGTTTGTCTCCACTGGCAGAGCTTGAGATTGCGGTTCGCAAATGTGAATTTGTCGTGCATTATCAACCGATCATCGCACTGAAGTCCGGCATCTGCGTTGGCGCGGAAGCGCTGGTGCGTTGGCAAAGACCGGACGGAACTTTGATAAAGCCCGATCTCTTCATACCGCTGGCTGAAGAAACCGGGCTGATCATGCCGATCACCGATCAGGTGATCAAGGCGGTCATTTCGGATCTGAACAGCACGCTCATTGACGACCGAAGCCTGCATATCGCAATCAACCTGTGCGCCGCGGATATCAAATCGGGGCGTATCCTCGATATCCTTGAAACAAAGCTTCGCCAAGCCGATATCCGCCCGGAACAGATATGGCTGGAAGCGACCGAGCGCGGCTTCATCGACATAGAGGCGGCGCGGAGTACGCTGGCAAGAGCCCGCGGACGCGGCCATTCTGTGGCAATCGATGATTTCGGCACTGGCTATTCCAGCCTGCAGTATCTTCAGGGCCTGCCCATGGACGCGCTCAAGATCGACAAGTCCTTCGTCGACACGATTGGCAAGGATACAGCCACCAGTTCGGTCACGCCCCATATTATCGAGATGGCCAAGACGCTCGGGCTCTTCACGGTCGCTGAAGGCATTGAGACCAAGGAACAGGCCGATCACCTCCAAGCGCTTGGCGTCGATTTTGGCCAAGGATGGCTCTACGCCAAGCCCATGCCGGCAGAAGACTTCATCGTCTATCATCGTCAAACGCAGCATAAATACGGAAGAGCCCCCGAAATCATTCGAGTTTCGGAGCGCTAAAGCCCGGCGATCATCGAATTGCCAGCCATTCGGTGCGACGCATCTGCCGACACAGCAGCGAAACAGCAGGTTAACCGCGCCATACACAAGGGAACAAGCAGGAGATATATATCATGGACGACAAGATCACGGCGGTGCTCCAAGCCTATCACGAGAAGATCAGCGAGGAACGGGAGAACCGCCACAAAGCGCGTCCCGGAGGTGAGGATGGCGGCCAGCATCGCTTCATGGCGGTCGGGCCTGATACCGGGCAGTTCATCAATATCCTGGCACGCGGCCTCGAGGCGCCGACTATCCTTGAGATCGGAACCTCCTTCGGTTATTCCGGCATCTGGCTTGCCGACGCCGCGCGCGCGAGCGGCGGCCACGTCATCACCATGGAACGTTACGAGCATAAATCGGCCTACGCAAAGGAAATGGCGCGAAAGGCAGGCCTTGCCGACTGGATCGACTTCCGTGTCGGCGACGCGGTAGAGATGATTCCGGCCCTATCCGGCAAGGTCGATTTCGTGCTGCTCGATCTCTGGAAAGATCTTTATGTGCCCTGCCTCAAGGCCTTCTATCCGAAACTCAATTCCGGTGCGATCATCATTGCCGACAACATGCTCGGCCGCGCGGCACCCGGGGCGATCGCCTATGCTCAGGCGGTACGCGCCAAACCCGGCATAACCAGTGTCGTGCTCCCTGTCGGCTCCGGCATTGAGATCAGCCGCTACGAGCCGGTCTGAGCCAATTGATTGGAGTGTTCATGAATCATCAGATCACAAGACACCGTCACGAACTCAGGCGCAGGCAGCTGACGGTCAAGGAAACCGCCCACGTCACGCCGAACATGATCCGTATCCTGTTCGCAGGAGACGATCTTACCGATTTTGTAAGTCTCGGCGCCGACGATCACGTCAAGCTCTTCTTCCCCAATGGTGCCGGTGAATCGGAACGGCGGGATTATACGCCGCGCCGGTTCGATAGGGAAACGCGTACGCTGGCAATCGACTTTGCCATACACGATGCCGGTCCAGCGACACGATGGGCGCTGGCGGCAAAGCCTGGCAACGTTTTGGAGATCGGCGGCCCGCGCGGCTCGACGATCGTTTCGCCGACCTTCGACTGGTGGCTCCTTGTCGGAGACGAAACCGCCCTTCCCGCGATCGGCCGTCGAATCGAGGAACTGCCGGCAGGCACGCGTGTGATCAGCGTCGTGGCGGTCGCCGATAGCGGCGACGAGCAAACCTTCACGACCCGGGCCAACCACGCGGCGAAATGGGTGTATCGTCCGCTCGATCGCGCCGACGATCCGGAACCGGTTCTTTCGGCACTAAAGGCACTCTCACTGCCCGAGGGCGACGGCTACGTCTGGATCGCGGCAGAGGCGCGGCTCGCGCGCGCGACGCGCGACTACCTCGTCAACGAACGGGGTCATCCGCTGCAATGGACCAAGGCCTCCGGCTACTGGCTGAAGGGGATCGCCGACGCGCATGACAAGTTGAAAGACTGAGGTACAAGGTGCGGATGGAGATCGCAGGCTTGTGAAAGTTGACACTTTCGATCTTCATCGCGGCGCCCCTTCGAATAGCCCCGCGTTTCGTGTACGCCTCGGGACATTCAGTATGGCTTGCCCCGGATTCTCGCAAAGCCTTTGAGCAGAAGAGACATTTCATTCAATGCCGTGCGACAGAAGGCCAGCGGATGGCCCGTCCGTCGGCTGCGAAAACCGTTGCGACATTCGGATTGAACGCAACCCTTGCGCTGTCACCCGGGCGGAAGCCGGATTGAACATTGCGATGTATCGTAATATGCGGCTGTTCGATCTCGTCGGGGCGAAGTTGTTTGCCATCTGCGTAGAGAACGGTTTCGCGACCCAGCCGTTCTTCGAGAGCGATATTCACGTCGAAGGCCGGCCCGGCGCTGTTGGGTTCCTCGTCGGCGATGAGGAAATCTTCGGGCCGGATGCCGAATGAAACCGTGTCCGCGGCCTTCAGGCCCGTGTCTGCGGCAAAGCCGGAATTTGGCAGATCGAAACTGATGCCGCCGGCCACCGTAATGGTCGTCATGGTCTCGCTGACCGCACTGATCGTTCCGGCGAAGAAGTTCATCTTCGGCGCGCCGAGGAAGCCGGCGACGAAGCGGTTCGCCGGGCGGTTATAGAGCTCCAGCGGCTCGCCCACCTGTTCGATGATCCCGCCACGCAACAGCACGATGCGGCTCGCCATGGTCATCGCCTCGACCTGATCGTGGGTGACGTAGATCATCGAGGCGCCAAGCGACTGGTGGAGGGCGCTCAGTTCAACGCGCATCTGGGCGCGCAGCGCGGCATCGAGGTTCGAAAGCGGTTCGTCGAACAGGAACACGTCGGGTTCGCGCACGATCGCCCGCCCGATCGCCACCCGCTGCCGCTGGCCACCGGAAAGATGCCGGGGTTTCTTGTCGAGCAGTTCTGTCAGTTGCAGGATCTCGGCGGCGCGGCCGACCGCCGCGTTGATTTCCGGTTTCGGCCGCCGCGCCAGCCGGAGCGCGAAGCCCATGTTCTCGGCGACAGTCAGGTGCGGATAAAGCGCGTAGTTCTGGAACACCATGGCAAGGCCGCGATCGCGCGGCGCCACCTGCGTGACCTCGCGGCCATTGACGAAAATCTGGCCGGTGGTCGCGTCCTCAAGGCCGGCAATGGTGCGCAGAAGCGTGGATTTGCCGCAGCCGGAAGGTCCGACCATCACCACGAACTCGCCTTCGTTGAGCGACAGGTTGATGTCCTTCAGGGCATGAAACGGGCCGTAATGCTTGTTGAGGTTTCTGATTTCGACGCTGGGCATGGTCATGACTCCACTGCGGACGCGGGTTCCGCCTTGTTTTGCGTTCTGTCCGCCTGGGGCCAGCGGCTGTCGGTCGCGCGCGGAACGATGTCGGAGGTTTCGAGGTACCAGCTCAGAAGCTGTTCCTTGTGGCGCCCGATCTCGCCGGCAAGTGCAGGGTCGTTTATGCGGTTGTCGCACTCCATCGGGTCCGCCGTCAGGTCGTAGAACTCGTCCTCTCCGGTCATCCGCCGGATGTATTTGTATCCAGGCGACCGGATCATAGCGGCGCGGGCATGGGCCCGGGCGTTGTGAACCTGAATATTGATGCGCGGGAAATAGAGCCCGTCGGCCGGGTTCGGGCCGAACTGGCTGAGCGATTCCCGCTCGGAGGCCTGCATCTCGTCGGGACGCCGCCCGCCCTCGCAATAGGCGAAATCCCTGTGCTGAGCTGCGGGATCGGCAAGGACCGGGGCAAGCGACTGGCCGAAATGGTCGTAGCCAGGATCGGCGCCGGCCATTTCGAAGACAGTGGCCGTCATGTCGATAAGCTCGGCCATCACGCCGTCACGCACGCCGGGGGTTGCCGGCAGGTCGCGGGGCGGCTTGACGACTAGCGGGACACGAACGATCGGATCCTCGAATGTGGTCTGGCTCTTCTCGACCACCTCGTAATCGCCGGTATAGTCGCCGTGATCGGAGAACATGAACACTGCCGTGTCGTCATAAATGCCGGCACGCTTCAGGGCTTCCATCAGCATGGCGAACTGCCGGTCGACCCGAGCGATCATGCCGTAATAGGTGCGGCGCAGTTCGTCCCATCGGTCTTCCGTCCAGCCTTCAAGTCCTTGCGCCTTGCGGATTTCCCGCAGCATTTCGGGCTTGCGCGCCAGTTGTTCCGGCGTGGCTTGGCGGCGGGGCGGCAGCGGGGCGTTCTTCGCAAGCGCATAGAACTCGCTTTCGACGCCGTAGGGTGGGTGGGGGAACAGGATCGGCAGATAGATGCAGAGCGGCTTGTCCTTCGGCGCGGTTTCGATGAAGTCGATGGCGCCCAGCACGTTCTGCCAGTCATTGTCGAGATAGTAGCTGTCGCTTTCGCCCTTCTTCAGTTCGCCCTTCAGGAATGAATAATAGCTGTCCGATCCGGGTTCGCCACGCCATGACTGATCGCCGCGATGGGTATCGGATTGCGGGGTGCTCTGGTGACGCTCGAAGAAGGCGGCGTCGGCCTTGAAGTGGATATCCGAATAGGCTTCCGGGCCGTCATCGGCGGTCACAAGGTCGTTCTTGCCGCCCCACCAGACGAAATAGCCGCTTCCGCGCAGCACCTGGAACATGTTCTTCTCGCCATGCTCGGCATGCAGCATATGGTGGAGCGAACGATGTCCGTTCACATGCGGATAGAGTCCGGTCGCGAACGAACAGCGGCTCGGCGTGCACACCGGCGCCTGGCAGCAGGTGTTGGCGAAGGAGACGGCTTCGGTTTCCACGAGGCTGTCGATGAACGGCGTGACCGTGCTGCCGGAGCCGAGATGCCCCATGACATCGGCACGCATCTGGTCCGGGTTGAACAGCAGGATGTGAGGTTTGTTTTTCATCATTGTCGGTTTCTTGCGTTCATCCCTTGAGGCCGCCGGAGGCGAGCCCCTTGATGAAGTAGCGTTGCATGAACAGGAAGACGGCGAGCAGCGGCAGGAACGACAGCACCACGGCCGCGAATTTCATCGGCTGGTTGCCCTCGACAGTTGCCACCGTATTGATCCGCGCGATCGCCACCGGAAGCGTGGACCAGTTGTCGCGCACGAAGATCGAGGCCAGCAGGAATTCGTTCCAGGTCTGGATGAAGGTCAGGATGCAGGCCGTGGCGAGGACGGGAACCGACAGCGGCAGCAGGACCAGGAAGATGATCTGCAGGTCCGTCGCCCCGTCCATCCGGGCTGCGTGGTCGAGATCGATCGGCAGTTCGTTGAAGAAGCCGCGCAGGATGAAGACGCCGAGCGGCAGGACGCCGAGGATGTAAGGCAGGATCAGGGCCAGCGGGGTGTAGAGAATGTGGGATTTCTGGAACAGTAGGAATTGGGCGATGAGGGTGAGCTGAGGCGGCAGCATCATCAGCACCACGAGGGCCACGAAGACGACATTCCTGAAGCGGAAACGCAAGCGAAACAGCGCATAGGCGGCCAGCAGCGAGAGGATCAGCCCGACGACCACCGCCGATGCCGCCATGATCACGCTGTTGCGGTAGAACTGCAGCAGGTCATACTGGGAGATCGCTTCGGCATAATTCGAAAACTGCCAGGTTCCCGAGGGAAAGATGCGCCCGTTGTAATATTCCTGCGGCGATTTGAAGCTGGTGACGATCACCCACAGGAAGGGCGCTGCGAAAGCCAGCGACGTCAGGGCGAGGATGCAATGCTTGAGGACGGTCAGAAAGCTCAGGCGCTGTTTCATGTGCGCTCCTCCCTGCGAAATTCCGTCAGGTAGAGATAGACCACCACGAGGATCAGAGTGACCAGCAGCAGGGCATAGCTGATGGCGGCGGCATAGCCGAGTTCGCCCTTTTCGAAGGCGACCTTGACGATGTGCGTGGCGATCACTTCGCTGGCATGGCGGGGGCCGCCATCGGTCATTACCTTGAACAGGTCATAGGCCTTGAGATTGTTGATGATGTTGATCACCACCACGATGGCGATGAAGGAGCGCAGGTGCGGCAGCGCGACGAAGCGGAACTTGCCCCAGACCGTCGCCCCGTCCATTTCGGCGGCATCGTAGAGCTCGCGCGGGACCGATTGCAGACCGGCGGCGAGGATCAGCGCGTTCTGGCCGAGGAACTGCCAGATGCCGACGGCGGCAATCGACCACAGCACGAGATGCCGGTCGCCGAGCCAGAGAATCTGGGTGCCGAGGATCTGGTTCAGGAAACCGATATTGGGGTCGTAGACGAAGGCCCAGATCATCGCCGCGATTGCCGCCGAGATCAGCGATGTCGAAAAGAAGATCGTGCGATAGGTGATCCTGAGCCAGGTCAGGGTGACGCTTTCGATCGCATAGGCCAGCGCCAGCGCCGCGGCCGGCTTGAACACGACGTTGATGAGGGTGAACAGCGCCGTGTTGGAAATCGCCTGCGCCAGCGTCCGGTCGTGGAAGAGTTTGCGATAGTTCTCCAGGCCGACGAATGTCCATTTTGCAGACAGGCCGTTCCAGGAGAAAAAGCTCATGCCGAGCGCGTAGAGCGCGGGCAGGATGGTGATCAGGGCGATCAGCAGTATGGCGGGAAACAGGAATTTCCATCCTGTTCTGGTTTCCGCCGCCATACCGACTGCACTTCGAGGTTTCATGGGCTGCGTTCCGGACTTAAGGTCGGGCCAGCCGCCGGGGAGCAAGCCCGGCGGCGCGAGGGCGGTATACGCTCAGCGCGCGTCTTCGACCTCCTGCATACCTTCCTCGGCGGTCACCTCGTCGGCCAGCACGCCCTGAATGGCATTGCCGAGCGCATCGAGCGTGTCGGCGTTCAGAAGCACGCGCGGAACGACATTGCTCTCCTGGTTTTCGACGAAGGCCTTCTGCAGCGGATCGGAAATATCGACATTGGCCGCGGCATAGGGCGCCATGATCGCGCGGTCGGCGACATATTGCTTCATCACGTCTTCGGAGAGGAGATAGGCCATGACGGCTTCCGCCTCCTCGATATGCTTGCCGCCGGCCGGAATGGCGTAGTTCTTGCCGACACCGCCGGGGGAGGTCCCTTCCGTGACGCCGTCGAAGACCGGCGGGAAACGCATGACACCGAGCTCGATATCATCGGGCTTGCCGGCCGTGAACGGCTTGACGTCCCAGGGACCGGACAGGACCATGGCGGCGCGGCCGGTGAGGAATGCATCATTGCCCTGGGGAATGCTCATCGCATTGATACCGGGCATGAAAATCTTGTCGTCGGCCATGTCCTTCAGCTTCTGGGCGGCCTCGACCAGGCGCGGATCATCCCATGAGATGTCGCCGGAATCGGCATCGGTGATGATCGAATGGTCGAGTTGGCCTGCCAGCATGTAGAAGTAGTCGCGGCCGCGCTGCGGGAACTGGTTGCCGAAGGCGATCGGATAGATGCCGTCCTTGCCCAGCACGTCGGCCATATGCTGCAGGTCGGCATAGGAGTGCGGCAGGTCCAGGCCGTATTTGTCCAGCATGGTCTTGTTGTAGAACAGCGAGAAATTGTTCACGTCGACGGGAATGGAATAGTAGGTTCCATCGACGTCGAGCTGATCGAGAACGCTCGGGAAGAACAACTTGTCCCAGCCCTGGCTCCCGTAAAGATCGTTGAGGGGCTTGAGGAGATCGGCTTCGATCAGCGGATACATGCCAACGGCGCGGGCGTCCGGCTCGACGCAGATGATGTCTGGAACTTCGCCGGAGGCGAATGCAGTTCGCAGCGCCGCGTCATAGGCGGTGTTTTCGAAGGTCTGGATGTCGATGGTGACGTCGGGATGCTGTTCCTCATACGCGGCGAACACCTTCTCGTAGAAGGGAACATCCGTCGTATAGAATGTATACATGGTGATCGTGACCGGATCGGCCATCGCGATCGTGGACATAAGGGCGCCTGCGGCGGCCATCATTGCGAAACGCAGTTTCATGAAATCTCCTCCCAGATGGGACGTCCTCAGAGCGGACATCCGTGGCAAAGTCAATTAATCAACTTTCGTGAAAAAAGTCAAGACGACCTGACAAACGGCAAGCGCCGCTGCCGTGGCCGTTGGGTACGGTCACGTTTTTGATCGAGATAAATTATATTTATCAAAAAGTTAGTCTGGAAGATGCCGCGAAGCCATCCGCTTTGCGTGTCCTGCCACGATCCTCCTGCCATCGCTACAACGGGGCAAGGGCAGGGCGTCCGCACGGACCGGCCTATCCGGGCAGGCGACGCTGGCCGATGAGATCGGAAAAGCGCGAATTCGCCCGGCTGGACAGTGCCATCGCACCGGCACCGAAGGGAATGGATTCGGCCGAATGGCGGGCAACAGCAAGGCGCGGCATGATGCGTTGCGGATCGTCCGTTTCGAGAACGACGGAATCCGGCAGCGGCTCGACCCGGCTGACGAGCTCGCGCAGGTAGCCGACCGGCATGAAGCCACCGACGGCAATGCCATCCGGCCGGACGGTATTCTCGAGGAAATTGACGATCAGCCGCAGACGTTCGGCCGAACTGTCGAACCAGTCGTCAAGAACATCCGGCGTCTCGGCCAGCACGCGCTCGATGATCTCTTCGTAGACGCCCTGCGGCTCGTCGAGGTCGAGTTGCTCGCGCAGGCCCGAGACCGAGAAGATCCGGTTCAGCGGTTCGTCCTTGTACATCACGTAGCCGATCTCGCCGGCATAGCGCCAGAGTTCCAGGTTGAGCTGGCGATGATTGACCACGGTCGCACCCAGGCTGAGTCCGACCATGATGTAGACCATCCGCGCCTCAAGCGGCGCGGCAAGGGCCTCGGCGATTGCCGCCGACTGCGGATTGTTGAGGATATAGGCCGGCAGGCCGAGCGCCGCCTCCAACTCGTCACACAGGGATTGCGCGGAATAGGCCTCCCAGAAGGACTGGAACCACTCGGCGTCCATCCATGCGAACCGCCTCGGTAGTGAGGCGTGCATGCCCGGTGATGCGACCGGCAGCGGGCCGGAGACGCTGAGCGCCCAGATATCCCTTTCCGCGTGCCGGTCGATAAATGCGCGCAGGTGGGAAATCACTTCACCCACATATTCCCGTGGTTCGAAGGCGCCGATGGCAATATTGAGCTGATCGATGACGGTGTAGTCGAGGTCAACGAGGCAGAGGGTGATCGAGTTCCAGCGCATCTGCATGCCGATGGCGTAACCGCGTTCGGGGACGATATGCAGCGTCGTCTGGGGCTTGCCCTTCGCATTCACCTGCAGGCGGTCACCCTCGCGGATCAGCCCCATGGCGATCAGTTCCTGGCCAATGCTCGTCACCGTCTGCAATGAAAACGGCATGTGGGCGCCAATCTCGGTCCGCGAAACCCCTCCGGCCTCACGGATGGCCTCGAAAACCGCCGCGAGATTGCGATTGCGGGCTTCATTGGTGTTCATCGCGCTCACCGGCGCCGTCGGGGCCTTCATGCCAGAATTCCTCTCACGCGGAAAATCGGTCTCACCGACGGAGATGCCTGCCGGCCACTCATCCCGTATCGTCTTGGGGTGCTGCCTCTGCTTTCGCTGAATATCAGGTTTCTTTCGCTGCGCGACACTATTTTGGCCTTCAAAAGGTGAAGTGCTCCGGCAGCACTCAGAATGAAGCCGGTCAGAATTCGGTAGTCCTCTTAGACGTTGTGTAATTTCATCGCCTTCATTGGTGCAATGGCGGGTGGCCATGTGTGTGGCAAGGCGGCGTTTGGCGATTTCGCCGGATGAAAGAACAGACAACCACCTATCCGGCTTGGTCGCGGCAGCTTCCGGCAAAACTGTCACTGGGATTTTCGTCTTCAGATCGGCAGGAGTTCAGTGCGCCTAAAGGTTTGAACATCTGCCCGATCACGAGATTGCCTGCCGCTTCGGCTTCGCGGAGCGATGGAAGTTCGCCGGTCAAAAGTGCCGTCATCAGTCGATGCCCGCACGTCGCACCATAAAGCATGCCGGCAATCAGATCCGAAGGAATATCGTATTGCCGCCTCCCTGCCGGAATCTTGTCGATCGTCGCGATCAGCGCGTTGCGGCTTCGCACAAGCCCCATTTCGTGGAATGTTATCGCGAGATCCTCGATACCAATGCTTTCGCTGATCGCCAGGCGACACAGGTTAATGTGACGTTCAGAAAGCACATGCGCTATCACATCCCTGACGCGCGCGCTCAACTCCTCGACCGGGTCTGCTTTTTTCGAATCAAACGAGACATCCGACCAGACAAAGGAGGACGCCACGAGTTCCCGCAACAGCTCCTGCTTGTCATTGAACAGGACGTAAAGCGTCTTCTTGGCCATGCCGGTGGCATTGGCAATGTCGATCATCCGCACCTTCTCGTAGCCACTTTCGGCGAACAGGCGTTCCGCCGCCTGAAACACCATTTCCCTGCGTTCTTCCGCCGGCATCGCCGGCGGTCTTCCGAGACGCGCCATGAAGACCTCTTGACTTTAGAAACCAATTGGTTTCTTAATTCGATCAGGTTCGGATGTTGAGCCAGGAGGAACAAAAACTCAATACGCCGCCCGGCCAGAGCGGAGCGTTGACCAGCATAAATCATTTTCATTCATGGAGGAGAGAATGAAAAACACCTTCACCGCGGCGTTTGCCGTGGCGATGGCGCTTGTCCCATTGCGGGCGAGCGCCGAGCCGACCAGCCTGATCTTCAACAACTTCCTGCCGCCTTTCGAAGCCACGCAAGCGGTTGCGGTACGCGATTTCGCCAACCGCATCGAGGCGGAAAGCAACGGCGATATTACCGTAACGATACCCGATACCACGCTGGCGCCGATCAATCGCCAGTATGAAGCGGTCGTCGGGGGCATTGCCGACATGGCGTTGCTGCCGATCAACGAAATCCCGCAATATGTGACATTCGGCAATATAGCCGAGTTGCCCTACAACGCGCCCAGTGCCGAAGCGGCATCGGTGGCGCTTTGGGAAACCTACAGAAAGCATCTCGAAGCCTATGACGAGTTCAAGGGGCTGGTTCTTCTTTCTGCCCATGTTCTTCCCGGCAGGCAGTTCCTGTCGCTGAAAGCGCCGCTCGACACCCCCGAAGCCTTCGTCGGCAAACGCATCTGGGTACCGAACGGCCCCATGGTCGATACAGTCGAGGCTCTTGGGGCGATTCCTTCGATCACGAATTTCCCGGATCTCTTCGAGAATGTCACGAAAGGCATGGTCGACGCACTGGTCATCACGCCAGATTCAGCGGCATCAGGACGGATTCTCGACGCGATCTCTCATCAGACGGTCGTTCCCGGCGGCATTGGATCAGTCTCGATCGCCGTCGTTATCAGCGCGGCGCGCTGGGCAGAACTCAGCGATGACCAACGGATGGCAATCAGACGTGCCGCGGAGGGGCTCCCGCAACGCACCGGCGCGGCCCTGGATGCACGTGAAGTCGAAACGGCCGGAGCGCCGTCCGACCATATCGTGAGCATCAACGCTCCCGCCGCCCTGCTGGCGAAACTGGCCCCGATCCTCGACACTCAGATCAAGGACTGGATCGCCAGATCCCGCAAAAACGGCCTCGCCGATCCGCAGGCCGTGCTGGAAAGCTACCGAAGCGTATTGGCCCGGTTCGACTGACCCGCTCGCGATAAACCAGGGTTCAGTGACAGTGAGCCCTGCCCGCAAACTTTTAGAAAGGGAAAATTTCATGCAATCAGGCAAGGTCATCATAATCGGAGGCGGCATTGGCGGCCTTTCCGCCGCCATCGCACTGAACAACAAAGGGTTTTCGGTCGAGGTTCTCGAACGCAGCTCCGGCCTGCACTCCTCGGTTTTCGGGGTCGGCATCATCCAGCCCAACAACGCGTTGCGCGCACTCGATATGATCGGCTGCGCCGATGCCTGTATCGAAGCCGGATATTCGACCCGTGCCTGGGGCATGCAACTCGACGCGGCGGGTCATGAAACCCGACAGATGCCGGGCGCTGTCGCCGAGAACTCGCACCTGCCCCCGATGAACGGTCTCACCCGCCCAAAACTTCACGAAATTCTGACGCGCAAGGCCGTCGAATCCGGCGCCAGCATCCGCTACGGGACACGTTATCGATCGCTTCAACCCAATGAAAACGGCGTCGTTGTGCACCTCGAAGATGGAACCAGTCTCGATGCCGACATTGTCGTCGGTGCCGACGGAACCTATTCACAAACGAGAAAATACGTTTTTGATCAAGACATTGGCCCTGTCTACAACGGTCAATCGGCCTTTCGCATGAATATACCCCGCACGGTGCCCGGCTTCGGCGAAATCGATCGGATCATTCTGCAGCACGCGCCCCACGGCATGGCGGGTTACGTGCCCATCGGCCCGGATCTCGCCTATATGTTCCTGAACTCGTCCTGGCCGGCGGGAACGCGGCTCGAGGAGCACGAACTCGCGCCGGCGCTGAGGGAGCGCCTTCAGGGCTTCGGCGGTCTCACCGGTTATGTGCGCGACAATTTCGTTCATGACGGCAATGAGATCGTCTTTCGGCCGATCGAGTGGATGATCGTGCCGCCGCCGTGGCACAAGGATCGCATCGTCCTGATCGGAGACGCGGCGCATGCATTTCTGCCCCATCTGGGACAGGGAGCGGCGCAGGCTATCGAGGACGGCATCGTTCTGGCTGAATGCCTGGCCGAAGACGCCACCTGCGAACAGGCCTTCAAGCGCTATATCGACCGTCGCTACGAACGCTGCCGAATGGTGATTCAAGGTTGCGTCGACATCGGCGAATGGGAGAAGGGCCATCTTCCGGACTTCGACAACATTGCGACGACCCAGAGGATCATGGAGACACTGCTCGCACCGATCTGACGGGCTCGCCACAGCTCGTCCGCGTCATGCGTGCCAATGGTCTCGCTGACAAGGCATATCTTGAACCGAATCGTCCGGCGCGGTTGCGGCACCGGACCGACAAGGCGACAGCGGATGGAACGGTGACGAATGAGCCGGATGCTTGTCGAAAATTCAGCGGTGGCTCGAAGCGCACCGAAACCATCTCCGCGCGATGGTCTGGCGGCACTGGCCACCAGACACGCACGATCCGGAAGGAATCAGTTCCCAGCAAAGCAGGCTGGCTCACGGCATTCCAATGCGTGAGCCGGCCTGCAACCAGGTATCGGTTCCGAAGCATTCCTGTGCTTCGCTTCAAAGACAAATTCCGGAATTCTGACCCACAGTCGTTCGGACAAAAAAACTAGGCGTTTGCATCAACAACAGCGACAAAGTCGCACTGGATCAGCATGCCGCTGCCCAGTTCGGAGTGAAGAGCATGGCGCGCCGGCCGGTTGCCCGGTTCGGGAAACATGGCCTCCCAATGGCGGTTGACCACATGGCGATCGCCGCGATCCCTCATCCACAATGTCATCTTGATGATGTCGGCCGTCGTTGCGCCTGCCGCTTCGACGATATCGCGGACATGGCCAAACATCAGTTCGCACTGCCGGTCGAGACCGTCCGCGGTCCGTCCTGTTTCCGGATCGAGCCCGTGGATACCGCCGGAATAGACTATGTTACCGATCCTGCAGGCGACCGGCACCGGGTTTTTATGCGCAAAACCGTCGATATAGACACTTCGTCTGCTGCGGAAAGCGATTTCGCCTTTTTCGATTGCCATCCTCGAACCTCCTTTTCTTGTCACGCACCGACTTTCCGCTAGAACGCCGCGGCAATTTCGGACGTCGACACAACCCGGTTTTCGATGTGCCCCAGGCCATCGATCGACAGATGCATGACATCGCCCGGCTTCAGAAAAATGTTCATTGCCGCCCCGACACCCGCCGGCGTTCCGGTCGCCAGGATGTCGCCCGGCATCAGGGTCATGACCGTCGAGAGGTATGCGATCTGGTCGTAGATATCGTAGATCATGTCGGCGGTGCTGGAGCGTTGACGCTCCTCACCGTTGACCGTCAGTCTCATCTCGAGTTGCAGTGGGTCCGCGATCTCGTCATCCGTCGTCAGCCATGGCCCCACCGGTCCGTGGGTGTCGAAGGATTTGCCGAGCGTGAAGGTCGGCGAGCGATGCTGCCAGTCGCGCGCGGAGACGTCGTTGACGATCAGGTAACCGGCAATGACGCCGCGCGCTTCCTCGCGGTTCACATGGCGGCAGCGCTTTCCGATCACGACGCCAAGCTCGATTTCGTAGTCGACCTTCTCCGAGACGTCAGGCTTTTCCACCGGATCATAGGGGCCGTTGAGACAGGAAACCTGCTTGTTGAACCAGAACTGGCTCGTGGGAATGGGAATTCCGGCCGCCCGCGCTTCTTCGGCGTGTTTGCGATAGTTCATCCCGATCGCCAGGAACTTCTGGGGATCGTTGACCGGCGTTTCCAGATGAACCGCGCCAAGCGGCAAGGCGGGCTCGGTTGCGGCCTCCAGTGCTGGACGCAGATGCGGCAGATCGCCGATCAGCTGGCTCATCGACGAGCCGACGCCCGGTACGGACGAAAGATCGATGATCGTGTCGCCAACGACCTTGCCGATCGAGGTTTTTCCGGAATGGGTAAAGCGCGCGAGTTTCATAAATGGTCTTTCTTCATGTTCTTTGGTTGGCAGCGGTCGTCAATGCGGCTTGCGGGCAAGAGTCAGTTGCGACAGCAGAACTCGCCAGCGACCGGAGCGGAGTCGGAAAACGACGGTCTGGAAGCCATCAAGCGCCACCTCGCCGCCTGTCTGCGGCGAGCGCACATGATTGGTTGTCGTACCTGTGGTGATCGCAAGATCGCCTTCAATGCGGATATCCAGCGACCCGCGTTCGATAGCGATAAATCCGCCCATCCGGTCGACATGGGCGATCAGAGCCGCCTTGCCATGCACCATCGCCGTCGAGTGGACATGAACAAGGTCGTCTTCCAGTATCGCATCCAGCGCCGCCGGATCGGCAGAGATCAGAGCCGCTTGCCGTTCCTCTTCGGCGGCGCTGACCGCCGCCAGTTCCGTATCCCGATTGGTCATATGTTCCTCCCGACCGTGCTCATTGCCTCAAACCAGCCCCTCATAGGTGCCGCCGTCGAGTTGCAGGTTCTGACCTGAAATGTAACTGGCCTGAGCGCTGCAAAGATATGCGCAGGCATCGCCGAACTCCTCGGGCCGGCCCAACCTTCCGGCCTTTATCGATAGTTCGGTCCGACGGCGGGCTTCGTCCCAGTCAATGCCCTCCTTCTCCATCCGGCGACGGATCATGAATTCCTGTCTCGGCGTGTCGATGCGTTCGGGCAGAAGATTGTTGATCGTCACATTGTCAGCGACAACCTCGCCGCTGATCGCCTTGGAAAGGGCCGTCAGGGCGGCGCGCGCGGATGTGGAAAGACCCATCATGTAATGCGGCGTCTTCACCATGGCCGATGTGATATTCACGATCCGCCCGAAGCCGCGCGCGCGCATGCCCGGAATATAGGCCCTGATCAGAAGCGCCGCCGGTATGAAATTGGCCCCCATCGCGCCCAGCAGAGCGGCTTCGTCCCAGTTCTCAAGCGCGCCAGGCGGTGGCCCCGCATTGTTGGTCACCAAGATATCGACATCCGGACAGGCCTTTAGGATCGCATCGCGGCCGGTTTCGGCTGTCATGTCGGCGGCAATGAAATTGACATCCGAAGCTGGATTTTCAGACATTACCTCGGCCACCGTCTTCCTGAGCTTGGCCTCGTCCCGCCCGTTGAGAAATACCTTGACGCCTTCCCGGCTGAGCGCGCGAGCGCATGCCAGACCGAGCCCTTGCGACGAGCCGAGAACAAGAGCCCTCCTGCCTCTGATGCCAAGATCCATGTCTGCTCCCTGATCCTTTTAAAATGCTTCCGTTTGTCGTTTGATCCGCTTTGCCGTTCCGCCTGTCCCTAAAGAACACGGCTAAAGCATCGCCGCGAAAAAAGCCGTCATTGCCTGGAAAGAACGCCGGTCGGCATGCGCATCATAGGCGGCAAAAGGTGGCGTTGCGGGGGTATCAGGCTCGCTGAAGGCATGCCTGACACCGCCATAAAGATCGGTTTCCCAAACGATTCCGGCCGCGCTCATAGCGTTTTCGATACGCATGCGGTCTTCGGATTTTGCGAGCGGATCATCGGCGCCGGTCGCGATCAGGATGCCGGTTCCGGCCACCGCTCTCGACCAGTCGTCGGCGACCATGTCGAGGCCGCCATGCAGGCTGACACCCGCCGCGATCCTGCCGCCCATTCGGACATATTCGAGAACCGATGCTCCGCCGAAGCAGTAGCCCGCCGCACCGATGCGCGTGGCATCGGTTTCCGGTTGTCCGGCGAGTGCCGCGCAGGCGGCGTCAATGCGTGAAAACCAGTAGTCGCGGTCGCCGGCATATCGTCCAAGCAGCGGCCCGAATTCATCCGGCCCTTTCGGCTGCTTGCGCTCCCCCCAGAGGTCGACGGCAAAAACGGCATATCCGAGAGCGGCGATCCGGCGCGACGAGGAAACGACATGATCGTCCAGACCGTGCGCGCCATGGACGACGAGCACACCGGGGTGCCTTTTGCGCGACGCGGGTTCCGGCGCGCACAACCAGCCAGTCACTGTTTCTTCGCCGCCGCCGTAAACACAGTCCCGCTCGATCACGCAAACCTCCCATTGCCTGGTCCGGCCTTTTTCGCCCGTTCCTCAGCAAGGAGTTTTCAGCACCGCCGCGCGGGCCGCAAGCGAGACGGCTTGTTTTGTTCATATGGCGAAAAAAGCCAAGGCAGAGCCTTTAAGAACAAAGCCGCCATCCGTATGGCGGACAGCGGCTTGGCAAAAACGACGGTTGAAGTCCGCCTTCAGCAGGCCCGCGCCAATGTGTTGCTTTCCAGAAGTCTCTCGGAAATCGCGCTCGCCGCAAGTTTGAGTTTGGGCAGGATACGCTCGACGCGGTCGTTTTGCAGCCGTTGCATTGATGCAATGACACTGATGGCCGCCACCGGTGCTCCGACAATGTCGAAAACAGGAACGGAAAGCACCCTGCGTTCAATATTCGTGAGGCTTGAGGCGAGTAGAAACCCCTGGCTGCGCGCGGTGGCAAGGTCCTCGATGATCCGATCCGGCGTGAGCCGATAATCGACATAACGGCGTTCATTTTCCATCAGAATATCGGCAGTCTTTTCCTTCGGGAGATAAGCCATGATCGCACGGCTTGCGATGCTGACTCCGAGCGGGCGGCGGGCACCCAGTGTCAGGCGGCGGGCTTGCACCGGATAGGAACCGATGCGCCGGTCGACATAAACGGAATCATTACGGCTGCGCACCGCAAGAAATACCGAGTCGCCGACCGCCTCGCAAAGCCGGTCCAGGGCGGGTGCCGCGGCTTGGGAAATCGGAAAACGGTTTGCGGCTGGCAGGCCGAGCCACGCTGCCTCCGACCCGATGGTATAGCGCCGCGTGCCGCGCACCCGTTCGACCACGCCCTCCTCTTCCAGTGCCTTCAATATCCGGTGTGCCGTCGGATGCGGCAGGCCCAGCTCTGCGGCGATGTCCACGAGCTTCACGCCGTCGGGCGGACTGCCGGCCAGAAGCCGCAACACGCCGAGCGATCTGTGAATGCATTGCGCGCCGGTCTCCCGCCCGAGCGCCGGCGCTGCTGCTTCAATGGCCTCAATCACGGTGCCAGTCATATCTACCTCCCTGGACCAGTTCACGTTTGCCGTCTTCCACAGCAGGAGCCAGCGCCCCCGATGTCAAAAGAATGTCGGTCGTCAGTTGCAGATGATCGCGCAATGCCGCGCATGCCTGTTCGGCGTCACCCGCAAGGGCACGATCGAGAATTTTCTGATGTTCGGCATTGATGTCGCGGCTTGTCCGCGCATGCGGCAGGATCATCCGCCTGTAGCGTTCGGCCTGCATATAAAGCTGATCGCGCAGATGCAGCCACCAGAGGCTGTCGCAACACGAGAGAAGTTCGTCATGAAACTGGGAATGGAGCCGCGCCCACTCCTTTTTTGCAGCCTTGTCCTCAGAAGGAAGCGTGCGCGACAACCTGTGCCAGATGCCGAGCAACCGGCCCTCCCATTCAAGGTCGCCGCGCGCGATTGATCGCCCCAGGCACCGTGTCTCGATCTCGATGCGAACCGCGGTCAAATCGATAAGGTCCCGCCGCGAGACCGATGCGACCACGAAACCTCGCTGCGGCAGGCTGACAACCAGCCTGTCCGAGGTCAGCCGCGACAGCGCCTCGCGCACGGCGCCCGCACTGACGCCAAACTGGCTGGCAAGCTGGTCGATGGCCAGCTTGCGATCGGGCGCATAGGCACAATCGAGAAGCTCCTCCTTCAGAGCCTCATAAACCTCTGCCGTTCTGCTTGCTGCCGCCATATTCCTCACTCCTGCCAAACACCTACCATAAAAAATATAAAATTACATAAAAATATTTGTATAAAAAAATATATTTTATGCTATACGAAGCATCGCAAAGCCTTCAGGCGTCTCACGGACACCACAGCAATATCACCCGTGTAAACCGGCCTGAACGAACTCCGGGAGGGGAGAAGAATGACGCAAAAGGATTTCCATCCGTATCTGATGCCGCTGGATGCGCCGCGCATTCTTATGGGACGCGGACACAGCGTCGCAGAATATGGCGCCCAGATGCTGGCAACCGACAAGGCCATCGGGCTGAAGGCGGAGTGGGAGCGCCTTCTCGCCGAGCCGTTCAGGGGCATAACGGTCGATGGCAAGGTTCAGGAAAATCTGTTCTCGCTTGCCGACGAAGGGTTCGACCCCGCGCCTGCGGTCGAGGCGGCTCACGCCCTGCTTTCCAGCCTGAAAGACGAACAGCGACAGGCCGTTGGCCACCGAATCGACGCCACAGCATGGCGCGCGTGGTATAATCCCGAGATCCCGTTCAACGACCATGGCATTCGCCTGGAGACGGTGAGCGACCATGCGCGGGAAGCCTTTCTCACCCTGCTCAAAGCCTGCACCAGCCCGCGCGGATATGAAAAGGTGCTTCAGCTCTTCTCCGCCAACCGCTATCTCGGCGAAACATACGATCTCCTGAACATCATGAACGAATGGAGCTATCACCTTTTGATGTTCGGCACGCCGTCGAAAACAGAGCCGTGGGGATGGAGCATTTATGGCCATCATGCCTGCTTCAACTGCTTTATCCTTGGCAACCAACTGGTGATTTCGCCAACCTTCATGGGGGTCGAGCCGAACGTCATCGATCGTGGTGACGGCAGTTCCTTCGCGCTGTTTGTTTCGGAAGAAGAGCGCGGCCTGGCGTTGATGCAATCGCTTTCGCCGCAATTGCAGGATCGCGCCACCGTCTACAGGCAGATGGAAGACCCAGCCATGCCGCCCGGCCGTTTCAATTTCGCCGACCAGCGCCATTTGGGCGGTGCGTTTCAGGACAACAGGATCGTGCCGATCGAAGGCGTCTGCGCCAGCGAATTCTCGCCTGAACAGCGAAAAATGCTACTGTCGACGGCGGAGGCGTTTCTGGAACATATTCCCGACAATCCCCGCAGGGCCCGGATGCGCATGATCGAACAATATCTCGACCATACGTGGTGGAGCTGGATCGGCGGGCATGGCGACGACGATCCGTTCTATTTCCGCCTTCAGAGCCCCGTGGTGATGATCGAGTTCGACCATCACTCCGGCATGTGGCTGACCAATGAGCAGCCGGAGAAATTCCACATCCACACGATCACCCGCATCCCGAACGGCAACGATTACGGCCGCGCTTTGCTGGGGGCATGGCAGCGCAGCCAATCGGAAGCCGCCGGGAGATGAAACGACGACAGGGGGCCACGCCCCCCTGCCCTCATCCGGTTTTCGATATGAGGCAGGCCGGATCGGTCCCCCGACCAAAACTCAACGGCCGACAAACCGGGCGATCGTTTCGATCAACGGTCCGTTTTCGGCATTGTCACGGGCAACCCGGCGATAGAAGCGCGATGCGCCCTCGAACATCGATGCCACATCGTCCTCGGCATCCAGAAAACGGGCGATTTCAGCCATCTCTCCGTCCCAGCGGTAGGCTTTGGCGGGCATGTTCGGCAGTTGCGCGGCCAGCCATTTGTAAATATCCGGCAGACTGGTTTCGACTTCGGCCTTGAGCGCTTCGAGCTGGCCGTTCCGCCCCGCACCTTCAGCCATGGCAGTCGCCAGCGCCTGAAATCCCTTCGTGATTCCCGCATAGGCCATTTTCAGCGCCGACGCATCGCCTTGCCGATCGGAGAGCAGGCGCGTGTCGAGGCCATGGGCGCCGAGCCATTCCACCGAGGTGCCCACCGGACCCGACATGTAGACGCGCGGGCCGGCCCCACGGTCAGGCAACGGCGACGCTCCGATAATACCGGCATCGGCGAAGGGCAGGCCAAGATTGTCAAACAGCGCGCAAATCTCATGCAGCGTTGCGGGCGAAACAGCATTGCAATCGACATAAAGGGGTGGTTCGGGCCGCTCGCCAAGCAGGGGCAGAAGGGTCTCCGCCGTCTGCCGCGCGGCATGGGGCGGCACGATCGAAAGCACCAGGCCGGCCTCGCCGACAAGTCGATCGAGGCTCGTCACGGTAACGCCTGCGGCTCCTGCGCGGGCCAGACTGTCGGCGCTGCGCCCGTCCAGGCAGGTGATGACCCGCAATCCGTGATGAACCAGCCTCGCCGCGACTGCCGAGCCCATTTGCCCCATGGTAACGATAGCGACAGTGTGCATTGCGGTCATCTCTCCCGTTTCAGGTCTGTTCAACCATAGCTTCCGTCCGGTGAATGAGCCTTGCTCCTCTTGAAGTCAGCCGCCAGCGAGGCCGATCCGGAAACCAGTAATCCGACATCGGTTCCGACCGCCACGAAGGTGGCGCCCAACTCAAGATAGCGGCGCGCAAGAGACTTGTCGCCTGTCAACACGCCGGCGGCTTTGCCGTGGGAAAGTATGCGTTCAATGCCGGTTTCGATCACGGCGTTGACGTCCGGTGCGGCAGGCTTGCCAAGATAGCCCATATCGGCTGCAAGATCGGAAGGGCCGATAAAGACGCCGTCGACGCCATCGATTGCAGCAATATCGTCGAGCGCCTCGATCCCGGCGCGACTTTCGATCTGAAGCAGGAGACAGACTTCCTCGTTGGCGCTCGCCAGATAATCGGGGATGCGATTGAAGCGCGAGGCCCGCGCCAGGCCCGCACCGACGCCGCGCATGCCGTCCGGCGGATAGCGCATCGCGCGAACCATGGCGTGCGCCTGCTCGGCGGTCTCTATCATTGGCACCAGAACCGTCTGAAAGCCGACGTCGAGAACCTGCTTGACCAGCCAGGCCTCGCCAATCGGCACCCGCACGACCGGGTGAGACGGCGAAGCGGCAAGTCCCTGCAACTGCGCCGAAAGCAACGGCAGGTCGTTCGGTCCGTGCTCGCCATCGATCACCAGCCAATCGAATCCGGCGCCGCCGCAGATCTCGGCGGTGTAAGCATTGGCAAGCGCAATCCATAGACCGATCTGTGGCTTGCTGTCTCTCAGCGCCTGTTTGAATGTGTTTTTCGGTGCGGGCATCGTCCGGATCCTATTCGAAATGGCAGGCGACCGTACCTTGGGAACCGAAGTCCGCAGAAATCGTACAGCCATGTGTGGTCTCGACCGGTCGGATAAATGAACCGGCAAGCACGATCTGTCCAGCCTCGATGCCGTCTCCATACCGGGCAAGCCGATTTGCCAGCCAGGCAATCCCGCGCGCCGGATCGTTGAGAACACCGGCGCCGAGCCCCGTCTCCTCGACGACGCCATTGCGCGACACAATGGCGCCCATCCAACGCATATCGACATCGTTGGGGCGCGCCGGCCTTCCTCCGCAAACAATGCCCGCATTCGCGGCATTGTCGGAAATGGTATCGATCACCGTCCGCATCCGGTTGGTCTCGGGATCGACCCTCACGATCCGCGTGTCGAGGATTTCGAGAGCGGGAAACACATATTCGGTCGCATTCAGGACATCGAAAACGGTGATATCCGGACCGCGGAGCGGAGACTTCATAAGGAACGCGATCTCCGCCTCGATCCGCGGCTGGATGAAGCGGTCCGCGGGAATGCCTGCGCCGTCCTCGAAGATCATGTCGTCGAACAGCACGCCGGAATCCGGGATATCAATATTGAGGGCGGCCTGCATGGCCCTCGACGTCAGGCCGATTTTCCAGCCAACGACGCGGCGACCAGCCGCCTTCTTCAGCCCGACCCAGAACGCCTGGATCGCGTAGGCATCGTCCATGGTCATGTCCGGAAATTGCCCGGACAGAAGTCCGGTCTGGACACGCGTCCGCTCGGCTTCGTCGAGCGCTCTGGCGGCGGTCTCTATGTCTTGGCTGTTCAGCATCTCAGACCTCATCCGCGACGCCGTTGCGCAGGATGCCGATGCCCTCGGCTTCAACCTCGACGATATCGCCCGGCCTGAGCCAGCGCGGAGGGTCGAACCGGGCGCCGGCGCCTGTCGGCGTTCCGGTCACGATGATATCCCCCGGCACCAGCTTGGTGAAGGTCGAGATATAGGCGATGATCCTGCGAAACGGATGTATCATCCAGCTGGTGCGGTCTTGCTGACGAACCTCGCCATTGACGCGGGTCTCCAGCTTGATGTCGGCTATCTGCCCTTCATCGACGAAGGGCACGATCCATGGTCCCATCGCTCCGGACCGTTCGAAATTCTTGCCTTGCGTGACATTGAATTTGGCATGGCGGACCCAGTCGCGAATGGTGCCTTCGTTGCAAATCGTCAGCGCCGCGATATGGCAAAGCGCACCGGCCTCGCTTATACGGCGGCCAGGCCGGCCGATGACGATAGCTATCTCGCCCTCGTAATCAAGCTGCTCGCTCTCCGGCGGGCGGATCAATGGTCTGTTGTGGCCCGTGAAAGACCCGGGAAACCGGACAAACAGCGAGGGGTTCGCGGGCGCGTCCTTGCCGTCCTTGTACTCGGCATTGCGATCAGGAAAATTGACGCCGATACAGATGATCTTGCCGGGATTCGACAGGGGAATATCGAACGTAATGTCATCAACAGCAATATCGGGTGACATATGGGCGGCCGTATCCGCCAGCCGCATCAGGGCGTTGTCAGCGACGGCATCCTGCAGCGATGGCCAACGGTTTGCATGACGCGCGGACAGGTCCACAACCCCGCGACCGCGCATCAGACCGTAGCAACGCCGCTCTTCAAACGAATAGCTGATAAATTTAGCTTTTTCCATCTCAACCTTCCAGCTTCAGGTTATGGCGCCGAGACACACATATTTGAGCTCCAGGAACTCCTCGAGACCATATTTCGAGCCTTCGCGGCCCAGCCCCGATGATTTGACGCCGCCAAAGGGCGCTTCCGCCGTCGAGATCAATCCGGTGTTGACGCCAACCATCCCGTATTCCAGCGCCTCGGCGACACGAAAGACCCGCGCGACGTCTCCGGCATAGAAATAGGACGCAAGGCCGAATTCGGTATCGTTGGCCCTGGCAATGACATCCGCCTCGTCGGCGAACCGGAAAAGCGCCGCCACCGGGCCGAATGTTTCCTCTCGCGCAACGGCCATCTCGGCGGTCGCGCCGGTCACAACCGTGGCCTCGAAAAAATTGCCGCCAAGCGCGTGGCGATTGCCGCCGGAAACCACCTTCGCGCCCCTGGCCACCGCGTCACTGACATGCTCCTCGACCTTGGCGACGGCGTTCGCGTCGATCAGCGGGCCAAGTGCCACGCCATCCTCAAAGCCGTTCCCGATCTTCAGCCGGACGACCGCGGCGGCGAGCTTTTCCGCAAACGCATCATAGACGCGATCCTGCACGTAGATGCGATTTGCGCATACGCAGGTCTGGCCATTGTTGCGGAACTTGGCGATGAGCGCACCTTCGACGGCAGCATCGAGGTCCGCATCATCGAAGACGATGAAGGGCGCATTGCCGCCAAGCTCCAGGCTGAGTTTCTTGACCGTGGGCGCACATTGCGCGTAAAGCGCCGCCCCCACTTCCGTCGAACCGGTAAATGTCAGCTTGCGAACGAGAGGATTTGCCGTCATCTCCGCGCCGATCGCGCGCGCCGACCCTGTTACAACGCTGAACAGGCCATCGGGCAAACCCGCCTGTTGTGAAAGAGCCGCCAGCGCGATTGCGGAAAACGGAGTCTGGGCTGCCGGCTTGAGAACGATCGCGCAGCCGGCTGCAAGTGCCGGCGCCACCTTTCGCGTCACCATCGCATTCGGAAAATTCCAGGGCGTGATCGCCGCCACGACGCCGATGGGCTGCTTCATGACGAGAATGCGTTTGTCGCGGTGGTGCCCGGGGATCACATCGCCGCAGACTCGGCGCGCCTCCTCGGCAAACCAGTCGATGAAACTCGCGCCATAGACAATTTCGCCGCGAGCCTCGGCAAGCGGCTTGCCCTGCTCCAATGTGAGCAGATGGGCGAGAGCCTCGCGGTTTTCGATGATGAGCTCGAACCATCCGTGCAAAATGGCCGCTCGTTCGCCGGCTGTGCGGGCCGCCCAGTCTTTCTGGGCAATGCGCGCTGCCTCGATTGCTCCGGCGACGTCGTCCTGCGTCAGGTTCGGTACGTGGCCGATCACCGCGCCGGTGGCCGGATTGGTCACGGCGATAGAATTTTGCTGCTCGGCGGCGATCCATTGGCCGCCAACGAGCGCGGCTTCGCGCATAAGCGAGGCAGTGGTCATGTCCATCGGCGGCTCCACACGGAAGGGAAAGTGCGCCGTGACGATCTTGCGAAAGCGGCTATCCACGGCACCACAGTGTTTTCGGCTTGGAGCATTGCCGGCGAAAGCAGGATCACCGGAAATGCTCCATTCCTTGCTTTTACGTAACAGGCTAGAGGCCGAAAAATTTCTCAGCGTTCGAGGAGAAAATCTTGGTCTTGGCCTGATCCGAGATATCAAGCGCCTCAACGGTCGGGACGCCGTCAAAGAACCAGTCCTTGCGGATCGGGTAGGATGCGCCATACAGAATGTTGTCCTCGCCGAGAACCTCGATGGCGCATTCAAGCTGCTTCTTGCCCCATTGCGGCGGGCCGGAAATGTCGAAAAAAAGGTTGTTTCGCAGCTTCTCGCGCAGATTGGTGTTGCCCGTATCGAACCTGTCGACCGCGTCGCCGTAGGAATGGCGCGGTTTGGGAACGAGCATATCGGCAAAGGCAAAGAAGCCGCCGCCCAGCATCGAGTGGCTGAGTTTCAGGTTCGGGAACCTGTCGAAAAGGCCGGAAAAGAGTTCGCGGCCGACCGCGGTCCCCTGCGCGATACAACGGCCGTATTGCCTGCGCTGATTGTTGAAATCAAGGATCGATTCATAATCGACGGGCAGCGGGGTGTGGTGAACCACGACCGGAATGCTGCGATCATTGATGAACTCGAAATAGGGGTAGAACGCTTCGTTGTCGAGGTAGACGTCGCCGTATTTGCAGGCCATCTGCAGGCCCTTGAAGCCAAGCTGGTCAATGCAGCGCTCGACTTCGCCGATCATTTCATTCGTGCCCCAGGGCGGGCAGACGGCAAGCGCGGTAAACCTGCCGCCCGAGCGGGAAACATACTCGGCCAGACCGTCATTGATGCGCTTCGAGCTTTCCAGGTCAAGCCATTCCTGCCACACCGGAATACGGAACACGGCATGATCGATGCCCGCCTTGTCCATATCCTCAAGCTGGCTTTCGATATTGTACTGGCCCTCGGCATAATTGATGTTCACGTAGCCTTTCGGCTCTTCAATGATGATCTGGCTGAGGTTCTTGCCCTTGATCTGCTCCATCCTCACATGGATTCCGTGCTGGCGAGGGATGCAGTTCATCATCTTTTCGCGCAGTTTTTCGTCTGTAAACAACGTGTCCGGAAGCCAGTGCATATTGGCATCGATAACGCGATACTTGGTCGAAACATTCATCTTGAACTCTTTCCTGCTTTTCGTGCTGGCATTCTCAGCGAATATCTTCCTTGGCGGCGACGCGCCGCATGTTTTCCTCGTCAAAGACCTCCTTGAACGCCGCCTTCTCCTTGAGGTCGTCGGGCCGCTTCATGCCGGCCTTGCGATGGTATTCCATGAACAGCGCCTCGACTTCGCCGCGCGGAATGACATCATCGATATTGTCGAAGGGAACACCGCCCGACCGCTCCTCGACCATGCGGCGAATGACTTCGGGGCCCTCGCCGCGATTGGCGATCACGAGCTTGTTCACAAAGCCGCAGCGCTCTTCCTCATAGGCTGCAAGCGCGGCGACCGGATCTTCAATCCCGGCAAGTTTTTCCGCGATCACACGGGCATCCACCAGAGCCTGGCATACGCCATTGCCGCCGCGCGGATACATCGCATGCGCGGCATCGCCCAGAAGCGTGACCCGGTCGAACGACCACCGATCCAGGGGATCGTTGTCGATGAGCGGATAGACATAGACCTCACGGGCGTTGCGGATCATCTCGCCTACATCGAGGAAGTCGAGCTTGACCTCATCGAAGACGTGGGCGATTTCGTCTGGTTCGACGCGGACGTTCCAGTCTTCGGCAGCTTTCGGTTTGCCGCTCTGCTCGCAGACCCAGTTGACGAGCTGATTGCCCTCGCCATCCTCATCGTTGGCGATCGGGTAGACGATAAGCGAGCCCTGGCGGATAGGATCGCCGATATGCAGGATCGTTCCCCCGTTGGCATAGGGCGGCATGACCGTGACCCCGCGCCACATGGCGATACCGGAATAATGCGTTCGGGTGCTGTCGGGGCGAAGCTTCTTGCGCACCGCCGAGTGGATACCATCGACGCCGATCACGATATCGTGGCGCGCCGTGGCCGGCACCCCGGCCGCGTCTTCGAAAAACAGGGTGACACCCTTGTCGTCCTGCTCGAACGTCCTGAGTTTGGCGTTCAGGACAACCGCATCCTGACCGAGACGCTCCCTGACCGCGTCCAGCAGCATGAACTGGAAACGGCCGCGATGCACAAACCGCTGCTCGTGGTCATAGCCCATGTGCTTGCCGCATTTTTCGGCAAAAATCTGCTGGCCGTACCCGGTATAAAAGACCGAGTCCTTCGCTTCGACGGAGATTTCGCGGAACGCATCGAGAAGCCCCATCTCGGTAACTTCCCTAGTGCCGTAAACCTTGATGTCGATACCCACGCCGAGCGGCCTGAGTTCCGGAGCGGCTTCGTAGATTGTCGGCCTGAAGCCTTTCTGATGCAAACGAAGCGCGGTGGCCAGTCCGCCGGGCCCGGCTCCGATAATGGCTATATCCAACATGGTTCATTCCTCCTGGGTAAATCGATAGGACCGGGCGCCCGAACATCGCCCCTCACCTGTCAGGCAACCTGCTTCGCCTTTTCGAGAAATTTCTCGAGCGTGGGCAGCGGCGCATTCAGGATCGGATCCGCGGGCGCTACACCGGCAAATTCAGTCGCCTCCGTGAACCATTTCTCCTGAGCGGGCATCCCCCACTGGTCGGCGCGCCTGGGGTCTTTCAGGTTCCATGCTATCGGCGGTTCGAGATCGATATGCTGATAGTGGGTGTTGAACAGTTCGATGCGATGGCCGTCCGGATCGCGGAAATAGATGAACATCGCCCCGGAAATGCCATGGCGTCCCGGCCCGCGTTCGAGATCGTGATTGAGGCCGAGCGCACCGGCAACATCGCAGGCATGCACGAGATCGGCCGCATCACGCAGCAGATAGGCGAAGTGGTGCAGACGCGGCCCCGGACCGTTGGTAAAAACGATGTCGTGGGGATTGCCCTTGCGCTGCATCCAGATACCCCACAGGTCAAGACCGCCTGAAGCGCTGTCGGAGAAGGTGTATTCGCTGGTCCGAAAACCGAGCGGATGATAGAAGTCCGCCGACCGGGCGACATCCGAAGACTGTGTCTGCCAGTGATCCGCCCGTTGCGCGGCAGCACCCTTGTATTTGTCATAACCATACATCTGTCGCGGCATGGCAACCATTTCCGCGCAGAACTCCAGCGGCAGGCCGCATGTATCGGAGACATGGAGCGTCAGACCCTGATAGGGCACGTCGACAAAATAGGCCTTGAAACCCTGCGCATTGAACCAGTCATGGGCGCGGCGCACATCGTCATCGGTCAACATGCGCATTCCGAGCCGTTCACATTTGCGCGGACCCTGCGACTTCTTCAAAACCAGGCTGTGATGGCCGCGCTCTTCCCGACCGCGCAGATAGAGAGCGTTCTCGTCCTCGTCACTGACGACAAGCCCGACAAGCTCGGTGTAGAAATATTTGCTGGCCTCAATATCCTTCGCCGTCAGAACCGTATGGCTGGCGCGGGTGATATTGAACGGCGGATCGAGAACAGGCGTATCGAATTTCATCGGGGCTCCTCCCTGTAACCTTTGAAAAAGACCTTGAACCACCCGCATTCACCCCGCAAGCGACCAGACTTTCTTTGTTCACATAGCGAAAACTGGCCTTGCGATGCTGGCGGCACGAAACTGCCCGACAAGCGACAACGCCGCACGGAAGTCCTTCCGTACGGCGTTGTCCGTCATGACGTGCCTGCCCTTGTCAGTTGATCAGCCGCGGCAGGAAAAGTGCAACTGACGGAACCAGAAGAATAAGGAGAAGCCGCAAGAAGTCGGATATCAGATAGGGCATGATTCCCCTGAAAATCCGGGTGATCGGCAGTTCGGGCAACAGTGCCTTCAGGATGAAGACATTGAGGCCGACCGGCGGCGTGATCAGACTGATTTCGACGACCAGGACGGTGACGATCCCCCACCATACGAGATCGTAGCCGAGGCCGCTCACGATCGGGGCGACGACGGGAACGGTCAGAAAAATCATCGCATAGCCATCCATCAGGCAGCCAAGCAACGCATAAAACACGATCAGGCAGGCAATCACGAGCGGCGGGCTCAAATTGAGCGAGTCGATGAAGCGCACCGTGTCGCCGGGAATGCCCGACAGATTGATGAATTGGTTGAGCACCATGGCACCGGCGGCAACGATGAAGATCATCGTGGAGATCCGGGCCGTATCCAGCAGGCTCTTGATCAGTACCGAGAGCGTGAGCTTGCCGCGCAGAAGCACGAAAAGAAAGGCACCCCCTGCCCCGATGCCACCGGCCTCCGTTGCTGTAAACCAGCCCTGAACCAGTCCGACCATGATCAAACCGAACAGGAACAGAACCCCCCAGACCTTCGACAGGGCAGAAAGACTCTCGCCAAGGCCGGACCGTTCGCCTCTCGGGGCCCAGTGGGGGACCAACCGGGCGACGATCGCCATGACAATGACGTAGAACAACACCTGCAAAAGCCCGGGAACGATGCCGGCGACGAAGAGTTCGCTGACGCTTTCCTGGGTCAGCAGACCGTAGATGATGAGAGCGCTCGAAGGCGGGATCAGAATGCCCATCGTGCCCCCCGCCGCGATCGAACCTGCCGCGAAGCCGTCATCGTAACCGGCCTTCTTCATCTCCGGTATGGCGATCTGGGCCATGGTTGCCGACGCCGCCGAAGACGACGCCGACATCGCAGAAAAGCCGCCGCAGGCCATGATGGTCGCCATCCCGAGCCCGCCCGGAAACTGGCCGACCCACCGCCGCGCCGCGTCGAAAAGCTCGTTGGCAAGGCCCGCCTTGACGACAAACACGCCCATCAGGATGAACAGCGGGAGCACGGAGAATTGGTAATTCGTTGCCAGGTCCATGATCTGCTGTTCGGAGATGGCGAGCGCTGCGGAAAGCCCGCGCGGGTGCAACCCGGTGATCCCGGCAACACCGCAGAACATCATCACGAAACCGAGCGGCAAACGCGTAAATGCGATCAGGCCGACGACCGATCCCAGGGTCAGTATTTCAAGCATCGGTATCCTCGTCGTCGGGAATGGCATGGGGGCGCGGTCGGGGCTGGCGATGGACGATCCAGAGATTGTGGACGGCAAACCAGATCGCGATCAGGCAGAATATCCCGGCGAGAAACACGAATGGCGCCATCGGCAGTTCGAAGAAAACGGAAAGCGTACCGAAACGCTCCAGCCGATCGGCCTGATCGAAGATCATCCAGGTGAAGAAGCCGAGCGCCACGACCTCCATGATGCTGGTGAACAGCGCCTCGATGCGGCTGAGCCGGCGCTTGTAAAGATCGGAAAAGAGACCGACGCGGATATGGGAATCATCCCGCACGACCAGCGGAATCGAGGAAAAGAAAAAGATCAGAAGCGCGAAGATCACATATTCCGATCCGCCATAAAGGGGATGACCGAGCTTGCGCCCGATGCTGTCGACGAAGGCCACCAGCGCCATGACGATGATGGAGACGCCCGATACGGCAAGGCATATCCGCCCAAGCCAACGATCGATGACATAAAGCATGAATTTCTCCGGATGGTTATCCTCCCGCAGGCCGGGGCACTGCGGGAGACAGGGACTTCCCGATACTTCAATTTCCGGAATTGAGTTCGCGGTCGAGAACCTCGCGATAGAAGGCATAGACCTCATCGGGATTTTCGAGCCCCTTGGCCGCGGCTTTCTTCTTCCAGGCCTCGATCTGAGAATTGAGAATACTTTCGAAGTTGGTCAAAGCCTCGCCTTCGATGACAACCGTCGGGATTTTCGCGACAGTATCGTCAAGCTCGGCCTCGGCGGTGTCGGCTGCGGCCCCTGTCCGTCCCGGAAGCCCCTCGGCCGCCCGCAATATGGCGGACTGCTCGTCCTCGCTCAGCTCGGCCCAACGCTCCTGCGAAATGAAAACGGCGAAGGACAGCGAGCCAAGGCCGCCGGGAACTTTCGTGTAGCTGGTGACATTCTCCAGCACACGGGCGCCGTCGGCCGAACCAGGGGTCATGATGATGGCGTCAACGGTGCCCTTGGTGACATATTCCTGCAGGTCCGTGAATTCGGAATTGACCGGCACGGCCCCGAGCGCATCGGCAGTCTGCGTCAATGCGCCGGGCGGCGACCACAGCTTGATGCCGGAAAGGTCTTCAACGTCTTCGACCTTCACATTGCCGACCGACAGGATCTGCCGTCCGGGCAGAACGTGAGTCGAAAGCACCTTCACGCCTCTCAATTCGTCAAAAGGCTCGAAGTATTTCCTATACGTCTCCCACAAGGCGACCGATCCCGCACGTGCGTTCGGCGAGTTGAAGGGAAGGTCGGCAATCTTGTTCATCGTTACGAGTTGCGGTACCGCGCCGGACGAAACCAGCGCCATATCGGCAATCCCGTCGCGTACCATCTCGTACTGGCGGTCCGAGGGCGCCAGTGTGCTGTCGGGTATCTGGATGGTGATCTCACCGCCGGATTCCTTTTCAATCGCCGCGGCGAAGTCCCGCACCGCCGTCTGATACATCTCGTCATAAGGCGGCAGGAAGCTGTTGAAAATCAGCGTCGTTTCCGCAGAAGCGACAGCAGGTGCCAAAGAAAAAAGAACCGCCGCCGAAGCGAGCGCGCGCATAGCTTTCATGATCTCCTCCCAAGCTTTATCGGGCAAAAAAAGCCACTTTGCCCGATGGTGCGAACACGATTAGTGCGGTTTGCGCTCCACTTGGCAACTTCATTTCCCGGCAACTTTCATATTGCGGACAGCTTCATGTTTCGGTTTATTCGCGAGACCCGCCCTTGGGAAACAGGGGGCGGTGGAACCACCTGGTAAAATGGCAAGGTCAAGAGGAGCCGAACGCGGCCGTGGCCTCACGCATAAGCCGGAGAAACAGGGCTTGGGCCGCGGTCGGCAGAAAGCCGCTGCGCAATGTCAGCCCGATCGGCCGCTCGGTGCTCGAAAGGTCGAATGGCAGGGCGACCATCAGGCCGTGAGCGATCTCCGCTTCCGCCTGACAGTTCGACACGCAGCCGAGATGATCGCTCCTTTCGAGAAGCTCGCGCATCAGGATGACGGAGCTGGTCTCGACCAGTCTCGAGGGCGCGGGGCTTCCGGCCCTCTCGAATATACTGTTGAAATGGCTGCGGATCGGCGTGCCTTCCGGCGCGACAACGAAGGGATAGTCCGCCATCATCGCAGGTGTCAGCGAAGGCGCGCGGGCGAGTGGATGCCCCGGACCCGCAACCAGCACGACGCTGTCGGAGAACAGCGGCTCCTGCACGACATCGGCAATCGGCACCGGATCGCGCAACGCGCCGATGAGAAAGTCGATCTCGCCGCGCCTCAAGCCGGAAAGCAGGTCCTCATAGTGCCCTTCGACAACCTGCACCGGAATTGTCCGTCCGAGCGCCCGGAAGCGCACGATCGCGTCTGGCAGTATGCAGGCGCGCGACAACGGCATCGCGCCGACAACGATCTGCCCCGCTTCGCGCTGCATCAATTCCGCAAGGTCCGTTTCGGCCTGGGCAATTTCGGCGAAAGCGAGCCGGGCAGCCTGGGCCAGCGCGTCGGCGGCCCGCGTGGCCACGATACCGAACGAGGTGCGTTCGAACAGCGGACGCGTCGCCTCGCCCTCGATCTGGGACACGGCGCGATGAACCGTTGGCTGGGCAAGACCGAGCCGCTTGGCGGCAAGCGTGAAATTCCCGGTTTCGCGCACCGCGATCAGCGCCTGCAACTGGGCATGGGTTGCCGTCATCTTCAGCCGTGGCGCCAGATCGGACAGTGCAGGGTCGAGATAGCCGAAGCAGCGTCTTACCCGTCTTGCCAGGGCCTCACCGGCGTCCGTTGCAAAAAGACCCTGCCGCGTTCGTGAAAACAGCGCCAGCCCGGCCATGCTCTCAACCTTGCCAAGCGCCTGGGTGACCGCCGGCTGCGATACGAAACAGGCCTCCGCCGCGCGCGTGACCGAACGCGTATCGACGACGGCGAGAAAAACCCGCAGATGACGAAGATTATTGGACACAATATCTCCCCGTGGCGGCTCGGCTCAAAGTCTACACCAGCGGCGGCGTGAAACGGAGAGGTGGTGCGGCAAGGTCCTATTGCTGCCCGGCCACGCGCGCGCCGTTCGGGCCACCGCTCTCCTGTTCGTCCATTGCCGCGAGGATGAGCGCCGTGCGTTCGGCAAGTTCCGGCTCTCCCGCCGCCAGCCCGAGGTGACCAACGGCATCCTGCCAGACGGCAGCGGCGGCAGCCATGCGTGGGGTAATGCCGAGTTCCTCAAGGGTCGCCATGACTTCGCGCATTTCGGCGGCTCTTCTTTTGCCGTGCACCATCATGCGTTCGAGGCAATAGGCCGATTTGGCGGGCCAGTCGATCGCGGGATCGCTCGCGGAAAGCGAAGCAAGCACCTGAGCGGTGACGCCCGCCTTCTCCGCAGCAAGGAAACATTCGGCCATCAGCGCCTCCGTGCCCTTGATCATCACCGACCGGATCATCTTGACCGACGAGGCGTCGCCGATTTGAGGGCCGGCGGCCGTCGCTTCCATGCCGAGGGTTGACATGGTCCTTGCCGCCGCTTCGGCAGCGGGACCGGAGACGAGACAGGGTGTGCGATGCAGTTTGGGATAAATCGGGCTCATGATCGCGACATCTGCGTAGCTTCCGCCGGCCCCGCCGATCAGGCGGGATGCCCGGCGCTTGGTCTCGGGCGAGCACGAATTGCCATCAAGATAAAACATGCCAGGCCTCAGCGCCGCCGCAGCGGTTTCGGCTGCAACCAAAGCGTTATCGGCGGTCACGAGACTGAAGACAATGTCGCTGCGGGCAAGCATGTCCGAAAGCGCCGGTGCGCAGAAGACACCGCGCGCGTCGCAGGCCGCAGCGATTGTTTCTGCCGCCCCGGCGTCCAGCGTCTTGACATCGAAGGCGGCGAGCGAGGCCGAAACACCCGCTTCGGCCCAGCCGTCACTGATCGCGCGCGCGGCTTCTCCGAATCCGATAAAACCGATCGTTTCCATGACGGCACCTCTCGAATGATCAGCCGAACATCGAGTTCGGAATGACAAGGGCTATCTGCGGGAAGGCGATGATCAGCAGCAGGCAGACGATCATCGCGATCAGGAACGGCATCACGCCCTTGAAGATCGTAGCCAGCGGCACATCGCGCGCCACGCCCTTGATGACGAAGACGTTGAGACCCACGGGGGGCGTGATCATCCCCATTTCGATAACGATGACGGCAACCACGCCGAACCAGATCGAGTCGAAGCCGGCGGCAACGATAGCCGGATAGACGATCGGGATCGTCACCACCAGCATCGAAAGACCATCGAGGAACATGCCGAGGACGATGTAGGCGAGGATGATCACTGCCAGCGTGCCGTAGGGTCCAAGGCCGAGAAGCGCGGTTCCGAGCAGGTCGGGTATGTGGGTCACAGCGAGAAACGGATTGAGGACATTGGCACCGATGACGATCATGTAGAGCATCGCGGATGTGCGCGTGGTTTCCATCACCGCTTCGAGAAACCGCCCCCATGTGATGGCGCGCGAAGCGACCGCCAGAATGATGACCAGCGCCGCGCCGATGCCCGAAGCCTCGACCGGGGTGAACACGCCGAGATAGATGCCGCCGATCGAGATAACGATCACCGCGATCATTGGCAGCGCCCTGGCGAGGCTCGCGAAACGGCGGGCAAGCGACATCGGTTCGCCGCGCGGACCGGAGGTCGGATCGAGCCAGGTGACGATCCCAACCGTCGCCATGAACATCGCCATCATCAGGAGGCCGGGAAGGATACCCGCCATGAACAGGCGGCCGATGCTTTCCTCCGTTAGGATAGCGTAAATCACGAAGCCTGTTGAGGGCGGTATCAGAAAGCCAAGCGTGCCGCCCGCGGCAATCGCGCCTGTGGATAGGCTGGCGCTATAGCCGAGACGCTTCATTTCCGGAAGCGCGACCTTGCCGATGGTCACGGCGGTGGCGACCGAGGATCCGGAAACGGCCGAAAACGCGGCGCAGCCGATAACCGAGGCCGAGGCGAGGCCGCCGCGCAACCATCCGACCCAGGCATAGGCGGCGTCGTAAAGGCCCCGGCTGAAACCTGCCGCAGATGCGACATTGCCGAGCAAAACGAACATCGGCACGACAATCAGGGAATAGTTGGTTACCGTCCCGAAGCCTTCGGTAATCAGCACCGCACCGGCCGAGCGCATGCCGTTCAGGTACCACATGCCGCCAAAGCCCACGATGAGCATGGCGAAAGCCACCGGCGTTCTGAGCGCCAGCAGGACGAACATGATGCCGATCGCGATCAGGCCGATGATCTGGACACTCATTCCGTATGCCTTCCGAAAACAAGAATGACGACCTGAAAGGCAAGAACCGCGACGCAGAGCGCCGAACCAAGCGCGATCAGCGCATAGGTCGGCCAGAGCGGAAGCCCCAGCATGTTTGTCATGTCGCCGTATTCATGGGCATCGAGCGCTTTCAGGAACGCGCGGCGCGCCAGCACGTAGAGCACGCCGGCCGAAAGCACCCTTGCCAACAGATCGGCGAGGCGGCGGCCGCGTTCGCCGAGATGCCGGTCGAAGATATCGACATTCACATGGCCATCGGCAAGCGTGCACATCGGCAGCGCCAACATCACGGTCATGACCGACAGAAACTGGACGATTTCGTTGATGCCGAGAATCGGGGCGTTGAGGAAATAGCGCATGACGACGCCGGTGGCGATCAACACCACCATGGCGATCAGCCCCAGACCCGCGACCGCCGCAAGGACGGTCGCGGCGCCATGGAACACTTTTCCTGCAGAGGAATGCGTTTTTTCGGACATATTACCCGGACGCTTACTGGTCGGCCCTGAGCGCATCGACGATCTGCTGCGCTTCGATCCCGTTGGCGGCCTCCTCGGCGATCACCTCGCCGACGATCGGGGCGGACAGCGTGTTGAAGGCCTCTGCCTCTTCAGGCGTCAGTTCGATGACTTCCTTGCCCTGCATGTCCGCAAAGGCCTGGATGCCGTCCGCCGCCACGTCGAGCTGGACCTTCTGGCCGAGCAGGGAGGCTTCCATGCCTGCCTTCTCGACTGCGGCCTGATCTTCCGGAGAAAGGCTCTCGAAAGCGTCGCGGTTCATCAGGATGAAGAAGGGCGACACGGTGCTTTCCATGCCGACGGTCAGGTAGTTGGCGACTTCGCCGAGCTTGAAGGCCTTGGTCGCGGTTCCGTCGATCATGGCGCCGTCGATGACGCCGGTCTGCATGGCGTTATAAATGTCGGAAACCGGGATCGATACAGGCGAGGCGCCCCAGGCCTCGACCATCAGGCCCGAATTGCGGGAAGGTACACGGATCTTCAGCCCCTTGAGGTCTTCGGGCGAATGCACGGCCTTGTCGCGCATATAGAGCAGATTGGGTGCGCTCGACCAGAGGCCGATGAGCTTGACGCGCCGGTATTCAGGCTCGAACAGCTCGATATTCTTCCAGATGTCCCTGGTGCCCGTGTCGACATTGATGACGCCGGGCAATTCCGCAAGCAGCGTGCGGGGGAAGTTCGATGCCGTATAGCCGGGCAGGCTGATGGCGAATTCGGCAACACCCTCGCTGACGCGGGTATACTGTTCGACCGGTCCCGGACCGAGTTCGCCGCCATTGTAAAGGCGCACCGTCACGTCGCCATTGGTGCCTTTTTCCACCATCTCGGCGAAAGGCTGGAACGCGCCCGCCACATAGGGATGCATCGCCGGCATATAGTTGGCGAACTTCATCTCTTCGGCCTTCGCGCCGAGGGTCGTCAACGCCACGAGGGCCGCGGCTGCCGTAATGGATTTAAACATCGTCATGTTGTCTCCTCCCTGGAGTTCACACCGGATCCTGGCGCTTGAAGCGTCACATGTCACAAAGAACGGCAGGACCTGCGGTTTTCAGGACTTTCTGACGTCGTCATTACGCCGGCATATTCGCCCAATGCCATTCAGAAGATCGTCGTTGTCATAAGAAATAGCTATAGCAGAGAACCCGACAACGCTTCCGGAAAAGGTTTTCGAAGTCCCTATAGCCATTTCTTATGACAATGGCGCTAATCCGAATTGGCATTTCCGGGCTTCCGCCGTGAGAAAGGTGCAACTGGAAAACGGAGGCAACCATGCCGGAGAACAACAAGTCCGCGCTTGTCATAAGCGCACATGCCGCCGACTTCGTGTGGCGCTGTGGCGGCGCGATCGCGCTTCACGTGGAAAAAGGCTATGACGTGACGGTGCTCTGCCTGTCTTTCGGCGAGCGCGGCGAGAGCGCCAAATTGTGGAAAGAGCCGGGCATGACGCTCGAAAAGGTCAAGGCCGCCCGTCGGGCCGAGGCCGAAAATGCCGCAAGAGCGCTCGGCGTTGCCGATCTCGTCTGCCTCGATCTTGGTGATTATCCGCTGGACCTCTCGCGCGAGGACAAGAACAAGGTTGTCGAGGTGATCCGCAAGGCGCAGCCGGCCTTCATGCTCTCCCACTCGCAATACGATCCCTATAATACCGACCACATGTACACCACGCAGGTGGCGCTCGAATGCCGCATGATCGCGCAGGCCTGGGGCCATAATCCGGGTGAAAAGGTTCTCGGCGCGCCGCAGCTCTATCTGTTCGAGCCGCACCAGACCGAGCAGATGGGCTGGAAGCCCGACACCTTCCTCGACATCACCCAGGTCTGGGACAAGAAACGCGCGGCCATCGAATGCATGGAGGGCCAGGAGCATCTGTGGGAATATTACACCCGCGTCGCAATCAACCGCGCCAATCATTTCAAGCGCAATTCCGGCGGCCAGTCGGGCGGGCGTGACTGCAAATATGCCGAGGGTTTTCAGTCGATCTTCCCGCGCACGGTCGACGAGCTTTAACGATCGGGCAAGAACGGGCGATGCGCCCGTCGCGCTGCGAAAGACGCGGTTTGATATCTGTGGAGGAAATATCGTGAGTCATGATCCGACCAATCCGAGTTTCGACATCGCCCATCTCGGCCATGTCGAGGTGTTGACCGACAAGTTCGAAGAAAGCCTCGACTTCTTTACCCGCGTCTATGGACTGAAGCTCTCCGGCCGGGATGAGAACTCGGCCTATCTCAGGGCCTGGGACGACTACGAATTCGCGACATTGAAACTGACGCGATCCGACGCCACCGGGGTCGGCCATATCGCCTATCGCGCCGCTTCGCCGGAAGCGCTCGCCCGCCGCGTCGAGGCCATCGAGGCTTCGGACTTCAGGGTCATCGGCTGGAACGATGGCGATTTGAGCCATGGCCGCGCCTTCCGTTTCGAGGATCCGTTCGGTCATATCTTCGAGATCTATTACGACACCAACTGGTATGTACCGCAGGAAGACGCCGAGAAGCCGGCGCTGAAGAACACGGCATCCGCCTATACCGGCGCCGCCCCCCGCCGCATCGACCACCTGAACCTGCTGTCGGAAGATGTCACCGAGTTCCGCCGTTTCATGACGACCTGCCTTGGCGCGCGGGTGACGGAGTACATCCTTCTCGACAACGGCCGGCTGGGCGGCTGCTGGTTCACCGTCAACAACAAGACCTATGATCTTGCCTGCACCGAGGAGCATGGCGGCGGCAGTGGCCGGTTTCACCATATCACCTACGCCACCGACCAGCGCGAGGATATCCTGCGGGCCGCCGATATATTCCTGCAGAACGGCGTGCACATCGAAACCGGTCCGCACAAGCATGCGATCCAGGGCACCTTCTTTCTCTATGTCTGGGAACCGGCCGGCAATCGCGTCGAGCTCGCCAATTCGGGCGCGCGCCTCGTTCTCGCGCCCGACTGGCAGCCGGTCTGCTGGACCCAGTCCGACCGCATGAAGGGGCAAGCCTGGGGGCTGAAGACGATCGAGACATTCCACACCCACGGCACGCCGCCCGTGACGAAGACGGGCGCGTGACCATGGCAAAGGTCGTCCGGAATATCATGCGCGCCGATCCGGCGGTCATCGACGGGCTCGCCGCGGCGGGCGTCGCCACCGTGCACGAGGCGCAGGGCCGCAAGGGCCTGCTCCAGAGCCAGATCCGCCCGATCTATGCCGGCGCGCGGATTGCCGGTTCCGCCGTCACCATCTCGGCGCCTCCCGGCGACAACTGGATGATCCATGTGGCGATCGAGCAGTTGATGTCCGGCGACATTCTGGTGCTTGCGCCGACGAGCCCCTGCGACGACGGCTATTTCGGCGACCTGCTTGCCACCTCCGCGCAGGCGCGCGGTTGCCGCGGCCTGATCATCGATGCCGGCGTGCGCGACATCCGCGACCTGACCGAGATGGGTTTTCCGGTCTGGTCGCGCGCCGTCTCCGCCCAGGGGACCGTCAAGGAGACACTGGGATCGGTCAATATCCCTGTGGTTTGCGCCGGCGCGGCGGTCAATCCCGGCGATATTATCGTCGCCGATGACGACGGCGTCTGCGTCGTCGCCCGCGAGGAGGCCGAGACCGTGCTTGCCGCCGCCGACAGGCGCACCGCCAACGAGGAGATGAAGCGCAAGCGGCTTGCCGCCGGCGAGTTGGGACTGGACATATACGACATGCGACAGCGCCTTGCGGAAAAGGGGCTCAAATATGCCTGAGGATGACGGCATCGCGTGTCTGTGGATGCGCGGCGGCACCTCCAAGGGCGCCTATTTTCTTGGCTCGGATCTGCCGCGGCAAACGGCGGATCGCGACGATCTTCTGTTGCGGATCATGGGGTCGCCCGATCCGCGCCAGATCGACGGCATCGGCGGCGGCGATCCGTTGACATCGAAAGTCGCGATCCTGTCGCCGCCAAGCCGGCCGGATGCCGATGTCGACTACCTGTTCCTGCAGGTTTTCGTCGATCAGAGACTGGTCAGCGACAAGCAGGGCTGCGGCAACATTCTGGCGGGCGTCGGCCCGGCGGCAATCGAGCGCGGGCTGGTTCCGGCGAAAGACAATGTCACCGAGGTCCGTATCCACATGGTCAACAGCGGCGAAGTCGCCGTCGCCCGTATCGAGACGCCCGCAGGCAAGGTCAATTATCGTGGCGATGCCGCGATTGCCGGCGTCCCCGGTCACCATGCCGCCATCCCGCTGCTGTTTGCAAACACCGCCGGCTCGATGTGCGGCGCATTGCTGCCGACCGGCAATCCGGCCGACACGATCGACGGTATCGACGTGACGCTGATCGACAACGGCATGCCCTGCGTGGTGATGCGCGCGGCCGATTTCGGACTGACCGGGCAGGAAAGCCTCGATGCGCTCGAGAACAACAGCGAATTGAAGGCCAGGATCGAGGCGATCCGTCTGAAAGCCGGGCCGATGATGGCGCTCGGCGACGTCAGCGAGGCATCGGTTCCGAAGATGACGCTGGTCTCGGCGCCGCAAAATGGTGGCTCGATTGCGACACGATCGTTCATTCCCCACCGCGTCCACGCCGCCATCGGCGTTTTCGCGGCCGTTTCGGTCGCGACCGCTGCCCGCACTGCCGGCGCCGTGGGCGCCGATCTCGCGGTCGCGCCCGACGACGGCAACTACCTGATCGAGCATCCGACCGGCGCGCTCGATGTCTTCCTCGATATCGGGCCCGATGGCGAAATCCGGCGCGCCGGCAATCGCCGCTCCGCCCGCAAGCTTTTCGACGGAAGGGTGTTCCCGCGGTGAACGCGGGAGCGGCAAAGGGGAAATGCGGCGTCCGGTCGGAAAACACCGAAGGCCTCCCTGCCCTATCCGAGCCGATTGAGGGCAAACTGTCCCGACTTGATCACGCAGATCGGCTGCTGCAACCGGCGCACATCGTCAACAGCCGATCCGTTGACAACAACGATATCGGCGTCGTAGCCCTGCGTCAGTTGTCCCGTTTGCGTTGAAATACCCAATATCTCGGCGCCCAGCACAGTGCCTGCTCGAAGCGCCTCGGTCGCCTCCATCCCTCCTGCAACGGCAAGCTCGAACTCCTTGGCCGCGAAAGCGAGCGGATGCGTCGGCCGGCCGATCAGGTCAGTCCCGAGAACGAATTTGACGCCCGCTTCGAGGCCCGTCCGGAAACTCTCCAGCATCGCCTTCCAGTGCGCCTCGAAGGAAACCCGTTCCTGTCGCGAATACCCGAATTCGTCAAACGCCATGCGATGGTAATGCAATTGCGAAAGTGTGGTGACCACAGGTGTTTGCGCGTGCGCAAGCCGCTTGCGGGTTTCCTCCGATATGGCGTAGCCGTGCTCGATAATGTCGACGCCATGATCAAGCGCCTGGGCCACGGCCTGATCGCCGATAGCATGAACACTCACCTTGAACCCGTTGCGATGGGCCTCGTCGACCGCAGCCGCCAGTTCTTCATCGCTCATCGCCAAAAGCTGGCCGAAGGGGTCATCGCCCCACGCCTTGTTGATATCGTTCGGCCGACCCTTGGTCAGCCCAAGCTTGATGAAGTCGGTGCCTTCCTGAAGCCGCTGGCGCACGCGCCGGCGCATTTCGACGGGACCATCGGCCACAGCGCAGGCACGCCCTTCCGGCAGAAGCGCCGCGGGCTTGCCGCCCCATGTGCCGGCGGTCGTGGAAATGAATTCGCCGGCAGCCACAAGACGTGGTCCCTTGATGAGACCGGCCGCAATGGCCCTGCTCAGGTCAGGGCCGACAGACGAACCGAGGCAGCGGGCGGAGGTAAACCCGGCTTCCAGCAGCTCTCCAAGTTCCGAGGCGGCCCGCAGCGCCCGGCCCGTCTCGCGCGCGCTCATCAGGCCGCCGAGCGCCAGGGAGTCCATGCCGAATGTGTGCATATGCGCATCGATCAGTCCGGGCATGATCGTTGCGTCGCCAAAATCCATTTCCTCCGCATCCGGTGGAACATCGGCGGCCCCCACGCCCACAGCCAGGATTTTCGCCCCCTCCACGAGCATGCCGGAACCTCCGACAAGCTCAAGTCGCGTTCCCGCGAGAATACGGTCGGCGCGAAGGTAAAGATGACTGGGTCTTTTGTTCGTTTTTGACATAATTACTCTCCCTTTTATAACATTATTGACTTATTAGCACAAAGATGAAATGCTTTCCATCAGGGAGAAGGAAATGAGCCGAGCATCAGCACCCAACAAAGCAAGAGCGCGCGTTATCGCGGCGCTTGAAAAAGGCGGCCCGCAAACGCGGGCGATGCTGTCCCGGCACGCCGACATTTCCCGCTCCACATCATCGGGGATCATTTCCGAATTACTGGAGGAAGGTATCGTCGAGATCATCGAGATGGGGCCTGACGCGACACGCGCGGCCGGACGTCCGGGCTCGCTCGTCGCATTGTGCCAGGATCGGGCCTTTCTCGTCGCCATCGACTTCGGACGCCTCGGCCTGAAGGTCGGTCTTTTCGATCCCCGCTACCGGCTGATCGATTCTTATGACGGCGATTTCAGCGTCGATGTCGATGCCAATGAAGCGCTTGAAGCCGCCGCCCGTCAGGTCGACATTCTCCTTTCCAAGAACAATATCGACAAAACCTCGGTAGAGGCCGTCGGCGTGGGCGTCCCCGGTCCCGTCGAAGCCGAGACCGGATGCATTCACGCCGGATCCATTCTGGCCGGCTGGATCGGCACCGATGTACCCGGAGAACTGTCGAAGCGACTCGGCCTGCCGGTCTTCATGGACAACGACGCCAATCTCGGCATGCTGGCCGAAAGCCAGATGGGCGGCGCAATGCATGCGAAAGTCGCGCTCTATGTGCTGCTTTCCGTCGGCGTCGGCCTCGGCATCGCGATCAATGGCGAGGTTTTCAGAGGCACTGGCGGAATTGCCGGAGAGCTTGGGCATGTCGTGACAAACGAAAATGGTCCGGTATGCCGTTGCGGCAGCCGCGGCTGCCTTGAAGCGCAGATATCGGTCAACGCTCTGGCTCAGTCGTTGTCCGCAACCCATCGCGACCTTACGGCAACGCAGATGCTGAAACGCGCCGCCGAAGGGGATCTCGTTGCTCGCCGCGTCGTTATCGATGCCGGCGCCATGGCCGGACGGCAGGTCGGCGCGCTGTGCAATTATTTTAACCCGGACCTTATCCTGGTTGGCGGCGAGTTGATGCGCGCCGGAAACATTCTGATCGATGCGATCAAGGATTCGATGGCGCGCACGACGATCGCCCGGGCCGTCGAGTCCGTGGCGGTTCGCCCCGGCGCCCTCGGCGAACTCGCCGAGCTCTACGGCGCCGCGATCTTCGCCCATCAAAAGGCACTCAGGGCCATGCATGCGCCAGCTGACAGAAAAAACACACGGTAAGTGGAGGATAGGATGAGCAAGTCTGCGCAGGCAGAAGCGCCTTCGGTATTCAGGAAGATATTCCCGAAAGAGTTCCAATGGACGAACTACGCCCTTCTGGCGATATTTGTCCTGCTCATCGTCGTCTTTTGCCTGACCATCCCCAACTTCGCCACTTGGGCGAATTTTGCCAATGTCCTTCAGCGTAACTCGATCATCGGCATCGTTGCCTGCGGCATGTTGCTGATGATCCTGCTTGGCGGGTTCGATCTCTCCGTGGGCGCCGTCGGCGCGGTATCCTCGGTGGTGGCGGCAGCACTGATCGTCCATGTTTCCTTGCCGCTGGGCATCGTGGCCGCGCTTCTGCTGGGGCTGTGCATCGGCGTATTCAACGGTTTCTTCATCGCCAAAATCGGCATGAGCCCGTTTGTGACAACGCTCGCCACGCAGGTGCTCGTAACCGGCATCATGTTCGTCGGTACGGCCGCGCAGCCGGTTTATGGCATGCCCGACTACTTCACCATGCTCGGCCTCGGCCGCATCGGACCGATCCCCGTTCCGACGATCATTTTCGCCATCGTGGCCATCGCGACATGGCTCATGCTCAGATACAGCCGCTTCGGCCATTACATCTACATCGTCGGCGGCAACAAGGCTGCCGCCCGCCTCGCCGGCATCAATGTCGACCGGATCGTCATCCTGACCTATGGCCTCGGCGGGCTTTTTGCGGCGATCGCGGGGATCGTGCTGCTCGGCCAGACCAATATCGGACAGCCCGCCAGCGCCGGCGACTGGCCGTTGACAGCGATCGCCGCCGTTGTGGTCGGCGGCATTCCGCTCAGCGGCGGCGTCGGCAACGTCGGCGGCGCTGTCCTTGGCACTCTGTTGCTTGGCTTTATCGCCAATGCGCTCAATCTACTCGGGGTCTCACCATTCTGGCAGCCCGCCGTTACCGGCGCTGTCATTCTCATAGCGGTGGGAACCGATAGCTACCAACGCCGTCGTAGTGAACTGCGTTGATTCTCAAAGAGGAGGAAATGAAATGATGAAAATACTCAAAAATCTCTCGCTGATGGCCGTTGGCGTGGGCCTGGCTGTGGCCACCACATCCCCGACCCTCGCCGCCGAAAAAAGTATCGGCTTCATGATCTGGAATACGTCCGTTCCATTCTATTCCAACCTGATCAGCACCGCGGAAAAGACCGCGAAAGAAAACGACATCGATCTCAACATTCAAAGCGGCAACGGCGACCTGTCGACACAGATCTCCATCGTTCAGCAGTTCATCGCCCAGAATGTCGACATGATCATGATCGCGCCAAGCGATCCGAAAGGCATTGTGCCGGTCGTCAAGCAGGCAAACAAGGCCGGCATCCCGGTCATGGCCGTCAACACCAAGGCCGACACCGAAAGCGGCGCCGATATCCTCACCTATGTGGGCGTGGACGACTATGTCTTCGGTCAGAAGCAGGGCGAACTGCTGGTTCAGGCCGTCGGCGAAAACGCCAAGGTTGCCTATATTCTCGGAAAGCTCGGCACATCTGCGCAACTGGCACGCGAATCCGGTCTGATGGACACGCTTTCGAAACACCCGGGCATCGAAATTATCGGCAAGCAGGCCGCAGACTGGGATAACGCCAAGGCTCTTGCGATCACGCAGGACTTTCTCAGCCGCTATCCCAAGGGCAATATCGATGCAATCATCGACCAGGGACCGGAAGGTGTGACGGGCGCGATCTTCGCCCATCAGAACGGACGCGACGATGTCCTGTTCGTCATGGGCGACTATCCGGCCGATGTTCGCAAGGCCATTCAGGACGGCTACGTCTACGGGACCGTGATCCAGGATCCGGCACCGCAGGGACAGGTCGCGATCGAGGACGCCGTCGCCTACTTCAACGGCAAGGGCGACACAATCCCGAAGCCGAACCACTATCTGGACCTGCCGATCATCGACAAAAGCAATGTTGCTGATTTTCCGCCGGCCTGGGGCGGCTAAAAGCGAGGACGCCATGCTGCTCGAAATGAAAAACATCCGCAAGACCTTCGGCCCGATCGAAGTTCTCCACGGCGTTGACTTCACCGTGAAGCGTGGCGAGATCCATGCTCTTGTCGGCCATAACGGGGCCGGCAAGAGTACCCTGATGAAAGTGCTCGGCGGCAATTTCAGCGACTATGGCGGCGATATCTCGATCGAGGGCAAGCCGCTCATCCTGAATTCGCCGGGTGCCGCGATCGCCGAGGGCGTCGCGATGATTTATCAGGATTTCTCGCTCATTCCCGACATGACGGTGGCCGAGAACATCGCGCTCGGACGCGAACCGGCGGGAATATCGAACGCACTGGTCAATCATCGGGCGTTGCGAGAACGCTCGGCTGAAGAAGCGTCCGCTCTCGATATCGATCTGCCCATGGACAGCCCCGTCCGAAAGCTCGGCGTTGCAGGCCAGCAACTGACCGAAATCGTGCGCGCATGTTCGCGCAAGATAAAAATACTGGTAATGGACGAACCCACCGCGCGGCTGGCGCCTGCCGAACGCGAGCATCTTTTCAGGGTCATGCGCAACATGGCCCAAAATCACGGTGTCGGCATTGTCTATATCAGCCATTTCCTCGATGAAGTCATCAATGTCGCCGATCGCATCACGGTTCTGCGCGACGGCAGCGTCGTCGAAAGTCGAGACAGCCGCGATTATACGGTGGAGAGCCTCTCACGCCTTCTGGTCGACAAGGACGATCTCGAAGCCCCGGCGAAGCACGAGGCTCCCCTTGCCTTGAAAGACGACGCCGTCTTCGAGATCAAGGATCTCACCTTTCCCGGACGGTCCGCATTCTCGCTGACTGTCAATTCAGGCGAAATCCTTGGCATCGCCGGCCTCATCGGTTCGGGACGGACCCGGATTGCAAGAGCCATCGTCGGCGACCTCCAGTCCAAAGGCTCCGTGAGGGTCGCCGATACGACGCTCCATAGCCGTACGCCACGGACCTCTGCGCGGGCGGGACTGGTCATGGTGCCCGAAGACCGCAAGATCAGCGGACTTGCGCCGAACGCCAGCATCGAGGCCAATATGGCCGTCACCGCCATCAACAGGCTGCTCGCCTTTTCTGGCTTTGTCTCACTCGGCAAGCGACGGGCTTTCGCTGAAAAATACATATCCGACTTCGGGATTCGCCCGCCAGACCCGACCCAGCGCGTCAACCGCCTTTCCGGCGGCAACGCCCAGAAGGTTCTGGTCGCCCGTGCACTTGCGGCCAGACCCAAGGTTCTCATTCTCGACCAACCTACCGCCGGCGTCGATGTCGGGGCGAAGGCCGATCTTCACGGGTTGGTGCGTTTGGCCACCGAGGAGGGAGCCACCGTCGTGCTGATCTCCGACGAACTGGAAGAACTGATCGGGCTGTCGGACCGCATCGCGGTCATCTCCGAGGGCAAGATCCAGCCTCCCCGCCCCGCTTCCGAATTCACCCCCGCATCGCTGCTCGCCGCCATGAGTCACGGAGCCCGGCGAGAGGAAACGGAATTGCAGGCATCCTGAGCGCGTTCCGGGCGGTTTCTACATTCTGAACCGTCGAAGACGCTGCTGCATCGCACGGCCGTCTTCGGTGTCCGCGCGGTCCATAAGCTCGGTCATCGTGAAGAGACAGATGCCTTCGACATTGGCATTCTCCAGTGCGTCCAGCATGGCACTGAATTCCGAAGCGTCGAGCGTGGCCGACCTGTTTGCCCCGGCGTGCATGCCGTCGAGATAGAGCGGGCTTGCCTGAACCGTGCAGATTGCCGCGGAACTGCCGCTTCGCATACGGATATGCTCGGCAATCCGCGCGGGCCACAGCGCATCCTGCTTCATGATCTGATGGTAGGCCATCACCTCGAAGACCTCCACGACATCGCTGAGCATTTCGATATCCTGGCCGAAGACTTCGGCGCCGGCGCAACCGAAATCATCGCGAAAGAGCGGTACGGTATTGATCGACACCGGCAGGTGACGTTGGCCATCCTCGAATACGGTTCTGATCGTCTTTATGGCATCGCAGGTGACCCTGCATTTGAATGTCGTCCACGCCTCCCTGTGCCCGGCCAGAATAGCTTCTGCCGTGTGTTGCGGCGACTGTGGGTCGAGGGAAAGACCGGCGAAGCTGTTGAACTCCGAAATCGTCTGCGCGGAAAAGCAGTATTCCGGCTTGTCGGCGCGCCGGTCGCCGGGCAGCCACGTTTCCCAGAAACCGGGCCACCGGATGAAACCGAGATGGACACCGTCGGGATCGAGCGCAGCCACCGCCGCCTTCAGACGCGCCGCCTTTTCTTCGATATTCGGATGCCGATCCGGTGGAACGCCGACATACCAGTCTTCCCGATGATGACGCCGACCGAACTGGTCGATCGGCAGGTCTTCGGGGTGCGCGTCTGCATAGGCAGGATCGAAGCAGATATTCTCGACCGCGATATATCCGATATCGCGCTCGCGCAGGCAATCCCTCAGGGCACGATCATCCAGAGCCTCATAACGCAGTCGGTCCGTCTTGGAGACGGCACTTTCGACTGCCGAATTCGCCATTGGCAGGAATCGGCTCTGGGCAATCACATAGGTCATATTGAGATCGGCCAGATGATCGGCCAGTTGCTCCGGCTCCCAGCCGTAACGGATGAACCAGTCGTTGTCGTATAGCTTTACACCGCTTCTCAAATTCATCATGGACTCCTCGGCTCGCAGATATGTCGCAAGTCGCCGGAACCGTAAAGAGCCAACCGGCAAACAGCCCTGCAACCTTTCAGGGCAAAAAGCGCCCTCAAGGCAAAGACATTCAAGCAGATACCTATTGCCCGCATCACGCCGGATCAACCGAACACGACTGAATTGTCACCAAAGTATCTCAATTCGGCATATCTGAAAGCAATATAGCTCGTATTGCGATAGAAATTTGACTTTTGTAATCTCTGTCTACCAGCAGAGGCATACCTCGGCAGGCGAAAAAAACAGACACGGAAGACATAAGCTGCGCTCCGTATCGCCGGAACAGGCAGATCGGTTTGCAGCAAAGCAAAGCTCGGAGGAGACAGATAGCATGGAAACAAAAGGTGACTGGCGGGTATCTCTGGCTGGAGAATGCATGGTTAGCCGCCCCTTCTCGATGCATGATGAGCCCGAATTTCTAGAAGTCTGGGATCTCATAAAAGATGCGGATGTTTCCTACGGTCATCTCGAGATGAACTTTGCTGTGCCCGAAGAGCTGAAATGGCCGGCCCGGGGACAGGGTATCGGCAGTTTCATGATGTCCGACCCGGCAATTGCCAAAGATCTGAAATGGGCCGGCTTCGACATCATGTCCACGGCCCACAATCACAGTTTCGACTTCGGCGCCGAAGGTCTCGTCGCGACGAAAAAACACATGAAGGAAGCGGAAATCGTGACCGCCGGGACCGGCGTCGATCTCGAGCGCGCCTCCGAGCCGGGTTACGTCGAAAAAAAGAACGGTCGGGTTGCGCTGGTATCAACCTCCTCCGGCAACCAGCATTTCATGTGGGCCAACCACGCCAAGGGCTCGTTCATGGCGCGGCCAGGCGTGAACCCGCAGCGTCTGCAGTTCGAATTCAAGGTCGACCCTCAGACCATGCAAAACCTTAAGGATTTTGCCGAGAAGCTCAATATCGTCAAACCGCCGAAGCACGGCCCGAAAGATGCGTTCGGCTTTCTGATCCCCGGTGCGCAGCAATGGGGCGATCCTGAATGTTTCGTCGAGGGCGATGAATGCGAAATCGTTTCGAGCTGTAACAAACGCGATCTCGCCCGCAATCTGCGCTCGATCGAAGAAGCAAGTTCGATGGCCGATCTGGTCATCGTGGCGCACCATTTCTCGGTTTCGGATGGCCCGCGCGGCGACACGCCGCCGCGTTTCGTGCGTGAATTTGCGCATCATGCCATCGACGGCGGCGCCGACATCTATGTCGGCCACGGCTGGCACAAGACCCTGGGAATCGAGATATACAAGGGGAAGCCGATCATTTACGGCATTGGCAACTTCTTCGCTCATTCCGAATTCATCCAGCATGTCCCCTATGACAGCTATGATGCGTGGGGACACGACGTGGACGCCCTGCCGACATTGCACCCCGCTCTTCACCCGCTGCATCCCGGCCTCGATACGCCGTCGTCGACATGGTGGAGTTCGTGTATCCTTCAGGCCGCGATGAAAGACGGCAAGCTCGCCAGCCTGCGCCTCCATCCCGTCGAGATGGGGCGTGAATCCAACAAGGAAGCGACACTTCACCGGCGGACTGGCAAGGGAAAGCATGCCCTCACCGAGGGTCGGCCCATGCGCGCGAAAGGCGAGGACGCCGTCCGCATTCTTGAGCGCTACAGGCACCTTTCGGAACCGTTCGGCACGAACATCGAAATAGAAGACGGCGTAGGAATTATCAGGGTCTGATAACAAGGAGAATACCTGGGAGGAAAGGTCGAAAGACCTTCAGGTCGATCAAATGCCGCCGTCGCGGGTTTCACTGACGGCAAGGGAGGATGGAATGGGGCAGTTCACGCCCGCCACAACATCGGCAGTGAACGCCGTGCCGACAGCTGGCATGGCGGTTCACAACGCAGCGCTTCTGGAGGTTCGTGACCTTCGCATCGCCTTTCCAGCCAAGGAGGGGGGCGAGAGCCTCGTCGTGGCCGGTCTCTCCTATCGCATCGACGCCGGAGAGACCCTCGGCATCGTCGGGGAGTCCGGTTGCGGCAAGACGATGACATCGCTCTCGCTCATGGGCCTGGTGCCCGGCAATGGACGGATCGGCGGCGAGATCGTCTTCGAAGGCCGCAACCTGCTCGATCAGAACGAAAGGCAATGGCGCAACCTGCGCGGCGCCGATATCGCCATGATCTTTCAGGAACCAATGACGGCGATGAATCCGGTCATGTCGGTCGGCAAACAGATTGCCGAAGTCCTGAAGGTTCACGAAGGGCTGGGCTCCCGCGCCGGCTTCGACCGCGCGGTGGAATTGCTGGAGGCTGTCGGCATTCCCTCGCCGCGGCAACGCGCCAGCGATTATCCTCACCAGCTTTCAGGCGGCATGCGCCAGCGGGCTATGATCGCCATGGCACTCGCCTGTCGTCCGAAACTGCTCGTCGCCGACGAACCGACCACCGCGCTCGATGTCACCATTCAGGCTCAAATCCTCGATCTGATGCTCGAGTTGCAGGAAGACACCGGCATGGCCATTCAGTTCATCACCCACAATCTCGCGGTGGTGTCCGAACTCGCCCACCGGATCCTCGTCATGTATGCCGGGCGCGGGGTCGAATACGCCCCTTCCGAAAAGGTGTTTGCCAACCCACTGCACCCCTACACGCGCGGCCTGATCGAAACCCTGCCGGATCCGGACCGGAAGGTCGATCGCCTCAAGGTCATTTCGGGAAGCCTCAGGGTTCTGCCGCCCAAGGGTTGTCGCTTTGCGGCCCGCTGCCGGCTGGCAACGGACGAATGCCGGGTCGCCGAACCCCCGCTTGTCGAAGTCGAGCCGGATCATTTCGTCGCCTGCATAAAGGTATCGTCATGACGGATCTTCTCGAAATCGACAATGTCAGCATTCGTTTTCCAATCCGCGCGGGGATCTTCAAACCCGGCCTCTGGCTCCGCGCCGTCGATAACGTCACCCTGTCCCTGAAGCGCGGCGAGACGCTTGCGATCGTCGGCGAAAGCGGCTCGGGCAAGTCGACGCTTGGCTATTCGGTGGCGCGGTTGCGCGAGCCCACATCCGGCTCCATCCGTATCACGCCGGCACGCACCCATCCGGGCGGACGCGATCCAGTGCAAATGATCTTCCAGGATCCGTTCTCGGCGCTTGATCCGCGTATGTCTGTCGAGGATATTGTCGCCGAACCGCTGCGTCTTGCCGACATTCATCGCAAGATACGCCGCGAAAGCGTGGCGGACGTCCTCGAGCAGGTGGGCATGCCCGCCGACGCCGCCAATCGATATCCGCATCAGTTTTCCGGCGGTCAGCGCCAGCGAATAGCGATCGCCCGGGCATTGATCGGGGATCCCGAACTGATCGTTGCGGATGAGCCTCTTTCCGCACTCGATGTCTCGATACAATCGAAGATCCTCAACCTTCTCGAGGACATCCGGGGAAAGCACAACATCAGCTATTTGTTCATCAGTCACGATTTCGGGGTTGTCCGGCATCTGGCAGATCGCGTCGCGGTTCTTTATCTCGGCCGGATCATGGAACTGGCGAATGCCAACGATATTTTCGCGACGCCGAGCCATCCGTATACACAGGCGCTGTTCGAAGCCGTCCCGAGGATCGGGCGCGGGCGGCGCAAGCGCGGTTCGGTGCTCAAGGGCGAGATACCGACGCCGCTGAACCCGCCCTCGGGCTGCGTGTTTCATCCGCGCTGCCCGAAGGCGACCGCGATCTGCACCACGACGCGACCCGAGCTTTTGCCTGCGCCCGGAAGACCCGAGCAGCTTTCCGCTTGCCACCACAAAGATTGACAAGAAGGACAGAATGAATGTTGCGCTATTCCCTCTCACGTCTGTCGCAGGCCGTCATCGTCATCTTTGTGATGTCATTTCTGCTGTTTCTGCTGATCGGGCTGATGCCCGGCGACCCGATCGAGAACATGTTCGAGGGCAACCCGTCCCTGACCCCGGAGCTGATCGACCAGGTGCGGCAGCTCTACGGAATTAACCAGCCCATATACGTGCGCTACTGGCATTGGCTCATCGCCGCCGTCCACGGCGATCTCGGTTATTCGAGCCTCTATTTCCGTCCCGTTCTGGATGTCTTGCTGCCGGCAATGCTGCAGACCACAAAACTTCTGGGACTGACGCTGCTCGTCTCCGTTCCACTGGCGATGACCCTCGGCGCGATCGCGGCAAGAAAACCCAATCGGTTCGTCGACACCGTGGTCAGCATGTTTTCATTCGCGGCAATCTCACTGCCGAATTTCTGGGTCGCGCTGCTCCTGATCATCCTTTTTTCGGTCAAGCTCGGTTGGCTTCCCGCATCAGGCTCTCCGATGTCCAACGATGCATCGTTCTGGACCGAGATACGTCACCTGGTTCTGCCGGTCACCGTTCTCGTGATGTTTCATGTCGGCCCGCTGATCCGCTATGTCCGCGCTGCGATGATCGAAACGCTATCGTCCGATTTCGTCCGCACAGCCAGAGCCAAGGGGTTGAGCGAGCGCGTCGTGGTAGTCCGGCATGCCTTGCGCAACGCACTGATCCCGATGGTCACCGTGCTGGCTCTGAGTTTCGGGCACCTGTTTTCCGGCGCACTGGTGATCGAGACCATCTTCGGCATGCTCGGCATGGGCAAGATGATCTACGACGCCATTGCCAATGTCGACTTCAATCTGGCTCTTGTCGGGCTGCTGCTCGCAACCATTGTCGTACTGATATCCAATCTTCTCGCCGACCTCGCCTATGCCGTACTCGACCCGAGGATCACGCTATGACCGATGTGACCGACACACCAGTTTTCGCCCGCGCGCCGCTGCCGCCGCAGCAGACAATCTGGCGAATGCGCTATGACAAGTTCCGCAGCCATCATATCGCTATGGTTTCGCTGATTTTTCTGATCGCTCTCGTCGTTGTCTGCCTGTCCGCCTGGCCTATCAGCGAATTGCGCGGCATCGACGTGAACGCAACGAACCTTCTCGCGCGGTTCCAGCCGCCATCGGCCAGACATTGGCTCGGAACCGATGATCTCGGACGCGATGTTTTCCTGCGGTTGCTCTACGGCGGCCAGGTTTCGATTGCGGCTGGTCTCCTTACAACGCTGCTGACGTCAATCATCGGCATCACGATCGGGGTGGCGGCAGGCGTTTTAGGCAGCCGGATCGACGGCATACTGATGCGCGCAACCGATTGCCTGATCGCGATCCCTCTGATCCCCCTGCTGATCGTTCTGGGGTCCATCGACCTTACCAAGATCGGTCTTTCCTCTTCGGCCGCGAACTCGCCACTCTACATATTCCTGCGCATCGTGATCATTATCGCCATCGTCGACTGGACGACAACGGCCCGCATCGCCCGCGCCGGCACGATCCAGATGAGAGACCGCGACTATGTCAAGGCGGCGACGGTGAGCGGCGCAAGGCGCTTCTACAACGTCATAGTGCACATCATTCCCAACATCTCGACACCGCTCATCGTTGCGGCAACGCTGACGGTCGGGCGCGTCATTCTTCTTGAATCCACGCTCAGCTTCCTCGGGTTCGGCATCGTTCCGCCGACGCCGACCTGGGGAAACATGCTGACCAATGCACAGCAATTGATCATCTCGGCCCCGCATCTTGCCGTCTACCCGGGGCTGCTGATCTTCGCCACTGTCATGGCCGTCAATTTTGTCGGCGATGGCGTACGGTATGCCTTTGACCCACGGGCAGAAAACGAGGGTTGATCACGCTGACTTCATCTTGTGACCATTGGGAGGAAAATCACATGAGAACGAAGGTTTTAATGACGACAATAGCAGCGCTGGCCCTTGGGGTCGGCGGCATGATGTCGATGGCGACGGCCCAGCCGAACAAGAACGAGCTTGTTGTAGGGCAACTCCAGTTCCTGAAGAATTTTCATCCGCTGATTCAGGTCAACAACACCAAGCGGCTGCAGATCAACTACGGTCTTCTGCCGCTGACCGCGTTCGACCCTGATGCCACCAACCAGTGCATCCTTTGCGAAACGCTGCCGACGCTTCAGAACGGCCTTGCCGAAATCATCGACATGCCCGATGGCTTGAAGGGCATGAAGGTCAGGTTCACGCTGAAGGAAGGGCTTTCCTGGGGCGACGGCGAACCGGTCACGTCCAACGACGTGGCTTTCACGCTGAAGATGGCGAATGATCCCGATATCGGCTTTTCCGCCTTCAATCCGTGGACCCGCGCCAGCGATATCGAGATTGTCGACGACCGGACCTTCATCTTGACGCTGCCGGAGGTAACGCCCGGCTTCGCCTCGTGGGACCAGATTCTGCCGGAGCATATCGAAGGTCCGATCTACGATGCCACAGGCGACAATGAAAGCTACGTGAAGCAGACGCTTTACAATACCGACCCGACCAATCCGGGCCTGTGGAACGGCCATTTCATGCTTTCCGAATACCAGATCGGAACGCGATTGACCTGGGTTCCCAATCCGCATTGGCCGGGCAAGGCGCCGGGCTTCGATCGCATTATCTTGACGTATCGCGACAATTCCTCGGCGCTGGTGCAGAACTTGCTGGCCGGCGAGATTGACGCCGTTCCGGTCAGCCCCGGAGGGATCAGCTTCAGTCAGATGCTTGACGTCCAGACGCAGCGTCCCGATCAGCTCAGCTATCACTTCACCGACGGCACCAATCTCGAACGGATAGCGGTCAATCTGGACAACGAGATACTCGCAGTCCCGGATATCCGCAAAGCGATTATGATGGGGATCGACCGGAAGGCGATAACCGATGCGCTTTTTAACGGAAAATAGTCCGTGGCAAATGGCCTCCTTTCGCAGTCCAGCCCCTTCTTCAATCCGGATATGACAACCTATTCCTACGATCCGGATGCGGCAAAAGCCTTGCTTGCGGAAGACGGGTGGACACCTGGTTCCGATGGTATCTGCACAAATGACGACGGCGACCGGCTCGCCTTCGACCTGGCCACGACGGCAGGCAACCAGACGCGCGAGCAGATTGCCCTGGTCATCCAGAGCCAGCTCGAACAGATATGCATTGCGGTGACGCCCAAATTCGTGTCGCTCCAGACCTATAACGGGGAGTTGTCGCGCCGCCGGGAGTTCACCGGCATGATCATGTCCTCCATCCGGTTCTCGCCATCGACATCTCCGGCCATCGCGCTGGCGACCGACAAGATCCCCAATGCGGAGAACAATTTCGTCGGCAACAACTTTTCGGGATATTCAAATCCCGATATGGATGCGGCTCTTGAAGAGTTCCAGCAGGCGCTGGACCAGGACGGACAGAAGGCGGCGTGGCAGAAGATCCAGGCCAAATTCGCTGCAGACCTGCCGATGCTGCCGCTGTACTTCTATACCGAAGCCTATGTCACGGTTCCCGACCTGAAGGGGTTCCGTCTCGACACCTACGACCCTCTGATGATCTGGGCGAACGACTGGTACAGGGACTGAACCCGCAGTTCAGTTCAACCATGCCAATCAGGCAAGGTGGAACGGGCGCGGATGCCCGTTGCACCTTGCCATTGCTTTCGCCGCATACTCGCGGACGTCAGGCGATTCCGCCCGACTGCGAAATGTTACAAGCTTATTCCGGTGGCATTCTCATGCAAGTTGCACTCCTCGATGACTACCTCAACCTTGCCACAAGATGCGCAGACTTCTCGCCGTTGGACGGCCGGGCATCGATCAGCGTAATCGATCGCCCGTTCACCTCGGTCGCGGACGCTGCCGAAACCCTGGCCGACTTCGACATTCTCTGCACGCTGCGCGAGCGCACTGCATTTCCGCGCGCGCTCATTGAGGCGCTGCCAAAACTGAAATATCTGTGCGTCACGGGAAAACGCTACGACACCGTCGACGTCGCTGCATGCCGTAATCACGGTGTTGTCGTCTCCAACACGCCGGTTTCGGGCGCCGGGTCAGGCGCTGTCACCGAACTCACCTGGGGTTTGATCATTTCGCTGGCGCGCAATATCGCCGCCGAAGACCGCATGATGCGCGAGGGAGGATGGCAGCATTTTGCGGGGCATACCCTGCGCGGCAAACGGCTTGGCATCGTCGGCCTTGGTGGGCTTGGCAGCGATGTCGCGCGCATCGGTCTTGCCTTCGGCATGGATGTCGTCGCCTGGTCGCCCAATCTGACCGAGGAACGCGCACGTGCCGCTGGCGTCAGCTATCACGACAAGAAATCGCTGTTCTCGACCGCCGACGTCATCAGTCTCCATCTCGCCCTGGCCGAGAGCACGAGAGGCATCGTCGGTGAAAATGATATTGCCGCCATGAAACCGACGGCCTGTCTCGTCAACACCGCACGGGCCGGGCTGGTCAACGAGAAAGCGCTGATCTCGGCCCTTTCCGAAGGACGAATCGGCGGGGCGGCGCTGGATGTCTACTCGACAGAGCCACTGCCAGCGGAGCACGTGCTGCGCCGGTTGCCCAATGTGGTTCTGACGCCGCATCTCGGCTATTTCACCAAAGGGATGCTGGGAGCGTATTATACCTATGCCGTAGAGAACATCGTTTCCTTCCTTGATGGCGCGCCGCTGCGCGTGGTCAGCGGCAATGACTAGGGCGACGAAGCTGCCGGCGCCGCTGCGCCTGATCAAAGGCACACAGTTCGGTCTTTTCTTTGCGGGAAACGGCTTGTCGCTCGTCGGCTCGTGGATGCAGCGGATCGCCTGTAGCTGGCTGGTCTGGGACTGGACGGGTTCGGCGTTCTGGGTGGGCGTTCTTGCTGCCGGCGACCTTCTTCCCGTTGTGCTGACCGGCCCGTTTGCGGGGGTCGCCGCGGACCGGTGGAACCGGTTGCGGCAAAACATCTGGGCACAGACCGCCTCCGCCGCACTTGCCGTGCTTATGGCCGTTCTTCTGGCAACCGGCCATCTGGGGCTCCACGGAACAGTCGTGCTGGTAACCCTGCAGGGTACGCTTGTTGCTGCGATGCAACCGTCACGCCTGGCAATGATTCAGGAGATGGTTCAGCCGGAGGATCTGGGCACGGCGGTTGCTCTCAATTCAGTCAACGTCAATCTGGCGCGTCTCCTTGGACCGGCGATCGCGGGGGCGATGATCCTCTATGTCGATATTGTCTGGGTGTTCATTGCCAACGCGATCGTAACCGCCATTTTTGTGTTCGTCCTCACGCGCCTGCGGCTCACGGCCCAGGAAAAGCGCACCGAAACCGGCTCGTTTTTCGGCGAAATGAAGGAAGGTTTCATCCATGTCGCGCGGCAGCCCGCACTCCGCCTGATTCTCCTCGTGCTGTTTTGCGGCGGCGTACTGGTCCGCGCCATGATCGAACTCGTGCCCGCGATCGCCGCCCAGACCTTTTCCAACGCGGCGGCCGGTCTGGCCATTATCACGGCGTCGGCCGCCGCGGGCGCCGTTGGAGCGGGTCTTACCGTTGGTCGCTCGAAGGTCGAGCGCCTGTTGTTCGGCGTTCTCCTCTGGTGGAGCGTGGGCGCGCTTGCGGCATTCTTTCTCGTGCGTTCGTCCTCGCCGTTGATGGCTATTCCGATGGCAACCATGCTCGGCGCCGCAGTCACTTGCGGTCTGGTGTCGACACAGACATTCGTGCAACTGACCACGCCTGGAAAGCTGAGAGGCCGCGTGCTGAGCATACACGGTCTCATCGCGCGCGGCAGCCCCGCGCTCGGCGCCCTCGCCGTCGGTTTTGCCGCCGACCGTATCGGGCTGAAAGCGTCGATAACAACGGCGTCGGCGCTGCTTATGCTTGTCGTTCTCGTGCTTGCGCCCGTGACCCGGCGGCAGGCCCGCTCGCTCCGGGAATTGATGTGAACCTCAGGTCTTGAATATGTCGAGGCAGAGGTCGCGGAGAATGCGGAAGGCGGTGTCGTGCAGTCGGTTGTTGAGCCGTCTGGTTCGCAACACGATCTGAAGCTTCAGAACCAGTTCCGGCTCGACGATGCGGCGGATGCGCAGCAATTTCGCCGTTCTCGTTGTCTTGCGGACGCGCAGCGAAGCCACCGTGCGACCAAAGCCGTCATTGGCGAGATCGAAGGTCGTATCGAGAGCGTCAAGTTCGCAATCGACCAGCAGCTTGGCGCCTTCGCGCGCAAGCGCTGTTTCGAGTATCTCGCGCACACGGTTGGGACGGCTGGTGATGATAAGCGGTATGTCCGTCAGTGCGGTCAACGGCAGCGGAGGCCCTTCGATCTCGCTCTCGCCCTCGGGCATCTTCTCGAACAGGTGCAGCTTTTCCTCAAGCAGGTCATGGATTTCCAGCATCGAGTTGGTCGGAGCATCAAAAAGCACCGCCATGTCGAGGCGCCCCGAAATCAGGGATTCCTGAAGCTGTGTCGAACGACCGGTGAGCACATGCACCTTCGCCTCGGGCAGTTCTCCCCTCAGTTTCCGGATGAGCGGGGTGCTGATCGTTCCGGACAGCGATCCAGGCATACCGATTGCAATCGAACCGGTGCGCCCGAGACGCGCATTCTCCATATCCTCATAAGTTCGCTCGTGCAGGTCCAGCAGGGAGCGCGCATGGCCGAGCAACCGGTCGCCGGCTTCGGTCGTGGTGACACCACGTCCGTCGCGCACCAGCAGCCGCTCCTGAAGCTCCGTCTCGAGGTTGTTGACCTGCCTGCTCAGCGCCGACTGAGCGATATGCAGAAATGCCGCCGCCCTGCTGAAACTGCCGAGTTCAACAACACGAATGAAATAGTTGAGTTGTCGGATGTCCATTGCTCCCCCGACAAAACTTGCCAAAATGAGATATCTGATAGGTTATTATCGCTTATTGTCATAGGCAAGCCGTATCCGTAAGTTTCATGAAAGAATGTCGTCAGGGAGGATTTGATGACAGACGAGACAGTCTGGCGTGTTTGGGAATGTGTGCTTTGCGGCTATCGCTATGATGAAGCCGAAGGCGATCCTGATGGTGGCGTGTCGCCCGGCACCCGCTGGGAAGATGTTCCCGAGGATTGGGTTTGCCCGGAATGCGGTGCAAGAAAGGTCGATTTTGACATGCAGGTCGTTTCCTGATGGTTGCCGAAACGTCCGACACATGCGTGATTGTCGGTGCGTCCCACGCGGGAATTTCGCTCGCATCGGCGCTTCGTTCCGCAGGCTGGAGCGCTCCCATTGTGGTGTTTGGCGATGAGAATGGCCTCCCCTACCATCGACCGCATTTATCGAAGGAAGCGCTCCACGGAGATGTCGAGCCGAAACCGCTCCGGCCGGCCGATTTCTATGACAAACAGGAGATCGATCGCCGAAGGGCGTCGGTTGCCTCGATCGACCGCAATGCCGGCCGTATCACGCTCGACGATGGTAGCACGGTCGCCTATGGCAAGCTGGTACTGGCGACGGGCGCGGTTGCACGCAGGCTTCCCGATGAGATCGCCGGTGCGGACAAGGCGCTTTTGCTGCGCAATCGCACCGACTGGCGGCAGTTGGTCGGGAACTTGTCGACCGCGGAACGCATCGCCATCATCGGCGGCGGGCTGATCGGTCTCGAAATCGCCGCAGCGGCACAGATCAGAGGACTTGCCGTCACGGTGTGCGAAAACGCAGATCGGTTGATGGTGCGCAGCCTCTACCCCGCAATGTCCACCGAGGTTCGTGACCGGCATGTTGCGAATGGCATCGATATTCGCCTGTCGGCTTCGGTCAGGGCTATATCCGACAGCGGCCTGGAAATGGCCGATGGCGAGCACATCGATGCCGACGTGGTGCTTGCCGCAACCGGCAGCCGCGCGCGCGACGAACTGGCGCGAAATGCAGGATTGGCCACGGATGACGGCGTGATCACGAGCGCATGCGGCGCGACCGCCGATCCTTCTATCTATGCACTTGGCGATTGCGCCCGCTGGCGCGAAGGCAGGCGGCATGTTCGCCATGAAAGCGTCGCTGCAACCCTTTGGCAGGCGAAATGCGTGGCCGCCGCTCTGATGCGACAGGATAACCCAGTTGCCGAACCGTTGCGGCTTTGGTCCAATCAGGGGGCGATACGCATTCAGATGGCGGGACCGGTCGTTGCCGGTGCGCGCGTCGAGGTCGAAAGACTGGAGCACAACGGCATGCTGCTTCGTGCTTATGAGGGCGATCGCCTGCTCGCCGTTCAGACGCTCGACGCGCCGAGAGCATTCGCCTCGGAAGTTTCACGATTGAGCGCCCTTGGTAGAGAACCCGCCGCGCCTTCCATGCGTCGGGCGTGAATTGACAACAACACAGCAGGGAGGAGACCCGCCATGCAGATCGTATCCTACGCAGAAAAAGAGCCGCAGCGTTTCAAGCGCGGGCGCGGCTGGAAAGTAAACCTGTTCGGCCAGAATTCCGACGTTCCTGGAAAGGAGTTGCAGGCTTTCCGGATCGACATGAGCTCGAATATGCAGCTCGACAGCCACTTCCATATCGTTGACCAGTTCCAGATCTTCATCGCCGGAAGCGGTGTCATCGGACGCGATCGCGCGGACATGATCACGGCCCACTATGCCGATCACCATACCGGCTATGGGCCTCTTGTGGCGGATGGAAACGGCATGTCCTACCTGACCCTGCGCTCGAAAACCGACGCTGGCCTGGTCAAGCTCTCCACGCCGAATGTTCGCGAACAGCTGAAGCCCACCAAACGCCGTCACCGCGTCTCGGAGAAGGTCGTATTGTCCATCCCTCCCGTTTTAGAGCACCGCGAAGAGGTGACGACGGAAACGGTCATGCCGGAGAAGCCCGGAGATGACGGCATGACCGTGAAGGTCTACCGAATGGGGTCCGGCATGGAAACCAGGGCTCCCGATACCGATGGCACCGGCGGATACTTCGTCATCGTCATGAATGGCAGCCTTATCCATGACGGCGCTGAGTACGAGCCCTGGTCGCTTCTGTGGGTATCGAAAACCGAAGCGGCGCCGGTGCTGAAAGCGGGAGAGAAAGGGCTCGAAGCCATGGTGACCGTCTTTCCGGTGTGGGACGAGTGGATGCAGCAGGTCGGAGAGGATTGAGCATGCCGGTCTCGGACAGTGTGCGCCGCGACCTGGCGCCCCACGGCGTGCTGCGTGCAGCGCTTAACCATGGCAATCGCGTTCTGGTAAACCGTGATGCGAATGGCGACGCCTTCGGCATCACGGTGGACATCGCCCGTGCGCTTGCCGACGAGATCGGCCTGGAACTCACCCTCATTGACCATGAACGCGCCATCGACGTCTCGTCGACGGCCGGAGACGATCTCTGGGATATTTGTTTCCTCGCCGTCGATCCGAAGCGCGCGGAAACGATCGCCTTTACCCATCCCTATATCCGGATCGAGGGCTGCTTTCTGGTCGCGCAAGGCGTCGGGATCACCGATCCCGATGCGCTCGTCGCCGCTGACGTCGCCATCAGCTCCGTGGAGGGCAGCGCCTATACGCTTCATCTGGCACGTCAACCGGTTTCGGACAAACTGGTGATTTTTCCTGACTTCCAATCGGCTCTCGCGGCGATGGACGCAGGACAGGTCGCCGCGATTGCCGGTGTGCGACAGCCCTTGCTCCATGAAGCGGAAAAACGGCCCGGATCCAGAGTGCTCGATCCGCCTTTCATGGAAATACTCCAGGCCATGGGCACGCCCGCGAGCCGGAGCGAAGCGGCGGTGTTTCTCAAGACCTTTATCACCGACCTCACCCGCTCCGGCAGGGTCGGCCAGATACTCGAACGCCATGGCGTATCTGCGGAGTGTGCCGATATTTTCTGAGCGAAGCCGGCTTTGCTTCCTTCCATTCATCTTCCGCGCTGTCGGTGTTTCATCACGGCGAAATAGGCAGCTTCCCTTCGCCGCCCAACTCGCTTGATGTTTTGCTATTGCAAAATTGAATTTAACATTATGAGAAAAAATGGCTTTTATGGCTGCACTTCGAACAGCAGCGATGGGAGACACTGACCCAGTGGGATGCTGCGCTCACCTCCTGAACGGCACCGCGCTTCACGCGCTATCTCGCTGATCACACCCGCCATCGCTGCGGGACGCGTCTTGTGCTCGGCAACGCACTGGTCGCGCATCTGGCTGCAGCGTTGCGGGAATGCAGGATCGAGATATGGACGGGCGTTGAAACACCGTGCTCCTGAAGAGTGAGGGACGGATCAGTGGCCTTGCAAGGTCGCGCGCTGGCTGACCCAGAATGGCAAGAAGGTGCGCATTGTCGAACGCCTCACCGGTGCGATCAACATTCCCGTTGGCCCGCTCGAACAAAAACATGCTGCTCCGCATACTTGCCCACGAGCGCATCGAAATATTGACGAAAACCACGGTCGAGGAAATCGGTGAGGACATGGTCCGCGCGCGTGATCCGGATGACGAGATGATCGAACTGCGGTCGGCCTGAAGCCGGACAACACGTTCTTCGCCGAACTGGCTGGTCGCTTTCCCGGTGAGATCTACGCGAATCGGGGATTGCGACAAGCCGGAGAACATCATGAAGGCAGTGGCTGGCAGCCGTTTGACGAATTCATTACCTATGCCAAGGAGAGCACGGGCAAGGTGACCTATGCGACATCCGGTGCAGGATCGACCATGCCCTCAGCGTCATCGTCGCGCCGAAGGGCACGCCGAAGGAAATCGTGGTCAAACTCGATACGGCATTCCACAAGGCCATGGACACGCCGGACTTTCAGGAAACCCTCGATCGCCTCGTTGCGACCAAAGGCTACCGGGGACCCGAAGAGCTTGACGCCTACCTTCAGGGCGTGATCGCCAATTTTGGCAACGTCCTTGACCAACTCGGGATTCCGACAGCTAAATCCCAGTAAGGGTCGCGCAACAGCAGAAGGCGTCCCGTTTCGGGGCGCCTTTTTTGAAAGCGATGGCTCGGCTTACAGATACGTTCTGTTCCGGTGTGCCCGGACAGCGCGATGCGCAGATTCAATAGGTTAGAGCGGTCTTTGTGCGTTCGAATGGACGCACGGCGCTCCAGTTCCCTTATTCTTGCGGCAGGTAACGATTGAACCATTCGATTGTCCGCGACCAGGCAAGCTCGGCGGCGGCTTCGTCGTAGCGCGGCGTCGAATCATTGTGGAAGCCGTGATTGGCCCCTTCATAGATATAGGCTTCATAGGTCTTGCCGGCAGCGTCGAGCGCATCGCGATAGGCGGGCCAGCCGGCATTCACGCGTTCGTCGAGACCGCCATAGTGCAGCAGCACCGGCGCCTCGATACGGGCAACATCGGCCGCATCCGGCTGCCGTCCGTAAAACGGCACAGCGGCGCCGAGTTCCGGATAGGCGACCGCCGCCGCATTGGCGACCCCGCCGCCGTAGCAGAAGCCGGTGATGCCGACCTTGCCGGTCACAGCCTCGTCCGCCATCAGAAACTCCACGGCAGCGAAGAAATCATTCATCAGTTTCTCGCCGTCGACCTGCTGCTGGAGGGCGCGCCCCTCTTCGTCATTGCCGGGATAGCCGCCCATCGGCGTCAGGCCATCCGGCGCCATGGCGATGAAGCCGGCCTTGGCCAGACGGCGGGCAACGTCCTGAATATAGGGATTGAGGCCGCGATTTTCGTGCACCACGACCACGCCTGGCGCGGTCTCGACGCCGGTCGGACGAACGTAATAGGCCCGCATCTCGCCGTGGCCGTTCGGCGACGGGTAGGTGATCCACTCGGCCAGAATATCGGGATCATTGAAGCTGACCTGCTCGGCCCTCGCGTAGTCGGGGCTCATCATGCCCAACACAGCCGCCGCCGTGAGACCGCCGACCGTGTACTTGCCGGCGCGCTCGAGAAACTCGCGCTTGGTGATCATGCCATGGGCGTAAAAGTCATAGAGCTCGAGAAGCTCCGGGCTGAAATCCTTGGCGGTCAACCGTTGCTGATGCTCGTTCATGCCACTCTCTCCCTCGTCTGCGGCCCCCATGGCCCGCTTCAATCCTGCCGCAACCGATTGCCGCGACCCGAGCAAGCTTAGGCATGCGCGAAGCCTTCCTGCAACCGTCAAGTTTCAACCTCACCTTGATTTGATCACAACGTGAAAGAGCGCTGAAAACGGCAGCGTCGTTCCGCCAGAATTCAATCGTTACCGGTATAGCCGAGCCCTTCCAGCAATTGCCGCATAACCCCCAGAACGGCACGCGCTGCCGGATCCACGCCCTGCGTTCTGAATTTCGCATGGATCGGGGTGGCCGGTATGGCCGGGCTGGTGCGCAGAATTCTGAGTTCGCCGCGCAGCCGATAAGGTTCCGTCATGCGAACCGGCAGAACACCGACCGCCGCGCCGCTCGTAACCACATGGGCCAGCATCGAGACGCTGCTGCAGATGTCTTCTCTTTGCGGGGCGAGGCCGGCGGACGCAAACCAGCTTTTGACCTGCCGGAAATTGATGCTCCCCGGATCATTGGTGACGATCGGCACGTCGATCAGGTCGCGCGGCCGCACGAGGTCAGGCAACGACCAGTTGGCGCCCGCGACCCAGCTTGTTTCCTGCAACCCCATGGGCGAGAGCGTGAAATCCGGATGCTCGCTCGGGTTCACCAGAAATGCGATATCGAGCTCGTGGCTCTGAAGTCGCGGCTCGAGGTCTGAAGAAATGCCGACAGCGATCTCCAGTTTCAGCAGGGTATGGCGATCACGCAACTGCTGCATCAACAGAGGGAGGCACACCAGCGCCAGTCCCTCTGCGACGCCAATCCTGACAGGACCACGCAGTTGCGCCGGCTCAGAGGCCGATTCCATCTCCTCGACTTCCCTCAGGATACGTTCGGCCCGGAACAGTACCTCCTGTCCGGACGGGGTTATCCGCAAGCCGCGCCCCTGACGTTCCGTCAATGGCATGTCGAATTGTGACTGCAACAATTTCAGCCTTTGTGACACGGATGGCTGGCTCAGGTGGAGCCGTTGCGATGCCGCCTCGACGGAGCCGAGTGTTACCGTCCAGTAAAAAGCTTCCAGTTGGGCCAGTGTCATTCGAATCATCAACTTTTCCTATGTGTTTAGCTCAAATAATCCGATTGGAAAAAGAACATACAATATATTAATGCGGAGAGAGATAGTTCAGGGAGGAAAAATGGCCGAGCGTGATCGGATCTCGCGGATCGAAGGGTTTGAAGTCGCTTGCGATATGCCCGAGCCGGCGGGCAATGCCCTGCGTGCCTTTCGCCGTCGCGGCGCGCTGCTGATCCGGCTGACTACCGAGGCCGGCCATGTCGGTTGGGGCGAAACATGGGCATTTCCGGAAACCGCCAGCGCCTTCATCCAGAATGTCCTGGTTCCCGACACTATCGGTAGCGCTGCTGACGCCCCGCTCGCGTTGCAACAGGCATTATTGCAACGCGTTGTGCCTGACCGACGCGGCCAGGCGCATATGGCGATCAGCGCGATCGATATCGCCTGCTGGGATCTTTTCGGAAGGATCACGGCGCTCCCGGTTGCAGCGCTGCATGGCGGCGCTCTGCGCGCAAAAGTACTGGCCTATGCCAGCGGTCCGCTTCTTGTCGCGGGAAATGATCGCTATGCCGGTTTCGGCGCGGCGCTGGAGCGCTACCGCGACCTCGGCTTTCGCGCTTTCAAGATCCGCGTCGGCGTCTCGCTTGAAGAAGACGAACGGGCGATCCGCCTGGCGCGCGAGATCGTCGGTCCAGAAGCACCGCTGATGATCGATCTCAACGAGGCCAGCACCATGCACGATGCGATGGAACTGACGCGGCGCGTGTCGGACTGTCGCCTCGGATGGATCGAGGAGCCTCTTCCGCATGACGACCTGCCGGGCTACAGACGTATGGCGAGCCGTTCGAACCTGCCGGTCGCGGGCGGGGAATCCTTCTGCGGCGTGCAAGCCTTCCGCGACAGTCTTCAGGCCGAAGCGCTGGATATCGTGCAGCCTGATCCCGCACTTTGCGGCGGGATTACCGAGACGCTGCGGATCTCCGCGCTTGCCGACGCCTTCGGGGTCAAGATCGCGCCGCATGTCTGGGGCACCGGTATCAACATGCTTGCAGCGCTTCAGGTTTGCGCGCTGTTGCGCCCTCGGGCCGGCAGCCTTCCGATGCCGATGCTCGAATATGACATGAGCCACAACCCATTGCGCGAGGCGATCTTCGCTGATCTGCCCGATGCCGACGGTCACATTGCCATTCCCGATGGTCCGGGCCTGGGTCGCGATATCAACAGGGAAAGTATAGAGCCATTCATCACCCGCCATTGGGTGATGGAGTGAATTCTGTTTATTGAATCAATCAGGGAGGAATGAACCATGACCTATCGCACTATCTTCGCAACGCTCATTCTGGCGGGAAGCATGCCGATGGCTTCGCTCGCCGCCGACTACACGCTCAATGTTGGTCTCGTCGGAGGCCCGCAAGCCCCTGAAGTCGTCGCCATGGGCCAATTCGCCGACGAGGTTGAAAAGGCGACGGACGGACGCATCGAGGTGCGCGTCCAAAGCGGCGGCGCGCTGGGCGGAGACCGGGACGTCATCGAAGGCGTTCAGCTTGGAACCGTCGAGATGGCCGTGCCGTCAACATCGGTCGTCGCCAATTTCGTACCGGATATGAAGGTCTTCGACATTCCGTTCCTGTTTCGCGATTTCGACCATGCCGAGGCTGTGCTGACTGGTCCCATCGGTCAAGAAATCCTTGACGAGATGCCCGATCAGGGTCTTGTGGGCCTGGCTTATGGCGGGATGGGTTTCCGTGAACTGACCAATAATGTTCGGCCGGTGCAAACGGCGGCGGATGTCGAAGGGCTCAAGATCCGCACCCAGCAAAACGACATGCATATCGCCGTATGGGAGGCGCTCGGTGTATTGCCCACGCCAATGGCCATTCCCGAAGTTTACACGGCCTTGCAGCAGGGCGTGGTTGACGGGCAGGAGAACCCGGTCGGCGCCATTCTCAACAACCGCTTCGGCGAGGTGCAGAAATATCTGAGCATGACCGACCATGCGTTCACGCCGCTGGTCGTCCTCATCTCGCCGTCCGTGTGGAGCAGCCTGGATACCGGAGATCAGGCGATCATCAAGACCGCAGCCGAAAACGCCATGCTCCGCAACCGGCAAGAAGTCGAGAACGGCCTTTCCGCAGGGCTCGATGAACTCCGGGCCCAGGGCGTGACCGTCATCGAGGACGTGGACAAGGCCTCCTTCCGCGAAAAACTCGACGACCTCTATGACCAGTTCGCCGAGCAGTTCGGTGCGGATCGCCTGAATGCGATCGCGCAAACCAAGTGAACACGATGCGCGGTTTGATACCGGTCCTGCTTCGTATCGAGAGTGCGATCACCAAGATCGCACTCTCACTTGGATGCGTCGCCCTGACACTGGCATTCGCGGCGGGCGCCTATCAGGTGCTCGCGCGTTTCGTCCTGTTGCGCTCGGCAGCATGGACGGAACCGTTCATTCAGATTGCGTTGATCTGGATGACTTACCTTGCGCTGGCCGCAGCGATACGGGCCGGAAGCCTTATCGCGGTCGACCTGGCATTGCGGCTCGGCACGGACGTGACGCGCCGGTTCCTGCGTCTGGTGGTCGCGGCCGCGGTATTCTGCCTGCTGGGCGTCCTGGCGTGGTTCGGGATCGAACTGGTTACCCGCGTGCGTTTCCAGACGATTGCCGGGCTCAACATCTCGGCTGCATGGGCATATCTAGCCCTCCCGATGGGGTCCGCCTTCTCGATGCTGGCGCTGCTCGCCCATCTGATCGATCCGCCGCCGCGCGACCAGCATATTCTCTCTGAATAGGACGCCGCCATGCTTCTCGTCATGATCACAGCCATGATTGTCCTGATGGTGATGGCGGTTCCGGTCGCCGTGGCGATCGGTCTCGCCGGCATGCTGGGCATTGTCGGCTTCACCAACCTTCCGCTGATCGTCATTCCCCAGCAGGCCTTTGTCGCGCTCGACAAGTTTCCGCTGGCCGCCGTGCCGTTCTTCATCCTCGCCGGTAATATCATGGCCGCCGGCGGTATCTCGCGCCGGCTGATCGACCTTGTCGAGAGTGTCGTCGGCCGCCGCAGCGCGGGCCTGCCGATCTCCTGCGTTGTCGTCTGCATGGTGTTTGCGGCGGTTTCGGGCTCGTCCGTCGCGACCACCTACGCCATCGGCGCGATCCTGATCCCCGCCATGGTCCGGCAGAATTACCCGGTCGGCTATGCCGCCTCGCTTCAGGCCACCTCGGCCGAGCTCGGCGTTCTCATTCCGCCGTCGATACCGATGATCCTTTACGGCGTCTCCGCGAGCGCTCCCGTCGGCGACCTGTTCATCGCCGGTCTCGGGCCGGGCCTTCTGGTGGCCGCGGCGCTTGCGATCTATGTCGTCATCTGGACGCGGTTCTCCAGTCACGAAAAGCCGCGTGACATTGTCCGCAAGCCCTTCTGGAAGAGCCTCCGTGGCGCGACACTTGCGCTGTTCATGCCGGTCCTGATCCTCGGCGGCATCTATGGCGGCGTGTTCACGCCGACGGAAGCCTCGATCATGGCTGTGGCCTACGCGCTGGTCGTCAGCGTCTTCATCTATCGCGACCTCTCGTTTCGCGCACTGATCGGCGTTCTGCGCGCGTCCGCGCTGTCCTCGGCCATTATCATGTTCATCATTTCCATGGCCGGCCTCTTTTCGTTCGTGTTGACGCGGGCCGGCGTCCCCGCGGCCATCGGCGACTGGATCGTGCTCAATTTCGAAAGCAAGCTGGGCTTCCTGCTCGCGGTCAACGCCTTCCTGTTCGTCATCGGCATGTTTATCGAAACCTCGGCCTCGATTGTGGTGCTGGCGCCGATCCTGGCCCCGGTCGCGATGTCGTTCGGCATCAATCCGGTTCATTTCGGCATGATCATGATCATGAACCTTGCCATGGGCATGATCACGCCGCCATTCGGCGTCAACCTTTTTGCCGCCAGCGCCGTCGGCAAGGTCTCGCTGGATCGCATGATCCCGCATCTGGTTCCCCTGGTTCTCGTCATCCTCGCATGCCTCGCGCTCGTCACCTATCTGCCGGCGATCAGCCTTGGAATTCTGCAAATGATCCGTTGACGGGAATTGATGCCTTCACGCGCTGAAAGCGTTTCCGGCGAAAACGGACAAAAGCGGCATCGCGGAAGGCCGGGCCTGTTATTAGGCGCGGCACCGGGACCCCACACGCTGCAAATATTTCAAAGACTTATCGTGCCGATCGGCGTCGAACCCCTATCCCGATTTACAGTCTATCAAATATGAAGAGGTTTACCTTCACGCCTACAAGTCTGTCGCCGAAGCCCGGGCGGGTATCGGACGATATCTGACCTTCTACAACAGCCGCCGTCCGCATTCATCGCTTGACCGCAAGACACCCGATCAGGCTTACTTCAACGCGCTGCCCGCAATAGCGGCGGCAGCATAAACAAGGCCGAAAACCACTTAAGAACGACCATCTGCCTGTTCAAACAAACCGAGCCACTTCAGCCTTCCCAGTAGATTTGATGGAATGTCACCCAGGACAAAATCTTGCCTTTGCCGCTGACGACTTCCGGGCTCTGCGTCTCGCTGAGACAGACCCGGCAGATCGGCGTGGGCGGAAAATGTCGATCTCCGCAAGAATTGCAGCGCTGGATCGTCAGTTCGCCCCGCGCCGCGTGGTCCCAGAATGGCCGCGCATGCACATCGTCCAAATCAGGCAGAGGTTTGTCATAACTCGTCATTGGTCTCTCCTGTTGCTCAGCCAGCCGTATAAACGATAGCGCGCGAACACGGAGTAGCCTGGGCGTAGAGCGCGACTTCGCAATCTTTCACCTGTCGGGCGCCACAATCTCCACGAACTTGGCGCACTGCTTCGATATTGAGGGCCCAGCCCTGCATATAGGAATTGGACAGGTGTCCACCGTCGGTGTTCGTGGGCAACTCGCCGCCAAGTGCCAGGGTACCGCCTTCAACGAATCCACCGGCTTCGCCCTGCCCGCAGAATCCAAGCCCTTCTAACGTGAACAAGACGGTCGGACTGAAGTTGTCATAGGCGAGCAACACATCGATATCGTTGGTCCCGACCCCGGCCATCGCGAAAGCTTCAGCACCCGCCTTGCTGGTCGCCCCGTGCCAGAAATCCAGTGCAAAATTGGAAATGGAAGCTTCGGAGAAAGATTCCTGGGCCCCAATACCACTGATGAGGACCGGCTTTTGCTTGAGGTCCTTCGCCCGATCCTTGGTGGTCATGATCATGCAGACCGCGCCGTCATTGATCAGGCAGTAGTCGAAGAGCCTCAAGGGTTCGACGATGGGCCGGCTTTCTTCGTGGTCCTCGATCGTCATCGGTTTTTTCATCACTGCATCGGGGTTGAGCAAGGCGTGTTTTCGGAACGCAACGGACACCTCGGCAAGCTGGCGCGTTGTGGTGCCGTACTTCTCCATATGCATGCGGAACATCATGGCGTGCGCGGCTCCGGGAGAGGTAAAGCCCCACGGGTCCCAAAAGCCGGTTTCCTCGCCCCCGTAATTCATTCGGCGCGACCTGCCGATATTCGTGTAGATGAGGGCGACATAGTCTGCCGCGCCACAATGCAATGCCATCATTGCTTCAATGACGGCCATTCCAGACATTCGTCCGTGCGGAGGGAGCGACATGGTCCAGCGTGGGTCCAAGCCAAGCATCTCCCCCATGCGCCCGTAATAAGGAACGCGGCAAACAAGCAGACCGTCTATCACCTTTTTCTCGAGGCCGCTGTCATCCAGCGCCTGTTTGAAGGCTGCTGCGCCCAATCCGTAATCGTCAGTTTCAGGAAAGCTGCCATAGGCGGTCGTACCCACTCCAACAACGGCAATCTGATCCCTTAATGACTTGAGCTCATTATCCATCAAGCGATCTCCGGAATCGTCATGTCGCCGATGGCACCTTGCGCGATAAGTGCGTCGATCTCGAAATCATTATAATTGAGCATTTGCTGCAAAATCTCCCGTGTATGCTGCCCTAACAACGGCGCAGGACTCCGCACGCTGCCTGGGGTTTTTTCCATCTTGATCGGCACTCCAGCGATCGACACCTTGCGAGGTGCACCCGGGTAGGGTGTAAACCGGCATAGGGGTTCGACGCCGATCGGCACGATAAGTCTTTGAAATATCTAAAGCGTGTGGGGTCTCGGTGCCGCGCCGAATGACAGGCGTAGCCCGAGCGGGGGTCTCATACCTGCGTTTGTGATTTCTTGAAGGTTTTCAGCCAGCCTTTCAGGCACGGCTTTGGGCGAGACGATTGCTGTCGCCAGCCATTTCGAGAATGTTGACGTAGTGAGTGACGCGGTCGACCGGTGCGGTCCCGTACCAATGAATTTGAGAGATCGATCGGAGTTGCCTCCGATCCGGACAACGTCGCAAGCGAAAGGGGCAGAACGATACATCTCTTAAAATATTATTCCCTGTCAAGACACTTCATACTAACTCGTAGATACCCCCGCCATCTCGAACTGCATCTTGTGCAGCGCCGAGGCGTTCAGGTCACCCAGCCCCTTGTTGAGGGCGGCGGTGTAAAGCTCGCTGATCGCCGCCGTTATGGGAACAGGAACCTCCTTCAGCCGGGCGAAGTCGCGCACCAGCCGCGTGTCCTTGAGCATGTGCCGCAGGAAAAAGCTCGGAGCGAAATCATTGCCGAGCGTGGCGCGCCCGACATTGCGTATCAAAAGCGAACTGTAGTCGGTAACATCGAAAACGCCCATCACGGCATCGCCGTCGAGACCGGACTTGATCGCCAGCGACAGCGCCTCGCCCAGCGATTCCATCTGGGCGGCCACGAGCAGATTGCCGACCAGCTTCATCGCCGCGCCATTGCCGGATGCCCCCAAATGGTGAACGCTCGCAGCCAGCGGCTCAAGTACCGGCAGGGACCGGTCGAATGCTTCCTTTGCGCCGCCGCAAACGAAATCCAGTCGTCCGTCCCAGGCCTCCCCCTTGCTGCCGAAGACCGGTGTATCGAGATAGGAGCCGCCCCTGGCCTCGATTGCCGCGGCGATTTCCAGAGAAACGGCCGGATCGGTCGTCGTCGCGTCGGCGACAATCGCACCGCTGTCCAGATGGGCGATCAACCCGTCGTCGCCGAAATAGATCGCACGCTGGGCATCCGGGCCGGTGACGCAGACCATGACCAAAGATTTACCTGCAATAGCCGCAGCTATGTTCGGCGCGCGATTTGCCCCAGCAAGGTCGGCCGGCAGATCAAAAAGGCTTCGGTTCCAGACCGTAACGTCGTGGCCGGCCCGCAACAGGTTGCGAACCATGCCCTGCCCCATAATTCCAAGGCCAACAAATGCGATATCCATATTTCACTCCTCTTCCTGAGCGATTTCGGTCGGGCACGCGGCGACGGATCGCTGGCGCGTGGCTTTAATCGGGCAGACAGCGCCCTCCGACAGAAGGCCCCACCGGCTCAAGCACCTGAAACACTCTCCGCCATGGATTCGATGATGATGACCGCGACCGTGGCGCCGGCGTCCTGAAGGCCCATCGACTTTTCCTGAAACGCCGCCGCCTTGCCGTGCTGCGCCACCATCGTCTTGGTGTTTTCCAGCGCCGCGCGGGCAGCGGAGACGGCATTGTCCATTGCCTCCGGCAGCGTCTCGCCAGCCTTGGCGGAGGCTTCCATGCTGGTGGCGATGGGGTCGAGCACATCAACCACCGTCTTGTCGCCGGGTTTGGCCTTGCCGCGTTCGGCGACCCCGTCGCGGTAAGCGCGCCAGAATATGGCCATTTCGGCGGTTCCGATATTCTCACCGTCGTCGAGCGCCTTGCTTCCGCGCAGAAAACCCGTGGCCATCAGCGTTCCCATGGTGGATGGCGCGGCCTTGGCCATCGCCATGCCGGCGACACGCAGATATTTGCCGATCGACACTTCCTGCTCGGCGTTGACGGCATCGCGCGCGGCGGCGAATGCCTTGCTCATGGTAATGCCCAGATCGCTGTCGCCGACCTTGCCGTCAAGCGCGATCAGAAAGTCCCTCTTGTCGGCGAATGTCTGCGCCAGTCCGGCGATAATTCCAGCCAGCCCCTCGGCATTTACGCGTTCCATCATTGCCTCCCGGTCACAGCTTTACATGCGTGAAGAACGGCGTGTTCGCGGGCGCGGCGATCAGCCGCTCCAGTTCGTCGTCCAGCTTGAGAATCGAAATCGAGGCGCCCGCCATCTCCATCGAGGTTGCATATTCGCCGATCCAGACATGCTTCGCCTTGATCATGCGGTCTTCCAGAAGCTGCGACAGGCGGCGGAAGAGGATATAGAGTTCCTCGCGCGGCGTGCCGCCCAGCCCGTTGACCAGAACGGCCACGTCGCCTTCGCCGTAATCCTGCTCGGCGAAGATGCGCGCCATCAATTCGTCGACCACATCGTCGGCCGGCTCCAGTTTACGCCGGCTGATGCCGGGCTCGCCATGGATGCCCATGCCGATCTCCATTTCATCGTCGCCGATCTCAAAGGTCGGCTTGCCGATCTCCGGAACGATGCAGCTCGACAATGCCACCCCCATGGTACGTGTGTTAAGCCGTGCTTTTTCGGCGATGCGGGTCACGTCGTCGAGGTTCTTTCCTTCGGCAGCGGCCGCTCCGGCCGCCTTGTAGACGAAGAAGATGCCGGCCACGCCGCGGCGCTTATGTTCCTCGCCGACGATAGAGGAGGCGGCGTCGTCATTGCCGACAACGGAAGTGACGCGGATGTCCTCGAATTCGGCCAGCTCCGCAGCCATGTCGAAATTGATGATGTCGCCGGTGTAGTTGCCATAGATGTAGAGAACGCCAGCGCCCTGATCGATATATTTCGTAACCTCGAGCATCTGCTCCGCGCTCGGCGATTGAAACACGTCGCCAACGGCGCAGCCATCCAGCATGCCGTCGCCCACATAACCGAGAAACAGCGGCAGATGGCCGGAGCCGCCACCGGTGGCGATACCGACCTTGCCGGGCATTGGGGTGGCGATCACAAGGCAGTGCCTGTCGTCGGCTGTGTAGGTGACAGCCGGATGGGCGCGATAAATGCCGTCCAACATCTCCTCGACGAAGTTTACGGGGTCATTGATGAACTTCTTCATGGGATTATGCTTTCATAGATGAGTTTACGATTGCCGCTGGCGGGTAACGAAGAAGGCCGCTGCGAGAAGAATGAAAAAGCCGACGACGAATCTCTGCCAGGTGCTGGGGATGCCGACCATGACGAGAACGTTGTTGAGCACGGTGACCAGCAGGACGCCCAGAATGGTGCCGAACACCGTTCCCGTGCCGCCGGTGATGCGCGCACCGCCGAGGACCACCGCCGCAATGACGGGTATTTCGCTGCCGACGAGATCGAACGGATTTGCAAGCCGGTTGCTGGCCACGTGGATGATTCCCGCTAGCCCCGCCAGCGCTCCGGCATAGCCGAACAGAAAAAGCTGGACGGTGCGCAGATTGTAGCCGAGCCGCTCGGCCACGCCTGCATTACCACCGATGGCAAAGATGGCACGGCCCATCAGCGTGCGATTCAGTATCCACCAAGTAACCACCGCTGCTGCCGGCAGAGCGAGAAAATAAATCGGCAGAGTGACGGTCGCGCCATTGCCGTTCTGGAATTCCAGAAGCGCCGCCCTGCCGAAACCAACCATCTGAGGCGGCAGTTCCATGATCCAGACCGTGCCGATGAAGGCCAGCAAGATGCCACGGAACAGATATTGCGTTCCGATGGTGATGATCAGCGACGGAACCCGCAGATGATAGGCCAGTATGCCATTGACGAGACCGAGCAGCATCCCGCCCAATGTAGCCACCAGCACGATGATCGCCATCGGCATGTGCGGAAAATGGTTCACCGTGACCAGCGTGACCGAATACATCGAAAGCGCTGCGATGGCGGTGAATGACACATCGATGCCGCCGGCGGCGAGAATGACGAAAACACCGAGCGCGAACAGGCCGATGACCACACTGGCGCGGCCGATATCGATCAGCGACGACGGTTGCAGGAAATCGGGATTGATGATTGAGACGACAACGCAGATGATCACCAGCAGCGCCAGCGTGATCATCTCGGGGCGATTGCTCAGAAAGGTGCGGAGTCTGAAGCCCTCACGCCCGGTCTTCTGCGGCCCGATCTTCTGCGATACGGCTTTCTCGGCATTCCCAGACGTCATTGCGCGGCCTCCAGATCCGGTGCCGTCATCGCTTGGTAGAGGCCATCTTCACTTGCCTCCTCGGCACTGAAACTCGCCGACACACGTCCGCCGAACATCACGAGAATGCGGTCGCAATTCTGCAGCAGTTCCGGCAGATCGTCGCTGACGACAATCAGGCCCATTCCAGCTTCGGCCAGACGCTGAATCACGCGATAGATGGTATCCTTGGAGCCGACATCGACTCCCATAGTCGGGCCGTGAAGCACCAGCAGCTTGGGCGCGATACTGAGCCAGCGGCCAATCAGCACGCGTTGCTGGTTGCCACCGGAAAGCGCCCCGACAGGAAGGTCGATGTCGCGCGTGTTGAGCTTCATTTCCTCCGACAGTCCGGCAGCAACGGCACGGCCTTCCTTGTTGTCAATTACCCCGAAGCGATTGGCGAGTTTGGCGACTATGAGGGCAATTTCGTTGTCGAGAATCGACTTTTCCAGAAACAGGCCCTCTCCCAACCGATCCTCGGGGACGTAACCAATGCCGTGAGCGATGGAATCGGAAGGCCGGCGGACCGTGAGCGGTTCGCCATCGATCTGCATGCGCCCGCGTACCGCCGGCACCACGCCGGAAATCGCCAGAGCCAGTTCGTTTCGGCCAGAATCGGCAAGGCCGGTGATGCCCAATATCTCACCCTTCTTCAAAGAGAGCGTCAGATCCTGGAAGCCATTTCCAGACAGCGCCTCGGCGGAAAACAGAACTTCATCGGAAGGCTTTCCCGTGCGATAGCGGATCGAGTCGATCTTGCGCCCGGTCATCAGTTCGGAAATTTCAGTTTTTGTGTAGTCTTCCAGCGGCCCCTGGGCCACACACTCACCATCGCGAAAAATGATTGCATGGCCGCCAATGCGGTAGCATTCCTCAAGCTTGTGCGTGACGAAAAGCACGGCGATATTCTCTGCCCGCAACCGGTTGACCACCGTAATCAGCTTTTCTACCTCGCGCCGGGTCAGCGAGGTGGTGGGTTCATCCATGATCACCAGCTTGGCGTTGGTGGCAATCGCGCGGGCGATGGCGACCAGTTGGCGCTGCGCAAGCGGCAGATCGGAAACCACGGTATTGAGGAAAATGCGCGTGGTCGGCAGGTCGACCGCGTCGAGTGCCCTGGTCGCAGTTTCACGCAGCCGCTTGCGGTCAAACAAGCGCACCAGTCGGCCATTGCCCATCACCAGTTGCTCACTGAGCGCGACATTTTCCGCGACCGTGAAATTGGGGATCAGCGAAAGGTCCTGATAGACGGTTTCGATCCCGGCGCTCAGCGCCTGAATCGGAGTTAGTGCCTCATAGCGCTTGCCGTCGAGGAAAATCTCGCCTTCGCTCGGGGAGATCGCCCCTGACATCACCTTGATCACAGTGCTCTTGCCACAGCCATTCTCTCCCAGAAGATGATAGGCTTCTCCTGGCTCGATACTCATATCGACGCCACGCAGGGCATGCACACCGCCATAACGCTTGTGAATACCGCGCAACTGGAGAAAAAGGTTGCCATTGGAGGATGCTTCGTTCACGCCCCGACTCCTTTCATCAACATCCGGTCTTTCCCGTTACCGGACAACGCCATTCGCGGTGCCGGGACGCACAACCGTGCGCCCCGGCGATTTGCTCGGGAGGAGCGGGTTGGATCAGAAGTAAACGTCTTTGTAGGTATCCTTGTCGGCAAGCACCATGCCGTCACCGATCGCCAACAGGCCCTCGCCAACGCCTTGGGTGACCGTGATATTATGGTAGCCGTCGACGCCGAGATCCATGCCATCGACGATCTCTTCGCCGTTGAGCAGCTTCTTCGCCAGCGAGTTCATGGCCATGCCGGCCTTCATCGGATCCCAGAAGCCGATTGCGGTGATCGCACCCGATTCCAGATAGGCTGCAGACGGCGCTGGCAGACCCGTGCCGACCAGGCATACCTTGCCCGCAAGTCCGGCTTCCTCGATAGCACGACCGACGCCGAGAACGTCATTGCCGGCTGAGGTCTGGAAGCCCTTGATATCGGGGTGCTTGCGCAGGACTTCCTTGGCTTTTTCATACGTGGCGTTGGCATCGTCGAACGATTCATTGTTTGGATCGACCAGTTCCATACCAGGATACTTCTTGGCGTTTTCCTCGCCAGCGCCGACCCACTGCATATGCGTGCGGCTGCCGAGCGAACCGACGAAGGTCGTCCACTTGCCCTCGCCGCCCATGCACTCGGCTAGGCGTTCGTTCAGCGCGGTGCCATAGCTGTCATTGTCGAAGGCCTCGACATCGACCATGGTGTTCTTCTGGTTGTCGGCCTCATGGGTAACCACGATAACGCCACGGTCCATGGCGCGCCGCAGCGTGCCCTCGATCACGGCCGGGTCCATTGGCACGACAGCGAGTGCATCGACTCCCTTGGCGACAAGATCCTGGATGATCTGAAGTTGCTGAGCGGCATCAGCGGTGGCAGGTCCGTAACCCTCGGCATTGACGTCCGGATTTTCCGCGGCGAACTCCTCGACACCGGTGTTCATGCGATCAAACCACGGGATACCGCTGATCTTGAACACGGTTGCGATGTCAGGCTTGTCTTGCGCGACGGCGATACCGACCGAACCGGTAGTTGCCGTTGCCGCGAACAACGATGCCGCAACGATTTTCTTCAGATGAGTATTCATTGATTCCTCCACTTTTTTCCCTCGAACCAATATTCCCGTCCGCGTGAGGGGTCTCGCCGGACGAGCTAGCGAATTCCTCTCGGAAACAGAGAACCGACGAGATTGTGTCGGCCCACGATCAGGAACGCGAGGAGCAGCGCACCCCAGGCGAAGTCCCGAACGAAGTTGGAAAGACCACCGAAATTCAGCAGGCTGGACATCAACTGCAGCGCAATCGCCGACAGCACGACGCAAATCACGCGGCCATAGCCGCCATCCGGGCGAACCCCGGCCATCACCGCGATCAGGATGGCGATCAGCAGGTATGACGTGCCGTAATCCCATTTCACATTGACGTTGCGCGCCGCGATGATGACGCCTGCCACGCCGGCCAGTGTGCCGCTGAGCGTGTAGGTCGCGGTGATCACCGCCCGCTTGGGAAAACCGGCGAAGGTTGCGGCGGTGAGGTTCGAGCCGCCGAGCATCAGCCATTTGCCATAAGGCGTGAACCGGACCACGAGACCGACGACCGTGGCTATCGCGATGAAAATGATAAAGCCTATCGGTACCGAGAACAGATAGCCGTTGCCCAGGTTATATAGTGGATCAGGGCTGCCGACCGTGACCGCGCGCCCCCCGGAGAAGATAACGGCAAGCCCGGTAAAGACCATCTGCGTGCCGAGCGTACACAGGATCGGCGTTATCTTGAGAAACGAAATCAGTAATCCGTTTAGAAGTCCGCCGAGAAATCCTACCGCGATTGCGCCTGCAGCGAAGGCGATCGTGAAACCCATCGGCTGGTCGCTCGGCGACATGATTTGCGTAACGACAAGTGCAGAAACGACGCCCGAGAGATTGGCAAGCGATATGCCCGACAGATCGATGCCGCCATTGCCCGCGCACATTGCGAGTCCGACGCCAATTGCCAGAAGGCCGATTTCCGGCACCTGGCCCGCCATGGACTGAAGATTGAAGATTGATAGATAAGTGCCGTTCGAGATTAGAGCGCCAACCACCAGGAGAGCGATATTAATGGCAAAAAGCATCACGAACTGGCCATCAAGCCAACGCATTTCCCATCCTTTCGTTTACTAAATATTCCTGCCCTTTAGTAAAGATATCAGAGGAAAAGTGCGGCAACAAGCGTTTTTCGAGGAGTATTTTGGCGGTTTTCCTTTCTTGGTCGTCAAAACCATGACAAACTTCCTAAAATAATCACTAAACAAAACAGTTTGCGTGCATGGTTGCAACCCACGTGCCGATGAGCGACTTAAGAAGCATGAATACAAAAAAAGGACTGACGATTCGGGACATCGCCAAGGCATCAGGCGTCTCGGCGGCCACGGTGTCTCTTGTCCTCAACGGGAAGGGCGAGATTTCGGAGGCAACACGCTTGCGCGTGCTCGAAGCGGTTTCACGGCTCAATTATGTGCCGCGTAAATCAAAAGGGCGAACCGCCGGGACCAGCGAAACTTTGCGCTTTCTTAAGATCGCCAAGCACGGACAAACCGTAAACCGCGACCACAGCCATTTCATATCCGATTATATCGACGGTATGTCGCAAGAAGCGCTACGTAGCGGTTATACGCTAGAGGTTGTCAGCTATGAAGGCCTGCCGATGCGGACGATCGCAGAATCGCTCACCGGCGCTTCGGTGCGCGGCATTGTCGTTTTGGGAACGGAACTGAGTGAAGCCGACATTCGCATGATTCAGGGCGTCGGACTGCCGAGCGTGTTCATCGATACGTTCCATGAAGTTGTTGAGGCGAATTTCGTCAACATGAACAATGCCGATGCCGTCTACAAGGTGCTGCAGCGCTTTCGCGCCAATGGTTTCGAAAGAATCGGTTTTATCGGCAGCCATACGGCAACCACGAATTTCGAGCTTCGCCGCAACGCTTTTCATTCCAACATGGAACGCCTGGGGCTGGTCGTCGACCCGGCCTACATACTCTCCGTGGAGTCGACGTTCCAAGCAGCCTATGAGCAGACGCTCGCCTATCTGGCAACCGGCGCTCCGACTGCGGAGTGCTATTTTTGTACCAACGACATCATTGCCTATGGCTTCGCCAAGGCACTGCGCGAGAATAGCATCCGCATTCCCGAGGACGTCTCGATTATCGGGTTCGACAATCTGCCAATGAGCGCCACCGCCGATCCGCCGCTGACGACGATTGACGTATCCAAACGCAAGATCGGCTACCAAGCAATTGCGGTCCTCAGCGATCTCATCAACGCCTCGGAGCGTCAGCCCTCGGTTAAGATCCTGGTCGGCGCCGAACTCGTCGTGCGCGTCAGCGACCGTTATCAGAAAAATGAAAAGCCGAAACAGGTGCTGGTTTCGAGCGCATCCGGCTGATTTTCTCTTCCCGTCCGCGGCCAGCCTTCAATCAAACCATTCGGTCGCATCTGCCTTGCCCGGCAACCCAACGCGTTCATCCACGGCAGGGATGAACGCGTTTGTGAGCCAGATAGGCGCGCAAGGCCTCGGGTCACGACCGGTCACCGCATTTTAACCTCCTTGCTCAAGCATGACGCCGAAGTACTCGATCACGGTGCTCGAACAGTTCGTTGAAGTTGCGGACCCCGATATGCCCGATGGCAACATCCATTTCGACACGCATCAGTTCGAGCAGGGTTTCCACCCCGCGCTGTCCATCGGCGGCAACGGCATAGGCGTAGCTGCGCCCCAGCAACACGCCTTTTGCGCCAAGGGCCATGGCCTTCACGACATGGCCGCCACGACGCACACCACCGTCGAACAGAACGTCGAGTTTGTCTCCCACTTCGCCGACAACTTCCGGAAGCACCGAGATGGACGAACGAGCGCCATCGAGCTGGCGCCCCCCGTGATTGGATACGATAATCGCATCGACCCCGAGCCGCGCGCATTGGGCGGCGTCCTCGAGGCTCAGAATGCCTTTTATGATCAGCTTGCCCTTCCATCGCTCGCGGAACCGGGCAACATCGTCCCAGGTCATCGATGAATCGATGAGATGGCCGAGCTTCGCCGCCTGTTCCAAGGCGTTTGTGCCATATTCCGGATAGTCGGAAAGATTGTTGATGCGGATCGGTCCGGCCATCAGTGCACCCGCCACCCAACGCGGTTTGCGCATGAGCTTCAGAGCAAGTCCGGGTGTCAGCTTCGTCAATGTGCGAAAGCCATTGCGTGTGTCCTTTTCGCGGACACTCTTGACCTGGCTATCGACAGTGATGACGAGAGCTTCGACACCGATGCTCTGCGCACGGCGCAGCAGATTTTCGGACAGATCCCTGTCCTTGAGAACGTAGAGCTGGAACCAGAGCGGGCCATCCGTCGCATCGCGCAACGCCTCCATCGATACGATGCCGAAATTGGAAAGACAAAAGGGGATGCCTGCGTTATGGGCGGCCCTGGCCGCCTTTATCTCGGCGTTAGGCGCAAAGAGCCCGGCAAAGCCGACGGGACCGAGAATGAGAGGGGACGGACGCCCGGTGCCGAGATAGCGCGTGGAGAGATGGCGGTCAGCTACATCGACGAGCACCCGCTGCTCCAGTGTCCATTTCTCGAAGTCGTCGATATTCGCCCTTGCCGTTGTTTCGCTGAAGGCGGCGCCATCGATGAAGTCGAAGAAGATTTTCGGGAGTCGGCGTCTGGCTGCGTCGCGGGCGTCTTCCCAATTGGCGAGATTCACTTTGTCCTCGCAGCAATTCGCGGCGCGCCATCAGGGCGTGCGACGTCGAGAGAAATACTCTTGAGAACCCGCTGGATATAGCGACCGTTTTCCGCGGAAACCGAAAGTCCGTCCCCGCCGTAGTTCTCGCACAGAAATGCCCCTTGAAAGCCGTGCGCGACGGCGAAAGAGATGGCTTTGCGATAGTCAATAAAGCCGCTTTCCATCGGAGTCGGCGTCGTCAGATATAGGTTATTTTCTGGAAACTCGACGCGGCTATAATTCTTCACATGCCAGTAGTTGGCGTAGGGAAAGGTCTTGATGGCCATGGATTCCCACGGCTCGATGGGCATTTGCGCGCGAACGAGATTGCCGAGATCAGGGTTGAGACCCACATTGTCGCGATCAATGTCCTGCAGAAAGGCAACGGCACTATCGGCAGAGCACAGAAATGTCCCCTCGTAAAGCTCGAGTGAAATCTGCACACCGACCGAAGCTGCATGATCAGCCAGTTCGCGATAGCCGGCCACCGCCCGGTTCCAGACCTCACGGTCATCCGGATTATGGTGGGTCGGCATGGTCCAAAACCAGGTTGCATCCAGTTGCCCTGGCTGCAGCGCCTCGTGCAATCCCAGGCAGATAAGCGGTGACCCGACCGCTGCCGCGCCATCGATCGCGGCATGGGAGATCGCCATATTCTCCTGCTCACGCCCCTCCTCAATGATGCTTCGACGCACCACGGAAGTTGCGCAAACCGACAATCCGACCTGAGCCAGAACCGATTTCAGGTCTTCGTGCTCATGTCGATCGAGTTCTCCGATTGACAACCAGGCACTGGGAATCTCCACAGAATTGAAGCCTTCAGCCGCGATAATGGCCAAATCCCGAAGCCAACGTTCCGGCCCCGCAACGCGCATGGATTTGCCTCCGGCGGTAGTTGAAGGGAACTGCAGCATGGCAGCCGCGATCGGCCAATTCTCGGGCGCGTACGGTAGGGCGAGCGGCAGGTCCACCGCGGATAGCGTCGCCGCCGCCTGCCACCGATCAACCCCTTGCGGACCTGCTCCTGGCGGATTGAAGATATCGATTTTGCGATGTTTGAGCATTATCCGATCCTCGCCCCGCCGTTGATATTGAGCGTTGCTCCGGTGATGTAGCCGGCTTCCGGGCCGATCAGGAATTCGACAAGGGCCGAAACTTCGTCAACGCGGCCAAGCCGTCCGACCGGCAGGCGGCTGGTGAAGTATTCGAGCCGGTCCGGCGTAATCGTTCCGCCCATGATATCGGTATCGATAATCGCGGGGGCGATCGCATTCGCGGTCACGCCGGTATTCGCGACTTCAAGTGCCAGACCGCGCGTCATGCCTTCGATGGCGGCCTTGGACGCGGCGTAGGCGGCCGCGCTGAATGTCCCGCCGCCGCTTTGGGCCGCCGTCGAAGACAGGCTGACGACCCGCCCTATTCCGCGTTCGACCATTCCGGCGAGGAACCGCTTCGTGACAAGAAAGGTTCCCGTGGCATTGATCTTGAGAACCCGCTCCCATCGAGCAAGGTCTGTGTCCGAGAAAGACGTCGAATCGCTGATACCCGCGATGTTGACAACCGCCAGAACCGGAGGCAAAGCGCGCTCAAACGCGCTACCCGCATCGTCGACGGCAGCGGCATCGGAGATGTCGGTCTCGACGGCGACTACCTTGATGTCATATTTCTGCTGGAGTGTATCCGCCAAATCTTTGGCAAGAGAAACGTCCCGGTCGATCAACCCGAGATTCCAACCCTTCTCACCGAGACGTTGAGCAAGATTTCGGCCGATGCCGCGGGGAGACCCGGCACCAGTGATGATCGCTGTTTTGTTGGCGGGATATTGATTTGTCATGAGCGTTCCTGTGATTGTTCGGTACTGGAGCGGCGCGTCCTGTTAGTCTGTCAGGTCCAGTTCGGAACGCCGTTCGACATTGTTGATATGCTTTTCCATAGCGCGTTCGGCGACAGCCCTATCGCCGGTCCGAAGCGCCGCGAGAATTTCCTCGTGCTCCTCAAGCGCGTTGCGATCGTCCGATATTCCGGCTTGGGCTGACTGGCGTATACGGTGCAACTGCGCCGACAGTGCCTGAGACATGACCCGAATGAAGCGGTTGCCAGTGTTCTCAAAAATGGTGTGGTGAAACCGTAAGTCGGCCACCATAACCTGCCATGCGAGGTCCTCGCCTCCCTCATCTTTCTGAGACTGATAGGCCTCAACGGCTTTTCGTTGCGTATCCAGCGCCTTCTCGAGATCCGCGAGGAAGGCGGCACAGCCGTTTTCGCAAGCCCGCCCGATTGCCGCCACCTCGATAAGACGCCTGGCATCCATCAGTTCGGCAAGTTGTTTGCGATCGAGAGGAGGCGCGATGGTGTATCCCCGCCGAGCCTCATGCTGTACCAAGCCCGTGGTCGCCAACCTCGCAAGCGCCTCGCGTACGGGAGTGGGAGACACATCCAGCGTCTTGGCCAGAAGATCGATCCTCAGGACGGATCCGCGTTTCAGCACTCCCTGCACAAGCATCTGAAGCAGCGCGTGATAAACATGCTCGGTCAAACCCTGGCTCTTTGCCAGAGGGCGCGATGGGTATTCTATAGGCGTGTCTTCCATGGTTGATCCAAGTTTTGGTCGTAGAAGCGGTCAGGTAAGCTAAAAAAAAACATCTCGACTGCCAGGTTATTTCGGGTGCGAAGGTTTACGGGCTGGCGTCGGTTGCAGTTTGCCGGCGAATATTCGTCGTTTCGGCAACGGGGGTGCGCGGCCAGCCTTCCGAAAACCAGGCGATCACGTTATCGGCGCACAAAGTGGCCATTGCCGCACGTGTGTATTCCGTCGCCGAACCAACATGCGGTGCAAGCGAAACATTGGCCAGATCGAGAAGCGCTTTGGGCACATTTGGCTCGTTGGCATAGACGTCAAGGCCAGCTGCGGCGATCGTACCGCGCTGAAGCGCCAGGATTAACGCATCCTGATCGACGGTGGCGCCTCGACCGATATTCACGAAAACACCGTTCTGCCCCAAAGCCGTCAGCACTGCTGCGTTAACGGATTTGGCTGTCTCAGGCGTGCTGGGAGCGACGGAGATGATCGTGTCGACGGCTTCAGCCAGTTCCAAAAGCGACGCATGGTATTGATAGGACACGCCCTCAACCGGATTGCGGTTGTGATAGCGGATTTCGACCCCGAAGCCTTCAAGTCGCCTCGCAACCGCCTGACCGACACGCCCCAGGCCATAGATTCCCACTCGCCGTTCACGAAGAGTGAGCCTGGTCAATGGATAGGGGCCCTTGTCCGCCCAGTGGCCGGCGCGCAGCCATTGCTCTGCCTGCGGAAGCTGACGGATGGCGTTGATCAACAGGCCGACAGCGAGATCGGCCACATCCTCGTTGAGGACGCCCGGTGTGTTGGTGACCACGATGCCGCGCGAAGCCGCATGTACCGCATCCACACTGTCGTAGCCCACTCCGAAATGAGCGATGATTTCAAGATTGGGAAAAAGATCGATGGTGGCGGCGTCCATGGGGATAATGGCGGCAATACCGCGCACCTGCCGGGCAAGTTCGGCAGGAACCGCAGAAAAGCCCGCTTCGATGTAAGAGACGTCGAAAATAGGCCGCAGGCGGTCTAGCGTAATCGGATTGATTGCACCGGGAATGAGAATCGGGACGGATTTAAGGGACTTGGGCATGATGGACCTGTCTCAGTGATGCGCCAGAATTTCGCCTAGGAAGCTTTTGGTCCTGCTGTGTTTCGGGTTCGCGAAGAATTCCTCCGGGGGCGCTTCCTCAACGATTCCGCCATCGGCCATGAAGATCACGCGGTCGGCGACGCGCCGCGCGAACCCCATTTCGTGCGTGACACAAATCATGGTCATGCCATCCCCGGCCAACGAGATCATTGTGTCGAGCACCTCCTTGACCATTTCCGGATCGAGCGCGCTTGTCGGCTCGTCGAACAGCATGACCTTGGGCTCCATGCAGAGCGCACGGGCGATCGCAACGCGCTGCTGCTGCCCGCCGGAAAGATGCGCCGGATATTTGAGCGCCTGCTCACCGATATGAACCCGCTCTAGATATTTCATGGCCGTCTCTCTGGCGACATCGGAACTCACGCCACGCACCTTCATGGGCGCCAGCGTACAGTTCTGAAGAACCGTGAGATGCGGGAACAGATTGAAACCCTGGAACACCATCCCGACCTCACGACGCACCGACGCGATGGCGTCGCCCCGATCCGTCAATTCGATCCCGTCGACAGTGATGGCTCCTTTCTCAAACGGCTCAAGCCTGTTGATACAACGAATGAGGGTAGATTTTCCCGATCCGGAAGGACCACACAGCACAATCCGCTCACCTTCATCGACCGTCAGATTGATATCCTTGAGCGCATGGAACTGACCATACCATTTGTTGATACCACGCAATTCGATGAATGGAGTACCGGTCGAATGCGCTGAGTTTAATGGTGAAGACATGAGGAAATCCCAGGTTCCTTTTGGTGGCACCGGTCTTCACCGGTGCCACTGACTAGTTTTTTGTACCGGATGTCATTCTGCTGTCCACGACACACCTTCGATAGGAGTCGTCATTTCCGGCAATTTCATCTTGAACCACTTTTGGTAGAGTTCATCGAGTTTGCCGTTCTCGGTAACCTCATCAAGGAATGAATTGATCGTTGCATTCCACTTGATGTCGCCGAGACGCGTACCTGCTCCGATGTACAGTGAACCGGTCGAGAACTTGTTCTCAAACTTGCCCGGAGCCTGCTGGTTAAGGCGATCTGCGTAGAACATGCTGCCGCCGATGGCATCGACCTGGCCGGAGAGCAGCGCCTGGATATTCGAGGAGTCATCATCGAAACGCAGAATCTCGGAATCCTTGGCCATGGCCGTGAGCTGAAGATCCATAATCGCCCCGCGCGGCACGCCAATCGTCTTGCCTGCCAGATCATCTATGCCGGTGACCTGCATATCCGCAGGCGCCAGCACATAGAATGGCTGTTCGGCATAAGGCTTCGAGTACTGAAGCGCTTTCGCCCGCTCCGCGGTCATCGAAAGCGTGGCGAAGATAACATCGACACGCCCCGTTTGAAGAGCCGCGATCCGGTTTTGGTTGGTCACGATCATGAGCTCGACGGGTTCATTGATGAACTCACCAAGAAGGGTCGCCACACCTGCATCATATCCGTCATTTCGACCCTGAGAGTCGAGGAAACCATATGGCGGGTTGTCGCCCTGAATGCCGACGATAACTTTGCCACGGCTCTCGATGTTTTCCAAAGTCTGGGCAGTGGCAGCGGTGGCCGTGAATGCGAGGCCGGCAGCGGCCATCGCGACAATCGACTTGAGTAATTTATTCAACATTTTCTCCTCTCCAAGTTAGGCGCAGGCTTTTCCTCCCCGGCTTCCTGCCGGTTCGTTCTATCGTGTTGCCATCGCCATTTTTCGTTCGAGCCGGGCGCCATAAAGCGACAACGGCCAGCACAGAACAAAGTAGCCCAGCCCAACGACGCCAAAGACGAGTAGAGGCTGAAAGATCTGATTGGAAACGATCTGCCCTGCACGCGTCAGCTCGACGAACCCGACAATAGCTGCCAGCGACGTGCCCTTGAGTAGCTGCACCAGAAAGCCGATCGTGGCGGGCAGCGAAATCTTCAAGGCCTGAGGCAGTATCACGTAACGCATGCGCGACACATAAGGAATACCAAGTGCGTTGGCGGCCTCGAACTGCCCCTTGGGCAACGCCATGATGCCACCCCTCCAGATATCGCCGAGGAAGGCGCTTGCATGCGCGGTAAAAGCGATACTGACCGCGATCCAGGGGTCGATATTGAACTGCAAAAGAGCCAAGCCGTAATAGACCACGAACAATTGCATGAGCAGCGGCGTGCCTTGGAAGAAAGCTGTATAGGCAGTCGTCAGACGCATCAGGAAAGCGCTGCCGGACGTGCGGGCCAGCGCGACAAGCAAGCCAATCACCGCTCCTCCGGCGAAGCCGATAAGCGTCAACAAGACCGTCCACTTAAGTCCCTGCAACAAAAAGAGGAATTCAGGTTTTCCCATTTCGAACTCCTTACCTTGCCGGATAGTCCAGGAACTGTTTTCCCAGAAATTTGAGAAGCACCATGATGGTCCAGGCGATCAGCAGATAGATGAACGTGATCGTGAAATAGACCTCAAAGCTTCTGAAGGATTCAGCCTCGATGCGGCCGGCCACCGACGTCAGTTCGAACGCGGCGATCGAGGAACAAACACTCGATGTGAGGGTCAGCAATATCGCCTGCGCGGCCAGCGCAGGATAGATCGCCCTGACCGCCGGCTTGAGGACGATATACCGAAATGTCTGCGCGCCCGAGAGACCAAGGGCGTAGCCGGCTTCGCGCTGGCCCTTCGGTATGGCCTCAACGCCGCCGCGGATAATCTCGATGGCGTAAGCGCCGCCATTGATGGCCAGCGCAATGATTGCGGTGATCGTGGGATTGAGACGAACCCCCAGATATGGGAGCGCGAAAAAGAGAAAGAACACCTGCACCAGAAACGGAGTATTGCGAATGACTTCCACAAAAACCCGGGTCGGTACCGACAGGAGCAAGGACTTCGACTGACGGGTGATCACCCCCAGCACGCCGATAACCAGCGCCAGTGCCATTCCGGCCACCGAGAGCATGACGGTCCCTGCCGCGCCCCACAACAGCTCAGACATACGATCCACGACCACTGTGAAATCAAGCGAATACATCATGCACCCAGCCAATCATCATCGGCGCGCCCTGATTTGGAGAACCAGGATTTCCGCGCCAGCGATCGCTTGTCGCGACCGCCTTCGTTTGAATATCAAATATATTCTATATTTAGGAATGTCAACGACGAAAGCGCCAGCTGTGTTCAGGCGGCATATGCTCTTGCCAGCCACGACCCCAGGGCTATGGGCATCGAGGCTTGCACCCACTAGCTCTCCCGCCTGCAGGAGAGATGCCCCGAAAGGGGCAGTGAGGGTGATCCAGCATTTCCGCTCGCGAGGACGTTCGAGGGGATCGTCTCCCCCCTTCACTCCCCCTTTCGGGGTATCTTTCCCCTCCGGGGCGAGAAGACTTGGGAGTTATTCGGCAAAGCCATATGCTCTTGCCGGCCGCGACCCGAAGGCGCTGCCCGACAGGGGCGGCACCGATAAAGACCGGCCCGGCCCCGCACGGTACCCTGCCGTCATCGCAGGAGATCGGGTATGCCGGTGGAAATCGCCGGAAGGGTGGCGATCAGCAGACCGACGATCAGCAGCGGCGCCATGAACATCATGGTGCCGCGGATGACCCGGCCCACGGGAATGTCGGCGGCCCGGCTCAACACGAACAGCACCAGCCCCACCGGCGGGGTAATCAGCCCCAGCATCAGCGTGAAGACCACGATCATGCCGAGATGGGTCCTGTCCATGCCAACGGCATCCGCCACCGGCAGGAACACCGGCACGAGAATCACCATCGCCGCGCCGGCCTCCATGAACGTGCCGACGACGAGCAGCGCAACGAAGATCAAAAGTCCGAACTCCAGCGGCCTGTCGACCATGCCCGATAGCAACATCGCCGCCTTCTGCGGCACGCCCTCGCTGGCGAGGATCCAGGAAAAGGTCGCGGCAGTTGCCAGGATCAGCATCACCGTGGCGGTCGTCTCCGCTGTATCCCGCAACACTGACCACAGCGTCTTGAACGTCAAGCCATGATAGACCAGACCTGCCAGCACCAGGGCGTAGCCAATCACGATCACCGCGCTTTCGGTCGGCGTGACGATACCCAGGGTGATGCCGCCGACCAGGAGCACCGGCGTCAGCATCGCCGGCAGCGCCGGCACGGCTTCACGGAGCACGGCCCGCAGGCTGAAGCTCTCAGTCACCGGATACCCCCTTCGCCGGGCAAAGAAAAAGGTCATTACCATCAAGCCCGCCGCCATCAGCACTCCCGGCAGGATCCCGGCCAGGAACAAATCCCTGACCGAGACCGAGGACAGGACGGCGAATACCAGCATCGGAATCGACGGTGGAATGATCGGACCGATGGTCGAGGAAGTGCTGGTGATACCGGCGGCAAAATCCGCGTCATACCCCTGCCGGATCATCTCCTTTGCCTGCACCGCTCCCAGCCCGCCGGCATCCGCTACCGCCGAGCCGGACATGCCGGCGAAAATCAGCGACGAGAAGATGTTAACCTGCCCCAGCCCGCCGGGAAGATGGCCGACGGCGGTTCGGGCAAACAGAAAGATACGTTCGGTGATGCCGCTGACGTTCATCAGGTTCCCGGCAAGGATGAAAAACGGGATCGCCAGCAATGTGAAGCTGTCTATGCCCTCGACCATCGTCTTGGCCAGGATCAGGTCCGGTAGCCTTGGCGCCAGTATCAGGTACAGCGCCGAGCCGAGACCGAAGGAAGCGGCGATTGGAACACCGCAAAGCAACAACACGACGATAGCCGCGAACATGATCGAGACCAGCATGATCAGCGCCCGCCGTCGCGGCTGGTGGCGTGGCCGCGCAGCAGGCGATAAAGGATCTGCCCGCAACGCAGCGCCGACATCGCCGCTCCGAGGGTAACGAGTCCGTAGAGATAGCCGCGCGGCAGATCCAGGGTGACGAGGCTACGCCGCATCGAGATCTGCGCCATCTCCCAGGCGGTCCATGTGACCAGTATATAAAACACCACATCGGCCAACACGGCGAATTCTCCGATCCGGCGCGCCAGACGCGCTGGCAGCATATCGACGATGAAGTCCAGCGCCATGTGGGTACTCCGCCGCGACGCGATGGCCGCGGCAAAGAAGACCAGCGCGATCAACTCGACGCGCGCGAGTTCCTCGGTCCAGCCCAGGGCATTGCCCAGGACGTAACGCGCAAATACCTGCAGTGCGACGGTCAAAACCAGCATCAGGGTCAATGCGACACTGATGACATCCTCCGGGAAGACACTACGCCAAGTCCGGCTAGCGGCCCTGCCGCCGCCCTCTGTGATCCGTGGAGCGCACATTGCAATCCTCACTGGTTCAGCGATTCGAGCGCGTCGAATTGCGCCTTGCTCCACCCCCGCGCGTCACTGGTATTGAAGTCATGCACCGTCGCAGCGAAGGCGGGAATATCGACGTCGCGAACGACCTCGGTCCCGTGCTCTTGCAGCGTCTTCAGCAAATCGGCGGTCCGCTCCCGCGCATCCGCCGTGATCGACTTGCTGACCTCGTCGCCAATCCCGGCGATCGTCGCCCGATCCGCGTCGCTCAGCCGGTCCCAGGCCGCGCCCGACAGAATCAGGTAGGCCGGTTCCATCATATGATGGGTGAGGTTCACGTATTTCTGCACCTCGTAGAACTTCATGCTATAGATCGTGTCGATCGGGTTCTCCTCGGCATCCACGACGCCCTGCTGCAGCGCCAGATAGACCTCGGCGAAGGCGACGGGCGTGGGGTTGGCCCCCACCGCAAGCGGCATCGCGGTGAACATCTCGGCATCCGGCACCCGGATCTTCATACCCTTCATATCCGCGGGTTCGCGCACCGGCGTGTTCGAGGTGACATTGCGAAAACCGGTCGTGAAAGCTCCGACGATATGGTTACCGGTGGCCTCGTCAAAGCCTTCGTTCATCTCGTTGTAGAGATCGCTGCCGATGAACTTGTCGAAATGCGCCTCGGATTGAAAGGCATAGGGTGCAGCGGTCAACGACATCGGCTTGTAATACTGACTGGTGTAGCTGGCTCCGGCGAAGGCAATGTCAACCGAGCCCAGCGACAACCCCTCAAGGTTCGAATCCATGCCGCCCAGCGCTCCGGCCGGCACCACGTTGATGATGACACGACCATCGGTCTCGTCAGCGACCCGTGTGGCAAAGGCCTCCGCCCCGACAAAGGCGCTGTGACCCGGCTGGAATATATGCGCGAAAGTCAGTTCGGTCGGCCGCGCCATCACCGGCATGGCTGTCGTTGCAACCAGTACCGCCGCGACGCAGCCGGTCAGACCGAAAGGTTTGTATATGGTCATTTTATTCTCCTCCCTTGATGATGCGCCTCGCGTGGGCGAATAACGCGTGAGTTCGCCGCTTAAATGCCGAGCGCTCCCTCCCCGCGCTTCAACGCCGCAGCGATCCGCTCGCGCTGCTCCTCGGACACGTCGTAGAATGGCGCGCGGCATTTGCCGACCTTGCGCCCCTGCAAATTGATCGCCGCCTTGACCCCGGCCGGCCAGTTCAGGGTGGTGATCTGGTTCGACACATCGGTGATAGCCTGGTTCAAACGGCGCGCCCGGGGAAGATCGCCTGCCTGCACCGCGTCCCAGAGCTCGAGGCAATGCTGCGGCATCACCGCTGCCGCGCCCGATACCGAGCCCACGGCCCCGACGGCAAGGCCGGGATAGAGCATCCAGTCATGCGCCCAGGTGATCGCGATCTTGTCGGCCACCGTGTCCAGCAGTTCGGTCATCCAGATCAGCGAGCTCCCAACGCTTTCCTTCGCGCCGAACAGTCCGGTCTCATGCTGATTTTCGGCCATCCGGCGCATCAGGCCGGGCGTCACGGGGTTCCCGGCGACGACGTTGTAGGTCATGATCGGCAGACCGGTTTCGCGATGGATCGTCGCGAAATAGGCATAGAGATCGTCCTCGCGGTTGGATTGCGCGATCGGTGGCGTCACCATCAGCGCCTGCGCCCCGGCCGCTGCCGCTGCCTTGGCGCTGCGTATCGCTTTGCGGGTCGTTGTCGTGATGATTCCAGCCATCACCGGCACGCGACCGGCGGCGACATCCTGCGCCGCGTCGACCAGTTGGCCGACTTCCTCGGCCTCCAGCGCATAGCCCTCCCCAGTGCTGCCACCGATGCAGACACCGGTAAATCCCTTGTGGCCGATGTAGAAATCGACCTCGTTGCGGAAAGCGGCGAGATCGAGATCCTCGCTGGCATCGAACGGGGAGACGAGTGGTGGAAACATTCCCGTCATGTCGTCCTTGGTCAATAGTCTGGGCACGGATGTCTCCTCAAATCAGGTTTTTACTGCTTTTTGATACCATATGTCTGTATTGCGGACAATACGTTTTTAATAATGTTCAAGTTGACATGGTTTTTCACACTCCCTAAGAGTGTAGACGCGCTTCTTCGCTTCAACAGAAGATCTGCATTTTCGCCAATCTGCCCGACAATGAGGGGCAGATCGCAAGGGAGCCGATTCCAGGCATGGCCGATGGAAACGTGAACAGCTTGGTCAAGATGATGGCGGTGCTCAACTGCTTCACCCTTGTCCATGCCAAGCTGTCGGCCGCCGAGATCGCGCATCGCACTCGCATACCCCGCCCCACTGTCCACCGCCTCGTCGCGACCATGGTGAACCTCGGTCTGCTCGATCAGGTGCGCCGGCGCGATCATTACACGCTGGGAACCACCGTCCTGGGCCTTGGTGTCACGATGCTGGCGAACCTCGACCTGAACCATGTCGCCCGCGTGCATGTTGAAGCCCTTAAGGCTGCTACCGGCGAGACCGTCCATCTGGCGGTGTTCGACGGCACCAACTCGATCGTGGTCAACAGCGGAAACAGCCAGGCTGTCGAGGCGCTACAGACCTATGTGCTCAAAACCACGCCGGCGAATGCTTGCTCGACCGGCAAAGCAGCCTTGGCATTCCAGCCGGCCGAGACCATCGACCGCTTCCTCGCTTCGGGACTGCGCAAGGTCGCTCCGAAGACGATCTCGGATCCCCGGTTGCTCCGGGAGGAACTCGCTCTTTGCCACAAGAGGGGCTACGCCATCGACGACGAGGAATCCGAGCCGGGTGTGCGTTGCGTCGGGGTCCCGATCCGAAACGCCTCGGGCAGGGTCTTCGCGGCCCTTAGCGTCAGCGGGCGCAAGTCCGAGATGGACGACGCGCGGATCCGGTCGCTCACTGACCTAGTCCTCCACTATGCCGAGGCGATCTCGATCGATCTCGGCTACGAGGTCTGAGCGTGTGGGTGATAGTCGGCACGTTCTCTTAGAACCGGATTCAAAAGTTCATGAAGGGAAACAATATCGGGCGAGGCGTCCGGGTCATCACCCTGATGCTGGCGATGTTGATGCATGCTGTGGCGCTTGCGATGGACTTTTCCCAATCTTTGGCCAGTCGACGGCATCGTCCGAACCAGCCGAAGATACGCTCGACCACCCATCGGCGGGGCAGAACCTCAAAGCCTTTCGCTATGTCGGAGCGCTTGATGATCTCAAGGTTCCATTGGCCACATTCCCGCAGCGCTTTTCGCAACTTCTGCCCGGCTGTCATATGTGGAACGACCCGCTTGGCAAGGGCTTTTTCAGACAGTTGATCACGCGGGAACGGTGCGGTCATATGTTCGGCCTTTCAGCGCGGCGATTAACCGCTGGCCTCGATGAGATCCGCGATGCGAGCGGCTAATCAACGGCACGCGCTTTGAGCGCGTTGACACAAGCGGCCTCTCTCGCCTCGGGATTTCGTCCCATGGAATCATCGTCTGCTTTTGCACCTCACCTCTGCCGGCTACCGCGCCGGCAGTTCATTTTGGCCGACTTCCGGTTCAAGCATTCGCGACGCTATCTACCGGTGCCATGCCTCGATATATCCCGCCCTTGGTCAGAAGTGCCCATATGACCCGGGCCGTCTTGTTTGCGAGCGCGACGGCCACGACCTTGTAGGGCCGTCGGGTCAGAAGCGCGCTCAGCCATTTCGGCGCTTTATCGTTGCCTCGGACGCGTCGCAGGACAGAGCTCGCGCCGAGGACGAGCAAGGAGCGGAGCTCGGGATTGCCCATCTTTGATATTCCTCCCAACCTCTCTTTGCCACCGCTCGAATGGGATCTCGGCGTTAATCCCAGCCAGGCTGCGAAGTGGCGAGCGGATTTGAACCCGCCGGGATCTGGAACAAGCGCCTTGATTGACGCCGCCGTGATCGGGCCGACGCCTGGTATAGTGGCCAGACGTCGCATATCCTCATCGCGCTTCGCTTCGGCGACAATCTCCCGTTCGAGCTTCACGATCTGCGCGAACAACGCCTCGATCTGATCGGCGAGGGTGGACAGAGCGAAGCGCGCAGTCTTCGGCAGGCGAGCATCGGTCGCATCACGCACGATGTCGATTAGGCCGGAAACCTTCGTTGTGCCGATGGCGGTGATGATACCCAATTCCGACAGATGAGCGCGTAGCGCATTAATCGCCTGGGTTTGTTGGCGGACCAGAAGGCTGCGCGTTTTTAACACCATCGCTGCCGCCTGTTGCTCCGCCGATTTGATGGGGACGAAGCGCATGGTTTTGCGCGTCACGGCCTCGCTGATCGCCTCGGCATCAGCGGCATCAGCGGCATCAGTCTTACCGCACTTCACGAAGGGCTTGACATAGACCGGTGGGATCACGCGAACGTCATGTCCAAGTGCTGCGATCTGGCGAGCCCAGTAGTGCGAACTGCCACAGGCCTCGAGGCCGACCAGACACGAAGGCTGCTTCGCGAAGAACCGCAGCACTTCAGCGCGGCGGAGCTTGCGGTTGAAGACTGGAGACCCCTCCAGGGGCCGATGCAGTGTATTAAGCGCGGTCCTTGATCCGCATCCAACTGTCTCGCATTCGTCCTTCCCGGTCCGGTCGCTTTACCTCATGGATGCTGAGGATTTGCCTGCGAACGAACTTCTCGATCTCGGTTTCTAAAAAGCTTTTCCGCCGGGCACTGCGCGGAAATGATCCTCCCTTTTCTAGAGCCCAAGCAGCAGCACCGCCAGTTTGCGGGCGACCGCCGTCCGTGCACGCTTGGGACCCAGCCGCCTGGCCAGCCTCAACCCCCAGCTTCGCAGAGCGGACGGTGCGGTCACTGTCGTCAGCAGGCAGCCCGCCGCCTCATACAGATAGTGCCGCAACATCTCGTCGCCCTGCCTGGAGATCGAGCCTGTCACATCCCGATCGCCGGACTGATACCAACGGCCTTAAATTCTGACTCCGTCTGGGTTTCCTTCAGGCTGAGGCCCTGATTCACTGGCGTCGAAACATGGAGGTTTTGATGGCAGTGGAGATTACCCGGGTGGAGCATTCGCCAGCGTCGCTTCGCGCGGCAGCGGCGAGACGTTGCGATGCGAAGGCGGCGCGGCGCATGCTTGCGATCGCACTGGTCATGGAAGGCGTGGACCGCCGGTCGGCGGCGGAGACCTGCGGTATGGATCGCCAGACCCTTCGCGACCGGATTCATCGTTACAACGAAGAAGGATTGGACGGCCTGTCAAACCGGCGCTCGACCGGCCGGAGGTCACGGCTGGGAGCCGAGCAGAAAGCCGAACTGGCGAGAATGGTCCGCGAGGGGCCTGATCCTGAAGTGGATGGCGTCGTGCGCTGGCGGCGTATCGACCTGCAGCGCAAGATCGAGGACTGCTTCGGCGTCGTCATGCACGAGCGGACGGTCGGCAAGCAACTGGCTTCACTCGGCTTCCGGCGGCTCTCGGTCCGACCGCGCCATCCGAAATCCGACCCTGCGGCGCAGGAGACGTTCAAACAAACTTTTCCGCCACGGTAGCCGCCGCTCTGCCCGATGCCGCACGCGGCAAAACTCTGGAAGTCTGGTTCCAGATGCTATGAGGGCGAACACCAGCGGCCTCTCGGGTCATAATACGGCGTCCACAAACCAAGGAGCCGATCATGTCATTTACCAGTGATACTATCCTCGTTGCCCTCGAACTCAGTAACTCCCTGTGGCTTGTTGGCACTCGCAAGGCGGGTGCCCAGAGCAGCCAGATGCACCGTGTCCGTGCTGGCGATACTGCGACGCTACTGCGGTTATTGAATGGGCTACGGGCAGCCGAACAGGAACAAGATATCCTGTCACCAATTGCGGTTTGCTTCGAGGCGGGACGTGATGGATTTTGGCTTCATCGTCTGCTGATGGCTCAAGATATTCCGACATTTGTGGTGGAGCCCACGAGCATTCTGGTAAACCGAAGGGCAAAAAGGGCGAAGACGGATCGTCTCGATGCTGAAGGAATGTTGCGTGTTCTCGCCGCCTATATTGCTGGAGATTGCCAGATATGCAGCATGGTGCATGTACCAACTCCAGACGAGGAAGATGGCAAACGGGTACATCGCGAGCGAGAACATCTGGTGCAAGAGCGAACACGGATCGAAAATCGTATAGCGGCTCTGCTAATCACTCAGGGCATTCGCTCGCGGCCATCACTGCGCAACTGGGAGCGAGATATGGCACTCCTTGAGACCGACGACGGTCGAAAGCTGCCGCAACATCTCGCGTCGGAGTTAAACCGATTGCGTCGTCGGCTGGTTCTTGTCCGAGTGATGGCCGTGCTTCGCTCGGTCGCTGCGAGCGGACGCATAGTGATTGTTGTTCTTCATGACCTAGCCTTGGCGGCAAATTGGGCCGATTCTCTGGTTCTTCTGCATGAGGGACGTGTCGCAGGCGCTGGAAAACCCGCCGATGTGTTGACCTCAGACCTGCTGCGCGAAGTCTACCGCGTCAACGCCAGGCTGGATCGCGGGTCAGAGGGCGAGGTTTTTCTCGCTGTCAACGGCCTGCAATAAAGCTGGATGGAGGGACCATCCAGTTTGCCCCCCAATCGCACACGTCCAATTAGAAACAGAATGTTGCAAATTTCCTGTAACTGCGATAAGTCGACTTTATTACTCAACAATAGATATCCCGACACCGAGGGATTGGGGGTCTCCAAATGGCCACAGCAGATATTGCGCTTGAGAACGAACCAGATGCCGGTAGCAGCGGGAGCGCATCGGAAGCGCCTGATTATCTGGCGAGCCTGCGCCTGATATGGCCGTATCTGGCCGGGCAAAGGTTGAGCTTGCTTCTGGCGGTTTTGCTCGCGACGGTGGCCGTCGTTCTCGAACTGGTGCCGGTCTACGTCATTACCGTCTTTGTCGGTGAGTTGATCGCTGGAAGCCTGACGGCCGCGGGCCTTCTGACCTATACACTGGTTTCTCTCGGTGCAGTCGTGCTCGGCTATCTCGTGATGGGCGCGGCGACGATGGTATCGCATCTAGTTGCCTTCGAGGCGATCTACCGGCTGAGGCTGTCACTCTCGCGCCATCTCGCACGACTACCGCTCGGCTATTTTGCAGGACGGAAAAGCGGCGATGCGAAGAAGCTGGTTGTCGACGATCCGGAAAAACTGGAATTGGTGATCGCCCACGGTACCCCGGAGGGCATCAGCGCTGTAGCCACCTGGCTGGCGGTATCGACCTGGCTGTTCGTCGCCGATTGGCGCATGGCGCTGGCGGCGGTAATCGTCGCCCCCATCTCCTTCGCGCTCCTTGTGCTTGCCATGAAGTCAGGCGGGCGCTTTGCGCGCGATTATCAGACCGCCGGCCAACGGATGAACGCGGCGGTCGTCGAGTATATCGCAGGCATGCCGGTGGTGAAGATTTTCAATCGCTCCGGCGAAAGTTTCCGCGAAGCCAGCGAAGCTGTGAGCGCCTATACCGCCGCCGAAAAGCAAATGTCCGATGCCTATTTGCCTTTTGGCGGCACGTTCCTCAGCCTTGTGCTGTCGAACATTGTCTTCATCGTGCCCGTCGGCGCATTCCTGATCGCGTCTGGCAATCTCGAAATCACCACCCTCATTTTCTTCATCATCCTGGGTGCCAATTACAGCCGCCCCCTGATGAAGCTATTCAACCTGTTTCATGAGCTCGCCCATATCAGCATGGGCTCGAGTCTTGTTGCGGAAGTCCTGGCCGCGCCGCCACAGGCCGATAGTGGCAAGGTCGTCCCGCTTAAGAGTCATGACGTAACCTTCGAGAACGTTCTTTTCGGCTATGACGTGGAGAATGTGCTGCATGGCGTGTCCTTCACTGCCCGAGAAGGTGCGGTGACGGCTCTCGTGGGGCCATCCGGTTCCGGCAAGAGCACCATCGCCAGCCTCATCCCCCGCTTCTTTGACGTGGGTTCGGGCCGAATTGCCATCGGTGGCGTCGATGTACGCGAGATCGGGCTTAGCCAGCTCATGGACACCGTGGCCTTCGTTTTCCAGGATACCATTCTCTTCACTGACACGATCGCCAATAATATCCGTTTTGGCAAACCCGATGCGACAGATGTGGAAGTTGAAGCTGCGGCAAAGGCGGCGCGCGCCCATGAGTTCATCGTAGAATTGCCGGAGGGATACGGCACGCGGCTTGGCGATCTCGGCCGCAAATTGTCCGGCGGCGAGCGCCAACGTATCGCGATTGCACGAGCGATTCTGAAGGACGCGCCAGTCATCGTGCTGGACGAGGCAACCGCCTTCGCCGACCCCGACAACGAAGCGGCCATTCAGGAGGCCATCGAGTCCCTTGCAGCCGGCCGTACATTGATCGTGGTGGCGCACCGCCTCCATACGATTTCCGAGGCCGATCTAATCGTAACCGTGGATGCCGGCCGGGTCGTAGATTCGGGACGGCATGATGATCTGGTGGCCGCAAACGGTCTTTATGCACAGCTTTGGGATGATTTCGTCGCGGCGCGTCGGACGGGTCTGCGCGGCGCTTCGGAAGTACAGACGGAGGCGTGAATATGACTGACATCGAAAGCACGATGACTGGTGTAACGTCGGATACGAACGATATCCGCTCCGATCTTCAAAGTCTGAAGCGGCTATGGGAGCTTGCCGGGCCGCTGCGGGGCAGGATCGTGACAGGCGTTGCCTACCGGTTCGCTCAATCCTTCTGCCTGGGGCTTGGGTTCGGAACGGCGATCAAGCTTGTCACCCATCTTCTTCGCGATGGCTTTAGTCCAGACACAGGCTGGGCGCTTCAGATCACCGCGTTGGCGGCGCTGTCCCTCGCCGGGCAAATCCTGTTCAGCCACCTGGCGGCGAAAACGACCTGGCTTGCCGCTTTCGATCTCGGCGGCCAGCTACGCCTGTCCATGCTCGACAGGCTGCGGCAATTGCCGCTCGGCTTTCATCTGTCGCGTAATCGCGGCGACACGGTGACCATGCTGACCTCGGACATGCAGACGGTAGAAAGCTTCATGTCGGATGGCATGCCGCGCATCGCCGAGGCCCTGGGCCTGCCCGTCGCAATCCTGATCTTCCTTGCCTTTCAGGACTGGGTGGTGGCTCTGGCCGCGCTTGTGTCGATCGCCGTCGCTATCCCGGTCTATCTCAAGGCCAGTCGGCATCTGGCGAAGCTCGGCATTCGGCGTCAGGACATGCAGGCTGCTGCGGCGGCTCGCATGATCGAATTCGTCCAGGGGATTGCCGTCATCCGTGCCTTCAACCGGATCGCCAAAGGGGCGGAGGATTTCAGGACCGCGCTCGAAACCTTCCGCGATCTGTCGGTCCGGATGGTGATGCAGTTGACGTTGCCTCTTGTGGGTTTTGGCCTGATCCTGATGCTTGGCGTTCCCCTCATCCTCTTTACCGCCGGCTGGCGATGGCTGGGCGGCGAGATCGATGCGGCGACCGCCATCACTGCCTGTATGCTGATCTACGCCACCTATGGTCCCCTTCTAGGCTTGATCGCGGTGATGGAAAATACACGCATGGCTGATGCGTCATTGACCCGCATGGACCGCATTTTGACAGCAAAGCCATTGCCCGAGCCGTCGACGCCCAAGGAACCTCAGGGTTTCGATATCACGTTCAACGATGTCCGCTTTGGATACAACGGCGAGATGGTCGTAGAGGCACTGTCGTTCACAGCGCCCGAACGAACGATGACGGCGATTGTCGGGCCATCGGGGGCCGGTAAGAGCACGGTATTGAACCTCATACCGCGTTTTTGGGACGTTGGTGGCGGTGCCATCATGATCGGTGGTGTCGATATCAGGGAAATGTCGTCGGAACGGCTGGCAAACCTCATCACCGTTGTCTTCCAGGATGTCTACCTCTTCTCGGGCACGATCTTCGACAACATAGCCTTTGGCCGACCGAGTGCTTCGGCGGAGGACGTGGAAGCTGCGGCCCGCACCGCACAGGCCCACGAATTCATCACGGGGTTGTCAAATGGATACCAGACTCGTGTCGGTGAAGGTGGCGCGTCGCTTTCGGGGGGTGAGCGCCAGCGCATCTCCATCGCGCGGGCGATCCTGAAAGACGCGCCGATCATTCTGCTGGACGAGGCGACCGCCGCTATCGACCCGACCAACGAGCGGGCTTTGCAGGCGGCGCTTGCCGCCCTTGTCGCCGAGAAGACCCTCATTGTGGTGGCGCACAAGCTCTCCACAGTCCAGGCTGCGGATGAAATCCTGGTGCTCGACGCCGGAAGGATCGTCGAGCGCGGCCTCCACAGCGATCTGGTCGGCACGGACGGCCTTTATGCCGGATTGTGGCGGCACTGGACCGAAGCCGCAAATTGGCGGATTGGCCATAAGTCGCCACAGAACTGGAAACATCGCGATGAGGCTTGAGCGTCCAAGATCGGTTGGTCGGCCAGCGCGTATTTCGCGCGAGGATATCGCTGACGCGGCCTTGGAAATTGGTCTGCACGCGGCAACGGTGAAAACAATTGCCGGGCGCCTCGGCGTCGATCATTCCTCGCTCTACCGGCACGTCAAAGGTTGGGATGATATTGTCTTCGCGGCGGCGGACCGGGCGATCGCGACACTCGACTGGGAGCGAGAAACGGAAGACTGGCGTGATTATATTCATGCGGCCGCGGAGGCCGTATGGGAGCTTTACGCCCGTAACCCCGGCTTGGCTGAGGCCATGCGCACCATGGACAGGACGCCGCCTGCTGGTATCCGCGCCTTCTCCCGGGCCTGCCGTCATCTTGAGGCACAGGGGTTCGGTACTGAGGACGCCGCACTGATCATGGACAGCGTAATGGACATGACCAGCGACAGCGCGTCGATGTGGGAGCGTCTGCGTCGCGAAAACGCCGATGGTACAATTGCCGAGCGCCTTCGGGCCTCGTGGCAGGCCGGCGCCGACGATCAAACTGAGACGCATGTATGCCTGATGAGTGCCGTGATCGAAGGCGAACCAAAAGAATGGTGGCGAAAGAAACTTTTGCTGTTGATCCGAGGTGCGGCGGCGTTGCTCGAGGCTCGCTTTCCTGGATCGAGTTCCAGCCAAACGGAGAACTGAATCAAATGATAAAGACCGATCTGAGCCATTGGCCCCTAGTTATAAGTGTTGCGAAAGGCGCCATGACGAGCGAGGAAAATGCTGCCTTCCTCGCCGACTGGACGGACTGGCTGGACCGTGGCGATCCGTTCGTGACGCTTCGAATTTTTGCCGATGCCGAATCTCTGCATCGTCCGGAAGATGGGGCACGGGAGGCAAAAGCCTGGCTCCAGTCCAACAGCGATCGGATAAAATTGCTTGTGAAGGGTATGGCTACGGTAGTCCCGCCCGACAAACTTGACGAGGTAAGCCGAATGAATGCTGAAAGGCTGTTTGGGGTGCCGGCCAAGTGCTTCGACAGCGTGGAAGAGGCAATCACGTGGATCGACTCAGTGGTATCGGGAGAACTTTCCAGCGTCGATATGGAAATGGTTCAGGCAGCTGCGGCCAGTCTGCTGAAAAGAAGCTGATCAGAGAATGCGCCGATAGGCAGGTATGAGGCGTAATAAGAAGAACAGGAATGCTCGTCCGACCGATTCTCAAAAGAAAGTTCTTCGAGATGTCAGCAGGATTCCGCTCGCAGCCCTAAGGCAAGCAGTGGTCGTAGCCGAGCACCTCAATTTTCGACACGCTGCCAATGCCCTCGGCGTTAGCCAGTCGAGCGTGAGCACCCGCATCAAAAATTTAGAAGAAGAACTCGGCATCCTTATCTTTGAGCGCCGCCACCACGGCGTGAGGCTGACAGATACAGGTCGTTGGTTCATTGATGAAATCACTGTTGGCATCGAGCAGCTCGACCACGCAATAAATTTGGCCGGTGCTGTTTCTCGGTGCGAAGTTGGGCAGCTTCGGTTGGGGGTTTGCTCGCCAATTTCAGGCGGGTTCTTAGCCGAACTCCGCCAGCACTATCAGAATGCCTTGCCCGGAATTAAAATGATTCTTGTGGAGGGGGCGCGATCGGAACTAATTCGGCAAGTGATTGAAGGTGCGCTCGATATCGCCTTGGTGATTGGCCAGTCGGATATACCGAGTTGTCACACGCGCATGCTGTGGACCGAATCCATGATTGTCACGGTCTCGGCAATGCATCCGTTGGCGGAGCGTGGGCGCGGAATCAAATGGTCGGATCTTCTGGACGAACTTTTTTTGTTTCGTCGTGGTGGGGCCTCGCTACAGGCTTATCAGCATGTCATCAGACGATTTGGTGAACGCGGTCTCACTCCGCGTGTCGAGAGACGAGCTGTTGGGCGCGATACGCTAGCCCAAATGGTTGCAGAAGATGAAGGTGTCACCTTGACATGCGAGTCGGCAACGGATGCTCGCACAACGGGAGTTCGATATCTTAAAGTTCTAGATGAACCAGAAGATGTTGCGTTTGTCGGTGTCTGGTTTCCTCACAATCGCAATCCAGCCTTACGCGCATTCCTCGATATTGCGCTCAAGTTCGCACGTCACGCGCCGACGCGGATTAATCTGCGGTCATCCGTCGCGCCTTCGCAAACCCCCGATCCGTAGCGATGAAACGCTCCAGCATCGGCACGATGAGCTTCACGGGATCGGCGACGGGCTGGCCGGTTTCGCGGGCCAGCACGTCGGCATAGGCGACGAGATCACGGTGGAGCGGCGCAGGCAGTTCCACCGTCACCTTCACTGGCTTGTCGTCGGGCAGCGGCCCAAGTTTCAGTTTCGTCATGATCAACCTCCTGCGGGCTCGAATACCAAATCTCGCGTCACGATGATCCTGACCGGGAAACCTGGCCGGATGGTCAGCGTGGGCGCGACCTGCAACTGGCGCTGGACGATCTGCTGGCCGGCCTGATTGATGGTATCCTGCGCGCCGTCGCGAATGGCGCGGATCAGCCGGTCCTCGTCATCGGTGGCGAGTTCCGTGCCGACGCCAAGCAAGGTGGACAGCCCGGCGGCTTTCATCACATCCCACCAGTGATAATCGACGCCATCCTCGAGCCCGGCATAGCCGGAGGCATCCGCGCCCGGCAGGCGCTCCAGCACGATTGAGCGGCCGCCCGGCAGGATCAGGCGGTTCCAGACCAGCAACACGCGGCGCTGACCGAAGGTCACGCCGTCATCATATTGACCGATGATCCTCGTCCCCTGCGGGATCAGGAGCAGCGAGCCGGTCGGGCTGTCATAGACATTCTCGGTGACTTGCGCGGTGATCTGGCCCGGAAGGTCCGAACGGATGCCAGTGATGAGCGCGGCGGGGATGACGGAACCCGCCTGCAGGATATAGGGCGATGCCGGCAGCATGATGCGATCCGCCGCGACGGTCTGCCGGTCCACCGGACCGTTGAGGAATGCCGCATGCCTGTCCTGCGTTGCGGACTGGCCTCCAGAGTTGGGGTTCGCAACGCCGGGTGCGGCGGCGCCAGGTGTGGTCCCGCGCGGGCCGGACTGGAAGAACACGTTGCTGAGCCGCGCGGCTTCTTCCTCGGCGCGTCGGCGTTCTTCCTCGGGATCGACGGCAGGTGTGGCGATGGCGGGCGAAGCGACGGGTTGTCCACGTTCCTGCGCGTCAAGGATTGGACGGCCGAGATCGCCCGGCAGTGCCGGACCGAGGACCGGCCCGGTATAGTCGGACGGCAGGCCGGTGAGGCCATCCGCGGTGGGCCGGTTCTCGGTGGAATAGAGTTCTTCGTCGGTCCCGCTTCTGTCAGGCGTCTGAAGAGCATAGATCAGCGCCCCGCCGATGCCGAGAAGGGCCACCGCGCCGACGCCGGCAAGCATCTTCCGGGACAGTCGCGTGACGCGCGGGGGTTCCGCACGCAGGCGCATCGGGGCTGCGGTTTCGGTGTCACTCATGACGATGACCCTCCGTCGTGCGTGCCGCCTTGTTGCTGAGCGGCCGCCTTCCGCTCTTCAATGCGCACGACCCTGACGACCTGCTGATGCTCGCCGCTACCAAGACGCAGTTCGGCCGCGCCGAACAGGCGGTCCACGATCAGGACGTTGCGATGGATGCGGCTGTTGACGATCTGCGGCTCACCATCGGAGCCGAGGACGAACAGAGGCGGCATCTCGCCCTGCGCGATGCCGGCCGGGAAGACGACATAGACGCGCCGCCCGTCATCAAAGACGGAGACCGGCCGCCATGGCGGGCTATCACCCTGCACCTGCAATCCGTAACGGTATTTGCGCGCGGCTTCGGCCGGAATGATCGGGGCTGCGGGCACGCTCTGGTGCTGCCCTGCCGGCGGCGCGGGATAGGCCCAGGCCACGGAAGGCATGTAGAGCGATTCCCGCGCGCGAAGCTCGATCATGTAGGTACGGCGGTCGGTGGTGACGACAAGGTTGGTGGTGATGTCCGGCCGGGTCGGCTTGACGAGGATATGAACGCGGCGGCTGTTGCCGCTCCCGCTCTCGGTATCGCCGATGATCCAGCGGGTCGTGTCGCCCGCCGCGATCGGTCCCGCGCCGGTCAGGCTCTCGCCGGGCTCCAGCGCGATGTCGGTGATCTGCCCCGGCGAACCGTAGACCTGATAGAGCGCGCCTTCGCTCCAGGGATAAATCTGGATGGCGTTGTAGTAGCCCTCGCGTCGTGGCTCGACGCGAGCGGCGGCATTGGCGTTCTCGACCCGGCCGGTCGGCGTACCGGCCGCCTGTCCCCCGCGCGCGACGGTCCAGGCCGGCGGCGTGTGCAATGGCCGGGGACGGTCATCGGTGGCGGCCGCCTGCACCGTGGGCACCGGCGGCACTGACTCGTCATAGGAGAATTGCGGCGTGTGATTGGTAGCGCAGCCGGCCAGCACGCTCGCGGAAAGCAGCGAAACCGCAAAGGCGGATTTGCGAAAACCCGGAAGGACGCGTTTACGGAAGGACGTGCGGATCATTGGCCCATCTCCCGCGACCAGGAGATCGCGTTGACATAGATGCCAAGGGGATTGGCGCGCAGGCGCTCCGCAGTGCGCGGAGTCTGGATGACGATGGTCAGGATCGCGGTCCATCGCTCCGTCGTGGAGAGCTGGCCGTTCTCATAGTGGCGTTCGGTCCATGCCACGCGGAAGCTGTCGGGGGATGCCCGGATGACGCTCGACACTTCGACCGCGATCTGTTGGTGGCCGACCTTCGCGAATGGATCGTTGCTGCGTGCATAATCGTTCAGAGCGGCCGCGCCGCGATCGGTGGTAAACTCATAGGCCCGCAGCCAGTTCTGGCGCACGATGATCGGATCGGCGGGGATCGAGCGGACCTCTTCGATGAAGCGGCCGAGATGGAAGGCGACCTGCGGATCGGTCGGCCGATAGTCGGCATTCGCGGGCGCGACAGCCTGCGCCTGACCGAGATTGTCCACCTGCACCACCCAGGGCACCACGGTTCCGCGTGCCGATTGCCAGACCAGGGCGGCGGCGAAGCCGGCCGAAAGGATCAGGGAGCCGAAGGCCATATAGCGCCAGTTTTTCGCCTGCACGCGGGCCGAGCCGATACGCTCGTCCCAGACCTGCGCGGCTTTCTGGTACGGGGTCTCGGGTTCCGGCGTCTTGCTGTAATGGGTCGATGGTCGTTTGAAGAGATTCATGAACGGTCGCTTTCGGAGAGATTGACGGAAGAGCCGGAACCGTGGCTGTCGCCGGAACGGACGGCATGGGCAGCCATCGTGGTGCCGTGATGGAGCGCCTGCCGGCGGTGCATTCGCTGCGCCCAGGCCGGTGGCCCACCGGCAGGGGCGGAAGATGATGAGGTTGTGGTTTCGCTGGCACCGCCGACGGTGCCCATGGTGGCGCCGCCGCTCGCGCCGAATCCTGCCCGTGCCCCTTCGGCAAAGCTGGATTTGACGCTGCCTGACGCTTTCGATGCAGCGCGTTTCAATGGCGAGACGGCAGCGGACCCTGCCGCGCGGGCGACGCCGCCAAGGCCGGAGGCGACACCAGACGCCCCGGGCTGGCCGAGCGAGCCGAGGCTGTAGGCGGCGGAAGTCGCTCCGGCGGCAGCCGCACCGCCGCGAACGGCCGCGGCGCCGCCGGAGAGCGCGGCCGCGCCTCCCTTTGCGCCAAGCATGGCCGCGCCACCGGCCGCAGCACCACCCGCGAGCACCATGCCGCCGGCGGCAAGGCCCGTGCCTACGGCAGACCCTGCCCCGAGTTGCGGCCCGCCGGACACGAGGCCGGCGGCGATGCCGGGACCGAAGATGCCAAGACCGAGCAGCGACAGAGCCGCCAGCACGATCGCCATGGCGTCGTCGATCGTTGGGGTCGCGCCGCCAAAGCCTGCGGTGAACTGGCCGAACAGCGTCGAGCCGATGCCGATGATGACAGCGAGCACCAGCACCTTGATCCCGGAGGATACCACATTGCCCAGCACCCGCTCGGCCATGAAGGCGGTCTTGCCGAAGAGACCGAAGGGAATCAGCACGAAGCCGGCGAGCGTGGTCAGCTTGAACTCGATCAGCGTGACGAAGAGCTGCACGGCCAGGATGAAGAAAGCGAGGATGACCAGTGCCCAGGCGAAGAGCAGGCAGGCGATCTGGATGAAGTTCTCGAAGAAGGCCCAATAGCCCATCAGGTCGGAGATAGAATCGAGGAGCGGCCGTCCGGCGTCGAGGCCGGTTTGGGCGACGCGACCAGGGCGCATCAGATCGGCGGCGGAAAAGCCGGTGCCCGAAGCTTTCAGGCCGAGGCCGGCGAAGCTCTCGAAGACGATGCGGGCGAGATTGTTCCAGTTGCCGATGAGATAGGCGAAAACGCCGACGAACAGCGTTTTCTTGGCCAGGCGGGCGATGATGTCGTCATCGGCGCCCCAGCTCCAGAACAGCGCGGCGAGCGTCACGTCGATGACGATCAGCGTCGTGGCGATGAACGCCACCTCGCCGCCCAGCAGGCCGAAGCCGGAATCTATGTAACTGGTGAAGACTCCGAGAAACGAATCTATAACGCCCGTTCCGCCCATCGGCTCACCGCCCCTCGTTGCTGTTCGATGCGGCTGGCGCAGGCGTGCGGCCGAGGAAGCGGTCGCGGGATTCCGCCCAGGCCGCGAGGCAATCGGCATTGCCGGTTGCCGCTTCACCAAGCCGCTGGCACCGACGGAGCGTCGCGCGCAGCGGATCGGCTGGCGACTGAAGGACCGGCACGGCCCTGGCCGGCGCCGGTTCGTCCTTCCGCGTCATCTCGATCACTGTCGCCGTAATGGCGAAGGCGACGAAGACGATCGCTCCGATCCGTGCGAGGGTCTTGCCCTCCATCGCTTCCCCCTTTCCGGCGACCCGCCGCCTCAGTTGTTGCCGTTGAACATCTGCGCGTTGCCGGGCTGATAGCCCGCGCCCGGCGTCAGGAAACGCTCGCGCTGGATGCGCCCCTGTTCGGCGACCGTCGCGCGCTCGGCCTCGATCAAGGCTTCCGACCGTCCGTTGGCCGACATCAGCGCCACGAGGTCGGAAAGCTGCTGCGATTGCAGGGCAAGAAGCTGGTTGCCGGCCTGGGTGGCCTGCAATGCGCCCGTCGCGCCCTGGCTTTGCCCAACCAGCATCGACATTTCCGTGCGGTTGGCGTCGATATTGCCGACGACGCCTGCCTGAACGCGCATGGCGTCCTGCAGGCCGCCGACCGTATTCTCCCAGCGGGAGCGGGCGTCGTCGACGAGCTGCGTGTCGGTCGCGGACAGTGAGATATTGCCGTATTTCTGCTGGAACGCCTGATCGATGTTCTGCACGTCGAAGGCGATGTTCTGCGCCTGCCCAAGAAGCTGCTGGGTGCGCTGGACGTTCTGCTGGAGTTGCTGGAGCGAGGAATATGGCAGGCTCGCCAGATTGCGGGCCTGATTGATGAGCATCGTCGCCTCGTTCTGGAGCGAGGTGATCTGGTTATTGATCTGTTCGAGCGTGCGCGCTGCCGTGAGCACGTTCTGCGCGTAGTTGGACGGATCGTAGACGATCCATTGCGCATGGGCCGGACTTGTCAGCATGGGCGAAATGGCTACGGGCATGGCGAGCGCCAGCGCGATTATGGATGCACCGGCGATGCGGGGTACGGCAAAATGTGTCATGGAAGGATCTCCTCTTCATTCGGGCTGGGGTCCGTTCTGGTCGGAATGGAATCGTCCGGTTCGGTCTCTGGCCGTGCATCGGGAGACGATGTGACCTCCCCTCCGGGTGCCTTGAGCGCGAGATTGGTGAGGTTCGGGATCAGGTCGGCCGCCCAATCGACGCCGCGCTGGCGCAGCCAGGCAGCGAGGAAGCCGTCACGCCCGTGTTCGGCGAAGAGTTCGGCTATGCGGGTCTGATCGGATTTGGCGGATGCAGCGCAGAGCGCGAGGCCGACCTCGCTGAGGCCCAGCTCGAATAGCCGGTTGCCGCGCCGCGACTGACAGTAATAGTCGCGCTTGGGCGTCGCCCGCGCGAGGATTTCGATCTGCCGGTCATTGAGACCGAAACGCCGATAGATGGCCGTGATCTGCGGTTCGATGGCCCGTTCGTTCGGCAGAAGCAGCCGCGTCGGGCAGCTTTCGATGATGGCCGGCGCGATATTGCTGCCGTCGATGTCCGACAGGCTCTGCGTGGCGAAGATGACGCTGGCGTTCTTCTTCCTGAGCGTCTTCAGCCATTCGCGAAGTTGGTTGGCGAAACCTTCATCGTCCAGCGCCAGCCAGCCCTCGTCGATGATGAGCAGCGTCGGCCGCCCGTCGAGCCGGTCGCCAATGCGATGGAACAGATAAGCCAGCACCGCCGGAGCCGCGCCGGTCCCGACAAGCCCCTCGATCTCGAATGCCTGCACATCGGCCGAGCCGAGATGTTCCGTCTCGGCGTCGAGCAGCCGGCCATAGGCGCCGCCGACGCAGAACGGACGCAATGCCTGTTTCAGGTCATTCGACTGGAGCAGCACGCTCAGGCCGGTGATCGTGCGTTCCTCGACCGGCGCGGAGGCGAGCGATGTCAACGCCGTCCAGAGGTGTTCCTTCACCTCGGGCGTGATCGCGATGCCTTCGCGCATCAGGATGGCAGTGATCCAGTCGGCGGTCCAGGCGCGCTCGTAGGTGTTGTGGATGCGGGCGAGTGGCTGGAGCGAAACCGAAACCTCGTCTCCCTCCGTCAGTCCGCCGCCGAGATCATGCCAGTCGCCGCCCATGGCGAGCGCGGCGGCGCGGATCGATCCGCCGAAGTCGAAGGCGAAAACCTGGGCGCCGGCATAACGCCGGAACTGCAGCGCCATGAGCGCGAGCAGCACGGACTTGCCGGCGCCTGTCGGGCCGACGACGAGCGTGTGCCCGACATCGCCAACGTGAAGGGAAAACCGGAACGGGGTCGAGCCTTCGGTCTTGCCGTAGAGCAAGGGGGGCGCATCGAAATGCTCGTCCCGTTCCGGCCCCGCCCACACGGCACTCAGGGGGATCATGTGGGCAAGGTTGAGCGTCGAGACCGGCGGCTGGCGGACATTGGCGTAAGCGTGTCCGGGGAGCGAGCCGAGCCAGGCATCGACGGCATTGACGGCTTCCGGCATGGCGGTGAAGTCGCGGCCCTGGACGATCTTCTCGACCAGCCGCAATTTCTCGTCCGCAATGCGCGGATCGGCATCCCAGACCGTGATCGTGGCGGTGACATAGGCCATGCCCGCCATGTCTTGCCCAAGTTCCTGCAGGGCCATGTCGGCGTCGGTGGCCTTGTTCGCCGCGTCGGTGTCCACGAGTGCGGATTGTTCGTTGGTCATCACCTCCTTGAGGATCGCGGCGATGCTCTTGCGCTTGGCGAACCATTGCCGCCTGATCCGGGTCAGCAGCCGCGTCGCGTGGGTCTTGTCCATGAGGATGGCGCGCGTCGACCAGCGATATGGGAACGGCAGGCGATTCATCTCGTCCAGGAGACCGGGCGTCGTCGCGGAGGGAAAGCCGGTGATTGTGAGAACACGCAGATGCGCACCGCCGAGGCGCGGCTCCAACCCACCGGTCAGCGGCTGGTCGGCCAAGAGCGCGTCGAGGTGCATCGGCACCTCGGGCACGCGCACGCGATGCCGGTTGGTCGAGATGGTGGAATGGAGATAGGTCAGCGTCGCGCTGTCATCCAACCAGCGGCATTCGGGCATGAAGCCGTCGAGCAGCGCCAGCACGCGGTCGGTGCGGTCGATGAAGCCGCGCAGCAGTTCCCATGGATTGACGCCCGATTGCTCCCGGCCCTCGTAGAGCCAGGTTTCGGCGCGGGCCGCGTCCTCGGCCGGCGGCAGATAAAGGATGCTCAGAAAATAGCCCGATACGAAATGCGTGCCGGCTTCCTCGAACCCGGCCTTGCGCTCGGCATCGACGAGCGCGGATGCGGCGTCGGGGAAGGTGTCGTCGGGATAGGTTGCGGCCTCGCTGCGCTGCGCTTCGACGAAGACGCTCCAGCCGGAGCCGAGACGGCGGAACGCGTTGTTTATCCGCCCGGCGACCGCGACCAGTTCGGCCGCGACGGCGGAATCCAGATCCGGCCCCCGAAACTTCGCCGTCCTCTGGAAACTCCCGTCCTTGTTGAGAACGACGCCCTGGCCGACCAGCGCGGCCCAGGGCAGATAGTCGGCGAGTTGTGCGGCGGTGCGGCGGTATTCGGCAAGGTTCATCATGGCCACGCCCTCACACCGTCAGAAAGGCCGGAATACGCAGATGCCGGCGACCGACTTCCACAAAGAGCGGATCGCGCTTCGCCGCCCAGACCGCCAGGAAGTGGCCGACTGCCCAGATGCCAAGGCCGACCAGCCAAAGGCGCAGTCCGAGGCCCAGGGCTCCGGCAAGCGTGCCATTCATGATGGCGATGCTTCTCGGGGCGCCGCCGAGCAGGATATGCTCGGTCAGCGCGCGGTGGACCGGAATGGAGAATCCCGGCACCGAGTCGAGTTGTTCGAAGCCGGCCGCCATCAGACCAGCGCCCCGCCGCCAAACGAGAAGAATGACAGGAAGAAGCTCGACGCCGCGAAGGCGATGCTGAGGCCGAAGACGATCTGGATCAGCTTGCGGAAACCTCCGCCCGTATCGCCGAAGGCGAGCGTCAGGCCGGTGACGATGATGATGATAACGGCAATGATCTTGGCGACCGGCCCCTCGATGGATTCGAGGATGGATTGCAGCGGCGCCTCCCAGGGCATCGACGAGCCGGACGCATGCGCTGCGGGCGCCATGAGCAGGCTGATCGTGGCGAAGGCGGCGGCCGAGGCGATGCGACGGCGGATGCGAAATGCGTGGTGGATCATGTGGGGTCTCCTGTGTTCGGGATGGCTGGGGTGATGCGGTAATCGCCGTCCGGCCCGAGCCCCTCGACGCGGGCAAGTTCCGCCAGTCGGCGCGCAGAGCCACGCCCGGAAAGCACGGCCACGAGGTCGATGGTTTCCGCGATCAGCGCCCGCGGGACCGTGACGACGGCTTCCTGGATGAGCTGCTCGAGCCGGCGCAGCGCGCCGATACCGGAACCGGCATGGATGGTGCCGATGCCGCCGGGATGCCCCGTGCCCCATGCTTTAAGAAGGTCGAGGGCTTCGGAGCCGCGCACCTCCCCGATGGGAATGCGGTCGGGGCGCAGGCGCAACGACGAACGAACCAGATCGGAAAGCGTCGCCACGCCATCCTTGGTGCGCATCGCCACCAGATTGGACGCGGCGCATTGCAGCTCGCGCGTATCCTCGATGATGACGACACGATCGTCGGTCTTCGCGACCTCGGCGAGCAGTGCGTTGGTCAGCGTGGTCTTGCCGGTGGACGTGCCGCCGGCGACAAGGATGTTGGCGCGCGACTGAACGGCCGCGCTAAGCGTTTCCGCCTGATCGGTCGTCATGATGCCGGCGGCGACGTAATCGTCGAGCGTGAACACGGCGACGGCGGGTTTGCGGATGGCAAAGGTGGGCGCGGCAACCACCGGCGGCAAGAGGCCCTCGAACCGCTCGCCGGTCTCGGGCAGTTCGGCCGAGACGCGCGGAGATCGCGTATGCACCTCTACGCCGACATGATGGGCGACAAGCCGGATGATGCGTTCGCCATCGGCAGACGACATGGTCTCGCCCGTGTCGGCCAGACCTTCGGACAGCCGATCCAGCCAGATGCGGCCGTCCGGGTTCAGCATGACCTCGATGACGGCGGGGTCTTCGAGAAACCGGGCAATGGCGGACCCGAGCGCCGTGCGCAGCATGCGCGCGCCGCGGGCGATCGCTTCCGGTTTGTGGTGTGTGGCAGTCATCTCGGCCCCGCTTCCGGCGGGGCGCGCAACAGACGGTCCCCGCATCGGGGTCGATTAAAAGAACCTGATTTTTGGCTGGTTCAACAGATATTTACGCGCGTGCGGCCATCGGCGGTGATCGGCGGCAAATAGGATGGGTTCGCATTGCTTGGTCCGAAGGAACCGGTGTGAAATCAATGCTCGGCGCCAGCTTATTGATTCGCGGATTTACGCGGGCGGCCGCCCTTCGCCCCATTGGCGCGCGCGGCGGCGGCCTTGGCCGCCGAGGTGGACTGTCCGGCGCGACGGGCCACCCAGGCCCTGGTGCCGAAGATGCCGGCCATCAGCCCCGGCAACGACAGATCGACGTCCAGTTCCTCCCAATGCAGACCGTAGCCCCGGCCGAGGATTTCGACGGCGGCGAGTTGGTCGTCGGACGCACCCTCAAGCCCCTGCGCCAGACGCGGCGGGAAGGCGAAGGTGCAGCCGTTATCGAGATCGACGATCACCCGTCCGGAGGCGCGGTCATAGCGCGCGGCGGCGGCCCGTGGCTCACTGGCGTGCGCGGCACGTCCCCGTTCAAGGGCGGCGTCGATTGCGGCATCGGTCAGGTCAGCCATGTATCTCTCTCCATCGCGCCAGGAAGGCATCGCGTTCCTCGTTCACGATCCGCATCGCGCGGCGCAGCTCGTTCCGCTTCATGTCCTCCGCCCAGACCAGCTCCGGCCCGCCGTCGGGGCCGGTCAGGTTGATCTTGGCGTGACCATCGCCGAACACATGCACATGGGCAGGCTCATGGTCATCGGTGAAAATGACGATACGTAGCCCGTGCGCGCGGTGAATCGTGACCATTGAGTAAATAACCTATCGTGATGGGTTTTTCAAGGAATCATCGGCAGCCATTTCGCCGGCCGGTTCATCCGGCATGGATGGAGCCGGTATGTCGCGCGACAGTTCCTTGAGGAACCTGTCTCCTGTGGCGAGGCGTCTGCCAAGGGACTGCATGAAGCCCTCGAAGCGCTCGACGCCTTTGGCACGGGCGGACGATTGTGCGGTGTCCGAGGTTGGCGGCGTGACGGTCAGCCAGAAGCGGATGAACAGCGAGAGTGTCTCACCGAGCACTGCGAGATCCTCGTCGAGCCCGTCGATCTGGCGCCCGAGCCTGTCGAGGCGTCGCGACATGGCCGCCTCCAGCCGGTCCGCCGCGTCGCCCGACAGGAAGGAGGCGACGGACGCCTCCACGATGGCGGATTTCGAGACGTTGCGGCGCAGCGCCAGCATTTCGACCTGCTTGAGCAGTTCCGGGTCGAAGTAGACATTCATGCGGGTTCGTGTGGCCATCAGTAGTTCCTCAAAGCTCAATACCGTCATCGGGGTTCATCGATGCCTGCCGCGCCACAACCCGAACACGCTGACGAAGGGCACGCGCCTTTGCGGCATCTACGTCCGGCTCGTCGTCGAGGATATCGAACTCGCGGGCGGGCGATGGTGATGGGGGGACGATGTCCTCATGCTCGGGCAATTCCGGTTCGCGGCGGATGCCGGCATTGGCCGGATCTCCCTCGGTCCCGTTGTCGGTGTTCCTCTCGGAATGACCTGCCGCCGCGATCACCCGACTTGTCCAGTCATCGGATGCCGGTGTGGGGGCGGTAGTCGGCACGGTGGCCAGATCGGGCGGCGTCAGGATACGTTCCTGAAACCGGGCATCCTCGAAATACCTGGCCTTAGTGGCGCGGATCGGCGGCGCACCTGCGACCATGACGATTTCGTTGGTGGGCGGAAGCTGCATGATCTCGCCGGGCGTTAGCAGCGGGCGCGCTGTCTCCTGCCGCGAGACCATGAGATGCCCCAGCCACGGTGCGAGGCGATGGCCAGCATAGTTGGTGGAGTCACGCAGTTCCGTCGCGGTGCCGAGCGCATCGGACACGCGCTTGGCCGTGCGTTCGTCATTGGTCGCGAAGCTTACCCGCACATGGCAATTGTCGAGGATCGAATTGTTCTGGCCGTAGGCCCGTTCGATCTGATTGAGCGACTGCGCGATCAGGAAACTCTTGAGACCGTAGCCAGCCATGAAGGCCAAGGCTGACCCGAAGAAATCCAGCCGGCCGAGCGCCGGAAACTCGTCCAGCATAAGCAGCAGACGATGGCGCTTGCCGGAGGTGTTCAGGTCCTCGGTCAACCGTCTGCCGATCTGGTTGAGGATGAGTCGGATCAGCGGTTTCGTCCGGTTGATGTCGGACGGCGGTACGACGAGGTAGAGGCTGACCGGCTCGTTGCTTCCGACCAGATCGGCAATGCGCCAGTCGCAGCGTCGCGTTACCTTGGCAACGACGGGATCGCGGTAGAGGCCCAGGAACGACATGGCCGTGCTGAGCACCCCCGATCGTTCGTTGTCTGCCTTGTTTAACAGCTCGCGCGCGGCGGAGGCGACAACGGGGTGAACGCTGGCCTCGCCCAGATGCGGCGTGTCCATCATCGCGCGCAACGTAACCTCGATCGGCCGCTTTGGATCGGACAAGAAATTTGCCACGCCGGCCAGCGTCTTGTCGGGCTCGGCATAAAGGACGTGCAGGATCGCGCCGACCAGCAAGGCATGGCTGGTCTTTTCCCAATGATTTCGCTTGTCGAGGCTGCCTTCGGGATCGACCAGAATATCGGCGATGTTCTGCACGTCGCGAACTTCCCATTCGCCCTGCCGCACTTCCAGAAGTGGGTTGTAGGCGGAGGATTTGACGTTGGTTGGATCGAACAGCAGGACGCGGCCATGCTTTGCGCGGAAGCCCGCTGTCAGCGTCCAGTTCTCTCCCTTGATGTCATGGACGATACAGCTTCCCGGCCAGGTCAGCAGCGTCGGCACCACGAGGCCGACGCCTTTGCCGGAGCGTGTCGGCGCGAAACACAAAACATGCTCCGGTCCATCATGGCGCAGATAGTCGTGGTCATATTGGCCGAGCACAACACCATCGGGACCGAGAAGGCCAGCGGTGCGGATTTCGCGGTCTTCTGCCCAACGTGCGGAGCCGTAGGTCGCCACATTCCTCGCCTCGCGCGCCCGGATGATGGACATGACGATGGCGCCGGCGATGGCGATGAAGCCACCCGACGCGGCGATGACCGCGCCCTCGACGAAGATTGCCGGCGCATAGGCGTCAAAGCAAAACCACCACCAGAAGAAGGCCGGCGGATAATAAATCGGCCAGCCAGCCAGCTCGAACCATGGACTTCCAAGCTGGAACTGGAAGCCGAGGCGGAACGCTACCCATTGCGTCGCCGCCCACGTCATCACCAGAACGATGGTAAAGACGACAGCGATCTGACCCCAAAGGATTCGGCCTCCGCGCATACGGGCTCCAGTCGGCAAAAGAGATGGAGCCGATCAGAGAACGGGCAATTGCACGACAGGCAACAGGAAATAGGATGCTGGAGGGCTGCTGGATACTATCGGCGGCAAATAGGACGGTTGCCCTTTCGCTGGCACCTCCCTCGTTACCGCTGTCGGACCGGCTGAGACGACTCGCAATGGCGACCCATCGCTCCAGCGAGTGCAAGAAGGTTACGAAGGGTTGTGCTTCGATTATGCGGCGACCAAACCGCTGAGAAAGGGATTGGCTCAGGCTCGTCGGAAATCGGGAGGAAGACGATATCGGAATTCGGCAGGAGCGACGTGGCATCCCCGACGATGGTGATACCAAAACCCTGCCCGACCATCGAAAGCAGCGTGCTGTGCCCAACATCGAACCGAATGATCGAGGGAGCCGGCCAGCGCCCGGTGAGACGCAGAACGATATGGTCATGCGCTTGTGGGCCGGTGCCGCCATGCCTGGCCAGGAACGTTTCTCCTGAAAGGTCGGACCACGTGACGGCAGCGCGACGAGCCAGCCGATGCTGCTTCGGCAGCGCGACGACCAGCGACTCGGTCCATATTCGACGAGAGTGGCAGTCGGGCAGCTCAGGCGCACCAGCCAGGAAAACAAGGTCGAGACGGTCTGCGCGAAGCTGCATCACCGCATCGCGGGCCGTGCCTTCCGTCATCTCAATGTCGAGGCGAGGATGACTTTCACGATACCGGCCGATCAGCTTGGCAAGGAAGCTGCCCGGAATCAGGGCGTGGATGCCGACGCGAAGGCGGCCGCATTCCCCCGATGCCGCCATGCCGGCCGTCTTTACAGCATGGTCGAGTTGATCCACGCCGACGGCGACGTGCTTGACGAAGCGGCGACCGGCCTCTGTCAGCCGGACCCCTCGCGCATGGCGCTCGAACAAGAGAACACCAAGATCTTCCTCCAGAGCCTTCATGCGGGTGCTGATGCTAGAAATGCTGACACCCAGCGCGTTGGCAGCATGGCGGAAATTGAGATATTCGGCGACCGCGAGCGCCTGGATCAGCGAGGCGAGAGGAATGCGCGACCCCAGCAAGGTCGCCCTTCCCCTTTGACGGTCGATCATGGGTGCTGAATGCCGCCGTCTTCGCATTCACTCTCTGCCCCCTATCACGCGCCAGCCTCCTTGGTTGGGAGCACGAGGACCGCTTCTCTTTTCGATCTTCATGACTGACGCCAGTTGCCACATATCGCCCCATCACCTAGGTTTCGTTGACGCCGCCAGACAGATTGCGGTGCATGCGCTTGAGAAGCGCGAGCAGGTGCTGGGTCTCCTCGCCAGAAAAGTCCGCCAGGGCGCGCTTGTTTCCCTCCATCAGGATTTCCTTGGAACGGGGCAGGAGCGACTTCGCGACAGGTGTGAGTTCAATGAGTTGGAGACGCCCGTTCGAGGGATGCGGCGACCTTGCAATCAACCCATCGCGTTCGAGCCTGGCAAGCATCTGCGCCATCGATGGCTGTTCCACATGCAGGAGTTTCACGAGGTCGGCCTGCGTTGACGCCTCCCCGGTCTTGAGGGCGGTCAGGACGTGCAGGCTCCCCATTCCCAGACCGAGAGGCCGCAACCCGGCCTCGGCAATGCGCGTCAATTCCTGCGACAGCAGCTTGATGTAAAAGGAAGGTGCCTGCCGGGGATCAAGCGCATCAACAGGCTCGGGGTCACGGGCCTGCGTTGCAGAAACGGTGTCTTTCTCGTTCGTCATCCCAGCCACCTGTCAAACGCTTCATGAAAATTTTTGACCGAATAAGGTTCGCCGGCCGATCCAACCCAGGCGACATAGCCGTCTGGCCGAACGAAAGCCGACGCCAAGGCTGGAACGCGACCAGTAACAGGAAGCCGCCACATCGAATCTTCCTGATCGACCTCTGGAGAGCCTTCGACCACATCGACCCGCGAAGCCCAGCGATCTGGAATGGCCAAGCCTGCGGAGTCACCGAAGCCAAACAGCACTGGACGCGCCGCGTGCATGAAGGAAAATACGTCCCTCTTCCCCCAACGCGTATCCAGCATGAGGTTCGGCATCCTTCGCCCGACAAGCGGGTGCCGACCGTCGCCCCATGCATAGCGAAGGGAAAGCCCGCTCAGAGTGCCCGCCAGGTTCAGAGTGACCTCGGGGACAGCCAACATCTGTGAAACGATGTGGCGCAAGGCCTCTATCTGGGAACCGGGCTTTATCAGGGCTGTCTGGGCCTTGGCGATTTGCAGTACGCCCTCTGCGACGGGATGGCGTTCTTCGTGATAGGTGTCGAGCACTGTATCCGAGGCGCCATGGTTGATAACGGTCGCCAGCTTCCAGCCGAGGTTCACCGCATCCTGTATGCCCAGGTTCAAACCCTGGCCACCGATCGGCGAGTGCGTATGCCCCGCATCGCCGGCAAGGAAGACGCGACCATTGCGATACCGATCGACTTGCCGAAAACCGTCGGCAAATCTCGAGATCCAACGGGCCCGGCGCAAGCCGTAATCGGTGCCGAGACCATCGAACAAGGTTTGACGCAATTCCTGCAGGGTGACCGGAGCGCTACGGTCTGCCGGCGGTGTCATCCTCATCAGGCTGACCCGGAACCAGTCAGGTTCGATGCGGGAGACCTGATAGGTTCCGACGCGTATATTTCGCCCGAAGGAGTCCTTATCGCTTGGCGGTGAATCAAGCTGCACGTCGGCAACCACCCAGTGCGAGACCGGGTCATCACCGTGGAAAGTCGCTCCGCACAGACGCCGCACAGTGCTGTGGCCGCCGTCACAGCCAACGAGATAGTCGGCATGCAACTGCTGAATTCCATCCCTTGTCTGCACGAGCATCTTCACATTTCCAGCGTCCTGCGAGAAATGCAGCAGTTCCGCCCCCCACTCAATTGCTACCCCGAGTTCGATGGCGCGGTCGGTCAGTATCCGCTCCGTCTCATGCTGCGGCAGGATGAGCGCGTCGGGCCAGCAGGCCTCAATCTCACCCGGAAACATAGGAATTCCTGAGAACAGGACAGCCGGAAGCGGGCGACCCTTTTCGAGAAAGAGGTCGGCCAGGCCGCGTTGTCCGAAGATTTCCATCGTTCGGGCATTGATGCCCGGCGCACGGGATTCCCCTGTGCCCGTGGAACGCCTTTCGACGACGGTGACATTGACGCCCAGCAGCTTAAGCTCGCAGGCCAACATCAGTCCGGTAGGACCTGCACCGACAACGGTGACCTGTGATCCTCGGATATTATTCATGGTCGGTCATTATAATAGGCTCCTATTCATAGGACCCTATTATATCGGTTCTCTTCGATTTTCAAGGGCTGGCAGATGGCTTGCCGCCAGGCAATTAATGGCTCAAGCCGACGACGTAGGGATCCATCGATGGTTACGACGGAAGGTGCCAGGATGGCTTGCCGTTTTGTTGAGGACGAACCAGCCAAGCCCGAAACAGATCCGTGTGGAGAGAGCAACGATAGGTGGCTTCGAGGCTAAACTGCACGATGTTTCTCGCGATCCGAATATCAGGTATCGAGCAGGATCGACGCCGGGGCGTTCACCGCTTTTGGATCCCGGGGGACCGCGACGCAAACTGCATCAGGCGCTTGAATTTCGTGCAGTCCATATGGGTCTCCGCCGGACAATCAGCCACATGTCGGAGCGCATCGCGTAGCCTCGTGAGGCCACGGATCTGCTCGTCGAGCAGATCTGCGCGCAGATGCAATTCAGCGCGCGGCAATTGCGGCGTTCCGTCTTTGGCGAACATGCCCTTGATGTCGTCCAGCGAAAATCCCGCCATCTTTCCCAATGAAATCAGCGCGAGCTGCGTCACCACCGGCGTATCGAACTGCCGCCGCAACCCATGCCGCGCGACCGACTGGATCAGTCCGATTTCCTCGTAATAGCGCAAGGTCGACGGCGCGACGCCGCTCCGTTTCGACAGAACACCTATATCGAGAAGTTTCATGGTTGACCTCAAGTTGGCTTGAAGTGGCAAGGTAATCGCCTACTCCCGCCGATGACAAGAGGACACACCATGGCCGACACGGCACAGACCCGAACTCCCATCCCCATCCTGATCGCCCTTGCCACCGCAACGCTGACCGCGTCTCTCGGTATCAGTATTGCTTCCGTCCTGCTTCCGACTTTGACGCGCAGCTTCTCCGCGACGGCGTCAGACGTTCAGTGGGTTGTGTTGGCCTATCTCATGTCCGTGACCATCGCTATCGTCTCCGCCGGACGGCTCGGAGACATCCTCGGCCATCGCCGCGTTCTGATTGCCGGCCTCGCTGTCTTTGTTACTGCGTCGGTTCTGTGTGCGATTGCTCCGGACCTCGTCTGGCTGGTCACAGGACGCGCGTTGCAGGGGCTCGGCGGGGCGATCCTGATCGCGCTGCCTATGTCGATCGCGCGTGATCTCGTCCCTGCAGAGCGGCTTGGCACGGCGATGGGGCTGCTTGGGACGACATCTGCGGTCGGTACGGCACTCGGCCCTTCGCTGGGCGGTGTGCTGCTGGCCTGGGGCGACTGGCGAATGGCCTTCTGGCTCCTCACCGGTGTCGCCAGTGCAACGCTTCTCCTGTCCGTCGCCTCCCTCCCCAGGAATTCCGCGCCCAGAAACGCGTTGTGGAGGGAACTGGATTTTCCGGGGACCTTTGTACTGGTGATCGCGCTCGCGTCCTATGCACTCGCGACCAGCGGGGGAACCGCTGGTATTCCCCTGCCACCGAACGTATTGATTTCTGGCGCCCTGATCGCGATCGCCCTGTTTGTGATCGTCGAAAACCGCGTGACCTCACCGCTGGTGCCGATGGCTCTGCTTCGCGACCGCAAGACGGGCATTGGGTTTGTCATGAACCTGGCTGTCGGCACGATCATGATGTCCACCCTGGTTGTCGGCCCCTTCTTCCTTGCCTTCGCGCTTGGGCTGAACGAAGCGCTCATCGGTCTGGCAATGGCGGTCGGGCCCGTGGTCTCTGCGCTCTCCGGCATTCCGGCGGGGCGGCTGACGGATCGGCTCGGCGCGAACCGCGTGATCGTCATCGGTCTGGTGCAGACCATGCTCGGACTGCTGTGCCTGGCCTTCCTGCCGCGATATTTCGGCGTGAGTGGCTATGTTGTCGCGTTGATCACGTTGACGCCGGCCTTTCAACTCTTCCTTGCCGCCAACAACACGGCGGTACTTGCCGACGCCTCGAAAGAGCAGCGTGGGCGCCTGTCGGGTCTGCTTGGCCTCTCGCGGAACCTGGGCCTGATGACCGGCGCCTCCGCCATGTCCACCTTGTTTGTCGTCATCCTCGGAACAGGGGATGCTGCGCAGGCTTCCGTCGCGGATATTGCACGTGCCTTTTCGATGACCTTCACCGCTGCGGCGGGGTTGGCGTTGGTCACTCTGGGGCTGGCCATCTTCAGCCATGCCGGGCGGATACGCGAAGCATCCGGCCCGACAGAGGAGGCTTAGAGACCCAAGCCGCGTTGCCGTCCAAGCTGCCACGACACCGAACCGCCCTTTACGATACCCATCACTTCGCGGTCGAGCTGACGGTCGATAACCGGCCGCCATGGAACGAGGGTGAACTCGTGCGCCTTTTCGACCACCGCGAACTTGCCACTCGATAGCTGCACGGTTCCGGTGAACTTGCCGCTGACGCTCTCGCCATCGGCGGCAGCCCGGAACGGCAGCCCCTTGTCGGCAGCTATCTCGGCACCGACGCCGGCGAGTTCCCGCTCGCGCAGCGTGGCGAGAAGATTGCGCCGATAGAACAGGCGGCCATCCCGGCTCCGGGTGGCGTCGCCCTGTTCGACATGATGCTCGCGACGCTGGTCCATCGCCTCGCGCACCTGCTGGCCAAAGCCGGCCGGGGCGAGATCCGATGTCTCGGGCGAAACCAGCCGCCTGTCGAGCCAGGTTGCGCCATCCGCGCCGATCTGCTTGTCCAGATCGAAGGCGGAAAGGATGCGAACGCTGGCCTGCCGACTACGACCGGCATCATAAGCGGCGGCGCGGCTCTCGAAATCTTCGGGAATGCGCCACTGATCGGCGTCGATCCGCTCGACCACACGCGCGCGGCGCAATGCCTCCAGCCGCCGGACATGGGCATCAACATAGCCCTCATGATCGCCGCCTGGAACACGGCCCTCGAACTTCGCCTGCTCCAGATGGCGGCTCGGTCGATAGATGCCGCCCTCGGCGATGGAGGAGATGGCGCGGTCGGACGGTCGGGCCGTCGTCTCGGCGCGACCGATTTCGATGACGCTGCCGATCCGGGCATCCTCCAACTGCATAGGGTCGATATTGGCGATGTGATGGGTCCGCCCGTCGATCCCATCCACGACCACGGTGAGATTGTCTCCCAGCTCGTTGGCGAGATATTTGTCGAGGACGCGGCCGGTGACGGGCGTGGCGGGTGCGCCGTCATGGATGCGGAAGGTCATGGGGTCGCGTTCAAGCCCATCCGCGGCGAGCGACCTTTGCATGGTGCGGATGATGTCGCCGCGCTCGCTCAGTTCCCGCAGGGTCGGTTCCAGCCGTTCGTTCAATTCCCAGACGCCGGGCGCATGTTCGGTGGCGAGGTCCATCCGCCCCAACTTGGCGAGACGTCGAAGGCGAAGTGTGCGCTCGAACTGCCGTTTCGGCTCGCCAGGCTCATGGCGCAGGTCGAGGAAACGGGCATCGGCTTCTTCCACCATCGCCCGGTCGATGCGCGTAAACCGGTCCTGGTCTATCTCGGCGGTGAGCTTGCGGGTCTGCTCGATCTCTCGGATGGGACCGAGTTCCAGCGTCGCCAATTCGCTGGCGCGTTCGCGGACACCGTGGGCGATGTAATCGCCGTTGATGACCAGATCTTCCCCGAGATCGTCCTTGCCCCGGACCATGACATGCACATGGGGATGGCCGGTGTTGTAGTGGTTGACCGCGACCCAATCGAGCTGGGTGCCGAGGTCGGCTTCCATCCGGCCCATGAGGTCGCGAGTATAGGCCCTGAGGTCCGACAGCTCCGCGCCATCTTCGGGCGAGACGATGAACCGGAACTGGTGACGGTCGTCCTGGCCGCGTTCAAGAAAGGCGTCGCCATCGGCGCGATCATCGATGCCCGAATAGAGCTGACCGCGCTCGCCGTCGCGCGAGGTGCCGTCACGCTGGATATAGCGCAGATGGGATTGGGCGCGGCGGTTCTTTCCGGGATGGAGAATGTAGCGCTGCTGGACCATGACCCGGCGTGCGCCCGGCTGCCGGTGAAGCCAGCCTCCGCCGAGATTGCGGGTGCGCACGAAGACCGCGCCGCGCCCGCGCTTCACGCCCTTTCCGCTCGAAAGCACGGCATGACGACCAGCCGCAGGCGGTGGCGTGAACGCCGCCGTTCCGAAATCGACACGGGGCGAGGTGCGGCGCTGCTGCCGGGCGATCTTCTTGGCCTGGGTGAGAAAGCTCTTTGCCTTGCCCGCGCGCGGCGTGTCGGAGCGGATGCGGCCAGGCTTCGGCCGGAAGCGATTTTCGTCGTCGGCACTCATAGATGCGCCTCCGGCCGAAATCGCGGAAAATCGGGCAATCGGCGGGTATGGTGCCGGATGAAACCCCGCAAGGCCAAGGGTTTGCGCGAAATCGCGGCACTCCACGCCTCAAAACCATGGTGCCGGAATCGGCCGCCTAACCAGTGTGCAGACAACAACAATTTCCAGAACTGGCCCCATATGGTGCCGGTTCCTTCAATCTTGCCCTCCCTGCTTTTCGCCCTTTCCGCTCTTCTTGCCAGGATTTCAGCCAGGCGCAAACCTGCCTGACTGGACACTGGAACGGCTCGCGCCGAGCGCGGGAACACAGTCCTCATGGCGTTCCTCCGTCGTTGGCGCGGGCCACGAAAATGCCGTCGGTTTCCGGCTTGGTATCGTCGGGATCGAGCGCCGGCACGGTTGCACGGGTGTCATCGGAACGCTCCCCGGACAGCGGCGCGGCTGCAGTCCGCCTGTCGGTCGGGCGCGTGACGAAGAGCGGGGCTTCGCGCCAGTCGGATGGTGGTGGCGAAGGTGCGTCGGAGGCAACCGCGCCGTCGAGGACCGGCACCAGCGCGGCGACATAAGCCCGGGTCTCGGCCGGCAATGTTCGGCCGGACGCAAGGTAGTCGTCGTAGCGGTCGGGTCCGGCGTTATAGGCCCCCAGCATTGCCGCGACATTGCCGTAGCGATCCCACATCTCGCGCAGATAGGCTGCGCCCGCGAGGATGTTGTCGCGTGGGTCATAGGGGTCACGACCGAGCCTGTAGCGGTCACGCAGGCCCGCCCAGGTGTCGGGCATCACCTGCATCAGCCCCCTTGCCCCGGCCGACGAGATCGCGCGTACATCGCCCGCGCTTTCGGCGCGCAGCACGGCAGCAATCCAGTGCTCCGGAATGCCGAACCGCTGCGCGCCTTCCGCGATGAAGGTAGCGTAGGGACGTGCAATGATCGATTCAGCGGATGGCGAGGCTTGCGCGACCGCCGGCTCCGCAGCGCTGCCAAGCGATAGCAAGGCCGCGAAGAGAAAGAGACCAGGAGATCGCATTGTCATCAGTCGCGCTCGTCGCGCGGCTTCGGACGGTTCCAATGCAGCGACCATGAGGCGCCAGCATCGTCGTTACGGAACAGATTGGCGCGGATCGGCTGTGGCAGAGCCGGATCGTCCAACAGCACGGAAAGAAATTCGCCGGCCTTCTCGCCGGTGCGCTTCCAGGCCGCGCCGATCTCCGGGCCGTCGTCCGCACCATGGTGGATGCGATAGTCCGGTGCATTCTCCGCATCAGTGTGCTCGGCGGGGACGATGGTGAGTTCACGGAACAGAGTCAGCGTGTGGATGCGGCCCGTGAAGCCGGTGACTTCTCGCGTGAATTGACCGATCTGCGGCATGGAAAGCTTCCTGCGGTTGTGGATTTTCGGGTCGGGTTCATTGCGTCGGCGCGCGCCATTGGTAGCGGCCGTCGCCTTCCTCATCGGTCCAGAGCGGCAGCGCCCGGCCGATGACGGAACTTGCGGGGATGGGTCCGAAATAACGGCCGTCGAGGCTGTCGCGGACCTCCCAATTCATGAGGAAGATTTCATCGTCGCCGATGACGCGGCAGCCCTGCCAGACGGGCAAATCACGGCCCATGCGGTCGCGCTGCAAGGCCTGGCCCACCTCAACGCCATCAACAGTGATGGCAGATCGCAAGCGGCAAATGCGCTGTCCGGGCAGGCCCAGGACGCGCTTCAAGAGCGGCACCCCGCGCCCGACATAGCCGCGCTCGACCATGAATCGCTCCAGCGGTTCGGGCGGCATGACGGCGACCAGATCGGGCACGTCGAGCGTGTCTGCTGGCTCGACCGTGTAGAAGCCGACCGGCGTGCTGGCGGTGGCGTTCCAGATCAATTTCGTCGGCCAATCGACAGCGCTTGTGGCGACGATGCCGATGACAGCCAGCGCCGTCACCGTGAGGATGCGGCGGCGCGTCATGGGTCGATCCTCTGGTGGCCGATCCAGGCGGCGTGTCTCTCGGGCGTGTAGGCGTGAGGCTCCAGACCGGCGGTCAGACGGTTGTGGACGTGCCGCCAGTACTCCGGCGATATGTCGGCCGGATCGAGGCCGAGCGCTTCCACGGCGTCTATAGCCTGCAAAGCGTGTTGCACCTTCGTCCAGCTATGGAGACGCAACAGGATGTCGCCACCGGGACGCACGAAGGGCAATGTCTGGAACGGCTCGCCACGGCCGATCGCGCGCACGATGTCGATGCGCGAGATGATCGTGCCATGCTCGCCGGATGCCCAGCGGACGAAGGCAAAGACGCTGTTCGGTGGGAAGCCGACGATGCTGCGGCGGCGGTCGATGATTTGTTCGTAGCTCTTGCGGCCGAACCTGATCCAGTGCTCGACCTTCTGCTTCTGGAAGGTCAGTTCGACCAATGTGGTGAAGGGCGCAGGTCCGTCCGGCAGCGGACGGCCGTGCATGCGGCGTGCTGCCTTGCCGGTCATTTCGGGGCTCCCTCGGTGGATGGAAATTCGCGCGCGAGCAGATCGCGCAGCATGTCGGCGACGGTGATTCCCCGCCGGAAGGCCGCAACCTTGATGCGGCCGCGCAACTCGGGCGTAATGTCGATGGTCAGGCGCGCGGTGAACGTTTCGCGGGCAGCGTTGCCGTGCGGCAGCGTCTCGGCCGCCTTGATCCAGCGTTCAACATCGCCCGGCCGGGATGCGAAACCGCGTTTGCCTGTGCGTCCAGTCATGCCCCCCTCCCGATGCGAAGCTGATCGGTTTCGTCGGCCAGCGCCGCGACCTCGCGCGCGGCCGGACTGTCGGCGTCGATTTCGGAGGCGAGCCGGCCGGATCGCGCGGCGTCGGCGAAGACGACGCGCTGGCCAATGGTGGCGGCGAGTACCGGCGGATCGTGATCGGCCAATGTCTCGGCCGTCTCCCGCGCAATGACCGTGCGCGCGCCGCACCGGTTGAGGACGAAGCGGGCGGCAAGCTCAGGCCGGTAGATGCGGGCTTCGTTCAGAAGCGCCAGCATCTCGGCCGAGGCCCAACCGTCGAAAGGGGACGGCTGCACCGGGATCAGCACCAGGTCGGCGGCAAGCAGCGCGGAGCGCATGAGGCCGGCAACACGCGGCGGCCCGTCGATGACGACATGATCGGCGTCGCGGGCCAGCTCCGGCGCTTCGCGGTGCAGCGTGTCGCGGGCCAGACCGACGACGCCAAAGGCGCGTGGCAGGCCCTCATGGCCGCGGCGCTCCGACCAGTCCAGAGCCGAGCCTTGCGGGTCCGCGTCGATCAGCGTGACCCGCTTTCCCCTTCCGGCCAATTCACCGGCGAGATGCAGCGCCAGGGTGGTTTTGCCAACGCCACCCTTCTGATTGAGTAACGCGACGATCATCTGCGCCTCCCCGAAGAAGACACTCTCGTCGCAACACCGCGATTTGCGGCACCGTGCCTGGGTTTTCCCGGCGCATAAGAATCAAGGTTAGATTCTAAGTTAGAGTCTTCTATAGAGTCCGGCGCTCGATTTGCGCCTAATGTCCCGATACTGCGTGCGCCTAATGTCCCGATTGGATTCACAGGGGTTTCCACAGGCACTGTGGATAGTTTTTCCGGGAGAAAGCGTAGCAGTTCCCGCCCATCCTCCCATTCTATCTGGAGGCGATAGCTGGGCAGCGACTGGCGGGCTGTGAGGCCGCGCAGACCAAGTGCGAAATCGGACGGTCGCGCCAGGCTGCCGGATTTCTGATGGAGGTGGGAAAACTCAAACGCCCAGCCCTCGGGCTGGCGTCCGGCGTGCTTGCGGGCGACGCGATACAGCCAGCGCTCGATGCCGCCGGTCAGCCGGAAATAGGCCGGGTCGATGGTCAGCACCAGCGAGCGGTCGATGACGCTGTTGTAGAACCATTCGGGCAGGACGAATTCCATGCCCTCGACGCGACCGTTGCGCGTCGTCATCTCTTCCCATTCGTTGATCCAGGAGAATTGCCGGCGTCGCCAATGTTTGCCGTTGCGGATCGTGGTGGCGATGACGGTCGATTGCAGGCGGGCGAGCGCGGCCTTGAGCAGCAGATAATCCCGGTTGCCCGTCGCGCGCCCGATGGAGCGCAGGAGCTGATAGGGCATGAAACGAAAGAAGCGCGACGTGGTGAAGCCGCTGTTCTCGGCCGCGACGATCTGCGAGGCGGCCCAGATCAGCACGTCGGCATCCCAGATCGTCGCCATGCCATGCTCGGGCATGGCGAAGACTTGCACCTCGACATCGGCAGCTTTGTAGACAATGGGCTTGGTACGCGGCCGCTTCGCCAGCGAAAAGAAGGGCCGCTCCATCAAATCGCGCTGATCGCGTGGGCTCGCATCGCCGGTCGCGACCACGAAGGGGTCGAGGCGGCTGCGCTCGCTGTCGTTCTCAGGTTGCGCGGGGCTATGATCGTCGTCGCGCAACATCCTAGAGTTTGCTCCGCTCGTCGGGCGTCAGCGGGCGTGCGGGAAAGACCGTCCCGGCGTTCTCGTCGCTGGTGGATTTGCGGGCGCCGATCTCGGTCCAGGCTTCGAGATCCCGAAGGGCGTAAAGGACACGGCCTCCGATCTTGCGGTAGACCGGGCCGGTTCCGTAGGTCCGGTGTTTCTCAAGGGTGCGCAGTGATATGCCGAGGAAGCGCGCGGCTTCCTGTGTGCGTAGCAGGCGCGGCGGCAGGTCCGCATTGCGGCGGTTGGCCATGGATCACCTCCGATTCGTCAGTTATTGGCGCTGCCGGTGACGGCGGCGGGATATGGCGAACCATGGCGAGGGACCGGCGGCCTGTAGCGTGCCGCATTTGCGCCCATGCGCTGGCGGCACCCCCTCCGGGCAGGGATCAGACTGAAAAGATGAGGAAATTCAGCGTGTCATTGTCTTTCGTGCCGAATAGGCGAAGACAATTCCGTGCTGGTCAGTTAAGACTGAACACGGAGCAGACGCGCTGTTCCGGGGCGTAGTAACCCCTGTTGGCGGTTGGTGTCGGCCGTGACGGCACCACACTCCTTGACCCTATGGTCGGGGAGCCTGTGGCGTATACAACAGGCTTTCCGAGCTAAAGGCCATGGGGCCGTCCAACACGGTTACTAACTCCCCGATCACCAGGTCAGAGGGGCCATTTGCGGGGGCGCACCGCAAGCCAGGCTCCTCCAGGTAGAAGGGGAATGACGATGCAAACACCCGTCGAACTCGATCCCGATGTGGAGGACGAAGCGCCAACGGGGAACGACATCACGCCCTATGACGAGCAGCATTTCGTGACCTATCTGCGCTTGCTCGACGCAAGGGCCGAAGACGCTGACTGGAAGGAAGTGGCCGAGATCGTGTTGCACCGCGATCCGGCCGGCGACGAATTCAGAACACGCCGATGCTGGCAAAGCCATCTCGAACGCGCGCAATGGCTTTCGCGCGAGGGTTACAAGCGGATCCTGGAACAGGCGGCGGCCAACAAGGCGTGACACAGTCGCGCAACGTCCAGCAGCTTTGCCGATCTTTTTGCCGGTGTCACGCTGCTCGACGGCTACCTGCGAAGGCTCCGGGCGATATCCCGACATGCCGCGAAAAGGCCATGCCGAATGCGCTTGGCGACGCATAACCGACGCGCTGGGCAATCTCCGCCATCGCAAGGTTGCCCTGTAATAACAGATCCTTCGCTACCGCCATCCGCCAGGCCGTGACATACTCCATGGGCGCTGTTCCGACCTCGCGGCGGAAGCGGTCGAAGAAGGTGGAACGGGACATGGCAGCAGCGTCGGCCAGTCCCGCCACCGACAGAGGTGCGGCAGGATCGGCATGGATCTGTCGCAGCGCTAATGCCAGTTGGGGATCGGCAAGTCCGCGGAGCAGGCCGGGCTCGGCCATCGTGCTCTCGACGGACCGCAATGCTTCGATCAATAGCAACTCCAGAAGCCGCCGGAGCACCATGTCGCGCGCCGCACGATCATCCTGCGTCTCCTCCTGGATCATCTGCATCAGCGTGATCAGGCGATCCTGCGCGCGCACATGGATCACTTCCGGCAGGAGCGAGACGAGCAGATCCCTGTCCGGCGAGGCAAAGGTGCAGTGGCCCACCAGGCAACGCACCTCGGTCGGAGCATCCGGTTCGCCAAGGCGGAACACGCCTGGCCCCGTCTCCAGCGGCAGGCACGGTGCACCCCGGGGCGGCGGATCGATGCTCGACATGGTGAAATCGAACACTTCGGGCACCAGCACGAAGTCACCCGCTTCGAGGATCAGGGGCGCGTGCTCCCGGATGGTCAGCAAACAGGTCCCCTCGGTCATGGCGCAATAGAACGGGCTTCGCATGTTCCTGCGCTCGACCAGCCAGCGGCCTCCCCCGCTGACGAGCTTGGAGATCGAGGGTTCCGGCTTGAGCAGCGCGACAACACTGGCAAGCGGATCGGAAGATGATTTGGTGACCAAATCGGACTTTCACTGGATTAATACGGACTATCAAATATAGATAGTCCGAGCCGATGTGTCCATCTTCGTGTTCTGGAACCGACAGGAGATACAGCAATGCCCAGAATTCTCATCATCGGCGCCTCGTCCGGCTTTGGCCTCGCCACGGCGCAGCTCTTCCTCGCTCAGGGGTGGGAGGTCGTCGCGACCATGCGAACCCCGGACGCACACGAAATGCCCCGGCACGAACGTCTGCAAATCCTGCCCCTCGACGTCACTGACGGCGCGAGCATCGCGCAGGCGGTCGCGGATGCTAGTCCTCTCGATGCGCTGGTCAACAATGCCGGCGTCGGCATGCTGAACGCGCTGGAGGGCGTAGATATCGCGAAGGCCCGCGAGCTGTTCGAAACCAACGTCCTTGGCGCGATGGCCGGGACCCAGGCGGTCCTGCCTGGCATGCGGGCGCGCAAGGCGGGCGTGATCGTCAACATCAGTTCCAGCGTAACGCTGCGCCCGCTTCCGGCGCTGTCGGTCTATAGCGCCAGTAAGGCCGCGCTGAATGCGTTCACGGAGAGCCTCGCTCTTGAGACGGCGCAGTTCGGTATCCGCACGCGACTTGTGCTGCCTGGTTCGGCGCCCACGACCTCCTTCGGAAAGAACGCGGTAGCGCGGATGGGGATGGACGTCCCCGCTCCCTATGACGCGTTCGTGCAGGACATCTTCGCGACCATGCGCGGTTCGAGCGAGAAGAAGACGGACGCGGAGGATGCCGCTCAGGCCGTCTGGCGGGCGGTGACGGAACCGGAAGCTCCGATGCGCCTGCCGGCGGGCGCCGATGCGGAAGCGATCTTCCGGGAAACGACCGCCAACGCGAACTGAGCTTTTCCGCCCTTCGATCTTGCCGGCCGCAAGGGCGTCACAAGGATAACAACTCATGAACAACCTCATCGATCACTCGCGGACCATCCCGACGCCAGAGCCTGGGCTGACCGTGGCCTATACTCCGATCACCCTGCCGATGGCGGGGCGACCGTCGCTGGAGCTGCGCCTGACCGCACCCGCCGAAGGTGAAAGCCTGCCAATCGTGCTGCTGTCGCACGGGGCGGGCCCTTCAAAATACATCCCGTCGAAGGACGGCTATGCGCCGCTGGCGCAGTTCTGGGCCGAGCGCGGATTTGCCGTGATCCAGCCGACACACGGTAATTCCCCCGTCGCTGGTCTGCCGCGTGGCGCCCCCGGTGCTCCCTATTTCTGGCGCGAGCGCGTGACGGAAATGACGACGAGCCTCGATCGGCTGGATGAGATTGAACGCCAGGCGCCCGCCATTGCAGGTCGTCTCGACCATCAGCGGATAGCGGCTGCCGGCCACTCGTTCGGCGGTTTCACGGTCGGGCTGCTTCTGGGCGCACGGCTTCAGGAGGAAAGTTTCGCCGACCCGCGCATCTCCGCCGGCATATTGCTGGCGGCGCCCGGTCGCGGCGGCAGCGATCTCACCCCGGAAAGCGCGGCGCGCTTTCCATTCTTCGACGTGGACTTTTCGCATATGACGACACGCAGCCTCGTCGTCTGCGGCGCCGACGACAATCCACACTTCACCCCGCGCGGGCCGGAATGGCATGCCGATGCCTTCCATGACAGCCCCGGAGCCGAGGCTCTTGTAACCCTGCATGGGGTCGGACATGGCTTGGGCGGCATTGCGGGGCTGGATGCCAAGGAGACCGAAACCGAAGCGCCGGATAGCCTCGAAGCAACCAAGCGCCTGACCCTGGCATGGTTTCGCACCGCACTCGGCGTCGGTGTCGATGCCTGGGGGGACGTGACCGCATCGCTCGAGGGTCCCGCCGGGGCATTGGCCCGTGTGATAGTCGACAGGGCTTGAGAGGATCTAAATGAGATCGGCGGTGCAAAAGTCGGCCACGGAAGCGGCGGAATAATTCGTCCGCGGGCGGAGTAAAATCCGGCCACCTATCTTCCTTCTGCAATGAGCGCAGGAGGGACAGAGGATTTACACCGTGGATCTTTATCTGAAGGTTCGTCTGGCCGTCTCGGAAGGGATGAGCCGGCGTCAGGCAGCCAAACACTTCAACATATCCCGCGACAGCGTAGCGAAGATGCTGTCGTATTCGACGCCACCTGGCTATCAGCGACAATCACCAGTCCGGCGGCCGAAGCTGGACGCGTTCGTTTCGACGATCGACCACTGGTTGGATGAAGACAGACAAGTGCCGCGCAAACAGCGCCATACGGCCAAGCGTGTTTTCGACCGGCTTCGTGATGAGTGCGGGTTCACCGGCGGCTATACGATTATCAAGGACTATATCCGGGAGCGGGAACAGCGCCGTCAGGAAGTGTTCGTGCCGCTTTCTCATCCGCCCGGCCATGCGCAGGCGGATTTCGGTGAGGCGACGGTGGTGATCGGCGGTGTCGAGCAGAAAGCCCGGTTCTTTGTGCTCGACCTTCCGCATAGCGACGGCTGCTACGTGCGGGCTTATCCGGCGGCGGTGGCCGAGGCCTGGGTTGATGGCCACGTCCATGCGTTCGCCTTCTTCGGGGCCGTGCCGCAATCGATCGTTTATGACAATGACCGCTGCCTTGTGGCCAGGATCCTGCCTGACGGCGCGCGCAAGCGGGCAACACTGTTCAGCGGGTTCCTGTCCCATTATCTGATCCGGGATCGCTATGGCCGCCCCGGAAAGGGCAATGACAAGGGTAACGTCGAGGGCCTCGTGGGCTATGCCCGGCGTAACTTCATGGTCCCCATCCCGCAGTTTGCGACCTTTGATGCGTTCAACGCCTTTCTGGAAGAACAGTGCCGGAAGCGCCAACGTGACAGGCTGCGCGGTGAGAGCGAGACGATCGGTGAACGGCTGCAGCGCGATCTCGCTGCCATGCAGTCCTTGCCAGCGTCGCCATTTGACGCCTGCGACCAAGCCAGCGCCAGGGTGACGGCCCAGTCTCTCGTTCGCTACAAGACCAACGACTATTCCGTGCCTGTCGCCTACGGTCATCAGGACGTTTGGGTTCGAGGCTATGTCGACAAGGTGGTGATCGGCTGCCGCGGCGAGATCATCGCCCGCCATCCCCGGAGTTGGGACCGGGAGGATGTCATCTTCGACCCTGTGCATTACCTGCCGCTGATCGAGCGGAAGATCAATGCGCTGGATCAGGCAGCCCCTTTGCAGGGCTGGGATCTCCCGGAGGAATTCGCCACACTGTGCCGCCTGATGGAAGGCCGCATGGCAAAACATGGCAGGCGGGAATACGTGCAGGTTCTTCGTCTGCTGGAAAGCTTCGATATGGCTGACCTGCATGCGGCGATCAAGCAAGCCCTGCAACTCGGGGCGATTGGCTTCGACGCCGTCAAACATCTGATTCTTTGCCGGATAGAGCGCCGGCCGCCGCGACTGGATCTGTCGATTTATCCCTATCTGCCGAGAGCAACCGTCGAGACGACATCGGCGAAGGCGTATATGGGCCTCCTGTCATCGGGGAAGGGAGAAGCGGCATGAGCGCCGAAGCACCCGAGATCCTGCTTGCCCACTATCTCAAGAGCCTGAAGCTGCCGACCTTCCAGCGGGAGTATCAGAAACTGGCCCGGCTTTGCGCCACCGAGGGTGTCGACCACATCGGATACCTCACCCGGCTTGCCGAGCGGGAAATGATCGAACGGGATCGCCGCAAGGTCGAGCGGCGTATCAAGGCAGCCAAATTCCCGGTTGTCAAAAGCCTCGACAGTTTCGATTTTGCCGCCATCCCGAAGCTCAACAAGATGCAGGTGCTGGAGCTGGCCCGCTGCGAATGGATCGAGCGTCGCGAGAACGTCATCGCTCTCGGCCCCAGCGGAACCGGGAAGACGCACATAGCGCTCGCCCTCGGCCTTTCAGCCTGCCAGAAGGGCCTGTCCGTTGGCTTCACCACAGCCGCAGCCATGGTCAGTGAGATGATGGAAGCCCGTGACGAGCGGCGCCTCTTGCGTTTCCAGAAGCAGATGGCAGGGTACAAGTTGCTGATCATCGACGAACTCGGCTTCGTGCCGCTCTCCAAGACTGGCGCGGAACTGCTGTTCGAGTTGATCTCGCAACGTTATGAGCGGGGCGCCACCCTGATCACCAGCAATTTGCCCTTTGACGAATGGACAGAAATCATGGGATCCGAGCGCCTGACCGGCGCTCTGCTCGACCGCGTCACGCACCATGTCAACATTCTCGAAATGAATGGCGACAGCTATCGTCTCGCCCAAAGCCGTGCCCGAAAGGCCAGCTGAAACCCTTCAAAAATCGCTACGCAGGTATGAGGCCCCCGCTCGGGCTACGCCCTCCCGCGGGCCTCATACCTGCGCCCGAGGTGGCCGACTTTTGCTCCGCCCCGTGGCCGGTTTTTACGCCGCCGTTGACACGTTTCAGGTTTTGACGGAAGCATATCCTGCATTTTCGATATAGTTGGCGCACTCTTGCGGCTTGATGGTGGTGACAAGGCTGCCGATGGCGCGCCATGTATCCTCAACGGTTCGCTTCTGAAGCATTCGCATCCAGTGCTTGATTTTGGCGAACGCCTGTTCGATCGGATTGAGGTCGGGCGAATAGGGCGGCAGGAACCAGAGCCTTGCGCCTGCCGCTTTGATCGCCTTGCGGACCGCGGCTGACTTGTGGCTGCCGAGATTGTCCATGACGACGATATCGCCCGGCTTGAGCACCGGCACGAGGATCTGTTCGACATAGGCTTGGAAGCACTGGCCGTTGATCGGACCGTCGAAGACGCAAGGGGCCGTCAGCCGGTCGCAGCGCAACGCGCCGAGAAAGGTCAGGGTCCGCCAATGGCCATGCGGCGCAAAGCCCCGAAGGCGTTTTCCGCGTTTGCCCCACCCCCTGAGCGGCGCCATATTGGTCTTGATCCAGGTTTCATCGATGAACACCAGCCTGCTGGGGTCAAGCCCGGCCTGCAAAGACTGCCAGCGTTGACGCCGTCTGGCGATGTCGGCGCGTGCCTGCTCAAGGGCGAACAGTGTTTTTTTTGAAGCTGAGACCCTCGCGCCGCAGGAACTTCCAGACCGTATCGTGCGAGACCTTTACGCCACGCGCGGCCAGTTCTGCCTTCAGCCCATGCAGCGTCAGATGCGACGTCTGGTTGATGCGCTCGATGATGAAGGCCCGGTGCGGTTCCAGGATGCGTTTGCGATACCCGCCCATCTTGCCCGGCGCGACCGAACCGGTGGCACGGTAACGCTGCGACCACTTCACCACGGACGACACGGCAACCTCAAACCGGCTCGCAACACAACGAACGCTTTCGCCATTCTGGACGGCAGCAACAACGCGTTCACGAAGATCATTCGAAATCGGTGCGGTCATACGATGCTGGCCTCCTGTCCAGCCAGCATCAATGAATCAGAACAAAACCGATTTGGGAATCCCAACTGATTCAGAAAAGCACAGAAACGCTCTAGGCTCGAAGGAAGCTCTGCGCGATCTGATCGAGAAGATCGTTCTGACGCCATCGCAAGACGGCGCCGGTCTCGATATCGACCTCTATGGTGCGATTGCAGGTCTCCTACCCCTTGCAACGGGTGTATCGGCGCAAAATAGCCAAAAAGGCCTCACCCGTTGAGAGTTAAGCCTTTGATATTATTGATAAAACAGTGTTGGTTGCGGGGGCTCGCAACTACCGATACCAACATTCAATCGTAGTGGTCGTTTGAGTCTGTGAACAGCTAACCACCAAGCAGGTGCGGCTGATATTCGCGGATAAGTGCCTTGGTCAACTGTTCCCCGCGCAAGCTGATCCGGTCGATCCACGCAATGGGCATCGCGGCGAAATCCGTCGGGTAGTGGACCGTTCGGCTTTGCGTCAGCGACCGACGTCGACCTCCTCCTGTTTCGGATCTAACACCGGCAGACCGGAATAACCGGGTTCAATCTCGTGCATGAGACATGACGGAGAGGCGTATTGCCCATTCTCATTCTCCTGATTCGCCACGGTAGACCTCCGCTATTCTGCCGACTCTTGCGCCTTTCAAGTCATTGCTTATGTAACGCTCTCCTTTGCCCAGGAGAACGCCCGCCTGGGTAGCGATTCCCATCTCCAGACTTTCGGCGATGCGTCGGGCGCGTTCGATAAAATGATCTGCGGCGGCAGGCCCGCATACCTGTCTCGCCGTGTCCTCGAGCAAGGCCAGCCACCGATCGAAATGATGCGCATCGATCGGGAGCGGCAAGTGCTTTTCCATGGGACGACCATGGTATCGTCCGGTCAACAGCGCGACCGACGACCAGAACGCGCACATGTTTTCCAGATGCGCGCCCCAATCATCAACGTGACTGTCGAATATCGGCGCCAGAATGGAATCTTCACGAACGCGAGCGTAAAAAGCATGCACAAGCCGGTGGATCAGTTCTTCATCGATCCCCGTGTTCGATACGATTTCAGCCCTGATAAGCGCGCGCCGGTTTTTCTGTGACATGCCGTCCTTTCCCTCGATATGCGCATCCGCCTCCAAGCCGAACGCCAACTCACCGCCCGCTTCGCAGCACGCGCAGGCTCGACCATGTTTGATGGGCGTCGCTCAAGCCATAACATACATCAAAAATGTATCATTTATCTCATCACAAGGCAATCCCTGTCCGCGTGGGAGGTGCAAGGAGACGCCTCGGTGACCTCAGTCGCCCTCGCCTGGATTCGGACTGAACTCCGAGAGCTTGCTCGGAACACCATTCAAGGCGTCCGCGTCCGGCATGGGGTCTTTCTTCCGGGTAATATTCGGCCACTTGTCAGCGTATTCCTGGTTCAGGCGAAGCCATTGCGACTCGGCCGCCGGATCGCTGTCCGGAAAGATCGCTTCCGCCGGACATTCAGGAACGCAGACACCGCAATCGATGCATTCGTCAGGATGAATCACCAACATGTTCTCCCCCTCGTAGAAGCAGTCTACAGGACAGACCTCCACACAATCGGTGAACTTGCAAATGATGCAATTGTCAGTGACAACGTGGGTCATACCCATCCTCATTCCGATGCTAAAAGATATATGCTATATATATCTTTTAGCAAGCGACATCTCGCTTCGCGGTCCGTGCAGGCCGGTATCAGGCTTGCCCCGCACCGGCCCCTTGTCCCGACTTGCGGCGCGTCCCGACAGCCGCGAAATCGGGCCCGCGCGTTTCCTCAACCGGCGGATTCGGCACCCTGAAATCGCGTTCCGCCAGCATGATGTCGGCAAGGGTATAGCGGTCCAATGTGGTGACGAATGAGGTCAATGCTTCATTGAGGACGTTGGGCAGGCGGCAGCAACCGGTAATCACGCACTGATTGCCGGTTGCGAAGCATTCGACCAAGATGAAATCCGGCTCGGTCGCCCGCACGACCGCCCCGAGATTTATCTTTTCGGGCCGTCTGGCGAGCGTGAAACCGCCCGATCGCCCGCGAACCCCCTTCAGATATCCCGTCTTCGTCAGGATATTGACGACCTTCATCAGGTGCGCGCGGGAGATACCGTAAACCCTCGAGGTCTCCTCAATGGTGATCAGGCGGTCACCAACGGATCCGGCGTACATCAGCACGCGCAGTGCGTAGTCGGAGAATGTGGTTAGACGCATGTGTTTCTACCTGGTCCGCAATGCGGCATCGCGACGATCAGCGCGCACGGGTTGGCAAGGGGAGCCGAGAGCGCGCCGCACGCCCCGCGCCTCGTTCAGAATCTGCCTCGTCTCGACTGTTCGCGGAATACATGAAATTCCTCTGCACCAGATATATGATGGATAATAGATGAATCTTATTCTAGAGTCCACTCATCGCTGACGTTTCCCCGACCATGGCCCAGTTTCTCCTTGCGATCCTTCTCTTTCTGACCGCGTACATCGTACCGCCAGCACCGCCGGTCCGCCGTCGACTGGTCGCGCTCCTCGGCCGCCGCGGATACCTTCTGGCATATTCCGTTCTCTCGCTCACGCTGCTCGTCTGGATCGTCGTCACTGCGAGAAATGCGCCTTACATGGCGCTCTGGAATTTCGCGCCATGGCAGTCCGTCATACCTGTCGTCGCCATGCCATTGGCTTTCTGGTTTGTCGTCGCCGGGATTGCCGAACCCAATCCCCTATCGATTTCGCTTCGCCGCCGCGATCCGACGCTCCCGCTTGCGCCGATTGTCATCATAACGCGGCATCCCGTGCTTCGGGGCTTCCTGATCTGGGCTGGAGCGCATCTTCCGCCCAACGGCGACATCGTGTCCCTCATTCTCTTCGGCGACATGGCCGCATTGGCTGTGGCGGGAATGCCCCTCATCGATCGTCGTGCGCGAGCGCGTCTCGGAGACGAGCGCTGGAAGGCGCTTTCGCGCGGCACCTCCGTCCTGCCCTTTCTCGCTATCGCCTCGCGCAATGCCCGTATCCGGTTCTCCGGGCCATTCATGCTGCACACGGCCGTCAGCCTCGCCGCCTATCTGTGGTTTCTCCTCCAGGGTCATCGGCTGCTCATCGATCCCGACCCGCTGAGCCTGCTCCCATGGTGACACATATGCCGATGGCCTCATCGCGCTTCGCGCTCTTCAGCTATGGCTTCCGCCCGTTCTTCCTCGGTGCCGCCACCTGGACGGCGTTCGCGATGGTTCTATGGGTCGCGCTGCTGACCGGGCATCTGAGCTTTGCGTCACGTTAAGGCGCCGTTGCTTGGCACGCCCACGAGCTCCTCTTCGGTTACGGCGCCGCCGTCGTGGCAGGTTTCCTGCTGACGGCGGTTCCGAACTGGACCGGCCGACTGCCGATTCGCGGCATGCCATTGCTTGCTCTCTTCACGCTCTGGCTGGCCGGGCGAATCGGTATCCTGTCGGCATCTCGAATATATGGCCGCAGGCCGTTCCGCCCGCCGTCGCGCTTCATGCTTGGACCGCTGGCGCGGTGGGGGTGATGACGCGTGCGACTCGCGGGCATTCCGGCCGCCCCCTCACGTCTCCCCGGACGACGACGCTGATTTATCTGCTCGTGATCCTTTCGGTGGTTCTGCGCCTGGCAACGATTATCCTCCCCGACCGGACCGCCACGCTGCACGAGCTGGCCGCCGCCGCCTGGACGGCAGCGTTTGTCGCCTTCGTGGTTTTCTACGGGCCGATGCTCCTTCGTGCATGGGCGCGGAAGAAGACGTAGCCCTGTTTGGCCTGGTGCGTCATAATTTCAGATCACGCGGATTTGAACCTCGACATTTCCGCGCGTCGCATGGGAATAGGGGCAGATTTTCTAATGTGCCGTCTTTGCGAGCTCTTCCGCCCGATCCTTGGCCACGCCGTCGACATGGACCTCCAGCGTTACCGCAAGCTCGAAGCCGCCCGCCTGCCGCGGCCCGATGCCGACATGGGCCGTGACATTCGTGTCGGGACCGACCTGAAGAGCGGCTTCCTTGGCTGCGAGTCGCACGGCTCCCTCGAAGCACGCCGCATAGCCGGCCGCAAACAGCTGCTCCGGATTGGTTCGTGCGCCGCCCCGACCGCCCATCTCCTTCGGCACCGAGAGCGCAGCCTCGAGCACGCCATCGTCGCTGCGGATCTGGCCCTCGCGCCCACCTCGAGCGGTCGCCACGGCCGTGTACAAGATCTTTTCGGGCATCGGTCTGTCCTCTTGCTGATCAAAAACGATCCGCGCCCAACCAGGCGCTGTTCCACGTGAACGGCCTGCGCTAGGCCGCAATCGAAGGCCGCCTGATCTCAGGCGTCGCATCCGTCTGCTGTTGCCGCGCCCGCCCGGCGGCGACCGCCATCCAGTCGCGCAGCAAGCCCTGGTCCTCTTTCGAGAACCGGGCGCGATGCTTCAGATCCTCGAAAGAGTCGTCCGGATGGCACCGCTCGTAATCCGCGCAAATAAGCGACTCGTGGTAGGGACGGATGCCGGCGTCGTCCGGGCCGATTGGCTGTCTTATTCCATTTGCTGACATGTGGAACCGTTCTTCGGTCGATCGCATCATCGCTCGCTCCTCGTCTCCGCAAATCTGTCTCTTTCGAGCATTTCAGCCACCGCAACCATCACGCTTATGTCACCCCACAGCCCCCCATTTCGCAGCCATGTAAATTCGCTCCAGCTGATCGAGCCGGCGGTCCTGGTAATCCGTACTGCGGTCGTTCTGCAGCCTCTGCGGCGACGGCCTGGACAGTGCAGGCGTCCCCACGCCGCATGCCCGGCGGAACCGGTTCCAAACCGGAGTGACGGCTTTCCCCAAGCTCATGTGCTCGCTCCCCGACCGAGGCGAACGCGCCAGATGTCGGGACCCTTCTCGAGGTATTCCCAACAAATACCGCCGTCGCGGCCGGCCTCGAGCTGCAGCTTCAGCCGGCGCGGATCGTGGTCGACGATGAGCTGCAGCGTCTCGCCCGCCGCGAGATGCGTGACCAGTTGAGTTATGACCGTATGCCGAACGCTTGGACCGATCTCTCGAACGTCCACGACCCGTTCCTTGGACAAAGCCTGCTCACGCATGACGCTATCTCGACTGCTCGCCGCCCAGACATGCCACATGGGCGCACAACCGCGCCGCGACTTCAGCCGGCAGCAGTCGGCCCAGGAACGTCTCGAAATATGGCTTGACGATCCGCCCCGTGACTCCCCGCTCGGCGCACAGAAGATCGACGATGTTTTCGGCGAGCGGCGTCATTTGACCCTTGCCGGCGCAGGGATCGAGGATCACGCGGATCGCCTCCTCCACACGATCCCACCGCGCGCCGGAAATGTGCGTCATCACATTGCAGATGTGGCCATGCGCACGGAAATGCGACACGACGATCGCCGCCAACTCCGATATCGGCAGCTCTGCGATGACGTCGGCGGCGAGCGAGGGGGGCGGCTCACGAAGTCCATCCATGAGGGCCGCCACCTGTCCTGATCCGGCGGCATGCATCGGTTTGATCCCGCTTACCATCATGTTCATGGCGCACCTCCGTAGGATTGTTCAGCGGCCTCGCCGACCAACCGGCCGGCCCCTCCGCTTCCGTCCCATTTCTCCTAATCCATAAAAGATATATTGACAATACATCTTTTAGCGGGAAGACTGGAAAGCGTGAATGCCGCCACTGGAGACGCGCTGCCATGAACCACAACGACCACACCTATCCGACCCTTCGATCCGCGGCGCCGTTTGGCGCCACGGCACAAAATCGATGGCTGCTGCGCGGAGAAGCGACGGGAAGGCTTCTGGCGAGGGCCTTCGCCACCATGCGGCGGACCAGCGACGCTGGGCAGAGCCGCTTCGGCCATGACCTGCTCTCAAGACCTCACATCAAGACAAGGAGAATGCCATGAGTGAGCCTACAAACACGGCCGATGTCGTTGATTTGCGGAGCCTTGTGCCGGCGAAACGCCACGCCAAGATCTTCGAGCTCGTGAACGCATTGGAACCGGGCACGTCCTTCGTCCTGGTCAACGATCACGATCCCAAGCCGCTCTACTATCAGCTCGAAGCCGAGTATCCGGGCCAGTTCTCCTGGACCTATGTCGAACAGGGGCCGCAGGTCTGGCGCGTCGAGATCGGCAAGCACGCCAAGGCGGTCTGAGGCGCTTCGACGCGACGCCGGCTCTGGCCGGCGTCGCGTCCGGTGGAAAATTTCAAGATGGGTGTCACGCTCTCACGTTGGACCATGTCCTATTTCGCGGCAGCGCTTCTGTCGCTGATCCTCGGCGAGTGCCTGATGACGGCGGGATATGGTTTTCCGTCCGCGCCGATCCGGGCTCCGCAGACGCTCGTTCTTGTCCATCTCATCGCCATCGGCTGGCTCAGTTTTCTGCTCTGCGGGGCGCTCTTCCAGTTTGTCCCGGTTCTCATCGCACGGCCCCTTCACAGCAACTCGCTGCCTCTACCAACCCTTGTCTTGCTTGTGGCGGGGCTCGCCGCGCTGCTTTCCGGTTTTCTCCAGCTCTCCGGCACGATCGACGTGGGCACATGGCTCTTCCCGCTCGCCGCCGGCTTGCTTGCAACCGGATTTGCGCTCCTCCTCTATAATCTCGGTCGCACGCTCTGGCAGGCGCGACCTCTCCCCCTGCCAGCGCGTTTCGTCGCGGTTGCTCTCCTTTGCCTCGCCGCAACAGTCGCACTCGGCGCAACCTTCAGTCTCGCCTTCGCCGGACCGGTCCATTCCGAGGCGCTCCTGACGACCGCCGCGGGCGGTCTGCCGCTGCACGTCATCGCCGGGCTCGGCGGCTGGCTCACATTTGCCGCTATGGGCGTGAGCTACCGTCTCCTGGCGATGTTCATGCTCGCACCGGAATTGGAAGGCGCCCGTCCCCGTGCGGTCTTCTGGCTTGGGACGGGCGCGCTCGCCGTGCTGATCCTCGGCGGGGTTGCGCAGCTCCTTCGCGACGTGACGATCCTGCCGGCGCTCTCCATCGGCGCCCTTCTCGGGCTTGCCGGTCTGGCTCTCTACGGCGCCGACATCTTCTATCTCTACCGCGCCCGCAAGCGCCGCATCATTGAGCTCAACAGCCAGATGGCCGCGCTCGCGCTGATCTCGCTCGCCGCAGCCGTCGCGTTGATGGTCGTTCTGATCGCGACGAATCGTCTTTCAGAGCAGATAGACGCCGTCGTCTTCCTCGCAGCATTCGGTTGGCTGACCGGCCTCGGGCTCGCCAAGCTCTACAAGATCGTTGCCTTCCTGACCTGGCTCGAATGCTACGGCCCGGTGCTCGGCAAGACTGCAACGCCTCGGGTGCAGGATCTCGTCAACGAACGACGCGCTCGGCCGTGGTTCCTCCTTTATTTTCTGTCCGTCTGGGGCGCGACCGCGGCTCTGCTCTTCGCGCATGCCACAGCTTTCAGAATGGCGAGCGGAGTGATGGTTGTCGCCACACTCGCGATTGCGGCGCAGCTCCTGCGCACACGGCTGCTGTCGGACCTGACGGCAGAGGTTCCGCTGCCCGACGGCACGCACCGGCCGCATCTCCTCGTATCCCTGCCGAAGTCAACCTGATCGGAAAGGAGGCCAACCCCCATGCCACAGACCTTTGTCGACCTCGACGTTCGTCCGATCCTCCGCGGCGGCGGTGAGCCATTCGAAAAGATCATGCAAACCATCGATGCTCTCGCCCCCGACGAAGGATTGCGGCTTTACGCGACATTCAAGCCGGTTCCGCTGTTCCAGGTGCTCGGTCGCAAGGGCTTTGCTCACGAAGCCAGGGAGATCGAGGGCGGCGACTGGGAAGTCCTGTTCAGGCGTGCTGAAGCCCCCGTCGAAGGCGGGGCAAGCGCTGCGGCCGAAGCCCCCGACATGCATGATTGGCCGGAGCCTGCCCAGCAGATGGACAATCGCGACCTCGAGCCACCCGAGCCGATGGTCCGCATCCTGGCGGCGCTGGAGACGATGCGATCAGGCGACGTTCTCGAAGCGCTGCTCTGCCGCGAACCGATGTTTCTGTTCCCCGAACTCGCCAAGCGAGGGCATGCATGGCGGGGCGGTTTCGAGCCGGACGGCACCACCTACAAGATCCTCGTGCGCGTCGGCGAAGGCCAGAAACCGGCGGCTTGAGAGCCTGCTGCCCGTCGCCGACCCCTTGGGAGTCTCACGATGTTTATCCAGACCGAAGCGACAAGCGACCCGGCGAGCCTGAAGTTCCTCCCTGGCAGAGACGTGCTTCCGGGCCGAACCCTAAGCATCTCTGATCGAAGCAAAGCCGCTCACTCTCCGCTCGCCGCAAAGCTGTTCGAGGTGCCTGGCGTTGCGGCCCTGTCCTTCGGGTCGGACTACATCACCGTCACCAAGAACAAGGGTGAGTGGCAACATCTCAAGCCGGCTCTCCTCGGCGCGATCATGGAACATTTCATGGCTGGCGCGCCGATCATCATCGAACAATCCGTCGACGCCGCAGCGCCGACCGAAACGGACGCAGTCTCTCAGAAGATCAAGGACGCCCTTCGTCGAGTCATCGATCCCGAGCTCGGCTACAATATCGTCGATCTCGGCTTGATCTATGATGTGCATGTTGATGCCGATGGCGTCGCCTCGGTCATCATGACGACCACGACGCCCGGCTGTCCCGCCACCAGCTATCTCACCGAAGGTGCACGGGCGTGTACGGCCTCTGTCGAGGGCGTCGAAATGGCCGAGATCACGTTGACCCATGAACCGCGCTGGTCGCCAGAGCTGATGAGCGACGACGCCAAGGTGCATTTTGGCATTCGCTGAGGGCTGGTTGACGATGAACTCGACATCCAAGCACCGTATCGCGGCCCGTAACGAGCCGGTTAGACCGGCCTTCCCCATTGCCGATCTTCTTCTCGAAAGCTTCCGCAGCCTGGCTCAAGCCGGAGAGGCCGAAAAGGCATGCCGTTTCGCCGGCCGCACCTACGCGCTGCTGCGAACATCGCAACCTGACATTGCCCGCCGCTTCGACGTCTTCTTGCATCGCCAGACACCGCGCTTGACCTGGACCGAGCCGCCTCGGCAAGCCGAGCATATCGTCTCTCACGATCCTGCCATTGCCGATGCCCGCCTCCCATCAGCTTCCGACGAGCGGGAGCCCGATCGATGACCACCACTGTTGCTGGACACGCATGCCGTGCGCATCAAGCGGGTTTCCGCCCAGATATGTGGTTGAGAGCGACGGACACCGTACGCTCCCGATGCGCCTTTCTCGCTCCTCACCTGATTGCCGGTGCAGCCTTCCTCTTCCTCATCGCGATTGTCCTTGGGATATTCTGAATGCACGCCGACCGGACGCAATTCAAACGCCCAACGTCGCTGTGGCGAATTCAGCCCGAGGAGCCGTGCGACCAGCCGGAGCATGTCAGGCATCCCGCATGGGCGGAGATTATCGTATACGCCGAATCCACACACGCTGCCCACCTCGTCGCAATGCAGCTCGACGCGGCAATACAAGCATTCTCGATCGGCAACGGGTCGCCGACGACGCGGACAACCATCCCGATCAGGTCCTCCTACGCGGTCGAGCCTGTCGAACCAAATGGCACAATCGAGTCTTGCGCATCTGCGTTTCCCGAGATCGTCGCGGCAACGCTCCGGAAACAGCCCCCAACCCAGAACGACACCCCGCTCTTTACCGACGTCGTGATCACACGAGAGACCCGCGTGTCATGCAATGGGGCCGATCCACAGCTCGGGCATCCCAAGGTCTGGTACGCCTTCCGCGAAGGAAAGCCTGGCTCCCTCGCCTGCGACTACTGCTCGCGCGTGTTCATCTACATTCCGTCGGCCAGCTCCGGGATCGAGCTGCCGACACGTCGCCACGATTCCGAAAGGACATTCAGACCGAGATCTCGTTGGCCCCCTCGAATGCCAATGGAGCTATCAATGACCGATATCCCAGCCAAGCTGCCCGATGACGCCGAAGCCTACGGACGCTCACCTGATTTCACATCGGACAATCTTCCCGACAAACTTCGCTCCGCCCATTCAACCAAAGCCGGCACATGGGGTCTCCTCCATGTGCTGGAAGGAAGAGTTCGTTACGAATTGGAGCCTCCGAAGAACGGAATTCGAGAAGCGGCGGCGCCCGAAACTATCGTCATCGAGCCCGAGGTCCTGCATCATGTCGAATTCCTGGAGCCGGGTCGCTTCTTCATCGAATTCTATCGATGTGCCGGCAGATGAAACTCGACGGCGCGAAAGTTAAGGACAGCGGCGGTTCCGCTCGTTGGGCCGCCGCAGGACGCGCCATGAGATCTCTACCAGGACGATAGCGATTGCCACCATCTTCGCGGCTTCCAGCGCGATATGAAGCGTGTGAAGGTTCGACGGTGCAGGCTCGCCTCCTGCAATGATGACGCCGACTCGCGCATCGAGAAGAGGCAGCAGCCACAGGGTTTCGCACGCAACAATCAATACAGCGACCATCGTGAACGCAGCGCTGATCCAGCCGCGCCTTCCCAGAAACGCCAGCAGCAACAATGCGACGGAGAATTCCCATTCGACCTTGTTGTAGACAGCAAAGGTATGCCGGCCAACGTCCAGAGCAACCGGCAGCGTGAGACTCGGTGCCAGGAATTTTGCCGGGGTGGCGAGGAAGGAAACACCAACCAGCATGCCCAGCCAACCCGCCGCAACGATGATCAACAAGACGGAGAATGCGGACATTCTCGAATGCGGCAGACCCACCGTTGCGTACTCCCCACCCACTTAAGGTATACTGAAGATATTTGTTTTACCAGGACGACACAAGCCGCAACGCCAACTCCCCCAGCATGCGGACCGTTACGGGCTGTTGCCGCGCTACGCCAGTCGCCACGGCATTACGCCTCCAACCGCATGGATCAGCAGGACGATCTCAGAGGCTTCGTCATCGATATCAGCGAGCACCCCCTGAATGACGGTGCGCACGATGCGCTTTTTGAGCCGCGCATCCGTCGTTGGCATCGACCACACAGTCCGAATATCTACAGCCAGGGCCGTGAGGTCCGTTTGCCGACATGGACGATGTTCGTGACGTCGCGGCATCATGCGCGGCGATCCTGCTCTCGACTTCATCAACATGTGCGAGGGAGCGGTTCCATCGTATCTCCAGCTCCGCTGCGACCAGACGGTTCGCAGGGTCGGCGGCGTCATATTGCCGGAAGACCCGATCGGCGGCGTACCGGGCGGCCTCCAGATCGCGGCAGAGGGTGTCCCGGACTTGGTCGCGACGACCAACTGCCTGCGCCTCCGCTTCGGCGGCGGCCGCAATTGCGCCCGGCTCGACGACACGCAGCAGCGCTTCCTCAATCGCATCGTCGACGCGCAGTTCGCCGAAGGCGATGCAACGCGGCTCGCCATTATCGAGCAGACCCCGCCAACAGGAATAGCGCGGGATGTTGTGCTGCGTGCCCGTGTATCGCAATGTGAGCTTTCGACCGCAGCGCCGACAGTCCTGCAGTGTCTTGCGCTGCGCCCTGACCGATTCGCCGTGTTCGGCTACGCGCATGTTCCACAGTTCAAGAAACTTCAGCGCAAGATCGATAAAGCCACACTTGCCGACTGCACGGGTCGCCTCGCACAAGCGGAAGCGATCGCGGCTCTGTTGATGGAAGCGGGCAACAAGCGGATCGGCTTTGGGCCGAAGTCATCGAACGCTTCATGTGCGACTTTCGCGTTGATGTGGACGAAGTATGCTGGAAGCACGCCGTGCGACCCGACGTCTTGCTGCACGCGAATCAGCGGTTGTGCGATCCGGTCGCCGGGGGGCTCGTGGAGATTGACGGATCCATCATTTTCGTCTCTGAAGAGGCTTCCATTCTGGTGCGCAGCGTCGCATCGGCCTTCGACGCTTATCTCGAGTCGTCAGACGAGCCCTATAGTCGCGCCGTGTGTACGGCAGCCGAACGTGGCTACTCCAGATGTGGCTTATCGGCCTGCTTCACGTCCGCAGCACTTTTTGAATTTCCGACCGCTCCCGCAGGGACACGGCTCGTTTCTACCTGACTGACCACCTATGGATTTGCCCTGCAAATGTCGGTTTCGCCGCATCTCCATCACACGAGCTGCGGGCTGGCCCTGGCGTACCAGGTTCGCCATCGTCAGCAGATATGGACCGGCATGCTCGAAGAAGCGCCTATAGGACGCACAGAAATAATTGAGGCTTGGCTCGCCGTCGGGCGTCTCGAGAAAGCGGTGCTTGGGACAGCCACCATTGCAGGCGAAGCGGTATTCGCAAGTCAGGCAGCAGTTCGGCAGGGTGTTCCGCTTGTCGTCACCGAACTGGCGCTGCCCGCGAGATCCGGCGAGTACGTCGAGCGACGTTTTCGCGATGTTGCCGAGCAGATGCTGCGGGTAGACATAGTGGTCGCAGGCATAGAGATCTCCATTGTGCTCCAGGGCCATTTGCTGGCCACAGGTCTCGGCAAAGATGCAGAGGCTGGATGGTCCGCCCATCCATAGGCCCAATTGCACGTCGAAGAGCTGCACGAAGATATGCCCGACATCTTGCTGGATCCATTCGTCGAAGACGCCGCAAAGAAATTCGCCGTAGGCTTTCGGCGACACGCTCCAGGGCGTTATCCGTACCCTTGTCGCGCCGCCTTCCTGCTCCGGCGGACCGGCGAGCATTCCGCCTTCCGCCGCCCGCTCGACCAGCGGAATGAACTGCATGAATTCCACGCCCATGTCTTTGAGAAAGCGATACACCTCCTTCGGCCGGCGCGCGTTCTGCCGGTGCACGACCGTCAAGGTGTTGAATTCCACCTTTTGGTCACGCAGGAGTTCAAGGGCGGCGACGACCTTGCCGAATGTTGGCATATCGCGACGATCGACCCTGTAGCGATCATGCTGCTCCCGCGGGCCGTCGATGCTGATGCCGACGAGAAAGTCATTCGCCTTGAAGAAGGCCGCCCAGTCCTCATCCAACAAGGTGCCGTTCGTCTGTATCGCGTTCCGGACGACTTTTCCTTTCGGACAATACTTCTCTTCGAGGTCTACGACTTTCCGAAAGAACGCGATACCCAGCAGCGTCGGCTCGCCGCCCTGCCATGAAAACCAGATCTCCGGCATGGCCAGCCGGCTCTGGGAGGCTATGTAGTCCCTTATGAAGATCTCGAGCACATCGTCGCTCATCCGGAATTTTCGTGTATCCGGATAAAGCCGTTCCTTCTCGAGATAATAGCAATACCGGCAATCAAGATTGCAGCGCGGACCGCCGGGCTTGACCATGACGTGAAACGGCATCGGAGGATGGGGTTGGCTTCCCGTCGATGAGACCTGACTGCCGCGTTGGCTGAACATGATATGCCTACCTTTCACATGCGAACTTGGACAAAACGACGCGTATTGTGTCCTTGCGATAGCGCTTGAACTCTGCGAGAGAATAAAGATATAATATAAATATATCTTTATTCTTATTCGGCGGTGACGACCATGTCTCACGACAACTTGCAAAATGTCCCATGTTCCGCAAACGGCAAATGGCTGGACGCCTTGCAACAGTTCACGATTCCGAGAAAGCGTGGAGCGATGTGCCCCATACGGCGATGAAAAAGGCCGCTTGTGCCGACGATGGCGGCAACATTGGATCGACTGGGCTGGAGTGAACCTATGGCGCATCAACATATCCGTGACGATGTCCTGCCCGGCCTCGACCGCGCCTTGATTCGTGGGTTCGGTTTGTTCGAGGCGATGAGCGAATCCGAGTTGGAGAACATCCTGCGCCCAGCCCGAGTGCACCGGGTTCAACAAGGCCAAGCTGTATTCCGGCAAGGGGATGCAGCTCGTCACTTCTATCTGCTGCTCCAAGGCCGACTGAAGGTCGTGCAGGTGACTGAAGAAGGCCACCAGATTGTCGTCCGCATCGTTAATCCGGGCGAACTGTTCGGTGTCGCCAAGGCATTGCGCCGCACGGACTATCCGGGCACGGCGACGGCGGTGCTGGAGAGCACGGCTTTGGCATGGAACTCCGGGTTGTGGGACGACATGACGGAGCATCATCCGGCGCTCACGATGAATGCCTTGCATATGGTCGCCCGGCACCTGCAGGAGCTTCATGCGCGGGTCAGGGAACTTTCGACGGAAGACGTCGAACGCCGCATGGCGCATGCGCTGTTGCGGCTGTCGATGCATGCGGGCCGCCGAACAAAAGAGGGGATCCTGATCGACTTTCCCGTAACCCGCCAGGATATCGCGGAGATGACGGGAACCACGATCCCAACGGTGAGCCGCATTCTCGGTAGCTGGGCGGAACGAGGCCTCGTTGAAATCGGGCGTCTGCGCATCGTGCTCCGCGAGCCTCACAAGCTGCTCGACCTGGCGAGGCGGTAGTTCGGGTAACGAGAAGCGTTTCTGAACCTGACGCACTTGCGTCTCGACCCGGAATGCCCGCACGGGCGGATCATTCTCATCGATGCCGCCATGTTCCATGTTTGTCTGAATCATCGCCCGAAGATCGGCAAGGAAGCACTCGAAGTCGATAGACAGTCGACACAGTGCATCTTGTGATTGAGAAGACGCGGATCGCTTCCGGCCAACGGCGCATGACATCATCGATGTAGTGATCAGGCGTCATGGGCATCGTAGTTCTTCCGCCCGTCGACTCCATAGTGGTTATCCCAGGGCGACTGTATTTGCCCACCCCCTTGTCACGGGCCCGGATTTCTGAATCCATACAGCCATGGATCGAGGTGATTTGCAGCGGCTTTCGAAGGACAAACTGATTGACCTGGTGCTGCGGATGCAGCGCCCGGACAAGACGTCGCGGACCTCATCGAAGCCGCCGCCGACGGATCGCAAGGCGCGCCGGGAGAAGGCCAGACCCGGCGATGCCAAGCCGGGTCATGAGGGTCACAGCCGATCGATGAGCGACGCATTCGATGAACTCGTCGATCATCGCCCCGACCAATGCCCTTGCTGCCTGGCCTGCCTGTCATGCGATGTTGCCGCCGAGACGGTCAGTGCGCACGACAGGATCGATCTTCCCGAGATCAAGCCGTCTGTCGAACGCCATCGACGTCTGGCGGTGAGCTGCCCGTCCTGTGGAACGCGGGTTGTCGCGCCCGTGCCGGATGCGGCGAAAGGGACGCCGTTCAGGCCGCGCATGCATGCGATGGCGACGTATTTCAAAACCTTCCAGGCCTTGTCCTACGAACGCCTGCAGGGCGCGTTTGCGGATCTCTTCGGTCTCACCATCAGTCAGGGCGGCCTGATGAACATGCTGCGCAGGGCTCAACGGGCCTTCGTGTCCGGGCGCGATGCGGCCGTCGCCGCCCTGCGCCGGGCCAGCGTCGTCGCCTGCGACGAGACCGGCGTGCGGATCGAAGGCAGCAACGCCTACCAGTGGGTGTTCCGTTGCACTGAGGCAGTCGTTCATCGGGCCGTCCCGACCCGCGGGGCCGTCGTGGTGCGCGATCTGATGGACGGGCACCGGCTCGATGTCTGGTGCTCCGATCGCTACGCCGCACAGCAGGGCCATGCCGGCGCCCATCAGACCTGCCTGGCGCATCTGGCCCGCGACGTTGCTTATGCCGACGAGGCGAGCGAGGACATGCTGCCCGCGCGTCTCAAACTCTGGCTGAAGCGGGCCTTCGCCCTTGCCGATGGCATCGCAACCTTCGCGCCGTCGACCATCGCCGCCAAACGCCGTGCGCTGGAGCGAAGTCTTGCCGATATCCTGACCACACCGACATCATGAGATCTGGCCCGTGGCATCCAGCGCAAGTTCGAGCGCGCCCGCGACCAACTCCTAACCTTTGCCCATTGGCCGGGCTTGGTGGAGGCAACCAACAACGGGTGCGAACGGGCTCTGAGACCGGCCGTCATTCAGCGCAAGGTCACCAACGGCTACCGCGCCATGTGGGCCGCCAAAGGCGAATCCGACATCCGAACCGTCGTTGATACCGCCCGTCTCAGCCCCGGCGCCAACACGTTCAAGACAATCCTCAACACCGTCAGCGCCTCAAAAGCCCGGCCGACACAGCGTGGGCAATTACGGGCGACTTCCGGTCCGAAAGAACACGGCTGCCTACTGGGTAAGAAAAAAGACCGTCGCGATAGCGGCCGACAGGAGGGCCGCCGTGACGGTCGCGCTCGGACGCAACGCGCCCACCCCGGGCAAGGCAGTGCAAAGAGGATGATGAGCGGCGATGCCGCCGGCCAAGCCGATGTGCATCGCTCACGTGACGTATGCTTCTCCTGGGTCGCTACACAGGAGGTACTATGGCCCGAAGTGGACCGAAACTGTTGCGCCACGACAATGAATAGACCTGTTAGTTGGGTTCAATGGGACGCAACTGGAATCAGTGTCAGTGCAAAAACCGTGGCCAACACCGATGACGAACCTGAAAATCCAGGAAAACGAAAAGTCGATATGGCCTGCGGCGGCGCCGCGCGATATCAGAAGAGTTCAAAATTTGACTGTGAAAGTTGCAGGCTGCCATCCATCGATAATTCGCTGCTGATTGGCGTGTGTCTATCGGGCCGGAGTATAAGACCATTACTCCAAGCTTATATTGCGCAACGAAACGCCTGAAGGATGCATATAACGCTCTGTCCGTTAACTTGGGAGTGAAGCGCGATAATAAGGGTATTTGATCAACGATGGATTTTTTCAGGCGTTATAATATGGGTAGAGCGCTCAATACCCTTATTCTGACGCTTTCGAGAATCCGGAACGGAGAACAGGGCGGTGCAGATTATCAGCCAGTTCGAGTGACATTCCGAGTTGGTCTCAGATCCCGCTCATCTCGAAAACTCAAGCATGAATGGGCCTCAGGCCTTTCCGTCTGTCCGCACCAGCGCGATCTCCGCCTTGATCGCGCTGGTAAAATAGCGACCGAGCCATGCGCGCGGCATATGCCGCATCACCGCATTGCGCAGATGGAAGGTGAATTTTCCGCGCGGGATGAAAACGGAGGCCATCTTGCGGCTGCGGACCTGAAGCCGGATGATGATGGGGCGCAGCGCCGCCTCGTGCGTTTCAATAGCGGATGCGAGATCGGGAGAGGTCGTCAACGCACTTCCGAGCATTTCCGCCGAGGCAAGCGCCATGCCCGCCCCCTGACCGGACACCAGTGTCAGGCAATGGGCCGCATCACCCAGAAGCAGGACGCGTCCTTTCGACCATTCCGGCAATTCCACCATCGTCAGCGTGTCGATCATCGGAACGGCCCCGGTCTTCTCGGCCCGTTCGAGAATGGCGCGAACCTCGGGATGGCTTTTACCGCAGACGTCTTCAAGCTGACCGAACCCGTTGTCCGCCTGCCCCGCCATTTCATTGCGCCAGACGTGCATGGCCGCAAGCTGACCGTCGTGGAGAACGTAATATTCGGCCAGATGGCCCGGCTCGGCATAGGACAGAAAATCGCTCTCAAAGCTGCGCGGCGCATCGACATCATAGACAGCGAAGGAATAGCCAAGCGGCGCCAGACAGGCATCGTCGGGGCCGAACAGCTGTTGCCGCGTCCTCGAGCGAAAGCCGTCCGCGCCGATCAGCAGGTCCGCATCGATCGTCTCACCGTTCGAAAGCGTCACCGAAACATGGTCGTTGCTATCCTGAAAACCGGAAACCGTAGTCTCGAACCGGACCGTAGCCGTCTCGGGCAACGCATCGAAAAGCACCCGCACCAGATCGCTGCGCCGGACCGCCATGAACGGCAGATCGCGGATGAAATCGCGGTAGCGCAGGCGCAGAAGCTCGCGCCCGCTACTGTCCTTGTAGACATTCTCGTCGATGGCGTAGGAACACGCGTCGAGCGCTTCGTGCAGGCCCATCCGTCCCGCAGTTTCGAAACCCAGCCCCGAAAGGCCGAGCATGTAGCCTTTTTCACGCAGCGAGGATGCGCGCTCCACGACCAGCGAGCGCCAGCCGGCCCGATCCAGCCACCAGGCGGCCGCGAGCCCGGCCACGCCGGCGCCAATGATGACGGCAAGGGGTTTTGTCATGCTGTGTTTTCCTTGTTCAGGCGGATGTCCATTTGGCTGAGAAGCGGAAGGGCGATGGCGGCAAAGACGACCGCCAGCCCGAAACCGGCCGCATAGCCCGCATGGGCGGCGACCAGCCCGCCACCGGCGCCGAACGCGGCCGCGCCAATCGCGCTGGCCGACTGAAACAGCGTGAAGTCGACTCCGGGCTGATACGCGCCGACAAGCGCCATCAGCCGCGAATAGACGACGACGAAGCCGGCCGTCATGACGGCGCTTTCGAGAATGAAGAGGGCAATAAGCGCCTCAAGAGGCGCAAGGCCGGTCGAGATGGCTAGGCAGAGCGACGCCAGCACGCATATCTGCAGCGCCGCGACAATCAGTACCGCCCGCGCCGCACCAACCGCCTGCACGACGAAGCCGCCGGCAACGGCGCCAATAATCCCGGCAATAATACCGCCCACCCCGTTCAGGACGCCGATCACTGAAAGCGACACGCCGGCATCGACGAGAAAAGGCCCGGTCAGCATCTGGACGAAGCGCCCGCCCATTTCGAACACGATCGTGATGGCAAGGCCGATGCGGATTTCCGGCCGCGCGAATGCGGTTTTGAGCGCGGGCATAGCATTGCCATCGCGCGGGATGCCAGCCGGTTCCGGGACGAAGGCCATCGGCAGGCTCAGCACGAGCAGCAGCGCGGCGAGAGCGACTAGCGCCACAAGCCAGCCGGCATGCGAATAGACGACGACGAACAGTCCGCTTCCGAAGATCATGCCCAGATAGCCGCCGCCGACCTGGGCGATATTGGCAAAGCCGCGCCGGTCCGGCTGCACCTGCTCGATCAGAAACGCGTCGCAGGCGATATCGACCGTGGCGGCAACCACAGCCAGCGCCAGCAGGCCCGCAAGAACAAGCTCAAAACGGGCGATATCGAAAAAAGCGAGTGCCAGAAGCAAAATGACCGCCATCCCCTCCCCGGCCAGAATAATCGCCCGCGACCGGCGTCGTCCGTCCGGCCGGATGCGCCACCGCTCCACCGGCGGCGACCACAGGAACTTGAGAGCCCACACCAGCATGGTGAGCGACACAAGACCGATCCGGTCGAGAGCGACATCGGCCGCGCGCAACACGGTCGGCACGCCCATGAATGTCAGGCCGCCGATCAGGCTTTGCGCGGTGTAGATGCCGCCCGAGGCGGCCAGGACCGCAGTGAGCCGGGCCGGCGATACGGTTGCCGTCACTTCAGAATTCCTTGCGCACCGTCAGGCCGAAGGTGCGGGCCTGGCCGAGCGTTCCCAGCTCATAGCCACCAGAGGCATAGCCCGACGTCTTGTAGCTCTCGTTGGTGAGGTTCTGAACGTAGAGCTGCGCGAACAGCCCGTTCGTGCCTTCGAAATCGAGGCTGGCATCGACCGTTGCATAGGCATCCTGGCCGGTCGAATTGGCATCGTCGAAATAAGTTTTGGAGGTGTAGTTGACGCCGAGATTGGCGACCAGGCTACCGCCGTCGAACAGGTCCTCGGTCAGCAGAAACGCGGCGTTGACATGCGCGGTCACATCCGGCGCATAGGGCACGCGATTGCCGTCATAGGATATGCCCGTATAAGAGTTGGTGTAGTCGAGAAATTCCGCGCGTCCGAACGCACCAACGCCGGACAGCGTGAACCGGTGGGTTGGGCGCCACGTCGCATCGACCTCCAGGCCGGTGCTGTAGGCCTCGCCGGCATTTTCGATGAACTGCTGGCCGATCGGCCCGACATAGAACTGCATGTCCTTCGAGCGGATGTAATAAAGCGACGCCGAGAGATCGAGCGTGTCGTCGAAAAGCGTCGAGCGCAGGCCGGTCTCGAAATTCCAGTTGGATTCGGCCTCATAGGGCTCGGCGTCGATGATCGATGAAATACTGTGATTGAAGCCTCCGGGCTTGTAGCCGCGCGAAATGACGCCGTAGAGCCGGACATCCGGCGTCAACTCATAGCCGACGGCGACCTTGGGCTGCCAGCCGCTGAAATCGGCGCTGTTTTCGAAGTCGAAGCCGTAGCCGGTCGCATAGCTGTCCTGGCGCCAGGCATCGATTTTCGAGCGTTCATAGGTCGCACGCAGGCCGGCCGTCAGATCGAGACGGTCGGTCGCATGCCACGTGGTTTCGCCATAGGCCGCGTAACTGTCGGTGACGACATTGTTTTTTGAGTCGCCATAATAGCCGGGATAGCCGTTCTTCCATCCGCTGAAATCGTCATGGCTGTACCACAGCCCGCCGACACCGCTGAACCTCAGCCCGTCATAGGTCAACCGCAGGTCCTGGGTGAACAGCCGCTCGTCCTGCGGCCAGATGTAGCGCGTGCCGGCGCCGGACGAGAAATCCCGCGTCACATCGCTTTCCTGGAAGGTTGTGATGCTCGTCAGCGTGAAATCGCCGAATGTGTAGCTCCACTGCCCCGCCACATTGGTCATGTCCCGTTTCAGCAACGGATAGTCGCCGTAGAACGCGCTGTTGTAGTCGCGGTCGTCGACATCTTCCTGAAGAACGTAGATTTCCTCATGGGTCTCGAGCTTTTCACGCGAATAGATCAGTGACGCGTCGAAATTGCCCTCGAGGGGCGCATAGCGCAGCGCGAACCGTGCCGCGCCGTCACGCGAGGAATTGATATTATCCTTGCCGGTCGCCACATCATCGATATCGCCCGCATAATAGGAATAAAGTCCGGCGTAATCGAAATAAAGTGTGTCGGGCACCAGTTCGACCGTGCCGCCGAATTTGCCATAGGGCTCCTGAGGCGAGGCATTGGCCTCGATATAGGCGGTGTTGCGATAGTTTTCTCTGGTGACGATGTTGATCACGCCGCCATAGGCATTCGCGCCGTAAAGCGTGCCCTGCGGACCACGCAGAAACTCGACCTGTTCGACATCGACAAGCGGCTGGGAGAAGGTCGAGGGCGCTTGTGGGATGCCGTCGACCAGCACTTGCACCGTCGGATTGAAATAATCGGGCGAGGAAAGGCCGCGCACCGTCACATTGGCATAGATGCGGTTCCCGCGATTGCCCATGGTCAGGCCGGGAAACACCTTCTGCAACCCTTCGACGGTGCGGATACCGCGCTCTTCCAGTTCCGCGCCGCTGACGACCGTGACGGCGGCATCGACCTTGCCGATCTCCTCGCTGCGCTTCGTCGAGGTCACCGTCACCGGCTCCAGCACCGTCACCCCGGTGTCTTCCTGTGCAAAAGCCCCCGGCCCGGCAAACACCCAGAAGCAGGCCGTGCCCGCCAGCATTGTCTTTCTCACGTCATGCATATTGCAACCGTTCCGATCCGAATCTAAACATGAGTAATAAATTCTACTTTTCAACGGAACGCGCTAACGCATTCGGAACAGCGATTGACGCAAACGGGACTATTGCCGATGCCGGAAACCGGAACACGAGATCCAGGGACGAAAACCGAACGCCCGGATCACTGGCAGGCCTCGGTCGACAATGCCATCGATCAGCAGGGTTGGCGTGCCGGCACCCGGATGATGCGGTCGGGCGAGGATGTGACCGTCTACACAATTGACTCCTTCATGGAAGAGGACCGCGTGTTCCGGCCGGAGGGGCCCGAGACCTTTTCCCTGTCGGTGTTTCTGGAGGGACGCGGAACGCTTTCGGTCGATGGCGCTTCGCCGCTGGAGATTACGCACGGATCCGGCGTCCTGTTTGCCAGCAACCGTTACACGCGCGGCGAAAACAGCCTTCAGGGTGGTAGCCGGCTGCGGGTGGTCGACATCCGTTTCGAGCCGCCACTGCTCAGGAAACTCGGCGGCGTGTCGCTCGCCCGGCTCGGCGGCGCGGTGATGAGCGAAAACAGCCTGCCGGAACAGGATATCTTTCTTATCGGCTTCAGGGCGCCCGCGAAGCTGCTTTCCATAGCTGCGTCGATGATGGATCGGCCGGCAAGTCCTGGCATGGCGGAAGACCTGTTCCTCTACAGCAAGGCCGTGGAAGCGCTCGGCATCGCAATCGACGCCGTCGGGCGTCAGCAGACAAACGGCCTGCGTCTGAAACCGCTCACGGAACCGGAAAGCAGGAAGGTCCATGCCGCAATCGCGCTGATCGAGGAGCGCTTTTCGGCGGACTGGACGATCGCGCGGCTTTCCCGCGAAGTCGGTTTGAACGAAAGACGGCTGAAAGAAGGCTTCCGCCTGACAATCGGAAAATCGATCCACGCCTATCTGCGGACGACCCGGATCGAAGCCGCCGCCGAACTGATTTCCGCCGGCGCAAACGTGACAGAAGCCGCCCTCGCCGTCGGCTTCGAAAATCTGAGCCACTTCAGCAAGGTTTTCCGCGCCGAGAAGGGCGTTCTGCCCAGCCGCTACGGCGCCGTTTGACCAACAGAACGACACGCGGAGCGTCGCAATGAGACGAAGCCTGTCCCCATACGTGGTTCGTCGTCGGAACGCGCCGTCAGGCGCGCCCTGCCCGCCGGTCATCAAGACCATTGCCGGCACATGATTCCCAGCATTTGCGCTGAGTGTTTCTGAAGCAGCTCGCCCGGTCACTGTCGAGCATCCGGCTATTGGTTTCATACCGTTCAAGGGTCCTCGGCATCGCAGGATGCGCGAATAGCCGGTCGCACTGCGTCAACTTGACCCGCCCCCACAGCAAGCGTTGATCGTCACCATAAAAGATGAATATAAAATACATGTTTAGCCTGGCTCGGTCGCTAGCGACTGGCCGATACTCTTACCGGTGTACCCATGTTCCGCATCTTCGCCCTTTCGTTTCTCGCGCTAACCACCACAATGGCTCCGGTGTGGGCCGAGGATCATGTCGTGAACATGCTCAACCGGGGTGACGATGGAATCATGGTGTTCGAGCCCGGCGTGCTCGTCATCCAGCCCGGCGACACGGTGCGTTTTGTTGCCGCTGACCGGGGTCACAATGCCGAAACCATTGACGGCATGATTCCAGAGGGCGCAGCCGGCTTTGAGGGTCGGCTGAACGAGGAGGTCGTGTTCTCGCCCGATAAAGAGGGCGTTTACGCCATCAAGTGCAAACCGCATTACGCCATGGGCATGGTCATGATCATCGCGGTCGGTGAGGTTCGGGCGCCTGAGGACTTCGTCGGCCGTCGTGTCCCGCCACGCGCGCGCAAGCGCTTCGAGGCTTATCTCGACGCGCTTTGAACGACACGACAGGCAAAAGGAAGTCTTCGATGGCGCATCCCGACAAGCAGATCGACTGTCCTGAAGCAGTCGAAAGGAATCCGTCATGAACGGCCTGACAAACTTCCCACTTCGCCGCCGCACTTTCCTTACCGGGATGGCCGGCATGGCAAGCCTGCCCGCAATCGGCTTTGGCGCGGGCCATGCAGCGGCCGCGGCGCCGCTTGCGCAAATATCGCTATCCGGGCCGCCTGCCGGACCGTCGATCACGCTCGCCCAGGCCGCGGCCACGGGCGCGTTCTCGAAGATCGCCGACAAGGCCGCATTCAACGTCTGGCGCAATCCCGACGAAGTCCGTGCCGGGATCACCTCCGGCCAGATGTCGCTGGTGGTGATGCCAGTCCAGGCCGCCGCCAACATGTATAATCGCGGCTTCGGTGTTCGGCTTGTCAACACGCTGACCAACGGACTGCTCTATATCATTGCCACCGACCCGTCTCTGCAAACGATCGGTGCCTTGCGCGACAAAAGGCTTGCGGTTCCCTTCCGCAACGACACGCCCGATCTGATCCTCAAGCGGCTTCTCAAGGCTCATGATATCGATCCAGAACAGGATTTGTCGCTCGACACCACCGGCACGCCCGTCGAAGCCATGCAGCTCCTGCTGAGCGGCAGGATCGATGCCGCGCTTGTGCCGGAGCCGGCTGCCTCGGCCGCCATTATCAAAGGCAAGGCCTCCGGCGTCACAGTCATCCGCGTGATCGACGTGCAGAAAGCCTGGGGCGATACGATGCGTGTACCGCCGTTTCTGCCGCAGGCCGGCCTTGCGGTGACCGAGGCATTCTTCGAAGACAATGGAAGCCTCATTCCGGAACTTCATATGGCCTTGGTTGAGGCAACGGCCGCCGTCAACGCAGAGCCGGCGGAAGCCGCGAGCAATGCGGCCGCTGCGCTTGGCATGCCCTGGCCTGTTCTGAAAGAAGCGATCGGCCATTCCAACCTGGCGGCAACACAGGCGACAAAGGCCAGGCCAGAGATCGAATCCCTGTTGTCGATCCTTGCCGACAGCGACCCCGGCATTATCGGCGGAAAGCTTCCTGATGACGAATTTTACGCACTTTAGCGCAAGCGTCTTGCGCCCCGTGCTGGATCGTCTCGGCCGGACCGGGCAGTTTCTCTGGTCCGGCTTTGCGGGGCTGGCAGCATTCTCGCTGCTTGCCGCCGTCTGGCAATACGGGCACGAGCAATGGGGGGCGTTCATTCTGCCCTCCCCGCTTGCAACGCTTACCGCCACATGGTCGATCCTGTCCGATCCGGCCGCATGGTCGCTGATCGCGCAGACTGTCGGACGTGCGCTCCAAGGCTTCCTCCTCTCCGCGTTTTCCGGTGCGTTGCTCGGCATGGTCGCCGGCCACTCCCCGGCAACGATCCGGCTGGCGCGGCCGCTGATCACGCTCCTGATCGGTGTGCCGCCGATTGCCTGGATTGTTCTGGCTCTGATCTGGTTCGGCGCAGGTGACGGAACCGTCATCGCGACGGTCGTGGTGACGGCCGTCCCCATCATCTTCGCGGGAACGGCCGAGGGTATTCTGAGCCGCGACCGGAAGCTCGATGACATGGCGCGCGTCTTCGGCGCAAATGCCTGGCGCAGGATGACAAGCCTGCGCTTGCGACAACTCACCGCCCATCTGTTTCCCGCCCTGACGCTTGCCCTCGGCATGTCTTTCAAGGTCGCGGTCATGGCCGAACTGCTGACCAATGTCGGCGGGATCGGCGGCGAACTGTCGGCAGCCCGCAGCTATCTCGATATCACGCAGGCGCTCGCCTGGGTCATGATCGCGGTGATCGCGCTGCTCATCTTCGAATATGGCGTCATCCATCCAATCCGGTCCGAGTTCGAGAGCTGGCGACGCGCCGAAATCCCGTGGGGGATCAAACGATGAAGACCGGCCTCACCCTGAAAGGGCTCCGTCATGCCTATCTCGGCCGCACGGTGCTGGACCATATCGACCTTGAGGTATCAGCGTCCGAGATCGTCGCCCTGGTTGGTCCCTCCGGCAGCGGAAAAAGCACGCTGGTTCACCTTGCTGCTGATTTGCTGACGCCGATCGGCGGTCGGGTTGAGCGCAATTACAAACGCCATGCGATGATTTTTCAGGAACCGCGATTGCTGCCCTGGGCCACGGCAGCCGAAAACATCGCCTACCCCTTGAGGATCTCGGGCACCTCGCGCAGGGAGGCCAGGGCGAAGTTGAAGACTGTTGCAGCCAAGGTTGCACTCCAACCGGAGGATCTTGAAAAATATCCGGGCGAGCTTTCCGGCGGAATGCGCCAGCGCTGCGCAATCGCGCGCGCGCTGATTGTCGCACCGGACTTCATCTATTTCGATGAGCCTTTCACCGCCCTGGATGTTGCGCTGAAGCGGCGGATGCAGGATCTCGTAATTGCCGCGACGCAATCGTCCAGCTTCGGTGGTATCTTCGTGACCCACGACCTGATGGAAGCCGCGCGGGTCGCCCATCGTGTGGCCGTGCTGGATGTCGGCGGCGCCGGGATTGTCGGCGAACGTCTGGTTCCCGGAACGCCTGGCATGCGCGATGATGCCGCGGTTTTCACACTCTCACAGCGCTGGGCGCGGGAAGACCCCGCCTTTCGCCATATCCACGATGTCGATGAAAGGATGAGCCGATGAGCCTTGTCGACACACCCGTTCTGCGGACCAGGTTCAAGACGTTAAGCGTCATCGGTGATGAAGGTTTTAGGCTGTTCTTCCCCTTGAGCGCCGTCTATGCGGCTGTCTGGCCGTTCCTGTGGGTCGTCATTCATGGTTATGACCTCCCTTTGGTAGGGGCAATACCGCCGAGCATCTGGCACGTTCACGAGATGATCATCGGGGCGTTCGGAGCAGCACTTCTCGGCTTCATAACAACCGCCATCCCGGAATGGACGGACACACCGCGCCTGCGTGGCAAGGCGCTCTACGCACTCGCGGCGATCTGGACTGTTGCACGCATTTGCGGGCTGGCCGGCACTGATGGCTTGCTGTGGACAGGAGCCATCACGGATATTGTCTGGACCGGCTTTCTTGCCGCCTATGTGCTTCGTGTCAGTATTTACAAGAAGAACAGCAGACTGACCGGATTCATCTTATGGCTTGCAGCTCTGTGGCTTTGTGAAACGGCGACCCGTTATGCCTTCGCGATCGGAAACGGCGAGCATGCGCAGCTTTTCAGCCACCTTTCGGGTTTCATCTTCCTCGGACTGCTCGGGCTGGCGCTGGCACGCATCACCGTGCCCGTTACCAATGACATTCTCGACCCTTCGGGGGCAACATCCCCGTTCAGGCCGCATCCCGGACGTCTCAATCTCGCTCCCGGTATCATGGCTGTCGCCATCGCCGCTGAACTGCTTGGATTTTCCGCCGAGGTCACAGGATTTGTATTTATCGCTGCAGGCGCCGCCTTCCTTGACAGGGTGGCCGAGGCCTTTGTCGGGCGCGCATTCTTCCGGGCCGAAATCGCCGTTCTTGCCGGATCAAGCGCGCTGGCAGGCACCGGCCTCATCGCCATCGGCTGCGCCCGGCTTGGGTTACCGGTCATGGAAACCACAGGCCTGCACGTTGCGCTCATGGGCGGACTGGGCCTCGGCATAATCGCTGTGTTCTGCATCGCCGGATTAAGGCATACCGGACAGCCGTTAATATTCTCCGCAGAGACCCGGATAGCTATCGCAATGATCGTCATCGCGATAGCTATCCGGGCACTTCCCGAGCTCGGGATCGTATCCGAGCTCGTCGGTCACCACCACGCAGTGGCGGCAATTTTCTGGGCCGGCGGCTTTCTGCTCTGGCTCAGGGTCTACTGGCCAGCGTTCGCCGATCCCGCAACACTCAACCAACATGATTGCTGAGACAAACAATGACGACAATGGCAAGACAGCGCGCATGGCAGGGACCGGCGATTTTCAGTCATGGCTTCAGGCCCTTCTTCTTTTTCGGCGCGCTTGACGCCGCCCTGCTGATTGCGCTCTGGGTGCCCTGGTATCTGGGGTTCATCCAGGTTCCGAGCATGTTCGCACCCGTCTCTTGGCATGTCCACGAATTGCTGTTCGGCTATGTGCCGGCGATCATCGCAGGCTTTCTTCTGACAGCCGTTCCCAACTGGACGGGACGCCTGCCGGTGGTCGGCTGGCCGCTTGCGGGCCTGTTCGGCCTCTGGCTTGGTGCGCGCGTGATCATCGCCTTTTCGGCCATGCTGCCCTCCGCATTCGTCTATCTTGCAGCTTTGGCTTTTCCACTGGCGCTGATCGGATTTCTGACACGGGAAATTCTGGCCGGGCGCAACTGGCGGAACCTGAAGATGATCGTGGTCCTGTCGCTGTTCACAGCGACACAGCTCCTGTTTTATTATGAAAACATCCGCTACGGCACGTCGGTCTATGCCGAACGCGCCGCTATTGTCCTCGTCATCATGCTGATCCAGATTATCGGCGGCCGGGTTATCCCGAGCTTCACCCGGAACTGGCTCAAGAAGCACGACTATCCGGTTCTTCCGCCCTCTTTCGGCCAGTTCGACCGGTTTGTGATGGTGATGAGCGCTGCCGGTCTTTGCGCATGGATCGTGCTTCCGGCATTTGCCATCGAAGAGCCGGTCCTGGGTGTCCTGCTGATGGCCATCGGCATCCTCAACATCGTGCGGCAATGGCGCTGGCGACCGCTGAAAACCCTTGCCGAGCCGCTGGTCTTCATTCTGCATCTTGCATTCCTGCCGGTCAGTCTGGGCTTTGTGTTCGCCGGCTATGCAGCGCTTTCGGGCAGTGCGGGCGCCGAAAGCGCTGCGATACACTGCTGGACCGTCGGCGCCATCGGCGGCATGACGCTTGCCATCATGACCCGCGCGAGCCGCGGCCACACCGGCCATCCGCTGACGGCACCGCCGGCAACGGTGTCAATCTATCTGGCCATCATGATCGCTCTGGTCCTGCGTCTTGCGGCGGCATTCAACCCGGACTGGACATTCTCACTGATGCCCTTGGCCGGGTTGGCATGGGTCCTCGCCTTTGCAGGCTTCTGCGTGGCTTACGGGCCAATGCTGTTCAGGCCCCGCGGCTGAAACAATCAGAACCAGGCCAGCGGGTCGACGCCGATCAGCATGCGGTGGCCCTGCAACAGGAACCAGGCGTAAAGAGCCAGCCCAAGGCCGGTCCAAAGCCAGAAGCTTCGATCCGTATTAAAATGCGCGCGCCCTTCAACGATTGCCAGAAACGGCACGATGGAGGTTTGCGCGCGGACGGCCACCCACTCGGCATCACCAAGACGACGCCGCGCCCGGCGGTCGAGCACCGGCATTCCCGCGAGGGCGAGCAGCCCCATGCCGCCAAACAGGATCAGCGATACAACATCCCCATTCGGCGGGATGTGCGCCAGCGACCAGATCAGAAAACCGACCAGCACGGGGTGACGGGTTATGGCGGTGATCGGGCCTTGCAAGGCCGCCTCGCCGCTGCGCCGGAAGGTGATCGAAATCCGGTTTTGCGCCGCAAGCCCTGCGGCGATGAACCAGAAGGCAAACGGCATCGCGATCAACGGAACAAGAGCCTGCCACAGCGCGGGATACCACAGGTAGATCGACGGCGCAGATCGTGCCGCGACGACGATCCAGACCAGAAGTAGGGTCGACACAGCGGAGTAGGCGGTGAGATAGACACGACGCCCGAGCAGTGCGATCAATCGGACACGCACGGGTGGTGCCGGTGGGACCACGTGGGCCAGCAGGAAAGCAAGGATCGCGAGCAGGAAATTCGTCATGTTTTGGTCCCGTCGCCGTGCGGAAAATAAGAATCATTTACGATATATGATATTGCCAGTACAGAAGAAATACCCGGATGCGGAACGTCATCTGACGGATCCATTCGGCCGACACAGCATCCACGGAGTTTGCCGATGCGTCTGACAACCTTTTCCGATTATGCGCTGCGCGTGCTGATGTATGCGGCATCTGCCGGCGACCGGCTGATCACGATCGAGGAGACGTCGGCTGCCTATTCGATCTCGAAGACACATCTGATGAAGGTCGTGAATGCGCTGACCAGAAACGGATACCTGATCAGTGTTCGCGGTCGCTCTGGCGGTTTCCGGCTGGCGCTGCCGCCCGAGAAAATCAACCTCGGCGCAGTTATCCGCACAACGGAGTCCGATTTCGCGCTTGTCGAATGCTTTGCGACCGGAAATCAATGTGTGGTCACGAAAACCTGCAAGCTGCCGGCGATACTGAACGAGGCACTCACATCCTTCCTGAACGTATTCGATCACTACACACTCGCTGACATCGTTCTGTCGCCTCAGCCGAAGGTCCTCGGCACCACGTAGGGCGTGTTGAGCAATGTCCTCAAACAGCAGCGCAAATTCTGCAAAAGACGCTGCGATCGACCGCCTGCCAACTGATCTCTTCCAATTCGGCCAAAAGGTCGACCAGGGTGGCAATGGCGGCCAGCTGATGGCGCGAAGACAGCAGGTGCCGGCGGGTTTCGCGCTGCTGTTCCATTTCGATAAAACGTCCGAGCGAATCGTTGACGCGCTGCCGACAGTCACAGTCGAGCGCGACCGTTCCTATGATGGGGTGGATGCGCGTTACCAGCGTCTCGGGGGTAGATATTACGCGGTCGGGGACATGGTGGTTCATGCGGCCACCCACGCCATGCCCGCGGCGCCATGCAGAAATCCATTGGCGTATGGCGCGGCCGAATAGACTTCCTTCAGCTTCACTATGCCCTCTTCTGCGTCCATGCGGCCGTCGCGTACGCCGGCATAAATTGCGGCTACTGCGGTCATGTCGCAATCCTGGGGAGAGAGTCGTAAATGGGTGATGCCCATGCGGGCCAGTTCCGGCAACTCTGCGAGCAGGACCTGACAATGGCGCGACATGGTCTGGACGCCATTGAGGCTGAGGAAGGGCTGACCGTCGAGCGTGTCGATATCCAGGCCATCTGGTTCCTCTCCACAAACGAACTTGCAGTTATCCTTGGTATGTCCCTTGGCGCGCGCATGGGCGCAGCGGGCGGAAATGGCCAGTGGGAGGCGGCCGAAAGCCATGACCTCGTATTCGATCCCTGGTGCGCCCGCAATGATCGCGGCGATCGAGTCGGCTGGTAGTTCGGGCCCCAGACAGATGCGGGTGGCGCCGCGTTTTGCCAGTAGCTTGGCGGTGGCGCCATTGTAGACGTTGACGAAGGGCCCGACGAGATGCGGCTTGCCGGCGAACAGACGCAGGGCCGAAAGATCGTTGGCTTCGGCGAGGGGGGCTTCGGCGGCCAGTTTTCGGGTCTGGGCGACTTCGCGCTCCTGGGTGACCAGGGCGAGCGACGCCAGCGCGACCGATTTGCCGGCAGCGGTCAGCCTTTCGACGACCTGAGGCAGGTAGGGCCGGGTGAAATGGTCTCGCTTGGAACAGACCGCTTCACCCAGCGTCACCGCGTCGACATGTCCCGATTCAGCGATGCGGTGATAGAAATCGCGCCATTTTTCGCCGGACCACAGATAGGGCACGGGACCAATGGTGATCTTGAGGGCGGATGTCTCAGCCATGTATCACCGCCACTTCTTTTCGTAGGCGCCTGAAGTGGTGCGCTGCCCTTCGCTCAGGCGGTGTAGCTGCGCCAGCTTTTGCGGTCGTTCATCTTTGGGGGCCCGAAGGGCAGCCCGGAGGCTGGAAACGACCTGAGCGACATAGGCCTTGCCGCGCTGACGCCCCTCGATTTTGAGGGCCGTGACCCCGGCATCGCGCAAGGCATCGAGATGGTCCATCACGTCCAGACTCACCGGGTCCTCAAAGGCATAACCATCATCATCGGCGACGTGGAACCGTCCCTTGCACAGCGTCGGATATCCCGCCGGCTCGCCCGTGCCGAAACGGTTGATGGTGAAGCCACCCAGCTCCGAGACCATGTCGGAACCGTCCTCGCGATAGCGCACATGGCTGGCCGGGGAGCAGACCCCCTGCATATTGGGAGACTGGCCGGTCACATAGGAAGAGAGTGAGCAGCGCCCCTCAGCCATGACGCAGAGCCCGCCAAAGGCGAAGACTTCGAGCTCGCAATCGACCTGCCTGGCCAGATTGGCAATTTCGGGGACGGTGAGGACGCGCGGGAGTACGAGACGCTTGGCGCCAAAGCTCTCGACCAGCAGGTTGACCGCATCCGCGTTGGACGCCGAGGCCTGGACTGAGACATGCAGGCGTTGCTCGGGATGGGTGTTCGCCACGTAATCCATCAACGCCATGTCGGCAAGGATGACCGCATCAGCTCCGGCCGCCGCCGCGTCATCGGCGGCTCTATACCAAAGTCCCTCGTTGCCGGCCCGCATGAAGGTGTTGAGAGCCACATAGGTCTGCACGCCCCTTGATCGGCCCAGCGCAATGGCATCGCGCAGTTCCTCGCGGCTGAAATTGAGGCCCGGGAAATTACGGGCATTGGTTTCATCACGAAAGCCGCAATAGACCGCGTCGGCACCGGCTTCGACGGCTTCTCGATAGGCTGCGGGTGTTCCGGCAGGGCAGATGAGTTCCATGTTGCTAGACCAGTCCGTTGAGGGCGCGGCGGCGCACCAGTTCGGCCAGCTGACGGAATGGTCCGGCAAACGGGCCCGCCAGACCGGCAAGATCGGATGGCAGGTCGAAGCTGCAATCATCCAGGGCATTGCGCAGGGCGAGCATTGCTTCCATATCGCCGGTCACCGAGAGGCTGCGTGAAAAGAAAACGGCGTCACCATCAATCCGGCCTTCGAGCAGTGCCAGAAGTGTGAGCATGGGGGCTGCCACAGCGCCATCACCGCAGGGAGCTCTGATCTTGCGGAATGCGCGGATAGACTTGCTTGCCGGATGTATCAAAAAGACCAGGTCAAGATCAGTCGGCGCAAAGCAGAACCGTTTACCGGCTTCTGCCCCCAATCGGTCGAACAGGTCAGGGTGCTGCTGCAACGTCTTGTCGAATACCTTGCCAACGATCACCTGCACCAAGGCAAGAGGCAGGCGATTGATGGCGAGTGCAAGAGGGCGCGGCAGCAGCATCTGGCTGTTCCTGTTGAGTGGACGCGCCACGTACACTAGAGGGGGCTGCCACAAAGTACCTTGTTGCAGCGCAAGGAAGGGAACAGATGGCTATGGCAAGGTTGAGGCATGACCCAGCCCCTGTTGCCTCCACTCCGCTATCCCGTTGCCCAGTCACTTGCGTCATTCGTGCAGCAGATCGAGGGACGTGGACTGTTGCGTCGCATCGATACGCCGATCTCAATGAGGCACGACATTACTGAGATTCATCGACGTGTGCTCGAAGCCAATGGACCGGCTTTGCTGATAGAAAATCCGGTTGCAGGTGGCGGCATGCCCTCGAGTGTGCCGGTCCTGGTCAACCTGTTCGGCACGATCGAGCGGGTCGCTCTGGGAATGGGGCTGGAAGTTCAGGATCTTGATCCATTGGGCGAAGGGTTGGCCCAACTGCGCTCGCCAAGGCCACCGCGGGACCTCCGTTCAGCATGGGCGCAGAGGGATATGCTCCGCGCTGCCCTGAGCTTGCGTATGAAGCCGGTCAGCAAGGCGGGATGCCAGGCTGTCGTTTGGCGTGGTGACCAGATCGATCTTGGTCGTCTGCCCGTTCAGACCTGCTGGCCGGGAGAGCCAGCGCCGCTGATCACCTGGCCATTGGTGATCACGCGCGCGCCAGAAGATCCAAGCGACATCAATATCGGTGTCTATCGCATGCAGGTGTTAGGCCCGAATCGCGCCATTGTGCGCTGGCTTCCCAGCCGGGGCGGGGCGCGGCATCATCGTTTGTGGCGCGACAGGGGTGAGGACATGCCCATTGCCGTTGCCATAGGCGCCGATCCGGCCACGCTGCTGGCCGCCGTCATGCCGTTGCCCGATGGGATCAATGAAATGGCATTTGCGGGGGTGTTGCGCCGCCGTCAGAGCCGGGTCGTACGCGCCATGAGCGTCGCACTGCCCGTGCCGGCTGAGGCGGAGATCGTGCTTGAGGGTGCCGCGAGCGTCACCGAGATGGCCCCCGAGGGGCCCTATGGCGACCACACTGGCTACTACAATTCAGTCGAACCATTTCCTGTGGTGACGCTCAGCGCCATTACCATGCGCCTCCAACCGATCTACCTGTCCACTTACACCGGGCGGCCGCCCGACGAGCCGTCGCGCCTGGGCGAGGCTATGACGCCGCTTTTCGTGCCTCTGGCGCGGCAACAATTCCCGGAGATCGCCAATCTGTGGTTGCCGCCCGAAGCGTGTACCTACAGAGCCATGGTCGTGTCCATTGACAAGCGCTATCCGGGTCAGGCCCGGCGCGTGATGATGGGACTCTGGTCGATGCTGCCACAGTTTTCGATGACCAAGCTGATCATTGCGGTCGATCCCGACATCAATGTGCGCGACTGGTCCGATGTCATGTGGGCGGTTGCAACACGCTTCGACGCGATGCGAGATCTGATCACCATACCCGATACGCCCATCGATTATCTCGACTTCGCCTCTCCCCGGCCGGGGCTCGGCGGCAAACTGGGCATCGATGCCACCAACAAGATCGGCCCGGAAACCGACCGTGAATGGGGAAGAAAATTATCCATGTCGGATGACGTCGCCGCTCGTATCGATGCACTATGGTCTGAATTGGGGATCGCGCAATGACCACAAATATTCGCGTTGTCCTGGCGTTAACTGGTGCATCCGGCGCTGCGATTGGCATGCGCATCGCCGGACGGCTGGCCACGCGGCAAGACGTGACCACTCAACTCGTCGTGTCCGACGCGGCCCGGCTCACGCTCGCGCATGAGGTTGGTCCTGATGCCTGGGACCAATTGGTCGGCCACGTAGAAGCGGTGCATCTGGCCGGCAATATAGGTGCCACAATTGCAAGTGGCTCGTTTCGTACCGCTGGCATGATCGTGGCGCCGTGTTCGATGCGGACCTTGGCCGCCATTGCCTCCGGGCTGTCCGACAACCTGATCATGCGGGCCGCAGACGTGCATCTCAAGGAACGGCGACGCCTTGTGCTCCTGACGAGGGAGACGCCGCTTCATCTGGGCCATCTGCGCAACATGGTTGCAGTGACCGAAATGGGGGCGATCATCATGCCCCCTGTGCCCACCTTCTATAATCTTCCGCAAAGCATCGCCGATGTGATCGACAATCTTGCGGCTCGAGCCATCGACATGCTCGACCTGCCCGGCGCGGCGGAGGCCGCCGCTTGGGATGGCAGAGCCTGCTGCGGTCCCTGATTTTGGTGGACGGTCGAGAATGACAACGCCTTTTACTCCGAGCGCATGGGCGGCTGGATGCCGCTGTTTATGATCCGCGCATTGGGCGCCTTCAGTTGCGCCTGCTCAACATATTGTATCATGCTCTTGATGAAGCGCTATATGTGGTGTATTTTTTGACTCGATACATGAATTGCCGGAACCTGAGCGGACAAAATACCAGGACCCGAAGCGGCAACACAGATGCTGCAGAACAGGGTAGGGCAAATTCGCGGGGGCCGCTCCTTCGGGTGACTTCGCTAGGCGAGGCGTCACACAGATCTAAATGAGAAGCCGGATGTTCGGCTGCTGGGCATACGCCCGACACTGGGGAATACAACGACTATGCGTATCGAACGCCAATTTACGACGGCCAACGCGGATCGCTACGGTTCCATCGAGTTCCGCTCGGCAACCTGCGAAATCAAGAACCCCGATGGCTCGGTGGTTTTCAAGTTCGACGAGATTGCCGTGCCCGCGACCTGGACGCAGGTTGCCACCGACATCATTGCCCAGAAATATTTCCGCAAGGCTGGCGTCGCGAAACTACTCAGGAAGGTCGAAGAAAAAGACATACCATCCTGGCTCTGGCGCTCTATACCCGACGAGAAGGCGCTGGCCAAGCTCCCCGAATCCGAACGCTACGGCTCGGAAACGGACTCCCGCCAGGTCTTCGATCGCCTCGCCGGCACTTGGACCTATTGGGGCTGGAAGGGCGGCTATTTCGATAGCGAAGACGACGCGCGCACCTTTTTCGACGAGTTGGCCTATATGCTCGCGACCCAGCGTGTCGCTCCCAATTCCCCGCAATGGTTCAACACGGGCCTCCACTGGGCCTATGGTATCGATGGCCCTGGCCAAGGCCATTTCTATGTCGACCCGTTCACCCACAAGCTCGTGCTGTCCAAGTCGGCCTACGAGCATCCCCAACCGCATGCCTGCTTCATCCAGTCCGTGGGCGACGACCTCGTCAACGAAAACGGCATCATGGATCTGTGGGTCCGCGAGGCCCGTCTGTTCAAATACGGTTCCGGTACCGGCAGCAATTTTTCCAAACTCCGCGGTGAAGGTGAAGTGCTTTCGGGAGGCGGCAAGTCCTCGGGCCTGATGAGCTTTCTCAAGATCGGCGACCGCGCCGCCGGTGCCATCAAATCGGGCGGCACGACTCGTCGCGCCGCAAAAATGGTCGTGCTGGACATCGACCATCCTGATATCGAGCAGTATATCAACTGGAAGGTGAAGGAAGAGCAGAAGGTTGCCGCTCTCGTCACCGGCTCCAAGACCGTATCCAAGCATTTGAGGGCCATCATGATGGCCGCCCTGAACTGCGATGGCGGTTCACGCAATGACTGCTTCGATCTGGCCAGGAACCCGGCTCTCAAGCGCGAAGTCCGCGCCGCCAAGAAGGCCCTGGTGCCGGAAAACTACATCTTCCGCGTCATCCAGTTCGCTCGCCAGGGCTATACCGATCTCGACTTCCCCATCTACGACACCGATTGGGACAGCGAGGCCTACCTGACCGTTTCCGGCCAGAATTCAAACAATTCGGTCCGTGTCACCGACGACTTCCTCAACGCCATAGAGGCGGACAGCGACTGGAACCTGATCGGTCGCATCAAGGGCAATGTCACCAGGACACTCAAGGCGAGGGACCTCTGGGAACAGATCGGTTACGCCGCCTGGGCATCAGCCGATCCCGGCATCCAGTACCACACCACCATCAATGAGTGGCATACCTGCCCCGAGGCCGGTCTGATCGTGGCGTCCAATCCGTGCTCGGAATACATGTTCCTCGACGACACGGCTTGCAATCTCTGCTCGATCAACCTGCTGCCCTACCGCAATGCTGACTCGTCCTTCGATACCGCCGCCTTCGAACACACCGTGCGCCTCTGGACCATCGTGCTCGAAATCTCGGTGATGATGGCCCAGTTCCCGAGCCGCGCCATTGCCGAACGCTCGTTCGAATACCGCACCCTGGGCATCGGCTACGCCAATATCGGTGGTCTCCTCATGACCTCTGGCATTCCCTATGACTCGGTCGAGGGCCGCGCCATTTCCGGCGCTATAACCGCGATCATGACCGGCGTTTCCTATGCGACCTCGGCCGAAATGGCCAAGGAACTGGGGCCCTTCGAGAACTACAAGCGCAACGCCAGGCACATGCTGCGCGTCATCCGCAACCATCGCAATGCCGCTCATGGCAATGCGACCGGCTACGAAGAACTGAGCATGAACCCGGTCCCGCTCGACCACGGCAACCTCCAGGACGCGTCCCTCAGTGAACGTGCCAGGCTGGCCTGGGACAATGCCCTCGCACTTGGCGAACAACATGGCTACCGCAATGCGCAGGTTTCCGTTCTCGCTCCCACCGGCACGATCGGGCTTGTCATGGACTGCGACACAACCGGCATCGAACCGGACTTTGCCCTGGTCAAATTCAAGAAGCTGGCTGGCGGCGGCTATTTCAAGATCATAAATCGTGCCGTGCCCCCGGCCCTGCGGACCCTCGGCTATTCCGAGGGTCAGATTGCTGAGATGGAGGCCTATGCGGTGGGTTATGGCAATCTCAATCAGGCTCCCGCCATCAATCCGGCGACCTTGCGCACCAAGGGCTTCACCGACGACAAGATCGCCGCGCTTAACGCCGCGGCCGCTTCGGCCTTCGACATCAAGTTCATCTTCAACCAGTGGACGCTGGGCGCTGACTTCCTGAAAACCCTCGGCGTCACCGATGAGCAACTGGGCGATTTCTCCTTCGACCTCCTTAGCCATCTCGGCTTCTCGAAAAAGGACATCGAAGCCGCCAACATCCATGTCTGCGGGGCCATGACGCTGGAAGGTGCGCCCTTCCTCAAGGACGAGCATCTGCCCGTCTTCGATTGCGCCACCCCCTGCGGCAAGATCGGCAAGCGCTACCTCTCGGTCGAATCGCACATTCTTATGATGGCGGCGGCTCAACCCTTCATCTCTGGCGCGATCTCCAAGACCATCAACATGCCCAACGACGCCACTGTCGAGGACGCCAAGAACGCCTACATGCTCTCCTGGCGCCTGGCGCTCAAGGCCAATGCACTCTATCGCGACGGCTCCAAGCTCTCCCAGCCGCTCAATTCTTCCGTGCTCGCCGCCGATGACGACGAGGACGACGCTGTGGAAGCCATTGCCGCTCTGCCTGCCGCCGTACGCACCGAAGTGATTGTCGAAAAGATCGTTGAAAAGGCCTTCCGCGAACGCGAAAAGATGCCAGATCGCCGCAAGGGTTACACGCAGAAGGCCGTCGTTGGTGGCCACAAGGTCTATGTCCGCACCGGCGAATATGATGACGGGCGCCTCGGGGAAATCTTCATCGACATGCACAAGGAAGGTGCCGCCTTCCGCGCTATGATGAACAATTTCGCCATCGCCATCAGCCTTGGCCTGCAATATGGCGTGCCGCTGGACGAATATGTAGAAGCCTTCACCTTCACCCGCTTCGAGCCGGCCGGCATGGTCATGGGCAATGACCGGATCAAGAACGCCACCTCGATTCTGGATTATCTGTTCCGTGAGTTGGCCGTTTCTTATCTCGACCGGAACGATCTCGCCCACGTCAATCCGGACAGCCCCACTTCGCTCGGCAAGGGCGTTGCCGAGGAGCAGGGTGCGCGTACCGCGCCTGCCCCCGCCCCGGTGACTGTGACTGCAGAGCGCTTTGTCTCCCGCGGCATGACCCGCGGCAAGATGCAGAACGCTTCGCTTATGCTGGTGTCAAAGTCTCAGGCGGAGTCATTGAGCCAGCAGATCTCAACTCTGACGACCCTCAAATCCGCCGCAGCTCTCAACATCGCCCCGAGGTCAACGGCTCTTAAGCCAGCAGATATAACCCCGCCGCCAGCAAAAAAGGTCGATCTCCTCCGGACAGAGGCTCAAATCAAGGGTTATACCGGCGATCAATGCACAGAGTGCAACAATTTCACCATGGTGCGGAACGGAACCTGCCTGAAGTGCGACACCTGTGGGACGACAACCGGGTGTAGCTAGGAGTCGACCGCTGGGTCAGTGAATGTCACCACCCATGAAGTTTGACCAGATTCCTGGCATTCTACGCAGAAAGGTGAGGCAAAGAGAGGTGGCTCTGAAAATCTGAACAGCGGTGATAAGTTGGATGTTTCATTACAGTTACAATTTGAAGTGAGTTCTGAATCGAAGGGTGACCATGATTCGGAGGTCATGGATGATGGGTGCATCGATTGAAGAGACACTGGAGGTTTGGGCGTCCTCGTTGCGCGACGTGAAGGGGCGCATGCGCGGATTGTTCACGCAAGAGCGCGTTGCCACATCGGCGAACCTGTTTCTGGACGGCTTGCTCGGGGACGAGCGCCGCAAGACAGGTTGGAAGCGGGCCGAGGCGGCTGGCGATCCCGGGCCGTGGCGACAGCAGGCCATTTTGGGCCGGGGGCGTTGGGACGCTGACGGGTTGCGCGATATCGTGCGCGATTATGTTGTCGAGAACCTGGCCACAGACGACGCGGTCTTGGTGATCGATGAGACCGGGTTCCTCAAGCAGGGCAAGGCATCCTGCGGTGTTGCACGCCAATACACCGGTTCGGCCGGTAAGATTACGAACTGCCAGATCGGTGTGTTTGCCGCCTACGTGTCCGCTCGCGGTCACGCCTTTATCGCTCGCGCTTTGTACTTGCCCAAGAGCTGGGCCGGCGATCCGCGCGATCCATGTCCCTGAAGCTGTAGCTTTTGCCACCAAACCGGCGCTGGCTGTTCAAGTGATCCGTCGAGCGCTGATAGCAGATGTGCCTTTTTCCTGGGTTGCCGCGGATGCGGTGTATGGCGTCGGCGATGTCGAACAGGCCTTGCGCCGAGCCTGTAAAGGCTATGTTCTCGGGGTCAAGTTGGACCACCACTTCGGCTCTTGGGTGGGCAAGCCTCCGGTCGCCGGAACCGCTGGGGAAGTCGCACAAGACCTCGAACCAGAGACATGGCTGCGTCTCTCTGCCGGTGAACCTTTTTGAGGCGGTCGCCATTGCGCGCCACCGTTCGTTGAACCAGCGGGCCAGGCCCGAGGCCGACTGATGGCGCAGCCACAGCCAGGCTAGTTCGACCATCGTCGTTCGCAGCCGCGGATTGCCGGCCTTTGACACGCCTTGTTCGTGATCGATCGTGCCGCTGTTCCATGGGGACGGCGCCAGTCCTGCGTACGCGGCCACCTGCCTGCGGTTATTGAAGTGCCGGAACAACCCTTCGGCGTGGAGGATCGTCGCGAATTCCAGCCCGATGCCCTTCAGTTTGAGCAACATCGCCGCCGGCGTTGAGGCGTCCACCGCCACTGCGGCGAACAGCGGGCCAAGGATGATTGTGGGACGTTCTGTCATGTGGGTTCCCCCCTCAGCACCAGGTCCTGCGGTAAGCATCGGCGGTCGTCGTCTGCCCCTCGCTCAGGCGCCGGAGTTCGCCTACGGGAATGGAATTGTCGGCGGCTTGTGCATCCACGGCGCGGCGAAAGCTCGCTACCACATCGCGAATGTAGGAGCGACTGCGCTGGCGGCCTTCGATCTTGAGCGCCGTCACGCAGGCACGTGCGAGCTCGGGGATCAGTGTCGCAGCGTCGAGGCTCACAGGATCCTCAAAGACGTGGCCGCGCTTGCCGCCAACGGAGAAGCAACTCTTGCACAGCGTCGGATAGGACGCCGGCTCGTGCTTCGAAACACGGTCGATGATGGTGAATACGCCCAGCCGTGAGACGAGCTCGCCGCCTTCCTCGCGGTGGTGGACATGGCTTGTCGGCGAGCAGACGCCGTTCATGTTGGGCGACCTGCCGGTGGCGTAGGAGGAGAGCGAACAGCACCCCTCGGCCATGACGCACAGGCCCCCAACGACGAAGACCTCCGTCTCGCACGGCGCCTCCCGGTTGATGGCGGCGATCTCGGCCACGGTGAGAACGCGCGGCAGCACCACGCGCTTCACATAGAATTCTTCCACATAGAAGCGGATCGTATCGGCATTCTTCGTCGCCTGCACGGAGAAATGGCGCCGCAGGCCGGGGTACCGTTCGGCGGCATAGGCGATGAGACCGATATCGTTGAGAATCATCGCATCGGCTCCAGCCCCTGCCGCCTCGTCCACGGCCCTGTGCCAGATTTCAGCGGCGCCCGCCCGCGGAAAAGTATTGATGACGACGAGGACGCGCGCGCCCTTCGCATGGGCATAGGCGACACCTTGCGCCAACTCCTCGGGCAAGAAATTTAGGCCAGGAAAATTGCGTGCGTCGGTTTCGTCGTGGAAGCCGCAATAGATGCTGTCCGCGCCCGCATCCACGGCGGTGCGGAGCGCGGCAGGCGTGCCGGCCGGACATACGAGTTCGAGTTTGTTGCCCTCTCCCATCGTCAACCCCTGTCGGAGCGCGTCAGTGCCAAGCCTGTCAGACGAGAGACCATTGGCACAGGTGTCGGGTTATGCGCTCCACTCCGTTGCTCACCGGGCCCAGCGTGGCTGCTGCCTCCGCAAACAGATCGAATTTGGCGTCATCAAGTGCATTGCGCAACGCCAGCACGGCCTCTGTGTCGCCCTCGATAGCGATGTCGCGGGAGAAGAACAGCGCGTCGCCATCGGCCGCACCGTGAACGAGACCGAGGAGCGCGCCGAGCGTGCCGGCGACGCGTACATCCCACGCGCCGCCGACCTCGCAGCGACAGGGTTCGATATGTGGGCGGTCACGGCGGGGTTCCAAGCGAAAGACGAAGGGGAGATCGATCGGATCGAGAAGAAAGACCTTCTCGGCATGGACCCCGAGCCGGGCGAAGAGCCCGGGCTGCAGCCGGCCCACGCTCTTCGCCATTTGTCGCAATAACAGGCCGAGGGGTGGAAGCGGCAAGGGCAGCAGGAAGAGCCGAACACCCGTCGGCGGCAGAGCAAAGTCGGTGGGGTCGTTCATACCGGACAGCATGCAGGGAAAGGCCGCGCCGTCATTGCGCCAGCGCAAAGACGGCAGGAGTTTCGTACCCTCATGGAAGGTTCAAGGAGATGCTTGTGCCCATCCGAGACTTTCCCCCTTTCGTGACCTGCGCGATTTTCTCGGTCATCTGGCGGAGGCGGACGATCTCGCTCGCATTTCAGAGCCCGTGTCGTTCGTCCACGAGATCAGCGAAATCCATCGCCGCGTGATTGCGATCGGCGGACCGGCGCTCTGCTTCGAGCATGCGCGAGACGCCCCCGGGCAACGTGCTGCCATGCCCGTCATCGTCAACCTGTTTGGTACTGCGCGAAGGGTCGCGGCCGGCTTCGGAGTCCGGCCGGAGCGCCTTCCTGTGCTTGGACAGGCGCTTGCTGCGCTCCGATGGCAGCAACCTCTGAACGGCGTTCGCGACGCGGTGAACCGCTGGTCGATGCTCAAGGCCGCCCTGCGGACGCGCGCCCAGACCGTGGCACGCCCGCCTGTGCAGGCGGTGGTGCGCAGAGGCGCCGAGGTGAGCTTAAGCGACCTGCCGATCCAGACTTGCTGGCCCACTGAGCCGGCGCCGCTCATCACCTGGCCGCTGGTGATTACCCGCTCGCCGGATGCCGACCCCGCAGATAGCGCCGGCCTCAACTCCGGTGTCTACCGGATGCAGGTGCTCGGTCGCGATCGCTTGATTATGCGCTGGCTGGCCCATCGCGGCGGCGCCGCCCATCACCGCGCCTGGGCGGGGCAACGGAAAGAAATGCCGGTTGCAGTTGCAATCGGCACCGACCCCGCCACGATGCTGGCCGCGGTCATGCCATTGCCCGAGAATCTTTCGGAACTGAACTTCGCCGGCCTGCTGCGCGGGGAGCGGCCACGCGTCACGTCGGCCGCCAGCGTGCCGCTCATGGTGCCGGCCGATGCGGAGATCCTGATCGAAGGCTGGGTTTCACCCACGAAGACAGCACCGGAGGGACCCTATGGCGACCACACCGGCTACTACAACGGGATAGAGGAATTCCCCGTGATGGGGGTGACTGCGATCACGACCCGCCGCGATCCGCTCTATATCTCCACTTTCACCGGCCGACCACCGGACAAGCCTTCGGTGATAGGGAAAGCGCTGAACGAACTTCTCCTGCCTCGCATCCGCCAGCAGATACCGGAGGTTGCCAATCTCTATCTCCCGCCGGCCGCCTGTTCGTACCGGCTGGCGGTGGTCGCTATCCGCAAGCGCTATCCGGGACAGGCGCGACGGGTGATGGCGGCACTGTGGGGGATGCTTCCCCAGTTCAGCTACACCAAGGGCATCGTCGTGGTGGACGACGACATCGACGTGAAAAGCGGTGCGGATGTGCTTTTGGCTGTCTCGACGCGGGCGGACCCGTCGCACGATCTCATGCTCATGGAACGCACGCCGATCGATTACCTCGACTTCGCCTCGCCGGAGCTGGGCCTGGGCGGCAAGCTCGGCATCAACGCGACGAACAAGATCGGTGCGGAGACGCACCGCGAGTGGGCTCGGCCGCTCGCCATGCCCGTCGACATCTCCGCGCGGATCGATGCGCTCTGGCCCCGTCTTAGCTTGCGCATGGATAAACCTGAAGCGGAAGGGGAGTGAGATGAACGCACGTGTCGTCGTCGGTATCAGCGGTGCGTCGGGTGCGGCCATCGGTGCGCAGGTGGTACAGATTCTGGCAGGCCTGGGTGCCTGCGTCTATCTCGTCATTTCGCCTGCCGCCGAGCAAACCATCGTTGAGGAACTGGGGCCGCATGCGCTGACCGCAATGAACGATTTGCCCGCGCGCCGCCACAGAGCGGTCAATGTTGGCGCCGATATCGCCTCGGGCTCCACGCCGACATCCGGCATGATTGTCGCGCCATGTTCGATGCGGACGCTGTCGGCCATCGCTCACTCGTTCTCGGACAATCTTCTTGTCCGTGCAGCTGACGTGCACCTGAAGGAACGCCGCCCGCTCATCCTGATCGCCCGCGAGACGCCGCTTCACCTCGGACACTTGAGGGCAATGACGGCGGTCACCAAGATGGGTGCAATCGTCATGCCGCCGGTTCCGGCCTTCTACTTGCGTCCTCGTGACATAGATGACGTAATCGACCAGATCGCGCGTCAGGCGGTCGATTTGCTGCGCATCGCGCCGGCGATTGCGCAGGTATGGCAGGGTTGACTTCTAGCTTACCAATTGAAGGCGCAACACTGGACAATGCCGCGCTCGAAGCGACAATCCGCTCATATGCCTCCGCCAACGATATGGCCGTCGCAGACTGCGTGGCGGCGGTAGTCCGCAGCTTCCTCGACCAGGCCGACGACGATACCTGGCTTCAGCTTGTCGGTATCATGGGGCGGGCCGAGGATCCTGGCCTTGCCGCGCTCCGCGCGATCCTGCTGCATTACGTCGGCGATCTGAAAGCGACTGCCGTCGCCTGATCAAACGCGAAAGGTTCTAAGCATGCTCATGGAAAATCCCGCAATAACAGCTATCCGCGCCGAAGCCGGCAAACCCGTCGATCCGATCTTTGCCGACGTCACAGCCGCTTTGCGTCGCTGCGGCCTGCGCATTGGTGGCATCCTGCAGGAAGAGCATCCCGGCTTTGGCGGTGCACGCTCCGCCACGCGCCTGCGCAACCTTTCCGACGACACGCTGATACAGATTTCACAGGATCTCGGCCGCCATGCCCGCGGCTGCCGCCTCGATCCGGGTGCACTTGCCGAGGCGGCGCGCCGGCTTGAAGCTACGGTCGACACGGGTGTCGATCTTCTGATCCTCAACCACTTCGGCAAATCCAACGCGGAGGGCGCTGACCTGCGGCCCATCATCGAGCGGGCGATCCTGGCCGGGGTGCTGGTGCTCACTGCGGTTCGTGGGGAATATGCCTCCGCCTGAGGACAATTCCACGACGGAATGGCGGCGTGGCTTCCGGCGGATGCAAGGGCGGTGCTCGCATGGTGCCGGGCGGCGCCGGGCCTGGCTCAGGTGCCTGCCGATGCGCTTGACACCGCCGAGCGCTCAATGGTCATGATCCGGATCGGCATTCTCACCATTTCCGACCGCGCGAGCCGTGGGGAGTATGAAGATGCGAGCGGCGATGCCATCGAAACCTGGCTCACGCGCACCATCACCTCACCCTGGTCCTCCGACCGGCGTATCGTCCCCGATGGCATCGAGCCAGTCCGAAGCGCCCTGACCTCTCTTTGCGACAGGAATCATGCCGATCTCATCCTCACCACCGGTGGCATGGGGCCGGCTCCCCGCGATCTGACCCCGGAGACGATGCAGATGGTGATCGAACGTGAACTGCCGGGCTTTGGCGAGCTCATGCGTCGTGTCAGCCTGGAAACCGTGCCCACCGCCATCCTCTCGCGGCAGATGGCGGGCACTCGTGGACACACCCTGATCGTCAACCTGCCGGGCAAGCCCGCTTCAATCGATGTCTGCCTGGATGCCGTGTTCCCGGCGATCCCCTATCGCCTGGACCTGATCGGGGCGGGCCGGATCGAGACGGACCCGCATGTGTGCTGTGCCTTTCGGCCTTCTTGAGAACTCAGGTCGAGCGAGTATGTCGTCAAGAGGGTTTCTTGTTCACGCCATCGGTCGACGATGCCGCCGTATCGCGCAACAGACGGGCAGCTTCAACCGCCTGGCTGGCGATTTCGTCGAACAAGAGTGCCATCTCCATGAAAACGGTGGGATCGCTCTCGCGGTCGGTGATTTCGTCGATTTCGGCGAGGAACGATAGTTGCGCGGCAATCCAATCCCTCCGGTGGCGTGCCTCCCTCAATCCGTTCCTCAACTGATGACGGCTTTCGAGAGCGGAAAAGCGATCGAGCGCTTCGTCCAGTTTCGTCCGGCAGCGGCAATCCAGTTCCACGGAAGACAACACCCGGCGCAGCCGTGAAGCGACGTCGGAACGGTTTGGGCTATCGGCAGGCATGGTCACGGCTCGATTCTCCCTCACCGGTTGGCCCATGTTGGCGTCGGTACTCTGCTTCTCGAAGCAATCCCGGAAGGATAACAACCCGAGTGGGAGGGACGTTGATGTAGCGCAAGCTCGGAAGAAAACATATGTGTCAAGCGTGGCGTCGTATGAAGAACCAGCTCAACGGCAAGCGCCAGCCTCGGTCTCTTCTGTCCGGCCTGGTCTTCTGCGGCTGTTGCGGCGGTCCCTATTCGCTGCGCGGTGCAGGCCGCTTCGCCTGCTCCAACCACATCAGCAAGGGAACCTGCCCCAACAGCCGAACCATCCGGCAGGATGAACTGGAGAGCCGTGTGCTCTCTGGTCTCAGGGACCACATGATGGCACCGGAGATCGCCGCCGAGGTGATGCGCGCCTATAGAGAGGCGCAACGCACTCGGCTTTCCCATCCCGTTGCCCGTGCGGTCGCCCAAGGCATGCTGGAGCTCTTGCGCCGGGCCGATCATGATTTTTCAGAGATGAAGCCTCGGAATCCGCACGCGTTCTTACAGCCCTGAGCGGAGAGGCTCTTGTTCGCTACAGGCAAGTTCTCGATTTTCTAATCATGAATGTGGGCTCGATTAATCCTTCGCTATGGAAGGACTTTGTTGGCGTGATCCTGCGGGTCATTGCCGCATCAGCATCGTGCCGCTGAGCGGTCCCATTGGTACATTATCTCTCTGTTTTTGCGTGATGATTCTGGTGTGGGGCACCCGATTCTGCTAGGGTTTGCTCATCATGACGAGCCCTGCCGAACACCCCGCTGACGAACTTGGGGCGCTGCGCGCGATCATCGCCGCGCAGGCCAGTCATATCCAGGAGCTCTCCCGATCCAACCGCGCCTATGAAGCGCTGATCGATGCCCTGCGGGTTCAGATCGTGCGGCTCAAAAAGCAGAAGTTCGGCGCCTCCTCCGAGAAGGTGACGCGCAATATCGAGCAGCTCGAGCTGGCCCTGGAGGGACTGGAGGTCGCAAGGGCCGCGATCGACAAGAGCGCAGGTGACGACGAGACCGCTGCGCCGCCACAGAACACCTCTTCTCCCCGCCGACGCGGCAAGCCGGTTCTGAGCAAGCATGTTCTCGCGGAACGCTGCACCCTCGATCCCGGCTCAGAGTGCCCCGACTGCGGCGGCGCGTTGCGCCTGGTGGGCGAAGACGTTTCCGAGATCCTCGACCTGGTTGCCGCGCAGCTCAAACGCATTGAGATCGCCCGGCCCAGGAAGTCGTGCCGCAAGTGCGAGACCATGGTCCAGACGCCGGCCCCGGCCCGTCCGGTGCCCCGGGGCATGGCCGGCCCCGGTCTTTTGTCCCACATCCTTGTCAGCAAGTATGACGACCACCTGCCACTCTATCGCCAGGGGGAGATCTTTGACCGCATGGGCGCCGATATTCCGCGTTCCACCCTGATCGACTGGTGCGGCCAGGCGGTTGGCGTGCTCAAGCCCCTGGTCTCCCGTATTCGTGACCATGTCTTTGCCGCAGATCGGCTCCATGCCGACGATACCCCCATTCGGGTTCTCGATCCCAAGGTGGCGATGGCTTCGGGTGGCGCCAGACGCGCAGTCAAGCAGGGGCGCATCTGGGTCTATGTCCGGGACGACACTCCCTTTGCAGGCGACGACCCGCCGGCGATCACCTATCTGTTCTCGCCCGACCGCAAGGGCGAACATCCACAATCGCACCTGGCCGGGTTCTCGGGAATCCTGCAGGCCGATGCCTATTCAGGGTTCGGACAGTTCTACAAACCCGACCCCATGACTGGTAAGCAGCGGATCCGCGAGGCGTCGTGCTGGGCGCATCTTCGACGCGACTTCCACGACGAATGGACGTCGAGCAAATCCCCCATTGCGCTCGAAGCCATCAATCGCATCGGCGTGCTCTACGACATCGAGCGGCGCATCACCGGATGTTCGGCCCGGGAACGTCTGGCTGTCCGGCAGACCGAGAGCAGGCCGGGCGCCGATGCCTTCAAGCGCTTCGCCGAGGATCAGCTCCAGCGCATCTCGGGAAAGAGCGACGTTGCCAAGGCCTTCCGCTATGCCCTTAAGCGCTGGGCTTCCTTTACCCTGTTCCTCGAAGATGGGCGCGTGGCGATCGACAACAATCCTGCCGAGCGCGCCATCAGGCCCATTGCAATCGGAAGAAAGAACTTCCTGTTCGCCGGCTCCGATGCAGGTGGGGAAACGCTCGCCGATGCGATGACCATCATCGAGACGGCAAAGCTCCACGACCTCAATCCGTAGGCTTACCTCACCGATATCCTCGCCGCATCAATGATCACAAGATAAACGCGCTCGATGAGCTGCTGCCCTGGAACTGGCGACCGGCCGACGCCAGTCCAATCGTTGCTGCGGCCTAAACCGGCCGATTACCATAAAATGCGAGAGGCAAGCTATTCCGCCAGCCACTCGCTGTAGGCTTGAATATCGATCATTGGAACAGTGCCGCTAAACTGAAGCTGCGATATCAACTTAAACAAAAACGCAGTGGCCGGTTTTCCACCGGTATGCATGACATACTCTGACAAAACTTCGTCCGCATGGAAAAAGCCGTGTCCGGCTACGCAACCGAAGTCGATCATCCCCTCTTCCTGATCCTGTTTCAACGCGTCAACGAGACTATCTCCGAGTCCAGGCTTCCAATCACTTTCAAAGGTCAGCAGTCCACCATAGATCGGGATGAGCGGCTTCGCGGGATACGTGCCTCCTGCGTGCGGTATCGGCAGACTCGTTCGATGAAGCGCTCGCACGCTCCGAACCTTTTCCTGCGCGTACTGGACATGTTTGCCATTGGCCGACTGTTTCGCCTCGAAAACCGCATAGACGCTTTCCGCAGGAACTATAACTTCGCCCTCGTAGTGAAAAATGAATGGCGAGTATTGGCGATCATATATGACAACATCAATCTGCTGACTGATTGTGCCTTTGCTGTCCACGACATGCGCCTTGTCCGATTTGTAGCGCGCCGGAAGATAGGTATTGAAAAGCTCATTCCAAACCCGTTCACTTGCGTCTCCCTTGGACACTGGGTGCGGCATTGCTTTGCGAATTGTTTCAAGGCGATTTTGAATATCGTCGTGCAAGCCTGAAAGCACATCCTTCAGCGACCATTCGCTCATCTCTCATCCTCCTGGCTGCTTCCCGCGGCGTTACCCTCGGCATCTTCAATCTCAATCTCGCAATTCAACTTATGCCCCGAAGCAAGATAGGTCGTAGCGCCGATGTGAAACCGGGCATCTCCGCCAAGCTTCACGATGATCAACACAAGGAAATTAACCGCCTCGCCCTGATCAGCGAGGAGTTGATACATGGTGGTCTCGTCCCGAAGGCTCGGCAGAGCCGGTACATTCGGATGGGAGTGCCATTCGCCCAGGTAGTTGAACCGTTCCGGATTGCCGCCGAATTTCATGTGCAGCGCCAGGATTTCCCTGCGTGCGGTTCCACCGCGACGATTGAACGTCGCCGCCGTCCCACCGAAGAAACGCTGGCGCGTTGCTTCCGCGACGCGGAAGTCCCCTTCCGAAACCTGCTCGCCAAAGAGCACGCCGCCTATTTCCTTGCGCCCCGCCTTCTTGAGATCGGAAGCCCAGCGTTCAATCATGGTCTTCGGAATCCGCAGTTTCACCGCTTGCACCCTGAAATAAGGATTTGATGAAGTCCGATTCTACAGCGGCTTCGGAATCTGGGGATATTGTGCTTCGGACGGGAGCATCAGCGATGATGGGGCGCGCATCAAACGGGCCGTCAAACAGCCACCCCCGCTTCAACCCCACGAGATAGGCATGTGCATCATATTCCGATGGCTCGGTGTCGCTCAGCGTATCGAGTGCAAAGGCGCTGATATGGGCAGCGAATACTGATACATCGGCATCTGTTGCCTGCATTGGCGCGGCGTCGCCGAGGGAACCGTCATAACCGCGCCCTGTCGCAACCGGTGGCGTCTCATCGCTGATCTCGTAATACTGGTTGATTACTGCGCGAATATCATAAGGCGAAGGATCCTTGTTGACCCTCGCCCTCGCCATTTCACCGCCGACGCCACCGGCGTAAACAGCTCCCCATAGCAACGAACGATTGTGGCGCAGACTCAGGCCGGCCAGGTGATTGAATACGTCCGGATTGGCGGTGACATCGATGATGACATCACAGGAAGCGAGCGCCTGGTTAACATTCGCGGCTTCCTGTGACGAAACCTGTGCGCCAATCGCACTTCTCCAAACATCGACCTCAACGTCGCGACCAATGAGGCGCAGCCGATGCGCCGTCAGCTCTACCTTGTGACGTCCTACATCCCGCCAGTCACCGTCATGACGTTGCAGATTACCGAAGTGCAATATGTCGCCATCGACTAGTTCAAACTGGCGAACGCCTGACCTTGCAAGTGAGACAGCAATCTTGGAGCCGAGCGACCCGAGCCCGACAATCCCGACCTTCTTATTCCCGATATCAGCTAATGTGAGGCCCGATCGATCACCGTCGAATGGGGCAAGGACGGTTGTAAACGTCATGAGGTCATCATCATTCGCAAAATGGCAGAGCAACGTAAGCCCGCCCTCCGACCCGCGAAGCACAACCGCCCAATGCGCATCTTCCGCCATGGAGAGCCGATCACCGAGCAGATCGACCAACTTCTTGAACGTCTTGATCTTCTTCAGCACCGTGGTCGGTGTATCCGTTGCGAAGACAGCACCCTCCTTTACAACACAGGTTTTTCGAAGCGCATCGGGCGTAAGGCTTTGTTTTTCGCCATTCGCCTTGCCGCATATCGAAAGAATATGCGCCATGAATGTCCGACCGCTGTAGGAGTCGATGCCGATCTCCAGCGGCAGTCCATCAATGTTGTCATCCGCCAAAAAAAGGCGCGCCAATGGGCCGACATAGAATCGTGTCACCTCGGACCGCAGAGCCAATGTTGCCGGGAAATCATGCGCTGACGGCGCGCGGACCGCAGCTCCGTCGTCATCCGGCGCCTCAGTTTCAAGGAGCCGCCTTGCGCTTTCGATCATCATTGCGCCGGTTACGTCCGGCGTCCAATTGTCGTTGCGGATTTCGAGGCAGAGATCTCCACCGGCACCGTATTGATGACCGGAAAGCCGGGCGTCGCCGTCGGCAGGAACAATGCTCGGTGGCGATGCGGGGAACGTATTGTGATAGGTCAACCGGAGAGGATAATTCCCGCGCGCGATCACGATTTCGAAGCCAAGCGTCAATCGCAATTGCTCATCCACGGACCAAACCGGGTTTTGAAACCAGTCCGCGTCAAGCGCTTCAATGGCTTCGCGTTCAACTCGCAATCGCGTCTGGTCGGTCAGCCACCACATAAGCCTATGCGAACTTCGCTGGCCGTGTTGACGGCGCCGCCTGCGCACCCGTGAAGCTCAAGGGAGACATCGCGGCAGCAGCGCTTTTCGTGGATAGCCCGGATTTTTTCGGTTTGGGAAACCGATCACCGAAGATCCGACGCCAATAATCCGTGGCCTTGTCTTGATCATCCGCAGCCAGCGCTTTGGCGGCGTCGTTACGGTGCTTTTCGATCTTGTCGTAGTAGGCGCAGAATTCTTCGTTCGTCACTCCGGCAAGTATGTCGCCTCCCGGCACAGCCGGATCGTCGAGAAACGGGCATGTCCCAAACATCCGATCGTTAGCATAGGCGTCAAGAAATGACTGACACCAATCATGAAAGAGCTGGCCGTAGTTTGTCTCGGTCTCACTGATGTGCGGTGCGATGAGGGTTTCGAGCGCAAAACTCTTTGGATGCCGGGACATGGTCTTGTTCTGGCGACGCGCCCACTTCGCCATGCGCGTCATTGGATTAAACCGGCCCGAACAACGTTCGTTCTGCGCTGCCGACCAATCCGTGTGCTCTTCCGGGTCTGTCTTGTACCATTCCCCGGTATTGCGATTACCGATCCGAAAAAGGTTGTCCTCCTGCCGATCGAGCAGAATCGAGACGTCAAGGTCTGCCTTGTTCATCGATAGAGCGATCGAGCACCTGTTCCGCTTGATCGAAGTGATACCGAGCTCATCCCGAGCCCGATTCAATGCGGCATACAGCTCATCCATGAGCTCTACCGGATCAGAATCCCATGGAGTGCCATCAACAACGGCATAAAGGTCCACATCAGGTCGCTCGGTCGAGCCGTTTTTTGTTCGTGGCCGAATGGCGGTGTAACGTTTGTAAGAGCCCCCCAAAAAGACCCGCTTCACCCTGTCTTTGAACTCGTCGTCTTTGAGCAACGCCGCCCGCACCGACGTGTGAGCGCTCTTGCAGTTCGACAAAGTCGTCTCGCTCGGAGTGATGTCCTTGATGAACTCGGCAAATCTGGCATTCGGCGTCATAGCGGCCTCGGTGTTCAGCTTATGTTCTCAACATCTAGCACTCTATGCAGTCGAATGCCAAGCTCGAATTTCACCATATCTAGCAACATCACCAAAATAATACCACAATATATCGAATACTTCGTCTTCCCATCTCGCTGTCAACCGCTAAGCGCGCGGCTGCTGGACATACGTCCGATTTCCGACAAGGGATCCTTTCGCGCCACTCAGTTAATATCTGCTGGGCGGCGGCCCTATGCACAAGGCTACCAGCTTTATAGCTGTTCCCGATGTCGCTTTCATTCCGCTCCTGGACGAGCCGGAACCGGCAAGGTTCGGAGTAGTTTGGTCACCCATAACTCCGCGAGAGCACTTCGGAACTTGTTCGAAATCGCGCGGAAACAGGCCACGATCTAAGGTGACGTCGCCCGCCTAGCTTTGGCGAAACCGCGATCTGTGGCGATGAAGCGCTCCAGCATCGGCACGATGAGCTTCACGGGATCGGCGACGGGCTGGCCGGTTTCACGGGCCAGCACCTCGGCATAGGCGACCAGATCGCGGTGAAGCGGCGCAGGCAGTTCCACCGTCACCTTCACCGGCTTGTCGTCGGGCAGCGGCCCGAGTTTCAGTTTCGTCATGATCAACCTCTTGCCGGCTCGAATACCAGATCATATGCCGCCATCGGGACTATGCCGTGTTTCGTGTGCATCTTCTTCCTTTCCATGGTATTTTGGAGTTGTCGGTCGGCATAGTCCGGTTCAGCCGGGCTCGACCGGCGGAGCTATTCCGATGAACAGGGCCTGCAGAAAGCGGCCCTGCCGGCTTCGTGCCGAAGGGCCGTTGGCTCCTCACATGGGGCCTTATGCCGAATACCTCGCCGAGCGCGGATATTCGCAGGTTGCTTTTTGGCGGAAGACCTTCCTCGTCAACGAGTTCAGCCGGTGGCTGGAGCGCGAAGGCGTTCCGGTTGACGAGATCACGAGCGGCCACGAGGAGGAGTTCCTGCGTGATCGCGCCCGTTATCGCCTTCCCAAGGGCGGCGACCGCATTGCCCTGTCCGGCGTGACGGATTGGCTGCGGCAGCAGGGTATCGTCGGGGACCCCGTCGCAATGCTGGACGATATGTCCGACCTGGATCGCATCGTGCTGGAATACAAAAGCTGGTTGCGCGAAGATCGCGGACTGGCGTCGGCGACGATCGAGAACTACGCGGGCTATGTCGGCCGGTTCCTGAGGGAGGTATCCGGCGGGTCGGAATTGCGCCTTGCCTCTGTGCGCCCCGGTCAGATCACGGACTATATCCGCCGACTTGCACCGAAGGATCGCACCTTCGCCGCCGCCAAGCACATCGTCACGGCGCTGCGGTCGTTCTTCCGCTTCGCCCGCTACCGCGATTACATCCTCATCGATCTGGCGGCGACGGTTCCATCCGTTGCCGGATGGTCTATGGCGTCGATCCCGAGGGCGATGCCTGCCGAACAGGTTCGAACTCTTCTGACCGCGAGCAAGACATGGCGAACGCCCTCTGGCTTGCGTAATCGTGCCGTCCTGTTGCTGCTCGCCCGGCTTGGGTTGCGGGCCAAGGAAGTCATTAGGCTCGAATTGAAGGATATAGACTGGAACGAAGGGTTCCTGCGTGTCCACGGCAAGGGGGGCGTGGAACGACTCTTGCCATTGCCCCATGACGTGGGAGAGGCGATCGCCGCCTATCTTGAACATGGGCGACCGGAAACGCCCTGCCGAAGGGTATTTGTGCGTTCCCGCGCTCCCTTCGACGGCCTCAAAGCGCACAGCGACATCTGCCAGATCGTCGCGCGTGCGATAATGCGCGCCGGCATCAAGCCCATGTCGAATGGAGCGCATCAACTTCGTCATGCGCTGGCCATCGACATGCTGCGCGCGGGGGCATCGCTGACGGATATCGGCCAGGTGCTCCGCCACAGCAGCGCAAATGCAACGCGCCGATACGCCAAGGTCGATCTCGACGCTTTGCGGGAGGTTGCCCTGCCATGGCCGGGGGCGCTGCCATGACAGGGCTGCGCATCGCCATCGCCGATTATCTGGAACTGCGCCGCGCTCTGGGCTTCAAGCTGAGAACGGACGAGCGGCTGCTTATGGATTTTGCGGTGTTCATGGAACGGCGTCATGCCACGCACATCACGGTAAAGCTGGCGGTGAGATGGGCGCAGCAACCAGCATCGACCGACCCGAACTACCACGCCGGCAGGCTGCGCGCCGTGCGCAGCTTCGCCCGCTACCGCATCCTGACGGACCCGCGCACCGAGATTCCGCCAGCGGACCTGTTGCCGAGGCAACGGAGTTCCTTCCAGCCGCATATCTTCACCGGGGAAGAGATCGCGCGCATTCTGGCGGCGAGCCTGCGGTCGCGAGGCTGTGCCACGCGGTTCTATTGCCTTTGCCACTACACCATCTACGGCTTGCTCAGCGTCACCGGGATGCGGGTCAGCGAGGCCTTGAACCTCGATGTCGATGACGTCGACCTCGTGTCCGGCGTGATCACCTGAGATCGGCGGTGCAAAAGTCGGCCACGGAAGCGGCGGAATAATTCGTCCGCGGGCGGAGTAAAATCCGGCCACCTATCTTCCTTCTGCAATGAGCGCAGGAGGGACAGAGGATTTACACCGTGGATCTTTATCTGAAGGTTCGTCTGGCCGTCTCGGAAGGGATGAGCCGGCGTCAGGCAGCCAAACACTTCAACATATCCCGCGACAGCGTAGCGAAGATGCTGTCGTATTCGACGCCACCTGGCTATCAGCGACAATCACCAGTCCGGCGGCCGAAGCTGGACGCGTTCGTTTCGACGATCGACCACTGGTTGGATGAAGACAGACAAGTGCCGCGCAAACAGCGCCATACGGCCAAGCGTGTTTTCGACCGGCTTCGTGATGAGTGCGGGTTCACCGGCGGCTATACGATTATCAAGGACTATATCCGGGAGCGGGAACAGCGCCGTCAGGAAGTGTTCGTGCCGCTTTCTCATCCGCCCGGCCATGCGCAGGCGGATTTCGGTGAGGCGACGGTGGTGATCGGCGGTGTCGAGCAGAAAGCCCGGTTCTTTGTGCTCGACCTTCCGCATAGCGACGGCTGCTACGTGCGGGCTTATCCGGCGGCGGTGGCCGAGGCCTGGGTTGATGGCCACGTCCATGCGTTCGCCTTCTTCGGGGCCGTGCCGCAATCGATCGTTTATGACAATGACCGCTGCCTTGTGGCCAGGATCCTGCCTGACGGCGCGCGCAAGCGGGCAACACTGTTCAGCGGGTTCCTGTCCCATTATCTGATCCGGGATCGCTATGGCCGCCCCGGAAAGGGCAATGACAAGGGTAACGTCGAGGGCCTCGTGGGCTATGCCCGGCGTAACTTCATGGTCCCCATCCCGCAGTTTGCGACCTTTGATGCGTTCAACGCCTTTCTGGAAGAACAGTGCCGGAAGCGCCAACGTGACAGGCTGCGCGGTGAGAGCGAGACGATCGGTGAACGGCTGCAGCGCGATCTCGCTGCCATGCAGTCCTTGCCAGCGTCGCCATTTGACGCCTGCGACCAAGCCAGCGCCAGGGTGACGGCCCAGTCTCTCGTTCGCTACAAGACCAACGACTATTCCGTGCCTGTCGCCTACGGTCATCAGGACGTTTGGGTTCGAGGCTATGTCGACAAGGTGGTGATCGGCTGCCGCGGCGAGATCATCGCCCGCCATCCCCGGAGTTGGGACCGGGAGGATGTCATCTTCGACCCTGTGCATTACCTGCCGCTGATCGAGCGGAAGATCAATGCGCTGGATCAGGCAGCCCCTTTGCAGGGCTGGGATCTCCCGGAGGAATTCGCCACACTGTGCCGCCTGATGGAAGGCCGCATGGCAAAACATGGCAGGCGGGAATACGTGCAGGTTCTTCGTCTGCTGGAAAGCTTCGATATGGCTGACCTGCATGCGGCGATCAAGCAAGCCCTGCAACTCGGGGCGATTGGCTTCGACGCCGTCAAACATCTGATTCTTTGCCGGATAGAGCGCCGGCCGCCGCGACTGGATCTGTCGATTTATCCCTATCTGCCGAGAGCAACCGTCGAGACGACATCGGCGAAGGCGTATATGGGCCTCCTGTCATCGGGGAAGGGAGAAGCGGCATGAGCGCCGAAGCACCCGAGATCCTGCTTGCCCACTATCTCAAGAGCCTGAAGCTGCCGACCTTCCAGCGGGAGTATCAGAAACTGGCCCGGCTTTGCGCCACCGAGGGTGTCGACCACATCGGATACCTCACCCGGCTTGCCGAGCGGGAAATGATCGAACGGGATCGCCGCAAGGTCGAGCGGCGTATCAAGGCAGCCAAATTCCCGGTTGTCAAAAGCCTCGACAGTTTCGATTTTGCCGCCATCCCGAAGCTCAACAAGATGCAGGTGCTGGAGCTGGCCCGCTGCGAATGGATCGAGCGTCGCGAGAACGTCATCGCTCTCGGCCCCAGCGGAACCGGGAAGACGCACATAGCGCTCGCCCTCGGCCTTTCAGCCTGCCAGAAGGGCCTGTCCGTTGGCTTCACCACAGCCGCAGCCATGGTCAGTGAGATGATGGAAGCCCGTGACGAGCGGCGCCTCTTGCGTTTCCAGAAGCAGATGGCAGGGTACAAGTTGCTGATCATCGACGAACTCGGCTTCGTGCCGCTCTCCAAGACTGGCGCGGAACTGCTGTTCGAGTTGATCTCGCAACGTTATGAGCGGGGCGCCACCCTGATCACCAGCAATTTGCCCTTTGACGAATGGACAGAAATCATGGGATCCGAGCGCCTGACCGGCGCTCTGCTCGACCGCGTCACGCACCATGTCAACATTCTCGAAATGAATGGCGACAGCTATCGTCTCGCCCAAAGCCGTGCCCGAAAGGCCAGCTGAAACCCTTCAAAAATCGCTACGCAGGTATGAGGCCCCCGCTCGGGCTACGCCCTCCCGCGGGCCTCATACCTGCGCCCGAGGTGGCCGACTTTTGCTCCGCCCCGTGGCCGGTTTTTACGCCGCCGTTGACAGCGCGCTTCCTTGATGCGGTTGAAGAACCGCTCGACGAGGTTTCGATAGCGATAGAGGAACGGACTGAAAGCGAAGGTCTTTTTCCGGTTCCGTTTCGCCGGGATGTTGGCGAATGCCTTTGCCTGAGTTGCCGTGGCGCGGATGGCGTCGGTGTCATAGCCACGATCGGCCAAAAGCGTCGTTCCGGCATGAAGTCTGGTGAGCAGATCTTCGGCGTAGCGACAATCAGCATGCTGACCTTCCGAGAGGCGAAGATCAATCGGCAGCCCGTCGGCATCGACGAGAGCGTGGATCTTCGTCGTCAGGCCGCCTCTGGAACGTCCCATGCTTCGATTGGTGCCCCCTTTTTACCGGTGGCGCCATGCTGATGCACGCGAACACACGACGAATCGATCATCTGAATATCACCGTCGAAGGCGGAAGAAATCGCCTTGAGAAGGCGATCCCAGACACCAGCCCGCCGCCAGCGGACAAAGCGATTATAACAGGTGGTGTGAGGACCATAGCGTTCCGGAACATCCGCCCATGGGCTGCCGGTGCGAAAGCGCCAGAGAATGCCGTTGATCACACGACGATCATCAACCCGCGGCACGCCGCGGCTGTTGTTGGGCAAAAGCGGCTCGATCACCGCCCACTCGAAATCCGTCAGGTCAAAACGTCGGCGCATCAAGGGTCTCCTTTCCTGAGACCATTGAATCAAATCATTCCGGAGAAGTGAAACCGTTTATGGGTTTAAGGCCTAGGGTGCAATCCTGGATCGCAAGTGAAATTCTGAACCGTGCGCCCTGCCATCCGGCCAGTACAGCTTTTGCCCCTGGAAGCAGGCTGGTTGCTGCAGCAAGACCACACTGTCAGGCTCAGTGGATGATTAAGTTTGACGTTCAGGATTTTTTCGAGTCGATAACAGAAATAGATGCGTTTCGGGTTTTTCGCGACAGGGGGTATCAGGCCCTGGTTGCTTTTGAATTGGCGCGGCTATGCACCCGCCTGCGAGACAAGCACCGAGTTCCGACCAGTTACTTGCCGTCACGCCGGCGGTCGCGATATCGTGGACCTGACATCGAAGCGCTGTATCCTCGCAAGCATTTGGGCGTGCTCCCACAAGGAGCTCCGACGAGTCCAATGCTTTCCAACCTTGCAGTTTCTGACTTAGACGCAAATCTAAACCTTATTGCAGAGAAGTTTGGACTTCGATATTCTCGTTATGCAGATGATCTGACGTTCTCCACGACTAAGAAATCCTTTGGCCGCAGCAACTCTATAAGATTGGTGGGTGAGATTTACCAAGAAATTATCGCACGCGGCCTTTCTCCGAATCGATCCAAGACCTCGATAATAGCACCTGGGGCCAGGAAAGTGGTTCTTGGCTTGCTGGTCGATGGTCAGCGTCCACGCTTGACGAGGGAGTTTCGTTCACGGCTTCGAATGCATCTATAACACATTACCCATGACGAGCATGGCCCAAGTCGACATGCAAAAGTACGAGGCTTCACTTCAGTCGAGGGTTTACGGCAACATCTGCTAGGCCTGATCGCGTTCGCAGGCCAGATAGACTCGGTGTATGCCGATAAATGTAGGGCCAATATGTATAAAGCTGACTGGTCAGCCACAACGACCTGAGACTTCGAAAAGTAGTGGGATTTTCCCTTAGGAGAGCTTTTGGGGGGACATTTGACTACGACTTTGCGTCAACTGAAAGGTCCCTGAAACGAGTGCCCTTGTCGGTACTGCGCTCTGGTTGGCCTTCCGCTTCGGAATGACACTGGTCATGCCCAGTACCTGGTTCGAATGTCCGTTCAGGGCCGGTCGATAAGCTGAGCGCGTCGCTGCGCGTGCAAAATCGGCCTGACGCGCTCTGGTCAGTTTGGGCTTGAAGGAGCCATTCGCTGCGCATTGCTCCAAGGTCGGCAATTGACACAGCTACCCGCGGGACGACGAAGACAGCATATTACCTTACCTTTGTCGGACCTTGATCGGATAGTGCAGCATAAGCCGATAGCCGCCGCGCATCATCCTGATGCCGTGGGCAGCCAGGCGACGCACCCTATTCTTTCGCGGGTCGCTCTCGAAATCCTCCTTCGTGCCGTGAAACCCGAGCACCCCTTCGGCGATGGATCGATAGCTCTCACCCTGCAGGCGCGCATCAAGCGCACGCAATGACATAATATGCCACGCGCGGAGTTGATCGGGAATATTCCTGAAGTCCGGCCCCGGCTTTCTGCCGCGCAGGGCCCTCCATAGGCGACGTGCTGCGTGGGCGCGCAATTCGAGGAATTCGTCCATCGGAAGAGTGACGACGTAGAATGCAGCCGTATTAGGCAAGGATTCGGGTAGCCAGAACTGATGTTCGACGCCATCCATCTGCCAGATACCATGCCAGCCATCGGCGGCGCGGCGCAGTTCGAGGCCGTCGAGATGGGCGAGAACGACGACTGGCTGGCGGGTCACCTCGTCCGGTACGGTCGGTACCAGTTTGACGGCCTGCGGCTGAAACCGGGGTGACCAGAACAGCGGATCGTGCTTTGGCGATGTCTCGGGATCGTGCGGGAAACCGCAATCCCCACCGTCGTACAAAGTTTTCGAGCTCACTCTCATCCGAACGCCCGGTCCGGGCCAGACGCTGAAAATCCCTATGATACTCGTCATTGCGACGAAGATACTCCCAGGCGAAACCGGCAGCGGGAAGGGTCTTCGCATGCCCGTAAGCCGCTGGCGTCCGCCAATCGATTTTGATCATGGCGTGTCCTCCTCACGGACGTGCGAGACCACGCCCGATCCATGAGTTTCCACCACGGATCAATCGGCCAGTAGAGGGAATAGTGCGATATGTTGTTCGCCTAATCCGAACACTTGTCGCCGCTCAGATAAATGGTTCTGCTATGATTTCGCGAGCCGGGCGCAGCCCGGCGAGCGGCGGCCATGTTTTCGGGCATGGGCGCAACGCCGATCCGCAATGCCGGATCGGCGGAAATTCGGGAGGTCGGAAGACCTGAAAAGCGGAAAGCCGCGCAACCGGGTTTCTGGTTGCGCGGCTCTGCCGGTTATGCGGCCTTTTCCAGCAAGGTTCTGGCCTTCGCCTCCAGTTCAAGGCGGTTGTCCTGATGGGCCTTGCTGCGGGCATGGGCCGTCATGCCCTGCACGAAATCGAAGATGCTTTCGGGCGGGTGACCTTCCTCCTGCAACACGGTTTCGATAATCTTGCCGGTCTCCGCCTTGCTGAAACCCCGCTTGCGCAGGAAGCTTTCCCGGTCCTCGTCGGTGCGAGCGACGATCCGTTCCCGCGCCGCCCTGATCCCGGCGACGAAGGGCGCGGGCGAGGAATTGGCGAAGCTGGTCAATGCCGGGGCCGCTTCATGGGCGAAACGCTGCGCGGCAAACTTGCTGTGCCGGATGCTGATTTCCTCGAAACCCTCCACGCCCCAAAGGTTGCGATTCATGCAAACCGCCCGGAGATAGAAAGAGGCAATGCCGAGGGTCTTCGATCCGACTTCGCTGTTCCAGCAATAGAAGCCCCGGAAATAAAGATCAGGGTCGCCGTTCGGCAGGCGGCCGGCTTCGATGGGGTGGGTATCGTCCACGAGGAAAAGGAACACATCCCGGTCGCTGGCGTAAAGCGTGGTTGTGTCCTTGGTCACGTCCACGAATGGATTGTGCGTCATGGTCGCCCAATCCAGCACGCCCGGCACCTTCCACATGGTATCGCCGACGCCATTGCCCGCGATCTTCATGACGGCGGCGACAAGTTCATGGTCCCAGATGCGGCCATAATCCGGGCCGGTCACGGCACGAAGCTCCACGCGCCCGTCCCCGGTTTCCAGCGTCTTCACCAATTCGCCGCGATGACTGACAAGGCCATGTTGCAGATTGATGCCCGCCAGCGGTGCGGGAAGGTCGCGCAGGTAGCGGGCCGGTGCGCCGACAAGGCTACAAAGCTGGGCGAAACTCCAATGCGTCGGGGCGACGGGCTGCTCCTGTCCGGGAACGATCAGCGAAAGCCGTTCCGCGTCGTCGCGGCTCGCCTCCACGCGCACGGCGCGGCTTTCCACGGTGCGGGCCTTGGCGCGATCCGCGCAGGTCTTCACGGCGTCGTAAAGCTCGGTCAGCGACAGATAGCGTTCATCATCCGGGCGCGAAAACCATTCCGACGAAACTCGGCTGATATTCTCGCCGCGCGAAATGTCCACGCGGAAGCCTTTGGAAACGGGCTGCTGCTGAGGGTTCAGGGTCATGGTGTTCATGGTCTTTTCCTTTCATGGGCTTGGGTTGGAGCGCAGCGCTGCGCTGCAACCCTGCCCGTCGGCGAGACCGGGGGGTGCAAGGCGCAAGGGCGGACGGGCGGAGGGGGATCACCCGGCCTGCACAAGCGGATCGAAGTCGTGACGAAGATGCGAAGCATGTATCCGCGCGGAAGGCTGGGGATACCGCCCGTCCGCCCTTGTGCCGCGCCAGGGGGCAGCGCCCCCAAGGAACCGGCCCGGCCAAAGCGTAGCGGCGGCCGGGGGAGAAGATCTGATCGGGATACGCAAAGCCTGAAAGCCGGAACCCCATATCCCGATCTCCTTGTACCAAGAGCGGCGGCGGCAATGAGCAAAAAGAAGCCCCGCTCGGATGAGCGGGGCGGTCTCGGGTTTAGGTCTCAGTCGCCGTTGCGGCGGGACCAGATGAGGTTGTGGGACTTTCCGTCTTCGGCTTCGACCAGGCTGGCGTAGATCGGGGCCGGAAAGCTCGGATCGTCCAGCTTGACGCTGAAGTATTCGCGCTGCGTCTCGCGGGCGATCTTCTTCCAGGCCGCGCCGAACTCGGTGGCTCCGGCGAAGATGCGGAAATCGGGACCGCGCTCGCTGTCGCCCTCGGTGGCGGTGAACTTGGCCTTGACGTTGAGGGTCAGGGTCTTGACTGCACCGGTGAAGCCCGCGCCGTTCTCGTTCCGGGTGAAAGTGCCGATGGTTGCCATTGTCGTGTTCGTGCGCCAAGAGTGACGGCTGGAAACCGTCACGCGCACTTGTTGCCCCTGCGGGGTGGGAGACCCCGACGCCAACGCGCCGCAAGCGCGGGGGTGAAGCAGACGGGTGAGGTAAACCGGGTGCCTCCGGCGAACCATAAATAAGCAGAACCCGTCAAAGCCGGACGATAAGGGACTTCCGCCCGTAGTCGGTCCGGTGAGCGTGCCTGTTATGGGAAGGGTGATCGAACCGATGCTTGAAGCCTCGTTGCAACATGGAATCCGCCAAATCGGAAGTGGGCGGATCGGTCGAAAGACCGGAGGAGTGCCGGTCCCCGCTGGATGTACGGGGACCAGGGGCGCGTGCTGGTGCGCGCGTCAGCCAGCGGCCCAGCTTGCGGTGGCCGGTGGCCGGAATCCTCACGGGGTAGAGTCGGTCCCTAAGGCAGGCGAAGGGACAGCAGGTGAACTTGGGAACCTTGCCGTGTTTTCTCCCGCAGGATTGCGCGAGATGATCGAGGCGACCGATGATCGGCGCGGCAGGGGGCGGAGTCTTCGTAGTAGTCCGAGGGTGGGAAAGCCGTCCACATGGCGAAGGGAGACAGTGAGTGAAGCAAGCCGGCAGGAGGTGGGTCGATGAAGCCCGATGCGGTGAATACCGTGTTCGTCCTCGACATGCAGCGCAAGCTTCACAGGTGGAGTGTCGCGGAGTCAGCTCGCCGATCTTGGCATGAAGGGTTTTGACATCGACGGTTGGTCCCGCCGGTTCCGCCTTGGTTTCATCGCCAAAAACGCCGGTCGCCCCTTCAAGCAGCTGATCTTTCCATTGCTTGATCTGGTTGGCGTGCACATCGAACTGCTGAGATAATTCCACCAGCGTCTGCTCACCTCGGATGGCGGCAAGCGCCACCTTCGCCTTGAAAGCCGGGCTATGGTTCCGGCGCGGTCGTCTCGTCATGGTATCTCCTGTTCCCGGCATCTAAGCCGAAGTCAGGCAGAAACTCCACTTATCCCAGCTGTGCAGATTTCCCGGGCCGCCTCACTCTATGGCGCGATATTCTGCGACATACCTAGCAGACGCCGTCGAGAGCCAAACGGCCAGAGATACGGATTTTCAACAATGACATACGGGAAGTCTTATACTACCAGGATTCGAGCTTCTTGCGGCCGTTCGAAAGTCACTGGCGACGTCCGAAAAGTCTGGTAACGTTGCGCGATGCTACGCTGGGGGGCAAATCCACATCAGATAAATGAAAGCTGATCGGAAGGATCGCTAAAAGTTGTCTCCGTGAAGGCCATCCCCTTGATGTCGCCTATGTCGCGGACCACCCGCGTAATGTGGTGGGTCGTGTTGATCTCGCGCCACGTCGAACCATTACCTGGGCCGTCCCACCCCTTAGCGGTCTTGAAGATATAATCGTCGGCCGAGCTGAAACCTCGCCCGGCGAACTTACCGCTCCGCAGGATGCGCTCGCAGACGCCGCGCATAACGGCCGCGGCCTGTCCCTCAGCTGAGCCTCTGACGACGAGCCAACTGTCGGGGGTCGTGTACCGGTAGTGCCGGATAGGAATGCCGCCGGAGGCCTTATTGAACTCGAATTTCGCGCAGTCTGCTCCGTAGTCGCCGAACACCAAGTGCTCGGGCGAGGCTCCGTCGAGCTTGATCGCCTCCTTCCAAGCTAGCCACTCGTTGCGGGGGACGACCGCGTCGCCTCCCGACTCCGCGGGGTTCACCTCCGGGTAGTTCGTTCCTTGGAACACCACATAGTGCCAGCGGCCAATGCCTTGCAGGTCTTCGAGGGCGGCTTGCGCGATCCCAGCCACCGCGAGTGCGTCGGAAAAATCGGCGTCCGAAAAATCCGCTAGGACTGCGCACCCCTCCGGGGTTACTCCGAGCGCGGACACGGCCGCAACAAGGCGGTCACCGAGATCCCTGTCGATTTCGCCGGATTCCACCCGTATCGCGACCTTTGTCGTGGTCTCGGTTGCCAGGGCCAGGCGAAAGGCAGCTGCTCGAGGTCCGAGAGCATCTGCGAGCCCCATGATGGGGATCGGTTGGGCATGGGCCTTGCGCGCTACATCGAACATCTTAGGCAGCCACTCGACGCACTCCGCCTCTCCGAACTCGGCGAAGAGGAAGCGAACGTCGAGGAGGGCGTCACGCATTTTCCAGTGATCGGCGATGCGTCGGCCGGTCTCGTGGACGATCTCGTCCTTGGTGAGGGGCCGGTGCTTCTCCGCGTCGCGTTCCTTGGGAGGAGGAACGACGAGACGCGGGACGATCTTGTCCGCCACGTCAGGAGCGAGACGCTGCAGACCGCGATACTCGCCTTGCTTTAGGCGAAGCGCCGGCACGTAGATGGGGCGAGTGCGAGCCATGGGCCTAGGTTCCTTTCGAAAACTCGATCAGGTATTTCCTAACCGCGCCTCTTCCGATCAAGTTCGAGAAGATCGCGTAGTTTCCCCTCTCTTTTCGTATCCTACCGAAGACGATGGCGGGATTTATCCCCAACTCCTTCGCGAACTTCTCGACTACTGCGGGGGACTTCGTGATGCGGGCCGGCGACCGCTTCCATTGCTCTTCGGGGATGAGCACGTTGGAGGCGAACTCGTTCGCCTCCTGCTCGATCTCGTCGACGCCGGTTGTGTCCGTGTCGTCGAAGAAACCCGTGCGAAGGCCGGTCCGGTAGTGGAGGATGACGTGCCCGACCTCGTGCAGTAGCGTGAACCAGAAGTTGTCCACCGTGTCTCGCCGCAGCGTCAAGCCGATGACCGGCACGCCTTCCAACAAGAATGCGGCACCATCGACCTTCATTCCGGGTATCTGCGGCTCGGCCACCAGCACGATCCCCTTACTCAGTAGAAGGTCGCGCGCACGCGCCGGCCCGTCTTTGTGCTGGCTGAGCCTAGCCAGGTCCATGAGCCATGTTATATCGAGCGGACGATAGACCACGGCGTGGGCGGTAATGATCTGCTCGGCGCGGCGGGTCATCCGCGCCTTCCAAGCAAGCAGCAGGAGGTCCTCAGAGTGGTCTTGCACATTCAAGCCAGTTCGCAGCAGAGAAGGGCTGCCGTACTTCAATATGTGGTCCGACACGTAGCGCTGAAGATAGTTGAAGCTTTCCTCGTCGGCCAGAACCGCCGGATTATCATCCCCGAACCAGCCGTTCGCGCGAGCATGCTTCAGTACCTTCCTAACCTCGGCCGCAGAAACATCGCGAGCGATGTTCCAGCCGCCGCCGAACCAGCTGGATAGGCTCATCTTCCAATCGACGCCCAAGAACCTCGCTATGCGTCGAAAGTTGGCGAGGCTTATGGAACTGTACCTGTCGGCCTCGTATCTCTGAATTTGTTGTTCTTTTAGGCCCAGTTTTCTTGCCAACTCCTTTTGCGTCAGCCCCCGCGCAATACGAGCGACTATCAGCGTGAGGCCAGGGTCGTTGTCGGCCCGATGCTCAAGATCTTCAAAGTCCCCAGACTTCGCCGCCTCATACGCCTTGACCAGAGCTTCGAGCTCGCCTCTTTCGGCTTTGATGGCGTTTCGGAAGCCGTCAACTACCTGGGGCGGAAGACCGGCGACTATCGGTTCGAACGCCCGTGCCGAAGACAATAGCTGATCGAGCTCGGAAGCTATTGCCCGAGCGTCGCGTGCTTCCCGTTCATTAAGAATCACCGAAATCTCCATCATCTCCTTTTACACAACAAAATCGTTGTGTTCAATATAGAGATTAGCGGAGACGTGATCAGCTTGTGGAAACGGCCTTAATTACTGGACTGGCTTCACAGCGCCGTCGCTCGCAACCTGCCATTCCGTTTCCTGCGCCGATCCAGCCGTTCGAAAATGGGCAAAACCGCTAGCTATACTGCGTCAGTTAGCATTGGAAGTCGCATCGCGCGGCTGAGAGGGCTATAGCGTCGATGTAGTGCTCTTCCTCACCGGGTACGGCCCTTCGATGATCGCCGCTCGACCCGCCGGAGCATGTGGGATTCGAATTCACCCAAGGACGACCGGACAATAGTGGAATATATCACTTCCGACTAACCCATCCCTTTCCTGCGCTAAGGTATCCTATTGACCGCATGGCCTGCCTTGCGCTCTTCCCGACAAAGGCATTCCCCGTTTCCATGATGTCGCCCCCGTTTCCGGGGCCTTGGATTTTGGAGACGATGGCAGTCAAGCGGAACAAGATCAATATCGAGGTCAGCCCCTCGAGTGGACCGGAAGCGGACCGGAGTGATCCCGCGTGTAAAGACGCTGCCCTGAAAGCCCTGGCCCGTCTGATCGGCCACCAGATCGCCCGAGAGCAATTCGAGCGCAAAGAAGCGCAGGAACGGAAAGCAAGTCGGTGCAAGAGGCACTCTTCCACTTGACCACCCCCCTTGCGGCTCCGACCGTCGGAGCCTTGGCATATTTCAATTGCTACCATTATGGTAACGTGGTACAGAGGTTAGAATGAGGATCATCGCCCGCCGCACGCTGCGGCAATTCATCGACAGCCTCGCGGGGCAAAAGAACCAGTCGGCGGTCAAGGCCGCACTCGATGCCTGGTTCGACGAAGTCAGCAAGGCGGAGTGGGCGAGTTCCGCGGATGTGAAGAGACACTATGCGACGGCCAGCATCGTCACGGCCGAGCGGATCGTCTTCAACATCAAGGGCAACGACTACCGCCTCGTGGTGGCGGTCGATTTCGAGAAGAGCATCGTCTGGATCAAGTGGATCGGCACTCACAAGGCCTACGACAAGATCGACGTGACGGAGGTGAAGCATGGTGACTGAACTTAAACCCATCCGCACCGAGGCGGATTACGACGCAGCGCTTGAGGAAGTTGAACGCCTCTGGGGGGCGAAGAGCGGAACGCCCGACGGCGACCGGCTCGACGTGCTGGCGACGCTGATCGATGTCTATGAAGCGAAGCACCACCCGATGGACCCGCCCGATCCGGTCGAGGCGATCAAGTTCCGCATGGAGCAGCAGGGGTTGAGCCGCAAGGATCTGGAGCCGATCATCGGACCGCGTGGCCGGGTCTCGGACATCCTAAACCGCAAGCGCGGCCTGTCGATCGACATGATCCGGCAGTTGCACGAACAGCTCGGCATCTCGGCGGACGTGCTGATCCGGCCGAGCCGCTTCGACAAGGTGGCATAAAGGAACCCGATCATGACCCGCGTTGCGCTCTATGCCCGCTACTCCTCCGACAATCAGCGGGAAGCGTCGATCGAGGACCAGTTCCGGATTTGCCGAGAACAGGCGAAGCGGGAGAAGTGGAAAATCGTCGGGACCTACAAGGATGCGGGTATCTCCGGGGCCAGCATGATCCTGCGTCCCGGCATCCAGTCACTGCTCCAGGACGCGCAGGCCGGGAAGTTCGACATGGTGCTGGCCGAAGCGCTGGACCGGGTCAGCCGCGACCAGGCCGATGTCGCCACCTTCTACAAGCACCTGAAGTTCGCCGGCGTCCCCATCGTCACCCTGTCGGAAGGCGAGATCAGCGAGTTGCATGTCGGGCTCAAGGGCACGATGAACGCGCTGTTCCTCAAGGACCTCGCTGCAAAGACCCATCGGGGCATTCGTGGCCGTGTCGAGGAGGGCAAATCGGGCGGCGGACTTTGCTATGGCTACAAGGTCGTCAAACAGCTCGACGCACGCGGCGATCCGATCCGCGGCGATCGCGAGATCGATGACGCGGAGGCGAACATCGTCCGGCGTATCTTCCGGGAATTTGCCTCTGGTGTGGGTCCGCGTACGATCGCTCGCACCCTGAACGAAGAGGGCATTCCCGGTCCAAACGGCAAACCATGGGGCGACACCACGATCCGCGGCCATGTGAAGCCCGGAACCGGCCTCATCAACAACGAGCTCTATATTGGTCGCCTGATCTGGAACCGGCTACGCTACATCAAGGATCCATCGACCGGAAAGCGCGTGTCGCGCCTCAACCCCGAGAGCGAATGGCTCACCCGTGAGGTGCCTGAGTTGCGTATCGTCGATGATGAGCTTTGGCAGGCGGTGCGTGAGCGGCAGGCCGCGATCGCGGATAAATACGCGAATGTCACCGAGGCGGTGCGCAAGCACCACAAGAAGAACCAGCTCAACGGCAAGCGCCGACCTCGGTCCCTTCTGTCCGGCCTGGTCTTCTGCGGCTGCTGCGGCGGTCCCTATTCGCTGCGCGGTGCAGGCCGCTTCGCATGCTCCAACCACATCAGCAAGGGAACCTGCTCCAACAGCCGAACCATCCGGCAGGAAGAGTTGGAGGACCGTGTGCTCTCGGGGCTCAAGGATCGCATGATGGCGCCGGAGATGGCCGCCGAGGCGATGCGCGCCTATGCGGAAGAGACCAACCGCTTGAACCGCGAGCGGCGTTCGAACGGGAATGCCTGGCAGGCGGAGCTGGCGAAAGTCGAGAAGCAGATAGCACAGCTTATCGAGGCCATTGCCGACGGCATGTATCATCCGTCGATGAAAGAGAAGATGACCACACTCGAAGCCCGCAAGGCCGAGTTGGCTTCGCTTCTCGCCGAGGCACCGGACGACAAACCGGACCTCTTACCAACGGCGGCGGCGATCTATGCAAAGAAGGTCGCGAAGCTCACACAGGCCCTGAATCGCCCTGCCGAGCGGCAGGAGGCTGCTGAGGCATTGCGGATGCTGATCGAGAAGATTGTACTGACGCCGGGCCCGAAACGCGGGGAGATCGACGCCACGCTTCACGGCGAACTGGGTCAGATCCTGGCGTGGACGGAGCGGCAAGCTGTTGGAAAGGCATCAAAAACGACAAAACCCGCAGCGGCTGCTACGGGTTTGTTGGTATCGGTGGTTGCGGGGGCAGGATTTGAACCTGCGGCCTTCAGGTTATGAGCCTGACGAGCTACCGGGCTGCTCCACCCCGCGTTATATATTGGCTTTTTGAACGCAAAAAAGCCGCTTTACGGCGGCTTTTATCGGCAGTCGCCGTTGATGCTCTGAGAAGATATCAAACGCGGCTGCAATTTGCAGACCTGGCAGCGACTTACTCTCCCGTGTCTTAAGACAAAGTACCATCAGCGCTGGGGCATTTCACGGCCGTGTTCGGAATGGGAACGGGTGTTAAGGGCCCCGCCATAACCACCAGGTCGGCGAATTGCAGCGTTTGTTTGTTTTCGAGAAGCTGGTTTTGTTGAGGTGCTTCAGTGACGCACATTGGGAAGACTGTCGAGGGAATTCCCTCAGCAGCTTGCCTGCGTCGCGAAGCGCGCCGTCCGCAGCGTAGTGGCCAAAGGCCACGACAGCGTGAGGACATATAGATCGTGTTCATCGGCGAAGCCGATGAACATGAACAATGAGAACGATCAAGCCAATCGAGCGATTAGTACCGGTAAGCTTCACACATTACTGCGCTTCCACACCCGGCCTATCAACGTTGTCGTCTACAACGGCTCTGATAGGGAATACTCGTTTTCAGGTTGGTTTCCCGCTTAGATGCCTTCAGCGGTTATCCATTCCGTATATAGCTACCCTGCTATGCGGCTGGCGCCACAACAGGTCCACCAGAGATACGTCCATCCCGGTCCTCTCGTACTAGGGACAGATCCTGTCAATATTCCTACACCCACGGCAGATAGGGACCGAACTGTCTCACGACGTTCTGAACCCAGCTCACGTACCGCTTTAATTGGCGAACAGCCAAACCCTTGGGACCTGCTCCAGCCCCAGGATGCGATGAGCCGACATCGAGGTGCCAAACAACCCCGTCGATATGGACTCTTGGGGGTCATCAGCCTGTTATCCCCGGCGTACCTTTTATCCGTTGAGCGATGGCCCTTCCACGCGGGACCACCGGATCACTATGACCGACTTTCGTCTCTGCTCGACTTGTCAGTCTCGCAGTCAGGCGGGCTTATGCCATTGCACTCGACGACCGATTTCCGACCGGTCTGAGCCCACCATCGCGCGCCTCCGTTACTCTTTAGGAGGCGACCGCCCCAGTCAAACTACCCACCATACACTGTCCCGGATCCGGATAACGGATCGCGGTTAGACATCCACGAAGATAAGGGTGGTATTTCAAGGATGGCTCCACAAGAACTGGCGTCCCTGCTTCAAAGCCTACCACCTATCCTACACATGTCTTGGTAAATGCCAGTGTAAAGCTATAGTAAAGGTGCACGGGGTCTTTCCGTCTGACCGCAGGAACCCCGCATCTTCACGGGGAATTCAATTTCACTGAGTCTATGTTGGAGACAGCGGGGAAGTCGTTACGCCATTCGTGCAGGTCGGAACTTACCCGACAAGGAATTTCGCTACCTTAGGACCGTTATAGTTACGGCCGCCGTTTACTGGGGCTTCAATTCAATGCTTGCACATCTCCTTTTAACCTTCCAGCACCGGGCAGGCGTCAGACCCTATACGTCGTCTTAAAGACTTCGCAGAGCCCTGTGTTTTTGATAAACAGTCGCTACCCCCTGGTCTGTGCCACCCTCTTACACTTGCGTATAAAAGGGTCACGCTTCTTCCGAAGTTACGCGTGCAATTTGCCGAGTTCCTTCAACATAGTTCTCTCAAGCGCCTTGGTATACTCTACCTGACCACCTGTGTCGGTTTCGGGTACGGTCTCATGGTGGAGCTATTTCCTGGAACCGCTTCACCGCAAGGACAATCCAATAAGTCCTCACGATTTACGCAATCCGTCACTACCACCTGGCCCACGAATATTAACGTGGTTCCCATCGACTACGCGTTTCCGCCTCGTCTTAGGGGCCGGCTAACCCTGCTCAGATTAACTTTAAGCAGGAACCCTTGGTCTTTCGGCGAGGGAGTCTCTCACTCCCTTTATCGTTACTCATGTCAACATTCGCACTTCCGATACCTCCAGGACCCCTCACGGGTATCCCTTCATCGGCCTACGGAACGCTCTGCTACCACGTACACTTGCGTGTACATCCTCAGCTTCGGTGCATGGCTTGAGCCCCGGTACATTTTCGGCGCAAAGACCCTTATTTAGACCAGTGAGCTGTTACGCTTTCTTTAAATGATGGCTGCTTCTAAGCCAACATCCTGGTTGTTTTGGGATCCTCACATCCTTTCCCACTTAGCCATGACTTGGGGACCTTAGCTGGAGGTCAGGGTTGTTGCCCTTTTCACGACGGACGTTAGCACCCGCCGTGTGTCTGCCGACTAGTACTCCTCGGTATTCGCAGTTTGGTTAGGATCAGTAAGACGGTGAGTCCCCATAGCCCATCCAGTGCTCTACCCCCGAGGGTATTCGGTCGACGCTCTACCTAAATAGATTTCGCAGAGAACCAGCTATCTCCGAGTTTGATTGGCCTTTCACCCCTAGCCACAAGTCATCCCGATCTATTGCAACAGATATGGGTTCGGTCCTCCAGTTGGTGTTACCCAACCTTCAACCTGCTCATGGCTAGATCACTCGGTTTCGGGTCTAATGCAACTAACTAAATCGCCCTATTAAGACTCGCTTTCGCTGCGCCTACACCTACCGGCTTAAGCTTGCTAGTTACACTAAGTCGTTGACCCATTATACAAAAGGTACGCAGTCACCCAGGACGAACCTTGGGCTCCTACTGCTTGTAGGCATCCGGTTTCAGGATCTGTTTCACTCCCCTTGTCGGGGTGCTTTTCACCTTTCCCTCACGGTACTTGTTCGCTATCGGTTATGCACGAGTACTTAGGCTTGGAGCGTGGTCGCCCCATGTTCGAACAGGATTTCACGTGTCCCGCCCTACTCAAGGACAATGATTGTTCTACGCATACGGGGCTATCACCCATAGTGCCAGGCTTCCCAACCTGTTCTGCTTCATTCATCATTGCCACTGGCCTGGTCCGCGTTCGCTCGCCACTACTTGCGGAGTCTCGGTTGATGTCCTTTCCTACGGGTACTTAGATGTTTCAGTTCCCCGCGTTCGCTTCTTAACCCTATGTATTCAGATTAAGATACCTATCAGCGATATCTAGAAAGATAAGATGTTCCAAGGAACACCTTAAATTTTCTAGATATCTAAGGTGGGTTTCCCCATTCGGATATCCATGGATCAAAGCTTATTCGCAGCTCCCCACGGCTTTTCGCAGCGTATCACGTCCTTCATCGCCTGTGCATACCAAGGCATTCACCAAATGCCCTTAAATCACTTGATCGTTCTCATTGTCGATGTTCATCTGCTCTGTCCTCACGCTGCCGCAAACCTTGCGGTTTGCTTCGCTCCGGACGGGGCGGCGAACCGTCGCCGACGGGCTTGCGCCCTACGGGTAAGTTCCTCGCAACGTCTTTTGCAGGCTTTGTG